>CAJPFN010000001.1 GCA_905339215.1 Rhizobiaceae bacterium
CAGTCGATGACCTGCGGCGGGTGCGTGAGGCAGACGTGTTCGGGGCGAAGGTCGCCGTGACCCTCGACGATCCGGCCCTCCGCGATCCTGCGCTCCAAGGCCGGCCGAAGCGACACGATACCGGCCTCGACCCGGTCGAGGACCCTTCGCGTCCGGTCTCCGAGCCCGATGTCCTCATGCTCGAGAATCGCCCGCGTCACCGCGTGCTCGACAACGAAGTGCTCGATGGCCGCGCCGCCATCGGCGAGTTGCGGCGGCAGGGCTGCATAGAAGCCGGTCAGCAGGGAAGCGATCCGCGACACGTCGCCCGGCGCCACGCCGCGCGCCTCGATGCGGGCATCGAGCATATCGTGCTGCGGCAGGCGCTCCATCTCGACCAACCAGTCGACGACGTCGCCGGAGCCACCCAGACACAGGCCGCCGGAAGATTTCTTTCGCAGCGGCACGACCGACAGGTAGGTGGACGGAGCCAGCCGGCGGTTGAGACGCAGTTCCTCCTCGCAGAAATGCCGGCGGCTGTCGATCGAGGTGAAATCGAGGAAAGGGCGTCTGAGCGGCTTCTTCAGCTTGTAGACGCGCCGGTCGGTCAGGAAGACCCAGGACATGTGGGTTTCCTTCGCCTCAACCACATGGGTCGCGCCGGCATAGGCCGCCGGATCGTTGAGAAAACGCACCTTCTCGGCAAGTTCAACCATCGCCGGCGTCCGTTCCCCTCCGCTCGACTGGGACCGGGAGAGACAGTTCAGCAGGACAGCAGCCGATTCAACTGCGATTTCTGCAAGAGTGTCCGCGTTACCCCGCCGAACGCCCATTCGCGCAGGCGGCTGTGGCCGTAGGCCCCGGCGACGAGGAGGTCGGCTCCGGCGTCCGCCGCGAGTTTCGCCAGGACATCGCCGGCCTCGGCGTCTGCCTTGCCAACGACCTCAGGGCGGGCGCTGACGCCGTGCTTCATCAGGAAGCGCACCACGTCGGCGACGCCCGACCGCGCTGCGGCGCCCGGCCCCTCCTCGACCGCCGCCACGACCACCTCGGCCGCCGACGTTAGGAAAGGCAGCGCATCGACCACCGCGCGCCGCGCCTCTCTGGTGTCCTTCCACGCGACGAGCACGTTGCGCGCCACGACCGGCGCGAGGTCATGGGATGCGAAAAGGACGGGCCGTCCCGCGGCGAGGACGAGGCCCCCGGCGTCGATCCGGCGCGAGTGATCGGCGAACGGACCGATTGCGGGGCTCCCCGCGACGATTAGGTCGGCCGCGCGGGCCTCCACCGCTAGCGCCTGCGTGGGATTGGCCACTAAACCGCGCCATGAGAAGCGGACGTCGTCGCCCATCAGCGACTCGAATTCGCGCTGCAGGGCCTCCAGGCGGGTTTCGATCTCGTCTATCTGCGCCCTCAGCACCCCGCCAGCGGCCGAAATGCCGTCGCTGCCCGGCAACACCACCGGCGCGTCGGCTGCGGCAAAGGCGATCAGGTCCGCCTCGAAGCGGCGGGCCAGCGCCCGTGCGAATTCCAGCCTCGGCGCCGGCGGCTCGTCGATGTCGAGCTGCACCATGATGGCGTTGTAGATCATGCGGCGCTCTCTCCCATTCCAGTCAATGACTTGGCGTGTCGCCGACCCGCCTCCGCCGCCTGGCGGCCGGCGCCCGGCCTTGCCGGTCCGGCAGGTGTCGGCATGAACGGCGGCCCGGCAAAACGACGCAGCCGCATGCTCACATGCGCCTCTTCAGTGCCCCGAGGTCTCGCGCTTGCGCTCGAGCAGCAATCGTCCGGCGGCATCGAACGCCTCATGAACGGCAAGCGCAACGTTTTCAGAGGCTTCGCCGTAGTCGACGGAGCGCGTGACGTCGATGTCCGGCCCCGGAACCTCGACCTTCACGTGAACCTTGAAGGAGCGCCCGCCCAGCTTCTTCTTCTGCGGCGCCTCGATCACCACCTCGCAGCCGACGATCCGCGGAAAGACCTTCTCCAACTCGCTGATTCGGCGCCGGACATGGTCCTCGATTGCTTCGGAGGGCTCGATGTTGCGAAACGCGATCCTGGGTTCGCTCTGCATTTCCAGTCTTCCTTCTGTACGCGCCGCGGCCGGACGGGCCGAGGCTACATCGCAAGTTCCTGATCGGCCGCCCTCTCGCGCGGCGGCTCCGGGATCTCCGTCATCGTCGCCTCGGTGAGGAGCAGCGTGCTGGCCACCGAAACGGCGTTCTCCAGCGCGATGCGCACCACCTTGGTCGGGTCGATGATCCCGGCTTCCACGAGATCGACATACTGCTTGCGGCCGGCGTCGAAGCCGAAATTGCCGGCGCCGTCCATCATCCGCGCCACGACGACGCCGCCGTCGACCGCCGAGTTCTCGGCGATCTGGCGGACGGGCGCTTCCAGCGCGCGCCTGAGGATCTGCACGCCGGTGCGCTCGTCGCCCTCGCAGCGCGTCTCCTCGTCGTCAACCGCGGCAAGGCAGCGCAGAAGCGCCAGCCCGCCACCCGGCACGATGCCTTCGGCGACGGCCGCCTTGGTAGCGCTGATGGCGTCGTCCAGTGCCTCTTTCCTCGCCTTCATCTCTGCCTCGGTCGGCGCGCCGACGCGGATCACGGCAACACCGCCGGCGAGCTTGGCCAGCCGCTCCTGCAGCTTCTCGCGGTCGTAGTCGCTGGTGGTATCGGCGATCTCGCGGCGGATCTGCTCGACCCGGCCGGCGATCGCCTTCGGGTCGCCGCCGCCACCGATGATCGTCGTCGTATCCTTGTCGATGACGACGCGCTTGGCCTTGCCGAGCTGGCCGAGCTCGACGTTCTCCAGCTTCAGGCCGAGTTCCTCGGAGATCACCTGCCCGCCCGTGAGGATGGCGATGTCCTGGAGCATCGCCTTGCGGCGGTCGCCGAAGCCCGGCGCCTTGACGGCGCAATTGCGGAAGGTTCCGCGAATCTGATTGACGATGAGGGTGGCCAGTGCCTCGCCCTCGACGTCCTCGGCGACGACGAGGAGCGGCGCGCCCGACTTGGCGACGGCTTCGAGAAGCTTGATCAGGTCGTGGAGCGATGAAACCTTGCGGTCGACGATCAGGACCAGCGCATCCTCGAGCGCAGCCTCCATCTTCTCGGCGTCCGTGGCGAAATAGGGCGACAGGAAACCGCGGTCGAACTGCATTCCCTCGACGACTTCGAGCACCGTCTCGGTGGTCTTCGATTCCTCGACGGTGATGACGCCTTCGCCGCCAACCTTCTCCATCGCGTCGCCGACGAGTTCGCCGATCGCCGGGTCGTTGTGCGCCGAGATGGTCGCCACCTGCTCCTTCTCGCGCTTGGTCGCGACCGGGCGGGAGATGGTCTTCAACGCCTCGACGGCGCGCTTCGTGGCGCGGTCGAGGCCGCGCTTGATGTCGATGGCGCTGGCACCCGCGACCACGTTGCGCACGCCGTCAGAGAAGATTGCGTGGGCAAGGATGGTCGACGTGCTGGTGCCGTCGCCGACCATCTCGCCGGTTTTTTCGGCGGCCTGGCGCATCATGCGGGCACCGAGATTCTCTTCTGGATCCTTGAGGTCGAACTCCTTGGCGATGGTGACGCCGTCGTTGCAGACGAGCGGCGCGCCCCACTTGCGTTCGATGAGGACCGACTTCGAGCGCGGACCGAGGGTGACGCGCACTGCGTCGGCAAGCTGGGTGGCACCGCGCAGGACTTTTTCGCGCGCGGCGGAGCGGAAGAGCACTTGCTTGTGGGCCATCTCAGCACCTCAAGAACGACGGAACCGATCCAAACTATGCAGGCTGCCGCCTTGCCTTCCTTGACGCCGGTCAATCGCCCACCGGATCGCGGCTCCCGACGAGACCGGAGATCGTGCCGACCACCTCGGCGAGCGGGCCTCCCGCGTCGACACGCGTCCAGCTCATCGCCCCGAGATCCCGGGTAAGCTGCCGCTCGAGCACGGCGGTCGTCGCGTCCGACGGACCGCCGATACGCGCGAGCACGCGTTCGCGAAGTCGCGATGCTTCCGCCTCCAGCCAGACGCCGTGGAACGGGACATTTGCGGCATGGGCCGCCGCCTCGACGAGGTCGCGGTTGCCAGGCCTGTCGAAGACCGCGTCCACGACGACGCTGCCGCCGGCGGCGAGGATCGCCTCGGCGCGTTCGGCGAGCGTTCGATAGACGCGCGCGGAGACTTCGGGGGCGTAGGCGGCATCCGGGAGGCGGGTGTCCGCGGAAACGCCGAACAGCCCCTTGCGCACGCGGTCGCTCTCGACGATGCGGGCGCCGGGGGGCGCCCCGACCATCGGCGCGAGCGCCTCGGCGACCGTCGTCTTGCCCGAGCCGGAGAGGCCGCCGATGGCGACGAGCCCGCCTGGCGCCGACTGGAGAAGGACCCTCGCCAGGTCGAAGTAGGAGCGCGCGATCCCGGCGAGGTGCCCGCCGCCGCCGGCGGTCTCCGCGGCCTGGGTCGCCGTCACATGGGCGCGGACGGCGGCGCGGACCGCCATGAAGAAGGGCAGGAGCACGAAGCCGTCCTCGTCGCCCGTCTCGTCGAGGTAGCGGTTCATGGCGAGGTTGGCGAAGGCCGGCAGGTCGCGGTGCCAGAGGTCCATGAGCAGGAAGGCGAAGTCGTAGAGCACGTCGACGGTGGCGATGCGGTCGTTGAACTCGATGCAGTCGAACAGTCGCGGCCGGCCGCGAAAGAGGCAGATGTTGCGCAGGTGCAGGTCGCCGTGGCAGCGACGGATGCGCCCCTCTTCGCCACGCCGGTCGAGCAGCGGGGAAGCCCGCTCCAGTGCGGCGCGAAACGCGTGGTTGAACGCGGCGGTCTCCCTGCCCGAAAAGACGCTGCTGGTGGCGAAGCCCGCCTCGTTGACGTCGAGCACGCCGGCCATGTTGGCGGTGCCCCGCTCGGACGGCACCACCGGCGCGTCGCGGTGGAAGAGCGCGATCATGTGCGCGACCTCCTCCATCTGCCGCGCGGTAAGGCGGGAACTTGCCGCCATGCTGTCGAAGAGACAGTCCTGTTCGAAGCGCACCATCTCGACGACGGCGTCGACCAGTTCGCCCTCGCCGCCAAAGCCGAGCCGGCCCTGCGCGTCGCGGCGTATCTCGCGGGCGCCGAGATAGAGGCCCGGCGCGGTGGGGGAGTTGAGCTCGACCTCCTTCCTGCAGGCGGCGAGGCGGAGCCCGGCGCTGGAGAAATCGACATAGGGCAGCTTCACCGCGCGCTTCAGCTTGAAAGCCCGGTTACCGACGAGGAAGACCAGCGAGATGTGGGTCTCCATCACCTCGACCGGCCCGTCCTCGCCATGGGTGTAGGGGCTGGTCAGGAAAGCGACGACGGCTGACTGGTCCTCGACGATCATCCGAACTCCTTCGTTGCCGCGCGTTTTTTCGTCGAATGCGCCATCGCTCAAGCGGAATCTGCAGGCGACTCTACCGACCTTCTGTCGCGAAGCTAGTGACGGTTCCGCGACGCAGCCTTGAGGCGAATCAAATAAGGAGATGGCAGAGCGGACCGCCGTGCCGCACCCGCCGGCCGCCACCTATTCCTCCATCTCGACGACACGCCGCCCTGCCACGGTCTGCCGCATCGCGGAGCCGGCGTCCGCCAGATGCCGGTGGCCTTGCGGTCCGGCTATCCGGCCATCGAAATCCAGCTCCTCGCGGCCGGAAAGGGCGACGAGGCGGTCCCACCGGACGACCTCGAAGTTCTGTGCGTCGATGATGCGGATCACGCCCCTTCGCGCCATGGCGCGGATGGTGCGGCTGATCGATTCCACCGTCGTGCCGAGATAGGTCGCCATGTCGCGCCGGCCGATCGGGACGGAGATGTGCGGCCCCGGCATCCATCCGTCCGACGCCGTCTTCATCATTCGATGGCGCACGATGATCAGGAACGCGGCGACGCGCTCCAGCACCGTCTGGCAGCCGAGCAGGACCATCCAGTCGCGCGCGGCGTCCAGCTCGTCGAGCGTGCTGAGCAGAACCTCGTGCTCGACGTCAGGGTTGGCGACGAGCAGCGCCTCGAAGGCGGCGCGATCGAAGCAGCACAGCTCGACGTCGGTGGCCGCCTCGATGGCGTAGCGCGAGTGCGAGGCGAAAACCCTGCCGAACATGTCGGAGGGGAACAGCAGGCCGACGATCTGCTGGCGGCCGTCCGCCATTGTCCTGACCATGCGCAGCACGCCGCGGACGACATTTCCGACAATACCGGCCTCCTCGGCTTCACCGACGATGGTCTCGCCGGCGGCGAACGTCCGGCGGTGGGAGATGCGGTTCAGGTCCGTCCGGATCCTGCCGTCGGCCGCGGCGCAGACGGACCGATGCTGTATCGGGCAGAGGTCGCATTTCTGAGTCGGATTGACGTGCGATCCTGCCCGCATCCAGCGATCCTTTCAGCTTTCAAGGCACCTGGGTTCGCGCGCCCGGCGCGGGTGCCGCCTCGCCGAGAGGGACACGCCCGACATCGAGTGCGGCAAGCGCGTCGCGGAGCTCGGACGACGGCATCCGGGTCAGGTCCCGCGGGACTTCCCTGATGGTGACACTGCGCAGCGCGTTCGTGAAGGCATGGCGGAGATCGCCAAGCATCTGCGGCGCCGCGACCACGGCGAGCCGGTCGAAATCGCCGGCGCGCCGATGGCTGTCGAGCACCTCGGTCAGCAGGCTGGCGAAGGCCCGCTCATCCTCACGTACCGGATCGGAACGATATTCCATCGCCGAGCGGCGGACCCCTTCGGAGGCGAAGCTGCGGCCCGGTCGGTCGGCCATGATCTCGCGCAGCTGGCGCTGCTCGGCACGGAAGACCAGCTCGTCCGGGCTTTCGCCGGGCCCGGATTTGCGGAAGGGGTCCCGCAGGATCCGCGCACGCGATCCGTCCGCCACCAGAACCCACACTCTAGGGGTTTTCATCGTAGCTCTCCCAGGTCGAACTCGTTTGAAAAAACAATGTCAGCCGCCGCTCCGGAAAGTGTTGATCGGGATCAATGAAGCCGGCCAACGAAAGCCTAGGAAAGAGCGTAGTCCCGCCGGCCGCCGGGCGGAGTTCCGGCGCATGCCGCGAAGCGGTTCCAATAACCGGAGACCTATCATGTCCAAGCCCGTCGCACCTGCCCAGCAGGATCCGTTTGCCCTGACCTCGCCCATGGCCGCCAACGCGCAGAAGTTCCTGTTCTCGATGGCCCGCCTGCAGGCGCAGGGTTACAAGGCGATGATGCGCTACCAGATCGAGGCGCTGTCGTTTCTGAAGCACCGTTACGAGGAAGACGTGAAACTGGCCGAGGAGCTCGCTGCCTCGACCGACTTCACCGACGCCTTCGACGTCTATGCTGGCTTCGTCCAGAACGCCGTCACGGAATATTCATCCGAGAGCGGCAAGATGGCCAATATCGGTTCCCGGATCGCCTCGGAGACCGCCCGGCGCGTGCGCAGGGAGACCGATGCGGCGATCGAAGACATGGCCGCGCAGACCGTCGCCTGATCCCTCCGCCCGACGCTCACGGCGCGCCGCAGTCCGGGATCGCAGCATGACGAAGGGTCGCATGGAAAGGCGATTGTTAACGGCGAAGAGCCGCAGCCCGATTGGCGTCCGCGACCGAGCGCGGCCCGTGGTTGCCAGGCGGGAGCCGCCCGCACCGCCCGCAAGGCCGCTGGGCTTGGCCGGCACCCCTGCCGACAACGCCACGGAGAGCGAATACCGCGTCGCCGACCGGCTGTTCCATGCGGCGATCGCCGCCGCAACGGGGGGCCTGTCGCCAATCAGCATCGCCGAAGCGTGGCACGACTGGATGCTGAACCTCGCGATTTCGCCCGGCAAGCAGCAGGAGTTGCTGGCGAAGGCGATCGAGAAGAACGCGCGAATGCAGCGCTTCCTGGCTGCCTGCGCCACGAGCAGCGAGGCGCCTCCGGTAATCGCACCGCTGCCGCAGGATCGGCGTTTCCGCGCGCCGGCGTGGCAGGCCTTTCCCTTCAACGTGCTGCAGCAGTCTTTCCTCCTGACCCAGCAGTGGTGGCACAATGCCACGACCGGCGTGCCCGGGGTGAGCGCGCAGCACGAGCGCGTGGTCGAGTTTCATAGCCGGCAGTTCCTCGACATGCTGTCGCCGTCGAATTTCCTCGCCACCAACCCGGAGATTCTCGAGCGCACTGTGCGCGAGGGCGGCGCCAACCTCGTCCGTGGGCTGGACAACCTCGTCGAGGACTGGAAGCGGCTCGACAGCGGCAATCGGCCTGCCGGGACGGAGGCCTTCGCGGTCGGCGGGACGGTAGCGGTGACGCCGGGCGACGTCATCTTCCGCAACGAACTGATCGAGCTGATCCAGTACCGGCCATCGACCGGGACGGTCAGGCCGGAGCCGGTGCTGATCGTGCCGGCGTGGATCATGAAATACTACATCCTCGACCTGTCGCCGCAGAACTCGCTGATCCGCCATCTGGTGGCGCAAGGCTTCACGGTCTTCTGCATCTCCTGGCGCAATCCCGGCCCCGAGCACCGCGACCTGTCGCTCGACGACTACCGCCGCCTCGGCGTCATGGCCGCGGTGGGCGCCGCAGGCGCGATCGCCGGCGGGGCGAAGATCCACGCGGTCGGCTACTGCCTCGGCGGGACGCTACTGTCGATCGCCGCGGCAGCGATGGCGCGCGACGGCGACGACCGGCTGAAGAGCGTGTCGCTGTTTGCCGCGCAGGTCGACTTCGAGGAGCCGGGCGAACTCGGACTTTTCATCGACGAGAGCCAGGTTGCCTTCATCGAGGACGTGATGTGGCAGGACGGCTATCTCGACCAGCGGCGGATGGCGGGCGCCTTCCAGATGATCCGCTCGCAGGATCTCGTCTGGTCGCGGCTGATCGGCGAATACCTGATAGGCGAGCGGCCGCCGATGACCGATCTGATGGCATGGAACGCCGACGCCACGCGCATGCCCTACCGCATGCATTCCGAGTACCTGCGCTCGCTGTTCCTGCACAACGACCTGGCGCAGGGCCGCTTCGCCGTCGATGGCAGGCCGGTCCATGTCGAGGATATCGCTGTGCCGGTGTTCGCCGTCGGCACGCTGACCGACCACGTGGCGCCGTGGCGCTCGGTGTTCAAGCTGGTGCACATCCTCGACACGGACGTCGACTTCGTGCTGACCAACGGGGGGCACAACGCAGGCATTGTCGCCGAGCCCGGCAATCCGCGACGCGCCTACCGGCATCTCGAATACCGCCACGGCACGCCGCACCCGGCACCGGACCCCTGGATGAAGGAGGCCGAAGAGCACCCCGGCTCGTGGTGGCCTTCCTGGTTCGCCTGGCTGGCGGAGCACTCGGGCGAGCAGACGCTGCCCGGCCGCGCGGCCGGCGGCGGGCGGTCCGAGTATCGGACGATCGCGGCCGCGCCCGGCATCTACGTGCTCCAACCCTGACGGCGACCGGCGACGGACAGGATCTCGCCGCTCTACTTCGCCGCGGTACCGTCCCTGACCTCGATCAGGCTGCCGTCCTCGACCTTGTCGCTCGGGTGCAGCACGACGCGCTGGCCGGCGGCGAGCCCGCCCTTCACCTCCGCGACCTCGTCGTTCATGTGGTCGATCTCGACCGCCGCGCGCTTCAGCCGGTCGCCGTCTACGACGAACACGCTCCACCGGCTGCCCTCGCGGAACAGTGCGCCGATCGGGACCTGCAGGCAGGCGGCGCATTCCCACACCACCATCTCGGCGAAGACACGGAAGCCGTGGCCAAGCCGCGAATCCGTCTCCTCGAGATCGAGAACGGCGTTGACTCGCTGCTCCTCGATGCCCAGTGCCGAAACCTTCGTGAAGGCCGCCGGATCGATGCGCCGCACACGGGCGGGCAGCGGCTGCGCGCCACCCCAGTCGGTGACCGAGGCGCGCGTGCCCGGGCCGATGGCGACGGCGTCGGAGGAGAGGAGGTCGACGACGACCTCGAGGTCGCCGGTATTGCCAACCTCGGCGATCTTGGTGCCTATGGCGACGGCTTGCTCGCTACGCGCCAGCACGCCGAGCACGGTGCCGTCGACCGGCGCGGTGAGGTTGATGCAACAATCGCCGTTGCCGGCTCCAGGAGCCGGCTGCAGAAGCCGCGCCTCGGCGCTGGCCAGCTCGGCCTTGCGAACCTCGATGGTCGCTCGAGCGGCGTCGACGGCCGCCTTCTGTATCTCGACCTGGCTGGCGTAGCGCTGCAATGCGCTCTCCGAGATGATGCCCGGGGCGAACAGCTTCAGCGCCCGATCGAGTTCGTCCTGGGCGAGCCTGAGTGCCGTCGTGGCGCGCGCCAGCTCGATCTCGGCGATGGCGACGGCCGAACGGGCGGCGTCGCGCGCAGCGAGCAGCTCGGCCTCCGTGCGCCGGTCGATCAGCGGCGGATCGAGCGGGTGGATCGAGGCGACGACGGTAATGCCCGCGCGCAGGCTGTCGCCTTCCTTGATCACGGTGCGCGCCAGGTGGCCGGCGATCGGCGCCGAGATCGTGTAGACTTCGCGAACGCGCGTGGTTCCCTCCTCGCGAATCGTCACGCGCATCGGCGCCTCGAACACCTCGGCAATGTCGACCAGCAACGGCTGCTCGCGCAGCGCATAGGCGAAGCCGCCGACAACCGCCAATCCGACGGTCGCGTAGGCCAGGCGTTTCAGCCACACCTTGTTCATCGGACTACTCCCTTGTTTTCAGGACCCCTACCAGGTCGAGGCGGTCGACGCGCCGGCGAACGATCAGCGCCGAAGCCGCCGCGACCGCGACGACGACGAGGCTGGAGAAGGCGAATGTCGCCGTGTTGATGACGAACGGAATGCGGAACAGGTCGCTCTCGAACCCCTTCACCACGGACCAGGAGAAGAGGTAGCCGAGCACCCAGCCTAGCGGCTGCGCCAGAAACACCATGACGCCGAGTTCGGTGATGAGCACGCCGGACACCTCGCCGCGCGTGAAGCCGAAGACGCGCAGGCTGGCGAGCTCGCGCGCCCGTTCCGAGAGCTGAATGCGCGCCGAATTGTAGACGACGCCGAAGGTGATGATCACGGCGAGCGCCGTGTAGACGGTCGTCATGATCGTGATGTTCTGTTCGATCGTCTCGCGGAAGCGCTGCCGCGAAGCGTCCTGCAAGGCGATCGAGGCCACCGCAGGCGTCACCTTGACGGTGCGGTAGAGGTCGGGAAGGCGCAGCGGGTCGATGGAGACGCGGGCACCCGAGACGCGCGGGCCTTCTCCGAGCAGGCGGTCGAGCGCATCGGAGCGCATGTAGACGGCCAGACCGACGAAGCTCTGCACGATCGCCGTGACCGGCACGGTCACGACGCGGTGATCCTTCTGCAGCAGCTCCACCTCGACCTTGTCGCCGACGCGCAGGGAAAGCAGGGCGGCGACGCGCTCGGAGACGAGCAGACCGACCGCCGGCGGCTCGACTGGCCTGAGGCCCACGTCGAGGATACGGCCGAGATCGGCGGCGTCGGGCACTGCCGAGATCGCCAGCCGCCGCTCGCGGTGGCCGTTGCGCATGATCACGCCGGTCGTACGGAAAGGCTCCGCGCGCATGATGCCCGGCAGACGCTCGACCGCGGCGATGGCGCGAGGCGACCGGTCCTGGCTGAACGTGATCGTGGCGTTCTGCCGCTCGACCTGGAAGTAGATCGTATCGATCATGAAGTCGATGGAATCGAAGGAGAACAGCGCCGTCACCAGCAGCGCGACCGACAGGGAGGTGCCGAGCGTGGTTAGCAGCGTGCGCACCGGCCAGCGTACCAGGTGCCTCAGTGCCATGATCGTGAGCTGGGAAAGGAAGCGCAGGTAGGCCGCTCCCCCGGCGAAGAAGGTACGGTAGCGCGTCGGCGCCGGCGGCTGCATGGCGACCGCCGCCGGTAGGGCGACGACGCTCCAGATGGAGCGGGCTGCACCGGCCAGTGCCGCCACTGCCGTGACTCCGCCGGCGAGCACGTAGAGGTCGAGGCTCTGGCGGAAGATGAGAAAGGGGAAGGAGAAGAACTCGGCATAGAGCCGCGTCAGGCTGCGCCCCATCCAGTTGCCCGACAGCGCACCAATGGCGAGGCCGATGACGACGACGAGCAGCGTCAGCTTGACGTAGTGCCAGGCGATCGCGGTCGGGCCGAAGCCGATCGCCTTGAGCAGCCCGATCACCTCGCGCTCCAGCGTGATCAGGCGCGACAGGATCATGTTGACCAGGAATGCGGCGACGAACAGGAACACCGGCGGGATGACCGCCGCCATGGCGCGCAGCTGGATCAGCTCGTTGTCGAGGAAGGAGTGCGAAACCTGGTCGGTGCGGTCGTGCGCGCCCGAGCCACCGTAGGGTCGGAGGATGCGGTCGAGATCGTCGACGATGGCGCGCAGGTTCGCGCCGCGCTGGGTCCTCAGCGCCACGTCGTTGAAGGCCCCGTCCATGTCGAACAGGCCGGAGAGTGCGGCGCCCGACATGAAGAAGACGCCGAAGCGGCGCTGGTCGGGCATCATGTCGCCGGGTCCGATCGAATAGACGTATTCAGGCGAAAGCACGATGCCGGTGACGGTGAGTTGCTGCTTGCGGCCGTTCATCAGGGCGACGAAGGTACTGCCCGGTTCCATGCGGTGCGCAAGGGCGAAGGGCTCGGTGACGGCGACCTCGCCGGTGCGGCCGGGCTGGGGCAGACGGCCCGTGCGCAGATACAAGCGGTTCACCGCCGGTTCGCCGCTGTCGGGTATGGAGACGGCCATGCCGGTGGCCGGTTCGACCATGCCCGGCATGTCGAGAAGCACTGGCCGGACCACGCGAAGCTCGACGCCGCTGACGCCGGGAAGCCGGGCGATGCGCTCGCGCAGGTGCAGCGGCGCCCGCGTCGCCGAGGCGAAGACGTTGCCGAAACGGTAGCGCTCGTAGAAGGCGGCGCGCGTCTCCTCCAGCGAGCGGTAAGCGCCGATGGCGATGACGATGGTGGCGACGCCGCAGGCCATCACCAGGGCGATGGCCAGCACCTGCGCCCACATGCGCGCCAGGTCGCGGAGCAGCTTGCGGTCGAGCATCGACATGGCGCTACCAGACGACCTCCGACGCCTTGGCGCGACGCTCGTTGACATGGGCCTCGGCGATGCGCCCGTCGTGGAAGGAGAACACGCGGTGGGCGATCTGCCGGATCGCCGCGTTGTGGGTGATGAGGGCCATCGTCGTGCCGAGCTCGGTGTTGACCCTCGACAGCGCTTCGAGGACTAGGACGCCGGTCTTCGAATCCAGTGCGCCGGTCGGCTCGTCGCAGAGCATCACCTCCGGCCGCTTGACGATGGCGCGGGCGATGGCGACCCGCTGCTGCTCTCCGCCGGAAAGCTGCGCCGGGAAATGCGTCATGCGGTCCTTGAGTCCGACCATCTCCAGCGCCTCGCCAGGATTCATCGGGTTCCGCGAAATCTCGGTGACGAGCGAGACGTTCTCCCAGGCGGTGAGGCTGGGGATCAGGTTGTAGAACTGGAATATGAAGCCGACATGGTCGCGGCGATAGCGCGTCAGCTGGTTCTCGGTGCAGGCGGTCAGGTCGGTGTCGCGGAAGCGGACCTTGCCGCTGCTCGCCTGGTCGAGGCCGCCCATGATGTTGAGCAGGGTCGACTTGCCGCTGCCCGACGGTCCGAGGAAGACCGCCATCTCGCCCTCGAAGAGTTCGAGGTCGATGCCGCGCAGGGCCCAGATCTCGACGTCCCCGGAGCGGTAGACCTTGGTCAGGGCTTCGGCCACAAAGATCGGCGCAGTCATTCCGCTCTCCAGTGAAGGCGCCTGTCTATCCGAACGCGGGAGGACACACTTTGACAGGCGTCAAGAAGCGCGGCAACCGGGGCGCCGTGGTGATGCCCGACCGTTCCTCGGATGGGTCGATCACCCTTCCCGCCGCTTGGCCGTCAGCGCCGCCTTGCGCGCCAGATGCGCCGCCTTCATCAGTTCGACCACGTCGTCGTGCGAGAGCTCGGGAAAGTCGCGGTAGTGGAAGCTCAGCGCACGGAAGCGGCCCGGCCTGCTCAGACAGACGATGCGGTCGGCTTCCGGAACGAGTTCGTCGGCGACCTCGGCGGGGGCGACCGGGACGGCGAGCACGATAGCGCCGGGCTCACGGCGCCGCAACGCGCGCAGTGCCATCTTGACGGTCGTACCGGTTGCGACGCCGTCGTCGACGAGAATGACGGTCTTGCCCCTGACCGAAAGTTGCCTGCGACGATTGGCGTAAGCGGCGCGGCCCTGGTCGGACTCCGGCCTGGCCTCCTTGACGAGCAGGCGCAACGCGTCGTCGTCGAGGCCATACGCCTCGACGATCTCGCGATTGATGACGACGTCCGGCGGGGTGCCGTCGACGATCGTGGCGACGCATAGTTCCGGATTGCCCGGCGCCGCGACCTTGCGCACCAGCAGCAGGTCGATCGGTGCCTCGAGTGCTCGGGCGATCTCCACCGCGACCGGAACCCCGCCGGGCGGCAGGGCGAGCACGACCGGATCCGGGAGATTCAGCCGTTGCAGTTCGGCCGCCAGTTCCTGGCCGGCATGGGTGCGGTCGTGGAACATCGCAGCCGGCGCTCAGTGTTCGGGCCAGAGCTTGCGCAACGACTTGCGCATCGAGGCGCGCACCTGGTCGATCTCGCCGCTGGACACGTGGCGGTCGAGAAGGCGGAACACGGCCGCGATTGCGACCGCTGTGTCGTAGATCGGATCGTCGGCGAAGTCGGCATCGACGCGGGCGATGAAGTCCGCCTTGCTGCGCTCGGCGGGCGGCGCATCCGACGGCCCCCAGCCCTCGAAATAGACGCCGCGGACGAGGGTCGGCAGCTGGGCGGCTAGGTCGGCCATCTCGTCGGTCCGCAGCCAGTCGCGCAGCGTGTGAAGGACAGAGCGGAGCAGCCGATAGGCGCGCCGCTCGCTCCAGCCGAGGTCCGCGCAGAGCTCGTTGACCCATTGCTGCGCCTGTTCCGCCGCATGGGCAAAGGAATGGACGGTGGTCGCGGTCATTCCAACCTCCTCTTCGTTGCGAAGAAACCATTGCAGACGCGATCGCTCGGACGCGCATTGCGCGGGATCAACCGTGACGGTTGACACCCGTCAAGGAAGTGGGGTCCACAGCTTCCTAAATAGGCGCGGGCGGGCCAGGTCCGCACTGCCGTCGAACCGGGACGTCGAAACCAGGACCGAAGATGACGCCTGCCGGATTGCCAGAGACGACTGCTGCGCGGCCATCCGGAGTGGCCGCCGGCCTGTCGTCCGTCGAGGCGGCGACGCGGCTCGCCGCAATCGGGCCGAACGCGCTGCCGGACGTGCCCGGGCCAACGATCGTCGTCCTCTTTCTCAAGCAGTTTCTCAGCCCGCTGATCTATCTCCTGCTCGCCGCCACACTGGTCTCGGTGTTCCTCGGAGACCTGGAGGACGCGGCGTTCATCGCGGTGGTGCTGCTCATCAACGGCGTCATCGGCACGGCGCAGGAGTACTCGGCAAGCCGGGCGGCGGCGGCGCTGCGCGAGTTGCAGGCGCCGAAGGCCATGGTGGTTCGCGATGGCTCTGCCGTCGAGATCGACGCACGCGAGATCGTGCCGGGGGACCTCGTCGTGCTGGAGGCGGGCGCCCGCGTGCCGGCCGATCTCGTGCTGGTCGAGGCCCAGGACCTGCGCTGCGACGAATCCCTGCTCACCGGCGAATCGGTGCCCGTGGCGAAGCATGTCGCGCGGTCGGAGGCGCCGGAGATGCCGCGGACCTGCCGCGCCTTCGCCGGGACGTCGATAACGCGCGGCCGCGGCAGGGGTATCGTGGCAACGACGGGTGCATCGACGGAGATCGGCAGGATCGCCACCCAGATCGGCGCCGAGGCACCGGCGCGCCCGCCGCTGATCCTGAGGCTCGAACGCTTTGCGAGGCTGATCGCCGTGGCGGTCGGCGTCTCGGTGCTCTTTCTCTTCGCCGTCGGCCTGCTGCGCGAGATGACGCCGCGCGACCTTTTCCTGATGTCGGTGGGTCTGGCGGTCAGCGCCATCCCCGAGGGACTGCCCGTGGCGATCTCGATCGTGCTGGCGATCGGCATGCGGCGCATGGCCGGCGTCAACGTCGTCGTGCGGCGGATGGCAGCGGTCGAGACCCTCGGCTCGTGCACCATGATCGCCACCGACAAGACGGGCACCCTGACGCTCAACGAACTCACCGCGACGGAGATCCGCCTGCCCAACGGGACGGCGCTGTCGCTGCGGCCCGCTATCGGCGGCGACGGCGGCGGGGTCGACGGGCCGGACGGCGAAGACCGGCGGAATGAGGCGGCGCTCCTCCTGCGGGCCGCCGCGCTGCCCAACGAGGCCCGACTGGTGGCCGACGGCGACGGCTGGAAGGGCATCGGCGACACGGTCGACGTCGCACTGCTCGCCGCCGCGCGGCGCGGCGGCATCGTCCGCGAGGAGGTGCATGCCGAGCTGCCCGAGGTCGGGCGCATCCCCTACGAGCCGGACCGGCGCTACGCCGCCTCCTTCCACCAGGCCGAGACGGCAGTCCGCATCTTCGTCAAGGGCGCACCGGAAACGCTGATCGCCATGGCCGACCGCATGGACCGCGGCGGCGCGGCCGTTGCGATCAACCGCGCGGCGCTCATCGCGCAGAAGGACGAGATGGCGGCGCGCGGGCTGCGCGTGCTCGCCTTCGCCGAAGGCGAGATCGCCGGCGACACCAGCGGGGCCAACACTGCCGGGGGCTACGGACATCACCACCTCGTCGACCTGCTGTTCCTCGGGCTGGTCGGCATGGAGGACCCGGTGCGGCCGGAAGTGCCGGCGGCGATCGCCAGCTGCCGCGCAGCGGGCATCGGCGTAGTCATGATCACCGGCGACGACCCGAAGACCGCCTGCCGCATCGCCGAGGAGGCGGGCATTGCCTTTTCGCCGGAAGCCGTCGCCACCGGCGAGGATGTCGCCCGCGCCGAACGTGATGGCCGGGACGCGATCGACGCTCTGGCGGCCAGGGCGTGCATCTACGCCCGCGTCGAGCCGGTGCAGAAGCTCGCCATTGTCCAGTCGCTGACGCGCAACGGCCATTTCGTCGCCGTTACCGGCGACGGCGTCAACGACGCGCCGGCGCTGAAGCACGCCCATGTCGGCGTCGCGATGGGGCGCAAGGGCACCGACGTCGCCAAGGAGAGCGCGGCTATCATCCTCACCGACGACAACTTCGCCTCGATCGTCAGCGGCATTCGCGAGGGGCGGGTGGCCTACAGCAACATCCGCAAGATCGTCTTCATGACGGCTTCCACCGGTGCCGCGGAGGTGGCTCTGTTCCTGCTGGCGCTGCCCTTCGGTCTGCCCATGCCCCTCCTGCCGGTACAGCTGCTCTGGCTCAACCTGGTGACCAATGGCATCCAGGACGTCGCGCTGGCGGCGGAAAAAGCGGAGGGCGACGAGCTCGCCTACCCGCCGCGCCGGCCGTCGGAGCCTATCTTCGACCGGCTGATGATCGGCCGCGTGCTTTCGTCGACCCTGGTGATGGGTGGCGGCGGCTTCGCGCTGTTCTACTGGCTGCTCGGCGCCGGCTACACGGTCGACGCGGCGCGGAACATGCTTTTGCTCATGTTCGTGCTGTTCGAGAATTTCCAGACGTTCAACAGCCGCTCCGAACGGCATTCCGTATTCCGCCAGAGCCTGGCGGCAAATCCGCTGCTGGTCTTCGGCGTGATCGGCGCGCAGGCGCTGCACATCGCCGCCATGTACACGCCGTGGTTGTCCGACACGCTGTCGCTGGCGCCGGTCAGCCTGACCGAATGGAGCCTGCTGCTCCTAGCCGGCTCGGCCCTGCTGGTGACGATGGAAGTGCAGAAGTGGATCGGTCGGCGAAGGAACGCGGCCGGCCTGGCGAATGATCGGGTTCAGACGCCTCGGTAGCGGGCCGCGGACGGTTTAGCCGACGAAGGCGCGCTCGACGACGAAATCGCCGGGGTTGCTCAGCGATCCCTCGCGGAAGCCGAAGCCCTCGACGATCGCCTTGACGTCCTTGGTGAACTCCAGAGAGCCGCAGATCATCACGCGGTCCGTCTTCGGATCGAGCGGAACGATGCCGAGATCCTGGAAGAGCTTGCCGTTCTCGATCAGCCGCGTGATGCGGCCCATGCGCGGCGAAATCTCGCGCGTCGTCGTCGCATAGTGGGTTAGCCGGCCTGCGGCGACCTCGCCGATCAGCGGATCGTTGGCCGCCTGGTCGAACAGTTCCTCTCCGTAGCGCAGCTCGGCGCTCTCGCGGCAGGTATGCGTCAGGTAGACGTGGCCGAACTTCTCGTAGGTGTCGGGATCGCGCACCAGGCTGGCGAAGGGCGCGATGCCGGTGCCGGTGGAGAACATGAACAGGCGCTCGCCGGGGGTGAGCGCGTCGACGACGAGGGTCCCGGTCGACTTCTGCCGCATCAGGATCGTGTCGCCGGGCTGGATCTTCTCCAGCTCGGAGGTCAGCGGGCCGTCGGGTACCTTGATCGAGAAGAACTCGAGCTCGTCGTCCCAGGCCGGGCTGGCGATGGAATAGGCGCGGAACACCGGCTTCTCGGCGTTGGGCAGGCCGATCATGACGAATTCGCCCGAGCGGAAGCGGAAGGATTGCGGACGGGTGATGCGGAAGGAGAACAGCCGGTCCGTGTAGTGCTGCACGGAGACCACGGTCTCGGCGTAGCAGTTGGCCGGGATCGGAAACCGGACGGGTTCGACCTCTTTCAGTACGGTAGCCGCGGTCTGCATGGCGGTTGTGTCCTCTGCAACGATCAAGACCGGTCCCGCCGCTCGGATGGGTGCTTCTCGCGCGGCGGCCAAGGCTTCGTGCGTGGATGCTTGAGTCCGTGATTTATTAGTATACAAATGAATATGTGGTCAATGTCGGACCGGGAAACACCATTCCAAACAACGATGTGACGTTAGGTCGCGGATATCGGGAAATGCGCATGGAGGAGAAAGAACGCGCCGGCGCCGTAGTGGCGGGGATCGACGTCGGCGGCACCTTCACCGACCTGATCCTGATCGACGGCCGCGCCGGCGGCCGGGTGCGCATCGCCAAGACGCCGACGACCCCAGACAACCAGGCGCACGGCGTCGTCGCCGCCCTCGCCGAGGCCGGCACCTCGCCGGCCGGGATCGACCTCATCGTGCACGGCACGACGACGACGACCAACGCCGTGCTCGAGCGACGCCTCGCCCGCACGGGCATGATCACCACCAAGGGTTTTCGCGACATCATCGAACTCGGCCGACGGACGCGGCCGCAGGCCTACGGCATGACCGGAACCTTCGTGCCGGTTATCCCGCGCGACCTGAGGCTCGAGGTCGAGGAGCGCATCGAGGCTTCGGGCGCGGTGCGCCAGCCGCTCGACGAGGAAGGCGTCCGCGCCGCCGTCGCGGAGCTGCTCGCCAAGGGCTGCGAGGCCCTCGTCATCCACTTCCTCCACGCCTACGCCAACCCGGCGCACGAGCGCCGCGCCGCCGAGATCGCCGCCGAACTCTGGCCGAACGGCTACATCACCACCGGCCATTCGCTGCTCTCGGAAGCGCGCGAGTTCGAGCGCGGCGTCACCGCCGCGGTCAACGCCTCCGTCCAGCCGATCCTCGAACGCTACGTCGCTCGCCTGCGCAGCGAACTGGAAGCGCTCGGTTACCGACGCGACTTCCTCATCATGAACGGCAACGGCGGCATGATCTCGGCGCGCTTCGTCGCCCGCGAGGCGGCAAAGACCGTGATGTCGGGTCCTGCTTCCGGCGTCATCGCCGCCGCCTACACCGGCCGGCGCGCCGGCTACCCCAACCTCGTCACCTACGACATGGGCGGCACGTCGACCGACGTGGCGCTGATCCGCAACGCCGAGCCGGCGGTCTCCAACGAGACCGAGATCGAATATGCGATGCCGATCCACGTGCCGATGGTCGACGTACACACGGTCGGCGCCGGCGGCGGATCGATCGCGTGCGTCGACGCGTCGGGCCTGATCCAGGTCGGCCCGCAAAGCGCCGGCGCGCGGCCGGGCCCCATCTGCTATGGCCGCGGCGGCGTGGAGCCGACCATCACTGACGCCAATCTCGTGCTCGGCCGCCTGCATCCGGGAAAACTGCTGGCGGTCGACAATCCGGTCGGCGTCGACGAGGTCCGTGCCATCTTCGCCGGGCGGATCGGCCGGGCGACGGGCCTCGACGGGAACGCGGCGGCAGGCGCGGTGCTTCGCCTCGGAAACATGAAGATGGCGGGCGCGATCCGCATGGTGTCGATCGCCCGCGGTCACGACCCGCGCGACTTCGCCCTGTTCGCCTTCGGCGGCGCCGGGCCCCTGCACGCCACCGCTCTCGCTCGCGAGCTCGGTCTGCCGAAAGTGCTGGTACCGGCGCGACCGGGCATCACCAACGCGCTCGGCTGCGTCGTCGCGGATCTGCGCCACGACTTCGTCAACACGTTGAACCGGCCGGTCGCCGTACTCGACGAGGCGGAGGCGTACGCCGTGCTCGCCCGCCACCGCGCCGACGGCGAGGCGCTGATCGCCAAGGAGGCGGTGCGCCCGCGCGCGATCCGCTACATCCATTCGGCTGACATGCAGTTCGTCGGGCAGACGCACATCCTCAACGTGCCGCTGCCCTCGCCGCAGCCGACGCGGGCGATGCTGCAGGCACTGTTCGAGGAAGCCTACCACGCCCGCTTCAAGGTGCGCCTGCCGGAGATCCGCGCCAACCTCGTCAACCTCAACACCTCGGTCGTCGGGGTGAGGCCCGAGGTCGACCTGTCCACGCTGATCGATCCTGCCGGGCGGGCGGCCACAGTCGAAGGCGCGCTTCTGGAACGGCGGCCGGTCTGGTTCGACGGCACGTGGATCGACACGCCCGTCTACGACCGCGGCAAGCTGCCGATCGGCGTCGCCTTCGACGGACCGGCGATCCTGGAGCAGCTCGACGCCACGACGGTCATCGAGCCCAGCGACCGCGCCGTCGCGGACGGCGACGGCAACGTCGTCATCGAGATCGGGAGGAACTGAGCCGTGGTCACCCTCGACGCCCTCACACTCTCGGTCATCCAGTCGTCGCTGCAGCAGGTCTGCGACGAGATGGACCTGACCTTCTCGCGCGCTGCCTTCTCGCCGGTCATCGCCGAGGCCAACGACCGCTCGGACGGCATCTACTCGGCCGTAGACGGCTCCCTGATCTCCCAGGGCTCGCAGGGCCTGCCGGTGTTCGTCGGCGTCATGCAGTACTCGACGAAGACACTGATCGAGATGATCGGCGACGGCCGCTGCCTGCCGCCCGAGCCGGGCGACATCTACATCGTCAACGATCCCTATCTCGGCGGCACGCATCTGATGGACGTGCGTTTCGCCATGCCGGTCTACCGCAATGGCGCAATCTTCTGCTGGCTGTCGAACACCGGCCACTGGCCCGACATCGGCGGCGCCGTACCGGGCGGGTTCTCCGCCTCGGCGACCGCGGTCGAGCAGGAAGGCTTGCGCCTGCCGCCGGTGAAGCTGTTCAAGAAGGGCATGCTCGATCCCGAGATCTACGCGATCGTCACCTCCAACATCCGCGTCGCCGACCAGCGCATCGGCGACATCCGCGCCCAGGCGGCCGCGCTGACCGTCGGTCAGGACCGGCTGTTCGCCATCCTCGATCGCTACGGAGACGAGACCGTCACCGCCGCGATCGCCGAGCTCCGGTCGCGGGCCGCCGACCAGATGCGCGCGCATATCGCCGCCATCCCCGACGGCACCTGGCGATCGAAGGCCTTCGTCGATTCCGATGGCGTTGTCGACCAGCCGCTCACCATCGCGCTCGCGGTGGAGAAGGCCGGCGAGACGCTGACCTTCGACTTCGCCGGGTCGAGCCCTCCCTGCGTCGGGCCGATGAACAGCGTCATCGCCACGACGCTGTCGTCGGTCTACCTCGCCATGCGCCACATCTTCCCCGACGTGCCGATCAGCGCCGGCGCCTTCGAGCCGCTGGTGGTGAGACGACCGGAAGGCACTTTCCTCGACGCGAAGTACCCGCGTCCCGTTTCGGGCTGCGCGGCGGAAGTGTCGCAGCGCATCGCCGAGGCCGTGTTCGCCGCGATGGTGCAGGCGCTGCCCGAGCGGGTGACCGCGGCGCCGGCGGGTTCGAGCGGCAATTTCGCGCTCGGCGGACACGATCCGGCGCGCGACCGCGGCTTCGTCATGTACCAGATCTCCGGCGGCGGCTACGGCGGCAGCGCCTCCGGCGACGGGCTCTCCAACGGCTGCTCGACCATCGGCATCTCCAAGTCGCCGCCGGTCGAGATCATGGAGCAGGCGTTCCCGGTGCTTTACCGTCACTACGCGCTGCGCGAGGGTTCCGGCGGCGCCGGCGAGCGGCGCGGCGGTTTCGGCCTGTCCTACGAGGTCGAGCTGCTGCGCGGCGAGGCGCGCGCCTCGTTTGTCATGGACCACGGCCGCACCGGCCCGCAGGGCGCGCTGGGCGGCGGCGACGGTGCCGTCAACACGGTCACCGTGTTCCGCAGCGGCGTCGCGCATACGCCGCCGCACCTCTCCAAGGAACAGGACATTCCGCTGAAGGCCGGCGACCGCGTCCGGGTCGGCACGCCGGGCGGCGGCGGCTACGGCGATCCGCGCAAGCGCGACCGTGCGCTGGTCCGGCGCGACGTGGCGTTGGGGTATTACACGGCCGCCGACGCGGAGCGCCTGTTCGGACCGTTCTGACGCCAGAAGATCAGCCGCGGCCGGGCGGCACGACCTCGTAGCCGAGTTCCTCCGGCTCGTCGTCGACCATTTCGGCCGGGAAGCCCGGCGCGAGGATGGAGAAGCCGGTCGCCTCCTCCAGCCGGCGGATGATGTCGTCGGAGTTGGCGCGCACGCCGTAGCGCTTCTGCCCGTCGCGGAAGATGTCGATCATCAGCGGCGAGATCTCCAGCGGCACGTGGTGCTCCTCGGCGATCTTCTGGAAGAGGCCGATATCCTTCATGACGAGGTCCATGGTGAAGGAGATGTCGCGCGAGCCGTTGAGGATCACCTGGCTCTCCGTCTCGTGGACGAAGGAGGTTCCCGACGAGATCTTGATCGCCTCGTACGTGGTGGCGAGGTCCATGCCGGCCGCCTTCATCGTCACCATCGCCTCGCAGCAGGTGAGCAGGTTGGCGGTCGCCAGGTAGTTGGTCATCACCTTCAGCGTCGACGCCGTACCGATCGGGCCGGTGTGCAAAATGCGCCGGCCCATGATGCGCAGCATCGGCAGGATGCGCTCGAAGGTCGGGCGGGCGCAGCCGGCGAAGATCGAGATGTTGCCGGTCGCGGCGCGATGCACGCCGCCGGAGACGGGGCAGTCGACGGCCTCGGCGCCGGTCGCGGCGACTAGCGCGGCGAGGCGTCCGATCTCGGTCGCGTCGGTGGTCGACATCTCGGCCCATATCTTCCCCGGACGGAGCGCCGACAGGATGCCGTCGGGACCCTCCATGACCGCGGCAGACGCGGCCGGCGAGGGCAGGCAGGTGATGATCAGATCGCAGCTCTCGGCAATGGCGCGGGGGCTTTCCGCCCACTTCGCTCGTTTCGCCAGGAACGGCGCGCCGGCAGCGCGGTCGAGATCGCGCACGGTCAGGTCGACGCCGTTGCGCAGCAGTGTTCCGGCGAGCTTGCCGCCCGCATTGCCCAAGCCGATGAACCCGGTCTTCATGGTTGCCTCCCGATGTACAGATTGCGTCAAGCGTTGCCGCGACGCGTGGAGCGGAGCAACGGGCCAGCGCGGGGCTTGGATGGGTGCAGGTCAGATGACGATGTCCGCGGGCCTGCGCCGGGCAAGCACGCGGTCGACGTTGGGCATGTCGTTGGCGTCCACCCAGGCATCGCCGTCCGCCCTGCCGAGGTCGCGCCAGCGCTGGCGCAGGCGCCGCTCCAACTCCTCGCGCGGCACGTCGAGGAAGACCGAGACGTCGAACAGCGGGGCGAGCCGCGACCACGGCGCCTCGTCAAGCAGCAGGTAGTTGCCCTCGACCAGCACGAAGCGTACCTCCTCGCCGACCACTGCCGCGCCGGCGCGCGACAGCTCCATCGTGCGGTCGAACACCGGTATGGCGATTTCGGGCTCGACCGCGCGCAGGCGCTTCAGCAGCGCCTTGAAGCCGCCGAAGTCGAACGTCTCGGGCGCACCCTTGCGCGAGGCCAGGCCGCGCTCTTGCAGGATACGGTCGTCGAAGTGGAAACCGTCCATCGGCACGACCACCGCCGCACCTTCGGGAAGCAGCATGGCAAGCCGCTCGGCGACCGTCGATTTGCCGGCGCCCGGCGGCCCGGCGATGGCGACGACGAGTCGGCGGGCTTTCGCGGCCCGCTTGAACAGGGTGGCGGCGAGATGGGCGATCTCGGACATGGCTTCGGCTCCGCGCGATCTACCGGGACGGGCGGCGGGCGCCCACGGACAATTTACGATGCCGGCGGCCGGATGGGAACGGGACGTTCCTGCCGCAGCGTGACCGTAGCGGACGACAGCGGTCGCGTCTGGTGCCTTGCGTTTGCCGCGACGGCTGTTAGAGGTCGTTAGACATTGCACGTAGGGCCCGATGATCCATGGAGCGGCGCGTCAGATCAGCCTTGCGAACGCAACTCCTGCCGCTGGCAGGGATCTTTGCCGTCCTGGTGGCCGTCGTCGGCGGCCGCTCGGTTCTCGTCGAGAGGCAGGCGGCGCTCAGCGAAGCGGTCGTGGACGCGTTCGGGCGCCAGCGGGACATTTCCGCGGTCCTGTCGCTGGTCCAGGACGCGGAGACCAGCAAGAGAGGCTACCTTCTCACCGGGGCGGAGCCCTATCTCGAGCCCTACCGCGCCGCAGTCGCCGCGATACCCGATGCACTGGAGACTCTGAAGAAGGACTTCGCCGGCGACCCCGCCGTCGCGGGGAAGGTGGCGACCCTCGAGGGAACGGTCGCCGAGAGGCTCGCGGAGATGGCCGAAGTCATCGACAGATACCGCTCCGGCGGCGACGCCGGCGACCTGATCCGCGGCGAGGAAGGCAAGAAGCTGACGGACGAGATTCGTGCGCTGCTCGCCGACATGCAGCGTACGGAATCGGCGGCGCTGGCCATGCGGCTCGGCGAGGCGCAGCAGGTCGCGGAATGGCAGCGCTATGCTTCCGTCGTCGGCGGCGCGGCCATCGTCGCCCTCGGCCTGTTCGGCTTCGTCGACCTGCGCCGGCGGATGCGGGCGATCGCGGACGCCTATGCCGAGATCGATGCAGCGAACGCCGCGCTGCGTGCCGAGATGGCAACCCGGCAGGAGGCCGAGGCGCAGGTGCGGCAGATGCAGAAGATGGAAGCGGTCGGCCAGCTTTCCGGCGGCATCGCCCACGACTTCAACAACATGCTCGCCGTCATCATGAGCGCCCTCAACCTCATCCAGCGCAAGCTCGTGCGCGGCGAGACCGACATCGGCAAATTCGTCGACTCGGCAACCGACGCGGTCAACCGCGCCGCGGCGCTGACGCAGCGCCTGCTCGCGTTTTCCCGGCAGCAGCCCCTGTCGCCGCGCTCGGTCGATGCCAACAGGCTGGTGTCGGGCATGTCGGAACTGCTGCGCCGGGCGCTTGGCGCCGGCGTATCCGTCGAAACGGTGCTCGCGGGCGGCCTGTGGCGGACCTATGCCGACGTAAGCCAGCTCGAAAACGCCATTCTGAACCTCGCCGTCAACGCACGCGACGCCATGGCCGAGGACGGCAGGCTTACGATCGAGACCGCGAACGCCCATCTCGACGACGCCTATGCGCGCGCCCATGCCGAGGTGCAGCCCGGCCAGTACGTGATGATCGCGGTGACCGACACCGGTTCGGGCATGACACCGGACGTGTTGGCACGCGCCTTCGAGCCCTTTTTCACGACGAAGCCCGTCGGCAAGGGGACCGGCCTCGGCCTCAGCCAAGTGTTCGGCTTCGTCAAGCAGTCGGGCGGGCACCTGAAGATCTATACGGAACCCGGCCAGGGCACCACCATCAAGATCTACCTGCCGCGCTACTCCGGCGAGAAGGAAGAGACCATGCCGGACCGCCCCGCGGCACCGGGCGCGGCAGCCTCGGAGACCATCCTCGTCGTCGAGGACGACGAGTCGGTCCGCGCCGGCACGGTCGCCACCCTGGGTGAACTCGGCTACCGGGTCGTGCAGGCCGCGGACGCCACAGAGGCGTTGCACCGCCTGGAAGCCAACGCCGATATCGCACTGGTCTTCACGGACATCGTCATGCCGGGCATGAACGGACGCAAGCTGGCCGACGAGATCGCCGCCCGCTTCCCTACGGTGAAGGTTCTGTTCACCACCGGCTTCACCAGGAACGCGGTCGTGCACAACGGCGTCCTCGACCACGGCGTGAACTTCATCGCCAAGCCCTTCACCATCGAACAGCTGGCGCACAAGCTGCGCGACGTGCTCGATGGCTAGCCTATTCGGCGTAACCTTCGCCGATCGGCGCTTCTCTTCCCGATAAGAAAATCCTCCGGATAAAAAAAACGGCCGGGCAAATGCCCGGCCGGTCAACAGGGGGATTTCGTTCGTGCCGGATCAGTTGCCGGTATGCTTCTCGATCACCGCGCGGGCTTCTGCGACGAGCGCCTTGCCGTCGATGCCCTTGCCGGCCATCTCGGCTTCCCAGGCCTCAACCAGCGGCGCGGCTGTGTCCTTCCAGCGCTGCGTCTCGGCCTCGTCGAGGGTGATGATGTTGTTGCCGGCCTTCTGCGCGATGGCGAGGCCGATCTTGTCGCCCTCGTCCATGACGCGGCCCATCATCGCGGCCGTCTCGATGCCCGAGTTGGCGTCGATGACCTTCTTCAGGTCATCGGGAAGCTTGTCGTAGGCCGCCTTGTTCATGGCGAAGACGAAGGTCTGCGTATACAGGCCGTTCTTGCCGGAGAAGCCGGTATGGTTCTTCACCAGCTCGGCGACCTTGAGCGACGGGGTCACTTCCCACGGAATGGTGGTCGCGTCGATCACGCCCTTCGACAGCGATTCCGGCACCGCCGGGACCGGCATGCCGACCGGGGTGGCGCCGAGCTTCTCGAGCAGCTGGTTGATCATGCGCGAGCCGCCGCGGATCTTCAGCCCGTTCATGTCCTCGAGCTTGTTGATCGGGTTCTTCGAGTGGATCAGGCCGGGCCCGTGGGCGTGCCACGCGATCACCTTGACGTCGGCGAATTCCTTGGCGCAGTGCTTCTCGCAGAACTCGTGGAAAGCCTTCGAGGTGGCCTCGCCGGTGGTCATGTTGAAGGGCAGCTCGAACGCCTCCGTGGTCGGGAAGCGGCCGGGCGTATAGCCGATCACGGTCCAGATCAGGTCGACGACGCCGTCCTTGGCCTGGTCGTAGAGCTCCGGCGGCTTTCCGCCGAGCTGCATGGCCGGATAGAGCTCGACCTTGATGCGTCCGCCCGAATCCGCCATCACCTTTTCCGCCCAAGGCGTGAGCGCCTTGGCCGGGATGGTCGCCTGCGGCGGCAGCATCTGGTGGAGCTTCAGCGTCACCTCCTGGGCGAACGACGTCACCGTCATCGCGCCGAAGGCGACGGCTGCTGTCAGTAGTGTCCTGAGTTTCATCGGTATTCCTCCCTTGCCGATAGGATATTGTTATACGGTAGAACTTTTTCCCGCGCCAGCCCGACCTTTGTCTTGGCCGGCCGCGGCGCCCTTTCCCGTCCGCCGTACGGATGGAAAGGTATAGATCGCCGCGCCTCGCGCGTCGACGCCGCCGACTCCGGTTTCCGAAGCATCCGCGGCGAGGGTGGTTGAGAGGCTGGACGCCGGACCTTCGATCGCCAGGCGGACGGAAGACACGCCGCGAATCGCCGGCGCGTTGCCGCGCACCGGCTGCGGACCGCCCATCCGCGACAGACGTGCCCTCGTATGGGCCCCCTCGACCAGCGCCCACATGAAGCGCGAGGCAGCCGTGTGGCCGCGCGGAACGAGGACCCGCAGCGAGCCGGGCTCGGCGGGTAGGCAGGCGAAGGCGTGGACGGCGCCACGCGGGCCGACGACGAGATCGACAGTCGCGCCGGCTTCGAGCGCAACCGGCGCGCCGCTCAACGCGAACTCGACGAAGCGAACGCCCGCCGCAACCGTGCGGGCACGTGTCACGCAAGCCATCCGCCAGTCTACATCCATGCCTGTTTTTCCGTCAGGTTGGCATCAGGGAGAAGCCGGGCACGCCGCGCATCAGCGACCGGTTCGCCATGACGAAGGCTAGATTCTGGCGCGCCAGCCGGGCGTGCTCGCGCGCGAGCGCTTCGGCGCGACCGCCTTCGCGCAACTCGATCGCCTCGACGATGGCACGGTGGTGCGCCTGCCCGACCGTGAGCGAGGCGCGGAATGCCGGAATATCGGTTTGCGCGTTGAGGAACGCGCTCGGCCCGGCGAAAGGCAGACGGAGCACCCTTTCGATTTCCCGGCGGATGACCTGGCTGCCGGAGAGGCCGGCGAGCATCTCGTGGAACTCGGCGTTCTTCTTCACATAGGCGGAGAAGTCGAGCTGCTCGATGGGAACGCGGACGATCTCGTCGAGATCGGCGACCAGCGCCTTGACCAGCGAGAGCTTCGCCGGCGGAACGCCGCGCTCCGCGGCTAGGCGGGCCGCCGTTCCCTCGAGCACGCCGCGCAGTTCGATCGCGTCGACGATGTCCGCCTCGGACATGGCGCGAACCGCGTAGCCGCCCGAAGGAATCGATTCCAGCTGCCCCTCCTGCTCGAGCCTCGCCAGAGCCGCACGAACGGGCGTGCGCGAGAGACCGAGCCGCTCGGACAGGGTGATCTCGGAAAGCCGCTCGCCCGGCGCCGCCGTGCCGGAATAGACGAGATCGCGTACGCCGAGCACGGCCTTCAGGGTCTGCGAAACGGTGCGATCTTCGGAGGGGTGGCGCGCCATCGCTATCGATTCCGGCACCAGCCAGGCGCACGCCGGCCGGCGCCGCGACCTGCGGCCGGGCGGGCGACCGACGCCTGCGTATGTGGAAACATGCCGTGGTCCTCCCAGAGCCGTGGCGTGGCCAAGTACAAGCTGTATACATCGCGATTGTCAAGTTTGTCGCGCCGTGCCAATGGAGTCCGGGAAACCGGAGGATCAACGATGGCAACAGCAGATGTGAAGAAACCGCCCTATCGCGCCGATCATGTGGGCAGCCTCCTGCGCCCCGATGCGGTCAAGGCGGCGCGCAGGCGCTTCTACGAGGAAAGGTCGGGCGACGCGGCGGAGCTGCGCGAGATCGAGGACGACGCGATTCGCGATGCGGTGAAGCTGCAGCAGGACGCCGGATTGCTGGCGGTGACCGATGGCGAAATCCGCCGCTCCTTCTGGCACTACGATTTCATGGGTGGGCTGACGGGCTTCGAGCTGGAGGAGCGCGACGAGGGGGTACAGTTCCACGGGGTCAAGCTGCGGCCGATCTTCCCGACCATCAAGGAGAAGCTGGATTTCCCCGACGATCACCCGATGCTCGACCACTTCCGCTATGTCGCCTCGGTGACCGAGGTCACGCCGAAGATCTCGATTCCGGGGCCGAGCTGCTGCCATTTCCGCACGGCCAGGGCGGACATCCATCCGAAGGAGTACCAGGATCCCGAGGCGCTGTTCGCCGACCTGGCGAAGACCTACGCGAAGGCGGTCAGGGCCTTCTACGACGCCGGCTGCCGCTACCTGCAGATGGACGACATCTTCTTCGCCTATCTGTGCGATCCCAAGCACCGCGCCGCCAAGGCCGCCGACGGCCAGGATCCCGACTGGCTCATCGAGCGCTACGCGTGGATGATGCACGAGGCGATCAAGGACCGGCCCGACGACATGCTGATCGGCATGCACATGTGCCGCGGCAACTTCGTGTCCACCTACGCCGCCGAGGGCGCCTACGACCCGGCCGCAGATGCGATCTTCAACCAGACCGGCGTCGACATCTACTTCATGGAGTATGATTCCGAACGCGCCGGCGGCCTCGAGCCGCTGCGGCTCCTGCCGAAGGGAAGCAAACGCGTCCTGCCGGGCTTCATCACCACCAAGACAGGCGACCTCGAGGACCTCGACGATCTGAAGCGCAGGTTCGATGCCGCATCCCGCTATGCCGACATCGGCCAGCTCGGCATTGCGCCGCAGTGCGGTTTTGCCTCCACCGAGGAAGGCAACAAGATCACCGTCGACGACCAGAAGCGGAAGCTCGATCTCGTGGTGCGGACCGCGGAAGCCATCTGGGGTGGCGTGGACAAATAGGCGCGGAAAGCGACCCCGCCGTCAGGCGGCGACCGACTCGACGCCGAAGAACGTATAGCGGCAGCGGCCCTGGGCCTTGCTGCGATAAAGCGCCGAATCGGCTTTCGCCAGCAGTTCGTCGGTGGTCGATCCGTCCAGCGGCGCGAACGCGATGCCGATGCTCACGCCGACGCGAACCTGCGTCGAAGCGATGTCGAACGGCCTTGAGATCTGGCCGATGATGCGGTCGGCGAGGACGGCGGCGTCCGAGCGCGTCCGGATCCCGGTCTGGACGATGGCGAATTCGTCGCCGCCGAGGCGCGCGACCGTGTCGTGCTCGCGGATGGAGGAGCGCAGCCTGGTCGCGATGGCGACGAGGAGTTCGTCGCCGGCGCGATGGCCCATATTGTCGTTGACCGGCTTGAAGTTGTCGATGTCGAGGAAATGCACCGCCATCAGCCCGTTGCGCGCGCTGTAGGCGATCGCCATCTGCAGCCGGTCCGCGAGAAGCTTGCGGTTGGGCAGGTCGGTCAACATGTCGTGATGCGCCATGTGGGCGATCAGTTCCTGGTTCCGGCGCTGCTCGGTGACGTCGACATAGGTGGTGACGAAGCCGCCGCCCTCGATCGGCACGCCGCGCACTTCGAGCACGGTGCCGTTGGGGCGGACGCGTTCGTACTGGTGCGGACGCCGTTCCCGAACCAGCGCGAGACGGCGGCGGACCTGTTCCTCGACGTCGCCGGGTCCGTACTCGCCACGCCGCGCGTTGAAGCGGAACAGTTCCTCAAGGGTCGGGAATCCGCTCGAGAAAAGCTCGTCGGGATAGTCGAGCAGCGCCTTCTGCTGGTCGTTGCAGAGCACCATCTGGTTGTTGCTGTCGTAGAGCGAGATGCCGCCAGGGAAGTTCTCGATCACGGCTTCGAGCATGCGGATGCGCTCGCGCATCAGGCCGACATAGTTGCCCATCTGGCCAACCGCGGCGGACACAGCCTGCAGATCCGTTCTCGAACCGCCGTGCATCGTCCCGCGCATCACGATACCATCTGCCCCCGGCATGGCGGATGTCCGCCTGCCGCTCTGGATCCATCTGCTAAAAAACTAAGCAGCGATGCTTACGATTGACTTAACGTAAAGGGAAGATTGCCGGGGACGCCGGCGCGCGTCGCCGACGGCGCCGGCCTTCCGCTCAGCGCTTGAACTCGCGGACCGGCGACTCCGCGCCGTCGGCGTAGGTAACCTGGACGGACATCGAGGTGACGTCATCGCCCACCTTGAAGTAAGGCAGATAGCCGTCGGGCAGGGCGTAGGGGTCGGCGGGATTGCATGCCGGCAGCTCGAGCGACTTCTCCAGCGGACCGCCGTTGAACCCGTAGCGCACCGCCTTGATCGCACAGCGGTAGGACAGCATGTGCGTGAAGTAGACGAGACCCCTGTTGCCGCTGGCGTCGAAGGCGATCCACGACGTCCAGAACTGCTCGAGGATCTGCTTGTTCGCCTCCTGAAGCATCGAATCGGGATCGAAACGGACCTCGAAGGGTCCGGTCTCGCGCCCGCGTATGTCGAGATACTTGATCCAGATCGCGGCCGTCGAGGTCGTGGCCGGCAGAACGAAGGTCGGATTGGGCATCGGCTTGCCCGTCGACTGGTCGATCACGGCGAGGTTGCCGGTCTCGGTGAACCCACCCGCGTCGCCGAGTCGCCACAGGATCGCCGTCGCCGGCTCGGGCAGCGAAACGGTGATCATCCAGTCGGCGTTGGAGCGCTGCGGCACGATCCTGGGCATGAAGCGCGACGGGTCGCTCATGTCGCCGAGCGCCGCCAGGCGGCGTTGCGCGCGCTCCAGCCATTCGCCGAGCAGCGCGTGATCGATGAAATGCGCGACCAGCGTGCCGTCCTTTTCAGCCTCGACGAAGCGGCTGAGCCACTCGGCCTCGGCGCGCTTGTCGGCGAGTGTCTGGACGCCGAGGCGATCCTCCGAGAACTCCTCGGCCTTGAGGAAGAAGGCGGGTCCGTAGGCGGCGTTCTCGGAGAGGAAGGCGTCGAGCCTGCCGGCACGCTGCGCATCGTCGAACTGTAGGGCGTGGACCAGCCGGAACGCCGGCGACTTCGATTTCTCGGCGAGCGTGCCAAGGACTTCGCGCGCGCCCGCCTTGCCGTCCTGGACGCGCAGCAGAGTGGCGAACCGCAGGTAGGGATCGACCGCATCGACGTCGAAATCGGCGAAGGCGAGGTAGCTGCGCCGGGCGTTGATCATGTCGCCGCCGAGTTCGTGAAGGCGGGCATTGTGGTAGAACTCGTCCGGCCGCTTCGGCTCGGCGATGATGCCGCCCTGGGCCGCGAGCGCGGCGAAGCCGTCGGCGATCGCCTCGATGGAGACGGCGATGCGCTCGGTGGTTTCCTGCAGCGCTTCGGCCTGCTTCTGCTGCACGACCTGGTTCTCGGCAACGACGCGCGTCTGTTCCTCGATCCGCGCCGTGGTGTCGCGCGTCTCGGTCACGGTCTCCTGCGTCCGGGCGACCGTCTGCTGCGTCTCGGCGACGGCCTGCCGGGTCTCGGTCACCGCCTGTTGGGTTTCGCCGACGGTCTTCTGCGTCTCCGCGACCGCCTCCTGCGTCTGGCCTACCGTCTGTTGCGTCTCGGTCACCGTCTTTTGCGTCTCGCTGACGGTTTTCTGCGTTTCGCTGACGGTCTTCTGGATTTCCTCGACATTCGCCGCCACCAGCCCGACGGAACGCTGCAGCTCGGCGACCGCCGGCACGAGTTCGGCAATGAGACCGTCATTCGCCTCGGCCTGCTGCTGCATCGTATAGACGCCGCCGGCGACCGCCGCGGTCGTCGCGGCGAAGATCATCGCCGGCACGCCGCGATCTGCAACCACCAGGCGGAAGACGATGGCAACGCCGATCAGCAGTGCCGCAAGCGCGCCGGTCATCGCAATATAGGCGGCGAAGGGCGCCAGCGGATTGAGCACGTCGGCGACCAGACCGCCGACCAATCCGATGCCGCCCGCCCATTTGCCCGTCCGCGCCAGCGACGCCCTGACGAGCGTCGACGCCGTTTCACCGACCATGATATCTCCCGCCCTTGCCCGTTACGGCGCGCATGCTAGCGGTCCCCCGGCGGCAGGCAAGCCCCGCGGTCCGGTCGCGCGTCGCGAAATGCAACCAAATCCCTTCGCCGCGGACGCTGACGCGCAATCGTGGCGCCGCGATGGCTAGTCGAGCCGGCTCGTCGCCGGCCGGACAGGTTCGGGCAAGTCGTGGGGCGTAAGGGTCGGCAACGAAACACGACCGGGCAGCCGGGAGCGGCCTCGGCGCGCCCGCTGCAGCCGCCAGGCTTCGGGTATTTGGCGGGGATCGTCGGGCACAGGGCGGATTTTGGCCACATTGCATCTGAACAGCTCTCTTCATACCCTGACCACACCTTCATTCGAGCGAGCGGACTGTTCCTTGCCCAGCCCTGTCCTTGCCGTATTCTTCCGCCGGCTGTTCGTCGTCCTGGTCGCCGCGATCGCGATTTCCGGCTGCACGAGCATGGAACTGGAGGCGCCGCAGCCGCCGCGCCTGGCGACGGACCGCTACGCGGCGATCGTGATCGACGGCAACAGCGGCCGCATGCTCTACCAGTCCAACGCCGAGGCGACGCGCTATCCGGCGTCGCTGACCAAGATGATGACGCTCTACCTGCTCTTCGAGGCACTGGAGAGCGGCCGTGCCGGCCTGGCGACCCCGATCCCCGTCTCGGACTTCGCCCGCGGCCGCCCGCCGACGAAGATCGGCTTCAAGTCCGGCGAGTCGATCGACGTCGACAGCGCCATCCGGGCTCTTGCCACGAAATCGGCGAACGACGTCGCCGTCGCCGTCGCCGAGTTTCTCGCCGGCAGCGAGGAGGCCTTTGCCCGGGCGATGACCGCCAAGGCCGGCCAGTTGGGCATGCGCTCGACCGTGTTCCGCAACGCCTCGGGCCTGCCCGACGACGGCCAGCGCACCAGCGCCCGCGACATGGCGATCCTCGGCATGGCGCTGCGCAAGCGCTTCCCGCAGTATTTCCACTATTTCGGCGAACGCGACTTCACCTATCGCGGCAAGGTGATCCGCGGTCACAACGACCTGATCGGCCGGGTGCGCGGCGTCGACGGCATCACGACCGGCTATATCCGCGCCTCGGGCTACAACATCGTCACGTCTGTCGGCGCCGGCGGGCGGCGGCTGATCGTCGTGGTGATGGGCGCCGACAGCGCGCGCAGCCGCAACAATCACGTCGAGGAACTCATCGCCCGCTACCTGCCGCGCGCGGGGTCCTGAGACGTCTCCTTTGACGGTCAGGCCTTCCCTGCGGGGAGTTCCGCCACCGCGCGGATCTCCATCAACCCGCCCGGCACGATCAGCGAAGCGACGCCGATCGCCGTCCAGGCAGGGTAGGGCTCGACGAGATAGCGGTCGCGCGCCCGGATGAAGGCATCCCAGTGCGTCCCCATGTCGACATGGTAGGTGGTGATCTCGACGAGGTCGCTTAGACCGGCGCCGGCCTCGGCGAGAATCGCCGCGAGCGCCTCGAAGGCCGTGGCGAACTGCGCCTCCGGGTCGCGAACCGCAACGAGAGCCTGTACGCCGGCATCCGCATCGGCGGTCGTCGCCTCGGCGCCGTCGAGAGCCTCGCCCGGGTCGCCGCGCCGCGGCGGTTCGCCATCGACGCTGGTGCCGACGATGCCCGAGCAGAAGACGAGCCCATCGACGACGACCGCCGGCGCGAACCGCCAGCGCGCGTAGACGCCGCGCAGCGCGGCCGGCACGATGATCCTGCGTCGGGTCATGGCGGGTCTCCCGTGGTTCCTCTCTGCTAGCAGCAAGGCCGCGGAGAGGGCAACCGCAGACGGACGCATCGAAGCGCCCCTGTCCTTCCCGCTGCAGCGAGACTCCGGCGAGCCCCCCTCCGGCGATATTTCGGCAAAAGTGACAGATCGGTGCAGGACGGAGTGCGATGTCGGCAGCAGCACGGGGACAAATCCCGCCCCCGTCACCACTCGCCTTGAAAAAATCCCTCGCCCCGCCAGTCCCTTGCCCGGCTCCCGCGACGAAACCGCATCCGCTTTTATCCCCCTCCTCGCGCGCCGTGAGACAATGCCGCCGCCTTTGAAAGGAGGCGGCGATGGCGATGGACTGGGACGGGGCGATCGAGCGGTACAGCGAGGCCCTGAGGCGCATCGTCGCCATGATGGTGGCGATGGCGGGTGCAGCCGGCGCCGGCGTTCTTACCTCTCCCTTGAGGGGAGGTCGCGCCGAAGGCGCGGGTGAGAGTAACGACGCGGCAACGACCCCCACCCGGCCGTCTGACGACGGCCGACCTCCCCTCAAGGGGGAGGTAGAAACTGCTCGCCCGACATTGCCGCGCCATCTCTACCGCGCCGTACTCGCCATCCTTAGGCCCGCCGAATCCGCCGCACGGCGGCTGATGTCGTCGCCGCGCGAAATGTGGCCGTACCGCCTCCGCGACTTGCCGAGCCGAAGCCGCCGAAGCGAAAGCGGAGCCCGACCGGCATCGTCTACCCCTACGGCACGCGGCCGGGCATGCGCCCCGGTGCGCGATTCGGTGCACGGCTCGCGACAACACTCGCCGCGCCCCGCGCCGTTCCCGCCCGCATCGCGCTGCCGCTCTGCGACACGCTGCGGCCGCCGTCGCATCGCCCGCGCCGCGTCCCGGCCAGCCAGGCGCCGCGCATCACGCTGCCGGGCATCACGGTGCGCCACACGCTGCCGCCGAAGCCCACCCCGTTCGATCCGATCGACGCGACCAGGATCAGCCTGCGCATCGCCGCGCTGAAAACCGTGCTCGACGACCTGCCGAGAGAGGCGCTGCGCTTCGCCCGCTGGCGCGCCCGCCGCGACGCGATGCTGACGGAACGGGCCGCCGAAAGCGCCGGGCCGGGACCCGTCCACAATCCCCGGCGCGACCCCGACCGCCATCCTGCCGTTCATGGCAGCCGCCCCATCGTCCCCCGTCCGCGCCGCATCATCCGCCTGTCGCCGCTGCGCCCCGGCCGCCCGCCGGGCTTTCGCCGCCGCGACCGCCGCGAGGTCCACGAGGTGCTCGACGACCTGCAGCAGCTCGCCCGGTGGACGCTGGAATGCCCCGACACGTCATGACCTTCCCGGCATGCAATCACCCGAATCCGCGACCGCGCCATGCCTCGCCACGGTCATGAACATGCCGCGCGGCTGGCGCAGGAACAGAGAACGGCCGGCGAGCCGTTCCCGCTTGCCGAGCGCCTGGGTCACCGCGGGCTGGGAGACGTTGCAGGCGTCTGCGGCGCGGCTGAGCGAACCGGTCCCGCAGACGGCGACGAAGAGGCGCAGGTTGGATTTCATTCGAGCCGCGACAGGATGCGCCCGGCGCGGTCGGCGAGATCGTCCTTCCCGCCCGGCAGACCAAGCGCGGCGAGCTCGTCCTGCCAGGCAGCGGTCGCGGCCGCCATGCGGTCGGGCAGGCCGAGCTCGCGCAGGGTCGCCGCCGCCTCGCGCATCTCGGCGGCGCGGCGGGCGCCGTGAACCAGCATGCGCTCGAGATTGTAGGCGCCACGCTTCGCCCATTCCCAGCCCGGATCGGACGCCTGCAGCGAGGCGAGGACGGCGTCCTCGACGCCGGCACGGTGGGCGGCGAGCAGGCATTCCGCGGTCAGCGCCTCGAAGCCCTTGATCATGACCGAGCGCAGCATCTTGATCGACGACGCGTCGCCGACCTGGCGGCCGGCGACGCGAACGTTCATGTCGAGCCCGGAAAGGACCGACTGCGCCATGTCCGCATGCGGACCGGACAGCAGCGTCGCGGTGCGGTGCAGCGCCGGGTGGACCGGCGCCATGATCGCCATGTCGACGTAGCGCCCACCGGCGCCGTCGATCACAGCGGCGGCGGCGCGCTTGCTGCCGGGCGAGCACGAATTGCCGTCGAGCCAGAAGGCTCCTTCGCGCAGGTGCGGGGCGGCCGCCTCTGCCGCCGCCACGGCCTGATCCGCCGTGACCAGGCAGAACACGATCGCGGCTTCGCGAAGCGCCTCCGCCGGCGCGGCGTGGCAAGCGAGGCCACATGCCGACGCCGCGGCCTCCATCGCGGGGCGAAACGCTGCATCGGCGCACTTGATGTCGTGCGCCGCCAGACGCCCCGCCATGCGGCTGCCCCAGCCGCGCGCGAACGCGCGGGCGGCCTCGCCAAAGCCGATCAAGGCGACGTCGCGAACATCGACGCGATCCATCACGGTCCTCTCCCAACTGCGTACCGGCTGTCGCGATCCTGGCCCGGGAGTCTCCGGATTTCCAGTGTCCATAGCCGGATCTTATGGCAAGGGCGAAACTTCCGAACGGCAGCGAGGCAACTCGGCCGGGAACGCCGTTGGCTTCGACCGCCCGGTCTTCGTCGGCGAGAACGCCCACCGCGCCTCGGCGTCCTTCCGGCGCACATCCTCTTTACAACGCCTTCTCGGCGCGCATGGTTGTGTCGTCAAGTTCTGCGAACTGGGCGGCTATGCAGCTGGTCCTGCCGGCGGCGGGTCGCGCCCGAGACACCTCGGCCGCGCATCGGGCGGCGGGGTCCCGACCGGGAAGGCGTGGCGATCCACGCCCCGCCGGCCCCCGGGTCGTCCGGCGCGGCGCGAGCGACCGGCTGCCGAAGATCCACGTCCCACGCCCGCCACTCCGTGGTTGATGCCGGGGCGCGGTTCGGATATGTAGCCCGTGTTGGACTGCCCTCGGGCGTTCCCGCGTGCGGATGCGGTTTGCCGTGCCCGCCTGCACCCGTAGCTCAGCTGGATAGAGTGCTGCCCTCCGAAGGCAGAGGTCACAGGTTCGAATCCTGTCGGGTGCGCCAAAATTCCCAATCATTTCAGGCGGTTACAATCCTGCTGCTGACTGAGCCGCGGCCATCGGCGGGGTTGCAACCACATTGCTACCACCAGATTTCGTGGCGCAGGGTACGATCTCGTGCCGTCGGCGGCAATTTGAGTGACGGAAGGTCTGAACGCTAGTCGCGAGGGCTCGGCTTCAAACTGCGAAGCGGGGCCACCGAGGGGTCAATCGCGATGGGTTAGGCCTCCATGCCCGCATCTTCCTCCTTCAAGGCCTCTACCAGCCTGGTCGCGGCCTGCCTGTGCCTCGCGATGTCTGCGCGGACCACTGCTCTCTCGGGCCGATCCAGCGACATGTCTCCTGCGATCGCCTTCAGATCGCGCAGCACCGAAGCGAGGTGCGGCCACGGAAAGTCGGACAGATCGTCAATCTCCCTGTCCGCCCCGACGATCATCTCCAGCTTGGCGACAACACCGGCAAGCGATGTCGCAACGACCTCCGGTATGGCATCCTGAAGCTTCAGCTCCTCGGTCACCGCAAAGGCTTCCGCCTCGCAGGCCACCGCATGCTCCACTCTCTCACGCGCCGAATGCCACGCTGCAATCTGCGCCTTCCGCTGGTGATTGCGCGGCTCTGACGCCGCGCCGACCGTCAATCCCGGAATTCCGGTATTGACCAGCATTCGGCTCTCCAACCGCTGCTGCAGTCGGCACAGAATGAGAGCCACGTGGCGGGCTCGTTGCTGCCGAGCCCAGAGCTCGAAGGCTGGATCGGTCACACGGACCAAATCTGGAACCTGGGCGGTTGTTCTGCAGTCGGCGGAGTTGGCACAGGACGGCATCGGACCTTACCTCCACATTGCGGCGTTCATTCAGCCTATCGAATACATATTATAGTTGATAAACCGAAAGTATGTAAACCGCGATCATGGCGCATGGACATGCGTCAACTCGTCGGAAGGAATTTTGCCCGCCTTCGAAAGGAGAAGGGCCTGACGCAGGAGCAGGTGGAGGCGAAGTCAGGCTACAGCCAGCAGTATCTGAGCAGCCTGGAAAGAGGGCGGCGAAATCCCACCGTGATCACCCTGTTTGAGCTGTCACAAGCCCTGGGCGTCAGTCATGTCGAGTTGTTGAAGCCTGATCAGGCTGATTGATTGCCGATCAGGTGTAGTGGATCCGGAGCGATTTGGGCGTGCCGAAAAGCGAACGGCAGCAATGCGCCTCCCTATCGGTCGTTCAACAGAGACTTCGAGAATCCGAAAGCGGTCTATGAACGGTGACCGCACGCGGCAATTTTGCCACGCCGATCGCAATCCACAGTGAGGGCTGAGCCTGCTTAGAAGCAAGATCCTTGCGGTGATGCCATGCCCATGGTATCTTGTTGTGAACAACAAGATCATGAGCGAATAGGTGACAGTCCTTTATACGCCTGGTCAGCTCCGCAGCGCGATCTCGATCGCCCCGGAGACCTATCGCCATTGGAAGAAGGCGCTGGCGCCTCTGCGCCGGGGCCGCGGACACAGCCCATGCTTTAGCTCGGGCGATCTCGTTGCCGTGTCAGTCATTCGAGCGCTCGCGACGGACATGGCGATCCGCGTCGGCGCTCTGGCGCCGATCGCCGAAATGCTGTTCGAATTGTGCAACCTGTCGCCTTGGCCGGCGCTGGAGCGCGCCAAGCTGGTCATCGACGTGGCAGGCGCGCGATTGCAGCTTCGCCCGGAGCTGGCCGAAGTCGTCAGCGATCAGCCGTTGATCACGATCCCGCTGGCGCCGATGGTGGCGCGTCTTCGCGAGCAGTTGCTGGCGGCAAGCGACAGCCGCGAGCAGGCGTCGCTTCTCTTTCCGCCGATGCCCATCAATGCTGCGGCGTCGGCGCGGGGAGGCCGGCCGTGAACGCTGTCGATAGCATCGCCCAGGCGGTCCACGACGCTGGCTATCGCTCGGAGGCGGTCGTGCGCGATTATGCCTTTGCCGACGTATTGGTCGATGCCAATACAACCCGGACGGTGCCGCTCGTCGCCTTCACGCGCACGCCGCCATCCTATCGCTCGGCAGCGCTCGCGGTCGTGAATGGCGATGGCCGCCGTGCGGTCGACCTAGTGAACGAGCATCGAGCATTGGGCGCGCCGCTGCTGTTCGTCATCGATCATGACGACGTGACCGTCTGGCAGGTCCGAAGCGTAGATCCGCCCCGGGCGCTCGAAAAGATCAAGCTTGCCGACCTGACCGCTTTGTTCGCGCGCAATCAGGCGAGCTGGCATCCCGATGCCATCCACCGCGCCAAGTCGGTCGGCACAGCCGGCGGGAGCTACCAGCTCGATTTCGTCGATCTCGGGCTGCTGCCCGCGATCGAAGGCGAGATTCACATTAAGCTGGACCGCCTGCTGGTCGAGACGCTCGATCTGGCCCGCAAGGCGCCCGGCGGAGACCGCGTTGACCCGCGCACGTTGTTTCGCGTGGTGTTCCGGCTGCTGGCCGCCAAGGTGCTGCAGGATCGCCGCCACCCTTATGCCGACGGCTGGAATCCCGAAGACCTAGCGTCGGTCCTGACGGGGATCGAGACCTATTACACGCTCGGGGCGATCAACGGGTCGGCGAACACAGCGCTGCCAACGATGTTCGATGCGGCGTGGCGGCATCTGCGCGCCGGGATCAGCTTCTCCAACATCTCCTCCGACGATCTCGCCTTCGTCTATGAGAACACGCTGGTCACGCCGGAAACGCGCAAGCTGTTCGGGACGCACAGCACGCCGCGCCAGGTGGCGGAATATGTTGTTCAGCGCCTCGAACTGCACAAGCACAAGCCCGAGGATATCAGGATCTACGAGCCGTTCGCTGGTGCCGGGGTGTTCCTCGTGTCGACACTGCGCCACCTGCGCGATCTGCTTCCCGTGGAGTGGTCCGACCAGCAGCGCCACGATTTCCTCATCAAGCATATCTCCGGCGACGAGGTCGATCCCTTCGCCTGCGAAGTGGCGACGCTGTCGCTGATCCTTGCCGACTACCCCAATCACAATGGCTGGCATGTCGAGGAGGCCGATCTGTTCGCCGACGGCGCGCTGGCGCAGCGGATCGGATCGAGCAACGTCATCGTCTGCAACCCGCCGTTCGAAGCGTTTGGCAAGGCCGATCGGGCCCGCTATGCGATCGCCGCCGACACGCATTCGAAGGCGATCGCCGCGCTCAGTGCGGCGCTCGACGCCAAACCGCTGGCGCTGGGCTTCGTGCTGCCGCGATCGTTCATCCTCGAACAGCAGTTCGCGGAACAGCGCCGTCGCATCGAGAGCCTGTACGGCTCGGTCGAAATCCTGAAGCTCCCCGACGGGATCTTCGGCGCGTCGGACGTTGAATCGTCTGCGGTCATCGCGCGCGACCTACGCGCATCGACTTCCAAAACGATCACGCTGCTCTCGACCGAAGTCGCCGAGCGCGATCGATCCTCCTTCCTGAAGACCGGGCAGACGACGGTGCAGCGAGATGTGACGCGCACCGTCAACGACGACCCGCAGGGGCAGTTGTGGATACCGCCGCTCAACGAGCTGTGGGACTATCTGCAGCGCAACCCGCGGCTAGCCTCGGTGCTGGAATCGCGACGCGGGCTGGAATGGAAATACCGGCAGGATCAGGCGGCGAGCGACGTGGGAAAACCCGGCTATCGGCTCGGCTATGCCAATGCCCGCAACCTGCGGCAGTATCGCTCCCCGCCTTCTGTCTGGCTGGATTTCAGGGCCGACCAGCTCCGCTGCGGCGCGACGCATGATTGGTCGACATCGAAGCTGATTGCCAGCGCCACGCGGCTGAGCCGTGGCGCGTGGTGCATCGGCGCGTTTCCCGACCTCGAAGGTCTGCTGTGTTCGCAGCAATTCTTCGCCATGCGACCGACGAGCGCGGTGACGCCGAATGCGTTGCTCGCATTGGCGGCTGTGTTGAACGGACCAGTAGCGAATGCCTTTCTCGCGGTGAATTCCCCCAAGGACCGCTTCAGGGCCTCGGTCATCGACGCCATCCCGATCCCGGTTTCGCTGCCGGCGAAGCTCGGCGAACTGGCTGAAGCCTATGTCGCGCTGCTCGGCAGTTCCGACCTTCTTACTGGCGCGGAGGACCAGCTACCCCGACTGCTTGCGCAGATCGACGCCACACTGCTGGAAGCCTATGATCTTCCGCTTCGGCTTGAGCGGCAGCTGCTGGCCTTTTTCGAAGGGTCCGAGCGCCCCGTTTCGCATCCCTGGCAACATTGGGACAGCCTGTATCCGGTGGCCGGACTGAGCCTCGCCGAACGCGCGTCGGGCCGCTTCCACCCCGGCGGAGACTGGGTCCGCAAGATTTTCCAGCCCTTGACCGAGGATCAGCTTTCGTTGCTCCGCGACTATGTGGCCTGAAGGAGAATGGACGCCTATCTCCTCGATACGACGATCCTGTCGATCTATCTGGATCCGACGCATCCCTATCACGCCGAAAAGAGTCAGTCGCTGGCGGCGCTGTCTGCCAACAGCCCGCGATTCATCTCCGCAGTCGCGCTGGCCGAACTCGGATTCGGCACCAGGCTCGCCGCCGCGATCGGCAAGGGCAATCTGCCGGCGCTGGAGGCGATGCTTGTCCAGGCGCGCTCACACGCGGTCATCGACATCACGCATCATACCGCGTCGGTCTACGCCGAGGTGAAGGCACGCATCGCTCAGAAATATCTGGCAAAGGTGCTGCGCAAGGACCGTCCGAAATATATCGAGGAATGGGTCGACAAAGCCACCGGCCAGAAGCTCGGGATTGACGAGAACGACCTTTGGATGTGCGCGCAGGCCAAGGAGCGCGACCTGATCTTCGTGACCGCCGATGGCCGAATGAAACGCATTCCAGATGCCGACCCGGATGTGAGATTGCTCACGATATGAGTGCGGTCTTGCCGGTGCCGGCTTGGGCAAAGATAGTCCGCTCGGTCGACCGTCCAAGTGCGCCGAGCCTATTCGATCCATGTCGGGCACGTAGCGCTCGCTGAAAGGTCTTCTGGTTGTCCACGCCACTCTCAGAATCGATCGCAGCCTATTGCGCCGACACGCGCAACCTTGAAGCGCTTCCATCATCAACGGAAACGACCTTCTACCCCGATATCCGCACGTTGCTCGCATCGGTCCTGAAATCCGAAAAACTGCCCTTCGACGTCCGCACCGGCACCTCGGAGAAAGGCGCCTCCAGTCATGACATGCCGGACTTCGTGCTGGGCGATGGCGCGCTGTTCATCGGCGTGTTCGGTGAGGTCAAACGCGCGACCACGACGTTAGAAGATCTCGCGGTATCGACCGAGCAGAAGGATCAGATCGGGCGTTACCTCGCGCAAACCGGCGTCGTTCTCCTGTGCAACGTCCGCGGCTTCGGCCTCCTCGTGTGTGACCCGGCCTATGTAAGGGACGGCGTGACGCCGGTGCCGCCGAACAAGCGGCTGCTGCAGCAAACGGTTGATCTGTGGGCAGCGGTTACCAGCGGCGCGAAGCCCAAGGTCGATGCCGAAGCCGTCGCCTCGCTCGTCGACATCGTCACCCATGCCGTCACCGACCTTGCAGGAATCGGGGCGCCGGCCGATCTCGCCAAATCCTCGCGCGGCAGGCGCGCGACGCGAAGGACGCCTTGCCCAGCGATCTTAAGCCGCTCAAGCCGCTGCTCGACGACTATCGTCAGGCGCTCGGGCTCGCGTTCGACATAGACGACGAGAAAGGGGCGCACTTCTTCCGATCATCGCTCGTGCAATCGGTATTCTATGCGCTGTTCGCCGCTTGGATCCTGTGGGACAAGAAGGCCGACGTGGACGCGGTGTTCGACGTCGATGACGCTCATAGCTTCCTTCCCATCCCGTTCCTCGACGCGTTGTTGCACGACATTCGCCACCCGGCGCGCATGAAGCATCTCGGACTGGAGCCGCATCTGGCGCGGGCGATCTCGGCCTCGGCGAAACCAGCCGCGCCGCGGACGACGATCACGATATTTTCCGGGCCTCCGTCCTGCGCAGCGTTCGCAGCCTGCCGCGTTGCCGGTTTCATCTTGCCGGTCATGTAAATGCGATCGCCTCGCAGCTCGGTGTTCCAGCACGAAACCGGGTCGAAAGCGGGCGCGCCGAGGTCCTCGCCCGTCCGGAGGCTGAAGCAGGCATGATGCCAAGGGCAGCGCACGGTTTGACCGATGACAATTCCTTTCGCAAGCGGCCCGCTACAATGCGTGCAGACGCCGCCGACCGCGAAAACCTCTCCGCGCGAGCGCGCGATGATAACGGTTTCGCCATCGACCTGCCCCTCTACGATCTGGCCTTGTTCCAGCGCCTGGATCGGCACGCCATGCTAGAGGTCCGGGCCTGTATTCGTTTCGGTTTGCGAACCCATGGCGATGCCCCTTTCTCGAATCTCGTGGAAATTCATGCTTGTCTCCATTGGATGCCGATAGGCAGGAAAAGTTCCCGGCCCTGCCGGTGGCGTTTTCCGGGAACCAAATTGGAGAAAGCGCATCCAATCCCTCAGAGACGAACAGGATTGGAGAATTCGATGCATGCCCGGCCTGGAATGATGAACGGGTCTAGCGGCCGCGGTGAGCTTCCGCTTCGGGAGGCGGCCGTGGTTATTCCCACGCGTCTGACTGTCCGGCCGACACGCGCCGAAGCCGAAGCTGCGGTCACAACGCTGACCCGCTGGACCGGCGACGATCCCCATCGCCCCGGTCTTGTGAATACGCCGGGCCGCGTCGTCCGCGTCTATGAGGAATGGTTCAGCGGCTACGCGCAGGATCCTGTTGAACTGCTCGAACGCACCCTCGGCGAGATCGGAGGTTATGACGAGCCGGTGGAGCTGCATGGGATTGGCTTTCACTCCTTTTGCGAACACCACATGGCCGGCATCAGGGGCAAGACGCATAGCCTGACCATCGAAGCGGGCCGGATCACCGCCCTCGACAGCGAGGCGCCGAAGAGGGCCGCGCGCCTCAACCTTGGCGGCGGTCTGCTGCTGCCCGGACTGATCGACCTGCATGGCGGTGCCATCTCGCCGGGTCTGCGTGCCGATCTTGTGCACGTGCGGCAGGCGGGCGGCAGCCTGTCGGTTGCTGCAGCCTGGGTAGCGGGGGGGGCAGGTTTACGGCTTTGGCCAACGTGCTACGGCATGAGTCTGCGACGACAAGTCGGCTTTGAAACAGCAGATGCAGTGGACGCGGCGCGGCGCTGACATGCTGCTGCAAATCCGCACGCGTACACTCGACGGAACGCTCAGCGACCTGTTCGACGAATGGTATCCGGGCCGCGCCGCCAACGACGACAATCCTTCCCATCAGGCCGTTGCGTCGTAGCGCGTACCCACACTTTTTCCTGCTCTCGGACCGACTCATGTGGACGCGTCCGAGCGCTCCAACCCGCAAGTTCGTCCGTGACGATTGCCGTGAGCATGGCGGTCGAGGCGGCACCCGCGTTCAGACAGGGCACCACCGAGAAACGCTCGCCGCCGTGCTCGCGAAAGACGCGGCTGGCGCGCAAGCCGATCTCTTCCAGCGTCTCGAGGCAATCGGCGGCAAACCCGGGTGTCACCACCACCAGATTTCTTGTTCCTCCAAGGGCAAGGTTGCGGATTGTGTCTTCGGTGAACGGGCTCAGCCAAGAGCCGCGGCCCGTATTCGACTGAAAGGACAGAATGTACCGTTCTTCCGCAATTCCCAACGCGGCACCCAACAATTGAAAGGTCGTCCGGCATTGGTCCAGATAGGGATCGCCCTTGATGGTCATCGCCTCGGGAAGGCTGTGAAACGAGGCCAGCACCACCTCGGGCTGCCAGGCCAGGGCTGCAATATGACGCCGGACGCTGTCGGCCAGCGCCGAAATATAGGCTGGATGTGCGAAATATGGCGGCACGGTACGAATCGCGGGCTGGCGGCGCATGGATTTCAGATGCGAGAAAACCGCATCGAGCGCGCTGGCCGTGGTCGCGGCGCTATATTGCGGGTAGAGGGGAAAGAGCAGAATACGGTCGCAGCCCATCCCCATCAGCCGGTCGATGACCCGGCCAATCAACGGCGAGCCATAGCGCATCGCCCAGTCGACCCTCACCGCTGCATCGTCAAAGCTGCGGGTCAACCCTTCGGCCTGAGCGCACGTGATGACCTTCAGCGGAGCCGCCCCCGCCCGCCGGTCCCATATCTGACGATAGGCATTGGCCAGGCTCTTCGGCCGCCGGCTGAGAATGAGCCCGTTCAGGATCAGCCACCACACGGGCCCGCGCGCCTCGACAACGCGCGGGTCCGACAGGAACTCTCCGAGATACCGCCGAACGGACCAGAAGTCCGGGGATTGCGGCGATCCGAGGTTGATCAGCAGAATGCCGATCCGGCCATCTCGAGCCTCGCTGTCCGGCGCGCGCGGTGCCGCCACCGTCCCCTGGTGCGGGTGCTGCATTTCGGTCGGCGGGCAAAACGTCGCTTCCATGTTGATCACCTGCATTGCGGGTTCGCGGTCGCGACGGCGCCAGTTCTCGAGCCGCCGATCCGGAATGCGGTTTCGGTCGCTTGGCCAAGGTACAGGCTGACGCGCCGAGCGGTATCCAGGGCACAATCGGCGCAGGCACCCACGGACGGGCCGCGCAGGTAATTTCCGGTGACGTACATCCCCGGCGAATCGCTCAGCGCCTGCTCCAGCCGTTCGACCAGCCGGGAATGGCCGCGCCGGAACTGCGGCAGGCCTCTGGGCCATTGCCGGACCCGCGCTACGACCGGGTCGCCACGGGCCCCCACGAGATCGGCGAACTCGCGGCGCACGGTAGAGATCAGCGTATCCGCCGTCAGGCAGGCATGATCAGGGGCGCGAGCGCCGCCGATGTAGGCGGCGATCGCCACATGGTTCGCGGGTGCGCGCCCTGCAAACATCGTCGAGCAGAACAGTCCGCCATTGACGATGCGCTCTTCGCCGCCGGGGGTCAGATATCCCAGCCCGTCGAGCGGATGCGCGACCTGGTCGCGCCTGTAGCCAAGAAAGACCACCGCGAGCGGAGGAGCCGCGATGCGCGCGCATTCGTCCGCCGCCCCGGGTGCGATTTGCGCGAACATCTGCGCCGCGACATGGGGTTGCGTGGCAACGACCACGGCTCTGGCATGAACGCGCCCACGATCCCCGCTATCGACCGCGAAACCGTGCCGCGTTCGTGCGATCCGGCGCACCGTGACGCCGGTTTTCACCGAATTGCCCAGTCGCAGGGCCAGCGCGCTGGGCAGGGTGCCGATGCCTTCACGCCATGACGAGAGCTGCCGCGCCGGCATTCTGCCTCCTCTCAGCCGCGCGCGCAGAACCGCCCGGATGACCGACCCGTGCGCACGCTCCATAGCGGCCAGCGCCGGCATCACAAAGCCAAGCTCTGTCTGCCTTGCGTCGCCCGCGAACATGCCCGAGACAAGCGGGTCGAGAACACGCTCGGCAAATTCGGCCCCGAACCGGCGCTGGCCGAATTCGGCGACCGTTTCCTCGGCATCCGGATCGCCACGAGGTTGCCAAAGCTCGGCCGCCATGCGCGCCCGCCCAGCCCAGGACAGATAGCCGGAGGTCAGAAAAGCCAGCGGGTGAAGACCGATCCCGGCCAGCTGTCCGTTTTTCGTCAGGTACCGTTTGCGGACACCGCGGCCAAGATCAGTGCGGACATTCCCCAGATCGAGATCTTCGGCCAATTCGGCAATGCCCCTCATGCCAAGATTGACCGTGCTGGGGCCATGCTCCATCAGAAATCCGCCTATGCGCTCCGAAATCGCATTTCCACCCGGGCGCACCTGCCGTTCGAGGACCAGAACGCTGTGCCCTTCGGCCCGGAGCGCATGGGCGGTTATCAGACCCGACACGCCGCCGCCGACGATGACCGTATCAACCGAGATCATGGCGTTCTCCTGACCCGGTCTGCACCCCGGTCAGAAATGGGCGGGACGGGCTGGCACCGGCGGCGAAGCGCTGCCGCGCCAGAGCCTCCAGATGCTCTGCGGTCACGGCGTCGCAGCCATTTTCACGTGCGAAGGCCTCGGCCCGCTGCCGGACGAAACGGCGCACGAAGGGCGGCACGCGGTCCAGCCTCGTCCGCGCCGCCGGGGTCCAGTCGACGGCGGGCGCGGCCTCTGGCACATCCGGGATTACCTGTGCCCCGCTGGGCTGGTAGGCGCAAAGCGTATCCTCGCCCATCATGTCGCCGGTCGCGGCGAAGGGGCGCGCGCGGCAACCGCCGCAGACCTTCGCGTATTCGCAGACGCCGCAGCGGCCGCCAAGCCGGCGCGCGCGAAGCCGCTCGAAGACCGGCGCGTCGCGCCAGATTTCGGCAAAGCCACGGTCCCGGATCGAGCCGGCGCCAAGCTCCATGTAGGGACAGGGCGTGACCTCGCCCTCGGGCGTGACGCGGGCATAGCGGGTGCCGGCAAGACAGCCGCCGGCGTCATAGCCGTGCGCCATGGTGATCGGCCAGTCGGGATCAAGTTCGATCGCCATCCGTTTGAAATGGGGAGCACATTTCGCGCGGATCATGATCCCCTCGGTGTCGCGCGCCGCAAGGGTCAGGCGGCGCAGGGTGCGATCATAGCCGGCGCGGCTGATATTGCTGACATGTCGGCCGCGCCCGGTGCAGACCAGGAAGAAGACGTTCAGCGCGATCGCCCCACAAGACCGCGCGAAGGCGATCATCGCGTCCAGTTCGTCTGCGGTCTCGTCGGTGACGGTGAAATGGATCTGAAAGCCCAGCCCGGCGCGGCGGCAGGCGTCGATCCCGTCCATGGTCCGCGCAAAGCCGCCGGGCAGGCCGCGAAATGCGTCATGCCGGCCGGGATCGAGCGAATCCACGCTGATCCCGACCCCCTGCACACCCGCCTGGCGCAGGGCGGCGACGCGCCGTTCGGTCAACGCCATGCCGTTGGTGCCCACCACCACCATCAGCCCGAGGCCGGCGGCATGGGCCGCGATCCGCTCCAGGTCGCGGCGCAGAAGCGGCTCGCCGCCGGTCAGAACCACCATTGTCTCGTCGCTGAGCCCCGCGATGTCGTCGATCAGCGCGCAGGCCTCTGCGGTGGTCAGCTCCTCGGGATCGGCCTTGTCGCGCGCCCCGGCATCGAGATAGCAATGGGCGCAGCGTAGGTTGCAGCGCCGGGTCAGGTTCAGGGCGACGAGATACGGTGCGTCCTCCACGGCCTCAGTCCCCTTCGGGCAGCAGCGTGGGATGCCCGCCGGACTGCATCGTCCGTTCCATCATCTGGCGTGAGGCGGCGATCACGGTTTCCAGGAGCGCCGGCGTTATCTCGGCGACGGCGGTTTCGGTAGCCTCCGCTTCGGCGCTTTGCCGCACAGTGTCGCGCACCATTTCGGGCACGCGCGCCAACCGCGCCAGGGCGGCGGCACTCCAGCGTGCCGGGGCGCGGGCTTCCAGGAATGGCCGCACATGTCCTGGCATCACCCGGTCGGCGCCGTCGCGGCGCGCGCGTTTTTCGGACCGGAGCCGGATCGCCGCGACCGCCGAGGCATCGCCGTCGGTGCCGGCCAGCGCCTCGGCCTCCGGGCTCCAGATCACCGGCGCCTCGCGTCTGGCATTGCCGCCGAAATGCGGACAGAGCTTGCGCGTCGCCTGGTCGATCAGGTCGCAGGTGATGACCGTGTGGCCGCTTTCCTGGGCAAAACGCTGCACCGCCAGGCGGACCATGCCGCGCGCCATGTCGGGCACGCGGTCGAGCTTGGCGTCGGCCTCTTCGGTCCAGCGGATGGTCTCCTCGGCCAGCGCGTCGAGCGGCGGCACGAAGGCGCTGGCGCCGAGCCAGACATGGCAGGGGGCGCTGCGCAAAAGGTTCTCGGCATTGCCGCCGATATCAAGCCCGGCATCGGCATGAATGCCGGTGCGGCCGATCAGCAGGAGACTGGCGCCGGTTTTTGCCAGATAGGCCGCGATGGCGACATGCGGCTTGCCGTCGAGCAGTTCGGTCGTGACAGCAACGCCGTCTTCCTCGGCGATCCGCTCGGCAAGCGCCAGATGCGAGCGGTAGATCTTTGCCAGCCCGTCGTCGATGATCTCTTCGTGCAGCTTCTCCTGCTCCTTGAAACGAAAGACCTTGCCGGCTTCGTCGCTGAGCACCCCGGCGATGCGGTTGAAGGCGACGTAATGAAAATAGGGATCATAGGCCGCCACCACATGGACCGGCACCGACAGGGAACGGCCAAGCGCCAGCGCCGTCGTCAGCGCCCCGAAGCCACGCGCCGAGCCGTCGATAGCGGCGACCAGGGGACCGTCGCCCAGCGCGCGTCCGGCGTCACGGATCACCAGAAGGTCGATCGTGACCCGTCGCGCGACCCGCTCGCAGACCGTGCCGATACCGGCGCCCGGCACCGCGCCCAGCCCCTGCGCCCCGAGCGCCAGCAGGTCGAAGCCGCCGGCGGCCACGGCCTCGACGATCTGGCGGTAGTTCTTGCCTTCCGGGCTGAGACGGCCGTAGGCGACGCCGGTCGCGGCGCAGGCCGCGGCCGCGGTGTCGTGGTAGCTGTCGGAGATGATCCCGAGACCGCGCGTAATCAGGCTGTCATGCACCGCGCGCTGGTGCTCGATGCCGTCCTCGGTCCGGTAGCGATCCGGCAGGCCGCCTTCCATCTGCTTGAAGCGCCGATCGTGCAGGCGGGCGGCATAGGCATGGATGCCGGTGATGGTGCCGTCGGCCGCACCGGCCAGGCGCAGCGCCTCGGTCAGCGCGCGGTCGGCGTGGTCCGAGGCGTCGAGCGCCACCAGGATGCGTTTCGGCAGGTTTTCGGCGGCGGTCGCGGTTTTCGATGCGGTCGGGGCGGTGCCGGTGACAGCGATGGGGTCAGGAAGGCTCGTCATGCCCGACCTCCCCGTCGGCGCGGGCCCGGCGCAGGGCGCGCAGCCCGCCGAACTGAGCTGCAAGCACCCCGGCCGCCGCAAGGACCGGCGCCCAGTAGATGGCGGAGCCGACCGGCTGTTCGAGGCTCATGAAATACCAGGTCGAAACGGCCTTCTCACCGCCGCGTTCATTGCTCGAACCGTCCCACACCGCGAAGGCCAGGGGCAGGGTCATTCCCGGCTCCAGTACGAACCCGCCCTGGGCGCGGGGGATCGTCACCAGAACCTGCCATCGGCCATCTTTCGAAGCACCATGCCCGACCGCGTCCTGCGCCGCCGCCTCGACCGGAGTGAGGGTTCCGAAACCCTCGGCCTGCAACTTCTCGACCGATGTCTTCGCCTGCAGATCGGGATCGCCCAGCAGACTGCCCGCCGACCAGGAGGTCAGAAACACCTTTTCCGCCCCGTCCCGCCTATAATCGGCGATTTCGGCGATCTCGCCCGCGGGCCGGCCGGAGAACGGATACCAGTCGTTGCTCATGTCCGGGAACCGGTGGGACACGTCGAACTGCGATCCGTATTGCCAATCCGCCTTCCACTGGTAGATCGTCACCGGCTTGCCGGGCTCGCCCATAGCGAAATACGGGATCCCGTCGGCGGGATTGGCCGGAAATTCCAGCGCCACGGCATCGCGAAAATCGGCCACCCCGGCGAATTCCGCGTCGGCGCGGGTGTCGGCCCATTCCAGCAGAACCGCCAGATGCTCGCCGTCATAAAGCGCGCGCACGGTCAGCGAGGTCACACCTGTCTTGTAAAGGCGTGGCTTGACCACGGCCTGCGGCGCCAGCGGAACAGGCAACACATCCGTCTGCTGCCAGGCCGGATCGTCGAGCGTGTCCGGCACGCGCCCGACCGATTTCGCGATCAACGAAGCCTTTTCCTGGGCCTGCGCCGGGCGGGTGCCGGCCCCGAACACCGCCGCGGCCGCCCCTGCCAGCGGCGCCAGAAGAACGCCCCTGCGCAACAGTCTGATATCGAAGAGGCTCATGTCACCCTCCTTTCATCGGCCGCGCCGGTTCCTGCCAGCCCCGGGCAGGCAGCGCAGGCGCCATCGTCGATCCGGTCCTTGTCGCCCTCGTTGAGGAACGGATCCGCATGGCGGGTAATCCCCATCGCGGCCAGTTCGTGCGACAGAAAGGCATCGAGAAGCCCGGCCACCGCCGCGTGGATGCCGGTGGGCGACTTGGCGATCACGCGGTGGGCAAATCCGAACGCCCAGCGGCCGAGATGTTCATCGAGAAAGGCGCGCTGCGCATCGTGGCAAAGTGCAATGCGCTCCGACGGATGCCCCTGCTTTGCGGCGAAGGCCTGTTTCTGGCAAAGGAACTCCATGAATTCCAGTTCGAAGGCCAGGTGATCGGGACGGTCGTGGGCATCGTCCGCCAGTGCCAGCCCGAAAGCCCGATAAAAGCCCGTGACATCGGCCAGGGTCTGGGTCTTTTCGAAGATATGTGCCTGGCCGTATTCGGCCTCGTAGGGCGGACAGTCTTTGGACACGGCATGGCCGAAACAGGCGACATGCGCCCGTTTCAGATCCGCTTCTGAAAGCCTGACGGCTGTCGCGCAGCCATGTTCGGCACCGGACATACCAAGGCTGTGCAGCCCCGCTTCGGCAATCGGCCATTGGCGTTGCAACCGCGCGGCAGCACCGGGCACAGGATCGGCAAAGGCGAGCGCCAGAAAACGGTAGATCTCGGCCCGGGCGGTGGCGGACTGGATGCCGGATGTGTCCATCGTCTTCACCCCGTCAGATCGAGTTGTAATGCTTGTCGGGACGCTCGTAACGCGGCTCCTCGACGGTGACGCGCGCAACCTCTTCGCCGCTCTGGCCGTAGCCGATGACCGTGTCGTTGAAGATCTCCCATTTCTTGCCGTTCGCCGTGCGTTCAAAGACCTTCTCACCCTCGATGATCTCGTAGCGGAAAACGATCGTCTGGCTGGCGCGGAACAGTTGCAGCACCGCCAAAAGCTCGCGCGAGGGGAAGCTGTAGGCATCGATTGCGGCATCAACCCCGGGGCCGAACATCTGCCGCAGATAGGGGCGCGGCGCCCAGCGCGGCGGGATGTAGTAGCCGTTCGGCTCGGTACCGAACTGCGGATAGAGCGGAAGCGCCACCTTGGCGACCTTCACGAGATAATAAAGCGGGTTCTGGCGATCCTCGGCCCATTGCCCCTGTTCGTCGATCTTGACCAGCCCCTGCAGGCGGATCTTGCCGACGCAGGCCGACATGCAGCGCGTCTCCATCGGCTGGCCGCCGGTCAAGGGATCGGTGCCCTCGATGCGCGGATAGCAGGCGATGCATTTCTCGCTGACCCGTGTCGTGGGCCGGAACATCGGCTTCTTGTAGGGGCACTGCGCCACGCATTTGCGGTAGCCGCGGCAGCGTTTCTGGTCGATCAGCACGATACCGTCCTCGGACCGCTTGTAGATCGCGCCGCGCGGACAGGCCGCGAGGCAGGCCGGATAGGTGCAGTGGTTGCACAGCCGCTGAAGGTAGAAGAACCAGGTGCCGTGCTCGGGCAGGCTGGCCGATTCCATCGTCAGCTTGTCGCGGTGGTCCTTCGAACCGGTGGCGGTGTCCTCGTAGACGTTCGGCGAGGACCATTCCTGGTCGCTGGGCTCATAGCCGAGCGCCACCTCTTCACGCTGAGCGGCCCCGCGCGCGGCCTCGAAGATCGTCATGCCGCCGAACGTGCCATAGGGTCTGGCGGGATCCTCGCCATCGCCCGCCGTCCATGCCGAGGTCTTGCCGGCCTCCTGATGCGCGCCATCGAGCATCTTCAGAAGCTTGACGTCCCAGGATTGCGGATAGCCGCCGAACGGTTTCGTTTCAACGTTGTTCCACCACATGTATTCCTGCCCCTTCGAGAAGGTCCAGGTGGACTTGCACGCCATGGTGCAGGTCTGGCAGGCGATACAGCGGTTGATATTGAAGACGAAGGCAAACTGTCGGTCGGGATGCGCCTCGGCATAGGGATAATGCATGTTGCGGCCAAGCTGCCAGTTGAAGACGTCAGGCATTCTCGGCCCCTCCTTCGCTGTTGCGGCCCACCGGGCGCCAGGCCGCGCCGACACGGGCAATCAGGGCGCGCACATGATCCTCGCCCCGGTCGAGAAATATCTGATGCGTGGCCTGAAACCGCGGATGGGTGAAGAGCGTCATCAGCCGGCGTTCGGACCAGCCCATCAGAAGAAATTCCTCGATCACGCATTCCGCCATCCGGTCGGCGTCACCCCCGGGCACATGCATCGCCACGAATTCCATCGGATCGTCTTCAGCTGCCGGTTTCATCAGCCCTTCTCCACCCGCGTCAGTTCGCCGGCCAGATAGCGTGCCATCGCCGCGTCCTCGTGGCCCGGCGTGAAGCCGGTCTTCACCGGCGCCCAGGCGCCCTCGCCGTTCAGACCGCCGGCTTCGGCGCGCTCGATCCGGACCAGGGTTTCCTTGGGCACGGTGTTGACGGCGTGGTTGTCCACGTCGAAGCCGAAGGTGAAGGCCATGGTGCCGACCTTCTTGTGAAACAGGCTGTCGGTCTGGTGCATGATCGGCGCCCAGCCGCGCGTGATGCTCTGGTGCGAGCCGTAGCGGAAGTTCGACTGATAGCCGGTATCGCCGGCCAGCGCCCGCCCGTCGGCGCGACCTTCATGCGCGGCGACACTGCGCTCGGTCGCGATCCAGGCACTGTGCTTGGTCATCACCACGTTGTAGGGATAGGCCGGATTGTACTTTACCCGGGTCAGCAGGCGGAAGGCCTTGTGCCGGTCGGGGTCGCCGGACCAGTTCACGAAGGGCCGGTCGGCCGGGTTGGCATCGACGTATATGTAGTCACCGTCCTCGATCCCCAGTTCCTTGGCGGCATCGGGGTTCATGTGCACCTGCCAGTCGCCGACGCCGGGCTGGCGACGGTCGCGGCGATAGGGATCGCCGAAATTGGTGCTCCAGATCCAGTTCCAATCCACCGTCGCCCAGGACGAATGGGTGGTGTGCCGGCTCTTCGGCGTCATGCAGTAGAAGGTGAAGCCGTCGCGCCAGAGCGGGTTCTTCGTCGCCTTCACCTCGGCCCACGGCAGCTTGTTGTTGGCGATCGCGCGCAGATCGGCGTCCAGAAGCTCGGCCTGCAGCATTTCGGGCGTCACACCGTAGTTCTGCGGCCGGATGTAGGGGCTCGACGAGACGATCACGTTGGGCATGTAGGGCGTCGCCTCGGGCGCCTCGCGGTGCACCACCAGGTTCTCGCCGTACTCGATCGCCTCGGGGATGTCGCAATAGGCGTTGAGCCGCCCCGTATCGGTGTAGAACGGGATCGAGTCGTGCACCTGTTCGTAGAACGGCACCCGCGGATAGGTGCGAAACAGCATCAGCGCGGCGCCGGGCTCGCCGTATTTGCCGGCCATGATGTCGGACACCTTGTAGCCCTGCGTGGTGGTGGAGTTGTCGAACACCCGCTGCAGGTAGACGCGCGACTTGCCTTCGAGCACGAATTTCCAGTGGTTGCGGAAACGCTCGTCGCCGGTCAGTTCGGTCAGCTTTTCCGAAACGAGGGCGAAGATCATCCCGTCGTCCCTGGAATCATAGAGCGGCGCGATTCCCTCTCCGCCCCATATCTGCAGGAACGGGTTCGAGCACGAGGCACCGCATTCGAGATCCTGAAACTCGAGCCAGGTATTCGCGGGCAGAACGACATCGGCGTATTCGGCCGAACCGGTCCATTCGACCTGCTGATCGACGATCAGGTCGATCTTCGGATTGACGTTGGTGATCAGATGATAGGCCCATTTCGCCTGATTGATCAGGTTGGCGTTGCAGTACCACATCGCCTTGGTCGGCGACGGCATGTGAGTGTGACCGGTAAAGCTCTTGCGGCCGGCACCGGGGGTGTCGACGATCATCGGCCGGTCGCCGAAGCCCCAATAGCTCATCTCCTCGCCGTGCAGCATTTCGCGGATGTTCTCGGGGCCGATGGTTCCATCCTCGTCAAGAACCTGGTTGAACGGATCCTCCTTGACCCAAGCGCCGCCGGCACCCGGTCCGGACCAGAGCGAGCCTTGCATCAACGCGCCCTTGTAGTTACCGGCCCAGGTATGGGCGCCGCTGCCGGGAATGCCGATCGAGCCGATCAGCATCAGCGGCAGCATGGTGGCGCGGTTGTGCAGGGTGGCGTGGTAATAGTGATTGATCCCCTCGCCATAGTGAATCGCCACCGGATAGGCCTCGCGCGGTTTGCCGACAAAATCGGGATCCCAGAACCGGCGGCCGAAATTCTCGGCCATCCGTTCAAGCAGGTTCTCCGGCGCGCCGGTGATCTCTGCGGTCGTGGTCAGATCGTAATCGGCCAGATGTTCGCGGTACATCGCCCAGACGGTCATCACCTCGACCTCGCTGCCGTCCAGCAGCATCACCCGGCCGCGCCAGTCGAGCGCAGGGTCGAGGTTTTCTGCTGCAACATGCGCGCCGACATCGTCGCGGCTGACCGGATGTAGCTGACCGGTGATCAGGTCGTGGACCAGAAAATCCCCAAGCCGCGCGCGCTGCTCGGCCGTCAGCCCCTGGATCGTGAAGCTTGGGCCGGCGCTGATGTCCTTGTCGGCATATCCGGCGATCACCTCCTGGGGCTTGAGCCGCTTCAGCGTGTCGGTGCGCACCAGGATCGGGAAATCGGTGAACTGCTTGACGAATTCCGCGTCGTACCAGCCGCGTTCCATCAACTCGCGCGTCACGTAGAGGAAGATCGAGGTGTCCGACAGGCCGGGCCGGACCGAGATCCAGTAGTCGGCCTTGGTTGCCGAGGGGCTGTATTCCGGCGCGATCACCGCGCTTCGGGCGCCACGCTCCATCAGTTCGGTCAGCCAATGCGCGTCGGGCATCTTGTTCTCGATCAGGTTTTTGCCGACCTGCACGATGAACTTGGTGAACCGCATGTCGTTGAGGTCGATGTCAGAGGTTTGCAGCCCGTGCACGAAGGGCTGGCCCGGCGCCTGATCGCCGCGCCAGGTGTATTCCGACCATTCCCGCGCGCCCTTGGCCTCGTCCGGGCCGACGCCGCGGACATGGGCATCGACCAGCCCCAGCAGATTGGCCATGCGAAACAGGCCGAACTTGCCGATGATGCCGTGGATCGGCAGCGAAGAGCCGAGCTTGATGGTGCGGGTGCCGGCCTCTTCCCAATGCGCCAGCATCTCTTCGGGATAGCCGTCCTTGTCGATCAGCCGGGCGCGGCCTTCCTCGCCGCTGTAAGTTTCGGAAATCGCGATCAGTCCCCTGGCCAGATAGGTCGTCGCCTCGTCCCAGCTCATCCGCGAGAACGTGTCGGTGCCGCGGCTGTCGAACTTGTAGGTGGTGCGCAATTCGGGGCTGTCCGAGAGCGACGGGAACCCGGCATCGGCCCAGGCTTTCCAGCCTTCACGAATCATCGGGCCCTTGGCGCGGTGGGGACCATAGACGCGCCGGTGCATGGTATAGCCCTTCAGGCACATGCGCGGGTTCCAGGCATAGGTGGCCTTGTTGCCATAAAGATCGGCGTACCGGTGGTAGTCGTAATTCTGCTCGGACCGCGTCACGATGCCGTTGCGCACGAACGCCTTGACGCGGCACATGTGGGTGTCGTTCGGGGCGCAGATATAGGTAAAGGTCCGATCATAGGCGTATTGATCGCGATAGACCTTCTCCCAGTCGCGATCGGGGTAGTATTCCAGCGGGTTGTCGACCTTCACCACCGAGGTCAGCGCACGGCCCTCGAACATGGGCTGCGCGGCGAGGTGGCTCAGCGCGTCGGCGCCGATCGCCGCGCCGGTCACGGCGGCCCCGCCCGTGAGAACCTGTCGTCTGCTGAGCTTCTTTGCCATCGTCATGTCCCCAGCCGGGTCTTCGGTCCTGATTCCGTTGCCGGCGTTCAATGGCCGGTGTGATCCGTCAACGCTTCCTGTCTCGGCGTGTATCCCGTCTCGCGATAGAGATAGAGGATCACCTGCCACGCCTCGTCGGGCGTAAGGTCATTGCTCAGTTGCGACGACGCCTGGGCATCGCCGTGGGCGGCCACCCAGCGCGGCATTGCGCTATTGAACTGGTTCTGGATGCCGCCCGTGGTCAGCCGCCAGTAGACGTAAGGCAGCGTCAGTTGCGAGATGGTGCCGACGTCCTGAAAATTCGCCGGCCGAATCGGATAGCGGAACCCAGCGGCCGCGGGTCCGTTGCCATCGAGCTTTTCGCCGTGGCAGACCGCGCAATTGGCCTGATAGATTGCCTTGCCGGCGGCGACATCCTCGGCCCGCCAGGCCGCCGGCACCGCCGCCCAGTCCGGCACCACGATCCGCGAGAGCGTCGCCTCGCCCACCGTCGGGTGTCGCTGGAAAATCTCGACCGGCGGCGCATAGCGCGGGCGCACGCTGTCATAGGCCCACCAGCCGGCGGCTAGCGGCAACAGCGCCAGCATCGCCAGGCGCTGCGCCTTCAGCCCCGGCCCTTCGCCCGGGCGTGACAGGAAGAAGTCCCAGAACCGGTTGATGCGAGTGTCTTCGAGCGTGATGTGGATCACCACGCCGAGCACGATGAAACCCATGTAGAGCAGGATGACGCTGTGCGGGATCACTGGCCGGATAGCCTTCAGCGCGACAAAGGCCAGGATCACGATCAGCGCCGCGCCGACGGGAAGCGGCAGCCAGGAACGTTTCGGGGTGCTCTTCATTGTCCGCCCTCCCGCGCCGACAGGTATTCGGTGATCGCGAAAAGCTGCGCCGCAGTCAGCCGTGTGCCGTAATCGTCCGGCATCGTCTCGGCCGGAAATTCCTCGGCCTCGACCGCGCGCGGATCGACAATGGACTGCATCACATAAGCCGCAAGCGACACATCCTGCGCTTCGGCCGCGGCGCGCAGCAGCGCCGCCTCGAACGGCGGGCCGACCAGCACTTCGCCCGGCTTCAGGCTGTGGCAGCCGAGACAGTCGAAGGCTTCGAGCATCGCCTCGGGATCGTCGGGCGCCGCGACCGCTTCGCCACCTGTGCTCGGGCTCGCCGGGGCACTGTCGGGCGGCGCCGGCAGCGTCGCCACTGTCACCGTCGGAGTTCCGCCCAGCGTTTCCAGATAGGCGACCACGGCGGCGACCTCCTCGCGGTTCAGTTTGGCCGGCGCCTTGACCGAGGCCGGCATGATGTTGGAGAAGCCTTCGACGAGAAAGGCGCCGGGCGTGTAGAGCGACTGGACCAGATATTCGAGCAGCGTTGCGGCGCCACCGGTCACGCCATTGGCCCGCCGTTCGGCCAGCCCGGCAAGGTTCGGGCCGCGCCCCTGGCCCTTGATCCCGGTGCCCGGTTCGATTGTGTGGCAGCTCAGGCAGCCGCGCTCGCGCACGATAGCCTGACCCAGCACGGCCAGTTCGGCCGGCGAGGCGCCGGCGTCGATCTGCCGGACCTTCGGAGGCTCCCAGCGGGTCTGCGGGATCCAGTTGGCGAACCAGACGAAAAAGCCCAGCACCAGCAGCGACGGCAGTGTCGCCGCGCCATATGTCGAAAGCGCCCTCATGTGACTGCCTCCCGCGCGGCGTCGCCGAATTCGGGCAAGTTGTCCCGACCGGCCAGCGACGAGATGGCAAAGGCGATGCCAAGCAGCGCAAAGAAGATCAGCGTGATCGTGGTGACCACGATCGCCGCCTCGCCCAGCGTCGGCAGTCCGGCGCTGGCCGAGGTGTCCTGCACCAGCCCGAAGACGTGCCAGTTCAGCCGCGCGCCACTGCGGGCATAGCCCATCAGGCCCATCAGCCAGACGATCACGAAGGCGAGCAGGATCAGGATGTACTGCCCGCGCCGCGGCATGGTGCCCCAGCGCACGGCGGCGCGGGTCTCAGCGCCTTTCAGCAAGTATAGATCAATAACGAAGGTGACAACGATGCCGCCGATCAACACCAGGATCTGCCAGATCGAGGTTTGGATGCGCACATCGGCCGGGGCGAAATAACCGTAGATGCCAAGCCCGAAGATGGTCAGCGCCATCAGCGCGATCAGACCCCATTCGATCTGCGTCCCGGTTTTCGCCCAAGGCACCACCGGCACCTTGCCGGCCCGCCGGTAGAGCAGGTAACTGACATAGAGAACCACCAGGATCAGCGTCACCGCGATCATCTTCGGCGCCATCAGGCCCAGCGCCCCCAGAAGCGGGTGGAACTGGCCGGTGGATTCTTCGATCGAGGCCGCCATCGAATGCGGCGTCGCCCAGATCATGAACCCGGCGATCAGCGCTACGTTGAACACCGGAACCAGCCGCCGCTGCGGCTCGGATCCCGGTATGCGCAACAACCCCAGCCAGGCGTAATAGGCCGCGCCGATGAACAGGATGGCGATGACGATGGCCTGGATGATGAACAGCCACGACAGCACCCCGCCCATCAGCGTGACACCGTAGGTGGCCGAATAGGCGAACAGCTCGAAGCCGAAATAATAGCCCGCGAAGGGCAGGAACAGCATGGTGAACAGCGCGATCAGGTTGCCGGTATAGCCCATCCAGTCGTAAAGCGCGCGCTCGGCGGCGGTTCGCGCCGACAGGAACCGGTAGGCCGCGTAGGCCGCGCACAGAAGTGCGCCAAAGGTGATGTTGGCGATCAGCCGGTGCACGTTCAGCGGCATCCAGCCGGGATTCCAGACCGCGTCATAGAGACTGACCAGCGCCCCGGCCTCGTCAACGCCGCCCGGCGTCATCATGAAGGTCGCCCAGGCGTTGGCGATGAACATGACGATGGTGCCGAAGACGTTGAGCAGGAGCCCCAGCGCGATATGCGCCCATTTGCGGTCGCCCTGGAGCCGGCTCCAGCTGTAGTACCAGAAATAGAGGCACAACGTTTCGGCGACGAAGAAGAGCGGATAAATGGCGAAGGTCGGCCCGAAAGTCTCGGTCATGTAGGCCATCAGGCGGGGATATGCGCTGAACAGGAGCATGCCCAGAAACGCCCCCGATATCGCAGTCAGCGAATAGGCCGCCGGCAACAACCGCGCCATTTCGTGCGCCATCCAGTCATAGCGCGCCGCCGCAGCCGGATCGCGCCGCGCCATGCGCCAGCCGAAGATCTCGATCGCCAGCGCGAACATCGGCACCGCCAGCACGAAGGCGGCGAAATCCAGATGCAGTTGCGCCGCAACCCAGACCGCAAGCCGGCTGTCGATCAGCGCGGGTTCGGCATAGTCGCGGATCGGCGCCGTCTGCGCCAGCGCCGGGCCGGTCGCGGCGGTCAGAAGCGCGATCAGGGCGACAACGGCGACTGCCGGCCTTCTTCGGTTTGCGTCGGCGGTGCGTCCCATCCTGTCGTTCCTCCGGTCCCCTTTTCCGCTACCGCGGCAACTCGACGTCATCGGGCTTCTGATCCCAAAGCCCGTCGCACGTTGCGTCGGTCAGTCGTTCCATGAAGGCGCACAACTCGGTCAGCCTGCAGAAATGCCGCTCTTCGCCGGACTGGACGTGTTGGATGTGTCCACGCCAGACGGAGTCTGCGTTCTGGTGTCGTTCCAGCCAGATGCGGGCAACGAATGACGCCGCACCCTCCCCATGTCGCATCAGGGCCTCCTGATTCCAGGTTGCCGGGAAACCTTAGGAACGCCGGTAACAGGCCAGTAACAGGGCCGGTGGGATCGGGATGTGTCGGGGGGATCAGGTCCGCGTGGCACGGATCCGGGCTGCTATGCGACGGGTCTCGGGCAGCGGCCCGACGCCAAGTTCGCGGTCGAGCGCCTCGCGGCAGCGGCGATACTGCTGTTCGGCCTCTTCTTCGCGTCCTTCGGCCAACAGGCATTCCATCCGCATCCGGTGGAACACTTCGCGACAGCTCTCGCGCGCGAGAGCGTCCTTGCAGACCCGGCCTGCCTCGTCATGGCGGCGCTGCGCCATCAGGGTCTCGGCCAGGAACTCCGCCGCCTCGAAGTACAACTCGCGCAGGCGCATGCGGTCCTCGGCGCACCATTCCTCATAAGCGTCCTCTTCGAGGTAGTCGCCGCGATAGAGGCTGAGCGCGTCGCCGAGGTTTGCGATCGCGTCGTCCGGTCGATGCTGCCGGGCGTGGCGCATCCCCTCGCCGACGAGCCGCTCGAACACCGCGACATCCAGCAAAACCGCGCCGGCGCGCAGCGCATAGGATTCGTCGGCGTGTTCGATCAGTTCGGCGCAGCCCAGCAATTGCCGCAAGGAATGGATCACGACCTTCAGCCGGTCGCGCCCGTGCTTCTCGTCGACATTGGGCCAAAGGCATTCGATGAGACGGTCGCGTGGCACCCGGTGGCAGCGGTGCATCGCCAGGATCTTCAGCACCGTCACGGCGGCCTTTCGCTGCCACGTCTCGACCTGAACGTGCCGCTCGTTCAACGTGACCGAAAAACGCCCGAGCATCCTGATGTGCAGCGGCTGCGGCATCGGCAGTTCCGCGTCGGCGCCCTCGAGCCGGTGAACGAAGACCAGGGCGCGCGTTCGCGACGGGTTGGCGACTCTTTCGCTCGGCACGATCAGCGAACTCATGCGGACGCGCACCGGCTTTCGGCCGGATCCCGGCACCAGACAATCGTCAACGCTGAACGGAATCTCCTTCTTGAAGCAGATTCCCCCGTGGCAATCGGGACCGCACAAAGGCTCACCCGAGGGCAGTTCGGCCGACACCACGTCGCAACACCGGCGCCCGACGGCATCGGTCGCCGCTAATCCGAAAACGCACTCGGCCGAACGATTCCACGCGAGGACACGCAATTCCCCCGACACGGCAAATGCCGCGTCAGACGACAAAGAGACGAAATCGCGGGCCCTGATCATTGAACGACGCCGCCATTCGGAGTGCGTTGGTGCGACGCCCCACACGCATTTTTGCATAGGCAAGGCTGAACCGACAATCCCTGGTTTTGCTCATTCGCGTCGCGCGGACCAAGGCGATTTGCCGGCAGAGTTCCTTTGCCCTTTTGCCTGGAAGCGGCCAGAGAAGGTTCGACCCCGGTCCGGTTCCCTCAGCCAAACCGGATGCCCTGTGGATAAGTTCGCACTTTGCGCGTCCATTGCCGCAGCGGATACGATTGTTTCCGAAAGCAAATCAAATGGTTGCCTGAAGACGGCGTGAACCTCGCCGCGATCCCATTCGCAGTTCGACAGCACCAGATTCAGCATTCAGCAGTCGCTTCTTCTCGTGCGCGGGCTGTTTCACAAACAACCGGCTGGCGTTGCGCGCGAGTTCCAACAGGCGGATGCCGTCCTCCATATATGATTCCTCGGCGCTGCCGTGGCGCTCAATCTCGCGAAGCAGCCGCGTTTGCTCGGTTCGCCACTGTGCCAACATCCGGTCGTAGAAGGCGTTGTCGATGCGGCCATCGAGCTTATCGAGATACATCGCGTGCAATCGATCCTCCAACCGCTTGTGCTCGACCTGGCATCGGTGAATGGCCTGCTCATGCTCCCGGCGCTCATCGGCATGGCTGGCCTTGAGGGCCGCCTTAACCCACTCCAGTATCTCTTCATCGAAGTGCAACCGGTCAAGCAGGTTGGCGAATGGTCGTCACGCATGATCTGGGCGTGGTGCGCCACCTGACCACCCGCACCATCGTCATGAAATACTGCCGCATCATCGAATCCGGGCTGACCGACCAGATCTTGGAGGATCCGCAGGCGGCCTACACGCAACAACTTGTCTCCAGCGCCTTGTGAGGGATGCCATGACCGATATTCTTTCAGTGCGCGATCTGGGCAAGGGGTTCTACATCCACGACCGTGCGAAACATGTGCCCGCCGCGATGGGCATTTCCTTCGACCTCAAGCCGGGGCAACTGGCGGCCCTTGTGGGGCCGTCGGCGGCGGGGAAATCCTCTCTGCTCAAGGCGATCTATCGCACCTATGTGCCATCCTCAGGGCAGGTGCTCTATCGCACGGCCTCGGGCGATCTGGTCGATCTGGCGACCGCACCCGAGACGCAGATAACCGACCTGCGCCGCGCCGAAATCGGCTTTGTCACGCAATTCCTGCACTGCCTGCCGCGGCTGTCCACGCTGGATGTGGTGGCGCGGCCCCTGCTGCAACAGGACGTGGATCGCGACGCCGCTCACGACAAGGCCGCCAGGATGCTGGCCGCGTTCGCCATCCCCGAACAGCTCTGGGACGCCACGCCCGCCACCTTTTCCGGCGGCGAGCGGCAGCGCGTGAACATCGCGCGCAGCTTTACCCAGGGCGGGCGCTTGATGCTGCTTGATGAACCTACTGCCAGCCTTGATCCCGTCGCGCGCGAAAACGTCTGCGCCATGATCGAGGCCGCCAAGGCCGAGGGCGCGGCAATGGTGGGCATCTTTCACGACATGGCGCTGGTCGAACGACTGGCCGATGTGAAGATCACGGTGCAGCGCCAGGCCTTCGAGGATGCCGCATGAGATTGTATCTGGAAAATGCCCGCATCGTCACGCCTGAGGGCGTGCATCAAGGCAGCCTGACCATTCAGGACGGGCGCATCGCGGCTCTGGACGGGGACGCGCCCAAGGGTGCCACGCGCATCGACCTGGGCGACGACCTGCTCTTGCCCGGCCTCATCGACCTGCACGGCGACGCGATCGAAAAGGAGGTGGAACCGCGCCCCAACGCCTTCTTCCCGCTGCCCGTGGCGTTCGACGCCATCGACCGGCGCATGGCGGCGGCGGGTGTCACCACCGCGTTCCACGGGATCAGCTTTGCCGAGGGAGAGTTGGGCGTGCGCGACGTGGCGTTCGCCGAGACACTCGCCCGCGCGCTGAACGGATTTGCGGGGGCGGTCGATCACCGCGTCCATATCCGCTATGAGCTGACCGATGCGGCCTCCGAGGCGCGGGTGACGCGGCTGATCGACGAGGGAGTGGCAAACCTGCTGTCCTTCATGGACCACACCCCCGGACAGGGGCAGTTCAAGGATGCCGCCGCCTACGGGGCGTAGGCGGCCCCGGTGCATGGGTGCGACTGCGTGGCCTGCGAAGCTGCGCGCGCCGACCCATCGCGCGCCCGCGCCCCGGCCTCGGCCCTGCTGGAGGTGGAGGGACTGCGCCTACCGATCGACGCGGGCCGCACCGATCTCGTCGAGCGGTTTTCCCCGGTAGCCTCGACGGCATCCCGCTCACGCATTTTCACGCCGATCATTGCCATTTGGCGCGGAAATGGGAGTGTGCTCAGACACAAGGCCAAAGCGATCAAAGTGCTATGGCGAAAACGTAGTGCTCATCACTATCGGTCGCGGCCCGCCGTGTCGGGAGAGATTCGAACTCCGCGACTGGATGCCAAATGCGAAACGCCGTCTCCGCCCTGTATTGGCGGTCCTCTCCGCTACCATCAACGCAACATCAAGCGTGCATTCGTTATCGTTTTGCGGCAACGACAAGCACGCGTATTTCCGCTGGAGGTGATAGGCAGAAAGTTCGAAAAGCTTCCAAGAACCCCAGCCATCGCGCCTTGGGAAACGAGTGCGTGGTCGTCAGCGGCTCGGAAGCGAACGCCCTTCTCGGCCGTTTCGACGGAACCGCCCTGCTCCGCCTCAACCTGATCGGTGGAACGTGCGGGCGGCGCTACATCCACTTCCGCCGGAGCGTCGGCTAGATGAACACCTATTCCCCCTCGAACCAACCAGTCCGGTAGGCCCAAAAGACATCGTTAAACGCCTTGGGGCGCGGATTGCCATACCATTTGGTGACTATGCGATAGACCTTGCCGAACAGCTCGGTCCCATGCGCAGATTGTCACAATTGTCGAACAGCTCTTAGCCGATCTGCGAAGGATCGGTGATTCCGAGCCCAGTCGGATAGTGAGTCAGGCCGACACGGACGGTTGCCTAACTAACCAACCCACTCGCGCGTTGTCGCAATGGCCCGCTCGACGGTCGCGCGCTTATAGGCTAAGGTCTCCAGATTCCTTCGGGGCAATAGGCTTGCCGACGATGTGGGTAGTTGGAAGCCGGGGTGGGCGGGATCTACCGCCGGGTCGGCTCCGCGCCCGAAGGGCGGGGCGCCGCGGATTTCGGCTGCGTGAGGATCGGCCAGTAGATCGCCGCGAAACCGCCAAAGGCAAGGATCCATGCTGCCGCGGCGAGGTGAAGAAGCCAGTCCTGACCGACCAGAACGCCCGCGGCGAACCGTGCGGCGACCGACAGGATCAGTGCCAGATAAAGCGCCACGACGGAGCGGGTGGCGTGCAGCGATCGCCCGGCATGGCCAAGGCTCGCGCGGGTCATGATCGCCAGCGTCATCAGCCCGACCGCACCCGCCATCCACAGGTGCTGCGCGGCCGGAGCCAGCCCCGGCAGCATAACCCCCGCCGCCACCGCCAGAAACCCCAGCGGCACGAAAGCGTAGCCCGCGTGCAGCACCCAGACCAGCGCCTCGGCGCCAGTCTGAATGCCTTGCCAGCGGGCGAGCCGCCATAGATGGACAAGCGCTGCCAGACCACAGACAACCGCCGTCGCCGATTGATCCGGCCAGAATACCCACACCGTCAGCGCGACGAGCGTCAGCGCCAGAACCAACACATCCGCCCTGCCGAACGGCATCGGCAGCCGCGTCGCGCGGCGCTGTGCCAGCCAGTTGCGGGTGAAGCTGGGCACGACGCGCCCGCCGATCAGCGAGATCAGCATGATCGCCGCCGCAAGACCTGTCCGAAGCCCGACACCGCGCCCCGGAAAATCGCCCTGCGCCGCTTCCAGATTAAAGGCGGCATTGGCCGCGATCCGGCCGACCAGCAGCACCAGCACCGGCAAGTTGCGCCAGTTGCGCCCCGCGACGATCTCGCGCGCCAGAAAGACGGCAAGCGCCAGCGGCAGCGCCAGATCGGCCAATGCGACGACCAGCCACGGCAGGAGCGCCGACACCGCCACCGCAACCCGGCCCAGCCCCCAGAGCAGCGCAAGCCCCAGCAACGGCCAGCCGCTGATGGGCAGGCTGCCGGTCCAGTTCGGCACCGCCGTCAGCAAAAACCCGGCCATCACCGCGCCGAGATAGCCGAACAGCATCTCATGCGCGTGCCAGGAGACGGGATCGAACGCGGTGGGCAGCACGTCCCGCCCGGCCAGCATCGCGACCCAGAGCACCATCGCCAGCGCCGCCCAGATGGCACCCGCCAGGAAGAACGGCCGGAAGCCGAAAGTCAGGATCGCAGGGCCGTTCCAGGCCCGTATCCGTTTGGCCGATATGGTCATGGCTGCGCCTCCCATTGCGGCCCTTCCTCGGTCACGATCGCGTCCATCGCGATGTCGTGGGGTTGGGGAAAGATCGTCGCCAGCCGCGCGGCCTGGCGCCCGACGCCGATCACGAAGGGGCGCGGGCGGGTGGCGGCCAGGGTGCGGTCGAAATACCCCCCGCCATAGCCAAGCCGATAACCCGCGCTATCCCAGCCCACCAGCGGCGAGAGCATGATGTCAGGGACAAGGCGCGGCGCATCGGCCGACGGCACCAGGACGTTCCAGTGGCCGCGCTCCATCGCTGCCCCCGGCGTCCAGGCGCGGAACACCAGCGGCGCGGCGCGGGTTTCTACCACCGGAAGCGCCACGCGCGCGCCTTTCGCATCCAGCGCAGCCATCCAGAAGCGCAGGTCGAACTCGGCCTTGATCGGCCAGTAGCACGAGACGATGCGTCCGGTCAGATCGGTGAAACGCTGCTCCAACAGGGTATCGAGCGCCCCGGCAATGGCCCGCGCGACAGCCTCGCGCGTCGCCACCGGCAGTGCCGCGCGCTCGGCCAGAAGCCGGGCACGCTCGGCCTTGCGCCAGCGCGCCACATCGGCGGCCTGTTGCGGATCGACGCCGAGCGGGTCGAAATATGTTGGGTCGATCTCATGCGCGAGGCATGGTGGCGAGGCATAGCTGCCGGTCCCGCCCGTCTTGCGGACCGGGTCCGTCATGATTGCCCTCCCTGCGGCGTCAGATGATCGGTCAAACGGTCGATGTGGCTCGCCGCGTCTTCCATGATTTGCCGGATGCGATCGGCGGCAGGTATGACATCGTCGATGGCGCCGGCGCTCTGCCCGGCAAAAAGCGCCATCGCCTCCAGATCGCCGGTGGTGTTGCGCAGCGGCGAGTCGGTGCTGAAGCGCAGCCGCGGCTGGTCGTCCTCATGAGCGATGACCTCGCGCGGCAGGCGTTCCGGGTCGTGGCCGAGAAGGTTGGGCCCGAGTTCTTCGGTGACGCTGTTGGCGATCACCCGCACCGCCGCATGGGCCGGCCAGTTCAGCACGAAGATGTCGGTCAGCACGGTGTCGCCGGCGCGGGCCGCGACCACGCGCTGCTTGTGATAGTCATGCGCGAAGGATTCGGCTGTCGCCAGAAAGGCGGTGCCGCACTGGATCCCCTGCGCGCCCATCGTCAGCGCCGCGGCCAGCCCCGCCCCGCTGGCGATGCCGCCCGAGGCGACCACCGGCACCTGCGCGGCCCGCAGGATCTGTTCCAGCAGCACAAAAGTGCCGAGGCGGCCATGGACATGCCCGCCCGCCTCGACGCCCTGCGCGATCAGCACGTCGGCGCCGGCGGCCTCGGCCGCGCGCGCGGCCTCAAGGCTGCCGACCTGATGCAGAACCTTGCAGCCGGCCGATTTCACCCGCCGCACCACCTCCGGCATCACATCCCAGAAGAACGAGAAATCCTGCACTCCGAGGTCGAGGCAGCGACCGATCTGCCGGTCGAGCAGACCCGCCTCGGTCGCCGCCGGGATCAGGTTCACCGCGAAGGGCCGGTCGGTCGCCGACCGCAGCGCCGTCACCTCGCGCGCGATCAGATCGGGGTCTTCGCGCACCATGCCAAGCGTGGCGTAAGCGCCGGTATTGGCCACCGCCGCCGCCAGTTCCCAGCGCGAAACTCCGCCCATGCCGGCCACCAGGATCGGCACGTTGCAGCCGAGCAGGTCGCAGAGCGGGGTGTGTAGAGGCCCCTCATGAAGATGATCGATCATAGCCCTTGACCCCCTGCGCAAGTCGATGGCGAAGACACTCTTGCAACACCGCGGCGTTATTTTTTTCCTCGTCCTTCGAGGCGTAGAGCAGCGTGACGAAGCCGTCTTGCGCATATGCGGCGAGTTCGCCAACCAGATCGTCTTTCGTGGCCAGTTCCCGCAGGTATCGTTCCCTGAATTCGTCAAAACGGTCGGGGTTGTCGTGAAACCAGTGGCGCAGATCGCCGCTCGGCGCGATGTCCGTTGCCCAGGTTTCCAGCCTTGCCCGGTCCTTCGACACGCCGCGCGGCCACAGGCGATCGACCAGGATCCGCTCGCCGTCAGAGACACGCGCGGTCCGGTAGATCCGCTTGATGCGGATGCGCTCGGCGGGATCGTCGGGGACAGACGGTCTCGGCGGCATCAGGCACCATCGGGGCGGGATCGTCGAGAAGCTCCAGCGCCTTGACCGAATGGGCAAAGGCCGCGCCGGCGCGCATCTCGGCCGCGACCCAGATCGCCTCCATGATCTGCCCGCTCGAGGCGCCGGCGCGGCGGGCGGCCTTTACATGGCCCTCGATGCACCAGGGGCATTGGGTGACATGCGCGGCCGCCACGGCGATCAATTGCTTGGTGCGGACATCCAGCGCGCCCTCGGCGAACACCGCCTTGGAAAACGCCTGAAACGTCGCGTCGGCGTCCGGCGTCAGCGCGCGGCGGCGTTTGGCATGGGCGCGTGTGGCCTTGGGCAGGCGAAGATCGGACATCGGTTCACCGCCCCGGTGCGGGTTCGAATTGCGGGAAGAGCACGTCGTTTTCCAGCGCGACATGCGCTTCGAGATCGTCGATGAAAGCCTCCAGACCTTCGTAGAGCGCGGTCCATTTGCGGCAGGCGCCTTCGGGCAGCGTCAGGTCTGCGGTCAGCACGCGGATGCGGGCCACCTCGGCGCCGTGGTCGTCGTGATCGGCGCGCATGACCGCGATTGGGTTTTCGATCCCCGGCATGCCGCCCCGGCGGATCGCAGGAAAGAGGATCAGTTCCTCCTTTTTCATGTGCACTTCCAACTCGCCGATCAAGCGCTGAAGCAGCGCGGAAAGGCCCGCGGGCACGGCGGGCATATCGGCGTGAACCTGTTCGACCTTGGCGGCCAGCGCCGCGAGGTCAGGCAGCTGTTCGCGGTGGCGCGCATGATAACGCGACTCGATGTAGGCGGTGATCTCGGCCGGGTCGGTCGGGGGAACGGTCTGGGACATGGTGGTCTCCTTGCTGGCAGGGTCAAATCGGGGGGCAGCGCCGATGCGACCGCGCGCCGCGTCCTCGATGGCGAAGTTGAGCGAGCGCGCGATGCGCTCGGCGCGCAGGATCACATGGGCGGCGCCCGCGGGCGGGCAGGTCTCGTGCGCGGTCTCGCGGAACAGCGCCAACCAGCGTTCGAAATGCGCCCAGCCGACCGGCAGGGCCGCATGTTTCACCCCCGGCGCGCCGTGATAGCGCCCGGTCATCAGCGCGACCGAGGACCAGAAATCGACCATCTTGGCCAGATGGGCGCCCCAGTCCGCGATGCGCTCGGCAAAGATCGGGCCGAGCACGGCATCGGCGCGCACCTTGTCGTAGAAACGGTGGACCAGCGCCGTGAGCCGATCCTCGTCGAGGCCGGTTTCAGCCATGATCCCGGCGGTCAGCGCCGGCCGGGCCGAGCGGGTAGGCGGAAGCGGAGGGGCACCTTCTGGCATGGCGGAATCCGGCTGTTCGGGGTTGAGTTCCAGCTTAAACCTGGTAATAGGTATTGTAAATACCGATTGAATGGGAACCGCGGCGGAGATGCGTCTCACGTCCTTCACCGATTACGGCCTCAGGATGCTCATGCGCATGGCCAGCGCGCCTGATCGCGCCTTTTCGACGGCCGAGCTGGCCGAGGAATTCGGCCTGTCGCGGAACCATCTGAGCAAAATCATGCAAAGACTGGCGCAGGGCGGTCTTGTCACCACGCGGCGCGGCGGCGGCGGCGGCGCGGTTCTGGCGAGACCGGCGCGGGAGATACGGTTGGGGGCGGTGATCCGCCTGCTGGAAGAGGGTCAGGCGCTGGTCGAATGTTTCGGGCCCAATGGCGGCGATTGCTCGATCACCGGTTGTTGCCGGCTGAAGGCCCGGCTGCGCAGCGCCGAGGGCGCATTCCTTGCCGATCTCGACCGCACGACGCTTGCTGAGATTGCCCTATCCGAACCGCAAGGAGTTTCGGCATGATCCGCTCCCTGAGCCTCACTGAGCGTCAACTGGCGCTGACGCTCTCGGTCGGCCTGACCGTTCTGGGGCTGGCGATGGCAGCGGCGGCACGGCAAGGGCCGATGGCGGTGCACGGCGGCATGGCCATGGCGCTTGGCATCGTGCTGGTCTTCGCGGTCGGCGGCGCGCTTTACGACCCCGACGTCACCGCTGATCGCGCGGGGCGCTACTATGACGATCCGACCCGTTTCGGCATCATCATGTCCCTGATCTGGGCGATGATCGGCATGGGGGTCGGCGTCTGGGTGGCCGCGCTGCTCTACTGGCCCGAGGCGACACCACTCTGGCCGTGGACAGGCTTTGGCCGTCTGCGACCGGTGCACACCACCGGCGTAATCTTCGGCTTCGGCGGCAACGCGCTGATCGCCACGTCGTTTCATGTGCTGCAACGCACGTCGCGGGCGCGGCTGGCGGATGCGGTCAGCCCCTGGGTGGTGCTGATCGGCTTCAACCTGTTCTGCGTCTGGGCGGTGAGCGGGTATCTGATGGGCTCCACCCAATCCAAGGAATATGCCGAGGCGGAATGGTATGCCGATCTGTGGCTGGTGGTGGTCTGGCTGCTCTATTTCGCGCTTTACCTGCGCACACTGGCGCGCCGCAACGAGCCGCATATCTACGTCGCCAACTGGTATTACCTGGCCTTCATCCTGGTCGTGGCGATGCTGCACATCGTCAACAACCTTGCATTGCCGGTGAGCCTTGGCAGCACCAAGAGCTTCACCATCTGGGCCGGGGTGCAGGATGCGATGGTGCAATGGTGGTATGGCCACAACGCCGTGGCCTTCTTCCTGACGGCCGGATTTCTGGGGATGCTCTACTACTTCCTGCCGGTGCGCTCGGGTCGGCCGATCTGGTCCTACCGGCTGTCGATCGTCAGCTTCTGGGGCATCACCTTCTTCTACATCTGGGTCGGTTCGCACCATCTGCATTACACTGCGCTGCCCTATTGGGTGCAGACATTGGGAATGACCTTTTCGGTGATGCTGCTGGTGCCAAGCTGGGCCTCGGCCGGCAATGCCATCGCCACGCTGAACGGCGCCTGGCACAAGGTGCGCGACGACGCGACGCTGCGCTTCATGTTCGTAGCGGCGGTGTTCTACGGGCTGTCCACCTTCGAGGGCTCGTTCCTCGCCATCCGGCCCGTCAACTCGCTGTCGCATTACACCGACTGGACGGTCGGGCACGTTCATTCCGGCACGCTCGGTTGGGTGGCGATGATCATCTTTGGCGCGATCTACACGCTTGTGCCGCAGCTTTCAGGGCGAGAGAGGATGGCCTGGCCCCGCGCGGTCGAATGGCACTTCTGGCTCGCCGTGACAGGCACGCTGATCTACGTCGTGTCCATGTGGAATGCCGGGATCACTCAGGGCCTGATGTGGCGCGCCTATGACCAGAACGGCGCGCTTTCCTACAGTTTCATCGAGTCCGTGCAGGCGATGGCGCCCTATTACCTGCTGCGTGCCATCGGCGGCGCGCTGTTCCTGAGCGGCGCCATCCTGTGCACGCTCAACACCCGCGCGACGATGCGCGCCGCGCCAGAAGGGGCCGTGGCGGGCGATCGTCCGCTCACTCCCCAACCGGCGGAGTAGACCGATGCTGCGTTTGCATTACAACCTCGAAAAGCTATCCATGGGCCTGGTCGCGGCGATCATCGTTGCCGCCTCGATCGGTGGGATCGTGGAAATCGCGCCGCTCTTCACCATCGACAAGACCGTGACCATTCCCGACGACATGCGCCAGCACACGCCCCTGGAACTGGCCGGGCGCGAGATATTCTTGCGCGAGGGCTGCTATGCCTGCCACAGCCAGATGGTGCGCCATCTGGCCGACGAGATCGACCGCTACGGTCCCTATTCGTTGGCGGAGGAAAGCGCATACGACCATCCGATGCTGTGGGGGTCCAAGCGCACCGGGCCGGATATTGCGCGACTTGGCGGAAAATATTCCGACGACTGGCATGTCGCGCATCTGATCGACCCGCGCGCGGTCGTGCCGGCCTCGATCATGCCGGCCTACCCCTGGTTGACCGCGCCACTCGACATCGAGACCCTGTCCACACAATTGGCAACGCTGGCCCGCCTCGGCGTGCCTTATACGGAGGCGATGATCGCGGGTGCGGCGCACGATGCGCTGGCCCAGTCGCGCCCCGACAGCGATGGCGCCGCCGATGTCGCCGCGCGCTATGGCGAAGGGGTCGCCATCCGTGCCTTTGACGGCGATCCCGCACGGCTGACCGAGATGGATGCGCTGGTGGCCTATCTGCAATCGCTCGGCACGCTGACTGCGGCGGCCCGCGAAACCGTTGGGCAGGAGATGGCAAAATGAGCCATGACACCCTTGTCTTCATCGCCAGGACCTTCGGCCTGATCTGGCTAGTGGGCTTTTTCCTGATCGTGGTCGTGCTGGCCTACCGCCCCTCGGCCCGCGCCGGGCAGGAACGCGCGGCGCGGTCGATCCTGTTTCCCGAGCCGGAGGACAAGGCATGAGCCGCTCGTCCGAACACGAGGCCGAAATCGATCCGGTCACCGGATACGAGACGACCGGCCACGACTGGAACGGCATCCGCGAGCTCAACACCCCCTTTCCCCGCATCGTCATCTGGGCGCTGGCGCTGGCCTTTTCCTATTCGGTCATTGCCTGGGTGCTGCTGCCCGCCTGGCCGCTGGGGCGCGATTACACGCGCGGGCTGCTAGGCCTCGATCAGGGGGAAATGGCGGTCGAGGGGTATAAGCGGCTCGCCGCGGTGCGGGCGGATTGGCTGGAACCCTTCGCCGATGGCGATTTTGCCGCGCTGTCGGGTGACGGCTCGCTGATGGCGCGCGCCATGCCTGCGGCCGCACGGCTCTTTGCCGACAATTGCGCCGCCTGCCACGGTGCTGCCGGCAAGGGCGGGCCGGGCTTTCCCGATCTTTCCGATGGCGCATGGCTCTGGGGCGGCACGCCCGAGATCATTGCCGAAACCCTGCGTTTCGGCATCAACAGCACCCATCCCGACACCCGCATCAGCCAGATGCCCGCCTTCGGTCGCGATGGTATGCTACCGCCCGAGGATATCACGGCGGTGGCCGATCATGTGCTGGCACTGTCGGCCGGCAAGGCCGATGCCGACAGTCCCGGGGCCACGATCTTTGCCGACAATTGTGCGGCCTGCCACGGTGAGGGCGGCACCGGCGGGCTTGGTATCGGTGCGCCGGTTCTGGCCGATGACCGATGGATCTACGGCGGCAGCCGCGATGCGATCCTCACGACACTGAAACGGGGCCGACAGGGCGTGATGCCCGCCTGGGAAGACCGCCTGAGTGCGGCAGAAATCAACCTGCTCGCCCTTTACGTCGCGCGCCTTGGTGAGCGCGATGCCGGAGCCGGGCAATGAGTGTCCGCTTGCAAAAACGCCTCGCGATCCTCGGCGCGGTCCTGCTGACGGGTTTGTTTGTCGCGGCGAATGCGCATCTGATCACCGTCGCGTTTCAATCGCAAAGCGGCTGTGTTGCACCGACACCGGACAGGATGCCGGCCAAACGCGCCTGCTGAGGATAACCACCATGTTAGAGCCGCTTCCCACTCTCAACCCGCCGCGCCGCCCCCCGGCCGCCTTCGCGCGCAACCTGCCCGCGCGCGCCGCACTGGACTGGCTTGATGCCGGCTGGCGCGATTTCCGCCGCAATCCGGGACCGAGCCTTGCCTATGGATTGTTCCTGTTCGCGCTGTCCTGGGCGGTGCTTATCGCGCTGCACGCCGTCGGCCTGTTGTATCTCGCCCTGCCGGCGCTTGCCGGGTTCCTGATCGTCGGGCCGTTCCTGGCGCTCGGGCTTTACGAGAAAAGCAGCCGCCTTGCGGCAGGCGAACCCGTCAGCCTTGGCGCGATGCTGCTCGTGCGGCCCCGATCGCGCGGGCAACTGGCCTATGCCGGGCTGATGCTGGGATTGCTGGTGCTGTTCTGGCTGCGCGCGGCCGATCTGCTTTACGCGCTGTTCTTCGGGCTGAGCCCCTTTCCGGGGGCGGCTGAGGCGCGCGGCAATGTGCTGACCAGCGCGCGCGGCTGGGCGCTGCTTGCGGTCGGCTCGGCTGTGGGCGGGCTGTTCGCGGCCTTCGCCTTCGCCATCAGCCTCTGTTCGATCCCGATGCTGATGGCCGAGAGGCGCGACGCGCTGACCGCGCTTGGGGTCAGCTTCGCGATCACCACGCAGAACCTGGCACCGGCGCTGGCCTGGGGGGCGATCGTGGCGGTGGGGCTGGCCGTGTCGGTGGCAACCGGGTTGCTGGGCCTGATCGTGATCTACCCGGTGCTCGGTCACGGAACCTGGGCTGCCTGGCGCGCCATCGGGGCGCCTGCCGCGCGGCCATGAGCCTGCTGGCTCTCATTCCGCTGTCGCTCGGCATGGGCGCAGTCGGCCTTGGTGCCTTCTTCTGGGCGCTGCGCCACGATCAGTTCGACGACCTCGAAGGCGCCGCCTGGCGCGTCATCCCGCCCGACGAGGACTGGGACGAACCCTTAAGACCAAAGGAGTAGATGATGGAAAGCTGGCTGCCGACCCTGATCACGGCAACACCCGGCGAGGGCTATGATCTGGCGGTCAAGCTCGCGCGCATCGCCGTCAAGAAGACCCAGCCCGACGCCGCCGAGCGCGAGCGGCTGCGCCCCGAATACGCCGGAGACGCCGATGCGCTGATTGCGGTCAGCCAGGTGGTGGCGACCCATTTCGCCACCATCGCCGCGGCGAACGGCTATTGGCGCGCGCCGTCATGAGCGCGGTGACCGTCGGTGCCGAGGGGTTCGTGGTCGAGGCCGAGGTGATCGCCACGGCCTTCGGCCTTGCCCCGGCCGAGGTCCGTGCGCGGATGCGCGACGGCGCGATCACCAGCCGTTGCGAGACCAGTGTCGATGCGGATACCGGACGCTACCGCCTGACCTTCCAACACGCAGGCCGAAGCCTGCGGTTGACCGTCGACAGCGACGGAAACATCCTGTCTCGGGCCACCTTCGACCGCGGTGCGAACCGCACGGCGAGATCGGCGCCCGGCTGAGAGGTCCGGCCAATGACCGGGCCGAGAAACAGCCGAATCGAAAAAGCGGGAACATTTCGCGTGCCGGTGCATCCAATTGACGAGACCGGACGAAATGGTCTCGGACTCGATAGGAGAAGATCATGTTCCCCAACCTGGCCACCGCAACTTTCGGCGTCGCGCTGATGCTCGCCGTACCCGCCCTTGCCCATGACGAAGGCGCCCTGCACGAGACCCCGCCGCCCGCCCCCTACGCCAAGGTCAGCGACCTTGTCGCACTGCCCGACTTCCTGCCGGGCCTCGGCACGCTCTTCGTCGATCCGGCGACCCTGCCGGCGGGACCTTTCCTTGGCTATGATCGTGACGGCAAGCTGGCCGCGACGATCTACATGACTCCGATCGATTCGTTGCAGAACGGCACCGCCTACGACGATCTGGCGGTCGGCGCGCATGACGTTTCATCCGTGGACATCTACTACAATGCCGGCCACCCGGGCGTGGACAAGCCGCACGCCCATGTCGTGCTGTTCCACGACGAGGACGCCAAGGCGAGGCTGGCAAAGTGATGCCGACCCGTCGGCAGATGCTGGCGCTCGGCGGGGGCGGCGTCGCCGCCCTCATCGCGCCACCAATCGTGCACGCAGCCCAAGTGGAAGAGATCGGGATGCGCGGCAGAGCGCGCGGCGAGCATGTCTGGTTCACGCCGGCAGGACTTGCGGTCGCGCAGGGCACGCTGCTGCGCTTTGTCAACCACGATGCGGGCAACAGCCACACGGCGACCTGCTATCACCCCGCGCTGTTCGACCGGCCGCAACGCATTCCCGAAGGCGCCACGCCCTGGGATAGCGGCTTTCTGCTGCCTGGCGAGGCCTTCGAGGTCAGGCTGACGGTGCCCGGTGTATACGACTACTACTGCATTCCGCATGAACACGCGGCGATGGTCGGCCGGATCGTCGTCGGTCGGCCGGGCGATCATGGTTGGCTGGGTGCCGCAGTCGGGGCGGGCGATCTGCCCGACGTTGCACTGATCGGATTTCCCGCCGTCGAGGCCATTCTGGGGGCCGGGCGCGTGATGGCCCCGGGGCAATCATGAAGACCGATCCACGCCCGGCGCCGGGCTGCAGCCTTCGCGATGTGGATGAAGCGACGCTGGTCACGGCGGCGCGCGGGCAGGACGAGGCGGCGGTGCGCGAGCTAATCCGTCGCCTCAACCCCCGGCTCTTCCGAGTGGCACGCGGCATCCTCGACAGCGACGCCGAGGCCGAAGACGCGGTTCAGGATGCCTATCTCGCGGCCTTCACCCGGCTGGAGCAGTTTCGCGGAGAGTCGCGCTTCACCACCTGGATCGTCCGCATCACGATCAACGCGGCGCGGATGCGTGCCCGCGCGGCCCGGCCACATCAGGAGTATGACACCGTGGACGAGAGAGACGAGGGAAGCAGCGCGGTCGTGATCTTTCCCGGCAGCGGCTTTGAGCGCCCCGAAACGGCCCTCGGCCGTTCCCAGATTTCCACCATGCTGGAGGCTGCGGTCGCCGCCCTTCCGGCGGAACTGCGTCTGGTCTTTCTGCTGCACGAGACCGAGGGCCTGAGCCTGCTGGCCATCGCGCGGACCTTGTCGCAGAACCCGATCACCGTCAGGACGCGGCTCTACCGCGCACGCAAGCGCCTGCGCACCGAGCTTGAGGCACGGCTGAGCGGCGGCTTCGAGGCGATCTTTCCCTTCGATGGCGCACGCTGCGCACATATGGCCGATCGCGTCGTGGCGCAGCTGAAACGGGCAAGGCATCTCTGATATTGCCGACGCCGCGGTTGGCTGGCACCCGGCGCGCGTATCCATTCACACCCTGAGGCGCGGTTCCCAATCCTCGACCGTGCTGCTTTCCAGCCGCCGCAGCGCAAGCGCGCGCCATGATGCGGAGAGGCCCTCGATTTCGGCGAAGGCTGCAAGTGCTGCGCGGTCCAGTGCATCGCGGTAGAGCAGCCGCTGCACCCGCGCCAGATCCCAGTCCGGGTTGGGCCGCGCTTCCAGCACCATCCGGTCGCCCGCGGCAACTGTGCCCGGCTCCAGCACCCGGACATACCAGCCCGTGCGCCCGCTGGTCTGAACCCGCCGGGCCATGTCGGAAAGGCCGAAGCGCAGGTTCAGCTTCCAGCACGGCTGACGCGCCTGCGACAGTTCCACCTGCGCGCTTCCCAGATCGAACCGGTCGCCGATGCAGACATCGGCCTCGGTCAGCGCGTCCAGAACGATATTCTCGCCAAACGCGCCGGGGGTGAACCGGTCCGCCTGCGCGGGCAGGTCCCGCGCCCATGTGGCATAATGCGCGAGCGGGTAGACATGGACGGCCTTGTCCTCTCCGCCGTGGCGCGCAGGATCGCCCTGCGCATCGCCCTTGAGCCCCAGAGGCCCGACCGCCACGGGGCCTGCGACGGGGGTCTTGACGATGGCGCTTGGCACGCGCTTTGGCCCCAGCGGGCGAATGGCCCCGATCTGAACCGCCTCGACCCGTCCCGCGATCATGTCATGCCTCCTCGCTGTCTTCCTGCACCAGCATCATGATCTCGGCCCCGAGTGCCAGATCGGAAACCGATCCGAAATGGCGCGCCCTGAGCCGCCCCCTCTTGTCGATCAAAATGAGTGTTGGCGTACCTTGCGTCTGGTAGGCGCGCATGGTCAACGGAACGCCCGAATTGGTGTCAGGCGTATCGACACCAACGGGAAAGGTAATCCGGTACTCGTGACAGAACACTTCCAGGGCGTGCGGCTGCATCGCTTCGTGATGCTCGAATACTGTATGCAGCCCGATCACGGCTACTAGTGAACGGTCAAACTCCTGATGTACGCGCATTGCCTGCGGCAAGCCGTGAGCAACGCAGCCAGGACATAGCATCTGAAAGCACTCGATGACAACGACGCGCCCCCTCAGCGATTCCAGCGTGAGGGGCGCCACCGTGTTTACCCATTGTGAGACCTGAAGCGCAGGCGCCGCTTTCGTTTCCCTGGTCAAGCGCGTCGCTCCGCGTCTGCCGTAGATCAGTAATTGTTTGCCGCCGCAATAGTCGCGAAATGAACCGCAACCACGTTGGACGCCGCAATAAGATCGGTCGCGTCGTTTGCGTATTGCGGTCGAAGCACTTCGCGCACGGTTTCATTCGGTTGTGTCTTCTTGACCGCCATACGCGCAAGCTTGATCGCAAGATCAAACCCTTCTTCAGGAGTTGAAGTTGTCAGTGTCGGTAGCCAGCTTGTCATCTACTGGTGCCCTTTCGGAAATCGGTTGACCCGGCGGCGGAACATTCCCGCCGCCGGTATGAGTTCATTTTACGGTGACCGTGATCTTCTCCGACATCACAGGAGGAATGTGCGGAACGTGATTGTGGTCGCCGAGCAGCAGTTGAAGCGTGTGTTTTCCGGCCGGCAGTTCGATAACCGTTTCGGTCTGCCCGCCACCGAAATGCCTGAAATTCTCGTCGGCCGGCAGCGAGTTCTCAAAATCGATCTCGTCCACGTCCACCAACAAGTGATGATGGCCGGTCTTCTCCGCCTCGACGCCGGCTGGAGCAATGCCCATTCCCTTGAGCCCAAACCGGACGCGGAACTCGCCGGTCAGCACGGCTCCATCAGCCGGCTCAATAAAATAGACTTCTGCCCCTGCCGGAGACGCGGTCTGTTGTGCTGTCGCCCCGCCCGCGGCGAGCGCGGAAAGAGAGAGAGCCAAGAACCAAGAACGTAGCATCGTCTCTGTCCTACTCGTTCACTTTGCCGGGAAGGCTCAGGTCACCTGATGCCACGTCGAAGACATCGGTTACGCACAAGAGCGGCGAGTGTACGTTGGCGTTCACGCGCAGTCCTGACGTAACTCCATCAAACTTGGCCGCTTCCACAACGGCGATGTTCGAGAAGGGAACCCGCACCTCGACCAATTCCTCGTCGATGACAGGATCCCAGCCGGGGCTGTCGATCAGAAGGGGAAGGCCGGGCCAGGTATCCGGAAGGCGGGGCTTGGAGCCCTCCGGAATATCGATGACCTTAAGAGCTCCCTGGCCGCAAGCGTCGTCCGGCCCGAGAACCACCCAATGGCTATGCCAGAGATCGCCATCATTATCCCGCTTGCCGTCGTCGTTTTCGTCAAACAGCGGCGTGTCGTCGAAGTCGGGATGCGAAGTGATCGCCATCGCCAGAATTCCGGCCTTCTCATCGAAACCGACCTCTGCGGGGTCGATGGTGGTCGGCCAGACGTAGGAAAAGACCTTGGAGCCGGCGAGCTTTCCGGTCGCGGCAGGCTTGGACTCGCCCGCCTTTCTGGACACCGCCATGTGGAAGATTGCGACATTGCCTTCCGTAGTCACCTTGGCATGGATTAGGTCGAACTCAGCGAGCTGAGCGTTGCCGGATTCCGCCTGGATTCCGCCCGTATGGTCATGCGCGCCGCCGGCGAGTGCCGAGCCCGCAGTAAACAGTAGTGCCGCGGTGGTCGAGACGATACGCATCACGCTGCCCCCCGCACATCGGCAAGCGAGGCGCCGAAGTTGATGTGAAACGCCTGATTGTCGATCACGATAGCGGGAACCGACACAACCCCGGCCGCCTCGGCCTCGGCGATGCGGCTGCGGTCCTTCCCGAGGTGGACGATCTCGACCGACAGGGCCGCCGGGTCGAGCGCATGGGCGAGCCCTTGTTCAGCGCTGATGCAGACGACGCATCCGGCATGGTAAAATGTGGCTTTGCGTGTCATGATGATATGCTTCCTTTTCATCCTTTGGAAGGTTGGCAAAAGGGCGTCCGGACCGTTGCCGCGGTTCCGGGCGCCCGCCTCAGGCCACCTGTGAAAACCGCGCCCAGATTTGGGCGAGGTCCTCCTCGGCGGCGTCTTCGTGGTCACCGCAGTCGATCCGCAGCGCGGCATCGCCAAAGGCGGCATCCACAAAGGCACAGTGATGCGGACTGTCCGCATCGTCATGGGCATGGGGGCGGAAATGCGCGCAGGTCACGCACATGCGCTGCACCGGAATCGCGCGCGCTACTTGCAAGGCCCGGATCAGGCCGATCAACGCGCGCTGCATGGCGTCACGGTCCTTGAGCGACAGCGTATCCAGCGCCGCCAGCAACGCGGGCGGCGGCGTTGCGGCGGCCTCGGCCTGCCGCCGCCCGCTTTCCGTCAATCGCAACAGCACCGCGCGACCGTCCCGCAGATCGGGACCGCGCGCCACATGCCCCTTGCGCAGTAAAGCGGCGACGGCGTCGCTGACCGTCGGCTGCGTGACCCCGAGGTCGGCGGCCAGACTCCCCGTCCTCGAGGGGCCGCGCGCAGCAAGCCGCGCCAGGATCTGCGCCTGCGTCGGTGTAAGGTCGGCGCCCTCGGATTGTTCCCATGCGAAGGATCGCATAATGACCCCGATCCGGGCGAGCGCGGCAGCAATCTGGTCAGTTTCCATCGCTATCTCGTATAAACAAAGCATTACATAGGAGTCCTAATTAAATCAAGCGAAAATCGTATGGATGCGATGCCGTGCCCCGGCCTCGACCACTTCAGGAAGCCGGGTCGACGACCGCTCGCCCGCCCGAGATCATCCAGAGCATCCACGATCATGACCGCATCGTGTCCGAAGTTCTCATACGGCTCGCGGCCTTGTTCGGTGAGGACGACGCCGGACGAAAGTGCGAGAGCCGCGCAGCGGTGACATTGCTTCCAAATCGGAACCATGTGTTCGATATGTGTTCCATTCTCCGCCCGCTTGAGTGTCTTCGGGCGGTTGATTTGGCCTTCGGCCGCACCACTACTCCAAGGTAACTCAATGGCATTGTGCACAAGTACCGCGCCGACCTACGGGCCGACTGGTCGAGAGTACGGCCGGGCTTCGTGGCCGCACGCGATGCCGCGCGGCCGGCCGGCGGGCGCTTCAGGATCGTGACGGAGCGTACATCAGTGGTCCGGGGCTATAGAATGCGCGGCGCCTGTTGCCGCTGCGCCAGGCGCCGTTCGACCGCACGCCGGCGGAGACGGCGATAGCTATCGTCGATAAGATGGGTGCACCGACGTTGCCGAATACTGTGCCCGAGGCGTCCCGCCGCCGATCGCCCGGCGGCCCAATGCGAACGGATCATTTCCGGGGCGGGCTGCCCCTGTTCGCGCTACCGGGCCGTCGGCGAGGCGATAGCGGGCGCACAGAGCCTCCATCGCGGTGTCATGGTCACTGCTGAGGACGGCGCGGGATCCTTTGAGGTGACCGGTCTGCCCTGGCGGATGTCGGCCATGCCGACTGGATCCGGCGCGGCGGCTCCGGTGCTCGGACAGCACGGTCCCGTGATCCTGGCCGATGTGCTCGGAAACGGCCCCGCACAGGTGGAGGAACTGCTTGGCCTCGGCGCTTTGCGCCATCCGGACCGGCCGGCCTCGGGCTGAATGTGGCGCCGGCCGATCCTTCCCGGCGCCGATATCAGCGGGGGACGAGCATTACCTTGCCGGGCCGGGCCAGCGCCGCGGGCAGGCGTTCGAGCGCATCGGCCAGCGCTACCCTGTCTCCGTCCCGCGTGCTCCATTCGCCCGCAAGGAAGCGGTGCTGCACTTCCGCTTCGGCCGAGGCGCGCGCCTCCGGCGAAGCGGCGTGCAGCCAGCGGCTGAGCCAGAAGCCCTCGATGCGCTTATCCGAAAAAACGAACTGGCCCATATGCGCCAGCCGCGGTCCGCGGCCCGAGAGCATGCCGTAGGAGATCCAGCGGCTATGCGTGGGCATGGCGAGGAAGATGTCGGCCGAGGTCTGGTCGCCCACCGCGTCGAACAAGATGCGCGGCTTCTCGGCGCGCAGGACCGTGGCGAGCCGCTCGGCGAAGTCTGGTGCGCCGCCGACCAGAACGTGCGCAGCGCCGAGCGCAAGCAGTTCTGCCTCTGCGTCCGGTCGGCGAAGGATGGCGATCGGCGCGATCTCGCGCGAGCGAGCGAGCGGGATCAGCAACCGCCCCAATTGCGAGGCCGCCGCCGTCAGTACGACCGCGCTGGCGCCGGCCTCGGCGGCCAGGTCGATCATCGCCACGGCGGTGAGCGGATTGACAAGCAGCGCCGCGGCGTCCTCGGCGCGCAGCCCCTCGTCAATCGCGACGCAGGAGGCGGCGTCGGTCAGTGCATAGTCGGCCCAGGCGCCCGAGGCTGAGGCCAAGAAACTCACCCGCCGCCCGATCAAGGCGGCCGCCTGAGCCCCGTCGCCCGCCGCCACCACCGAACCGGTGCCCTCGAAGCCGGCCGGCGTGCCGCGCATCCGCGGCACGCCGTATTCGCCCCTGATGTAGTGCACATCCGAGGGGTTGACCGGCGAGAGCACGACCCGGATGAGCACCTGCCCGGTTGACGGGTGCGGCACGGCGATCCGGCGCAAGGCAAGCAGATCCCGCAGATCGTCGATCGCAAGGCCTCCTACAGTGCGCGAATGGCCGTCGTGGCGCAGCACGAGGGCCTGCATTTTCTCTGGCAGGGTCATCTTCTCTGGCAGGGTCATCGGCTCCTTCCTTTCCGCAGCCGCCGAAAACCGAAGCTCGGTGACTTCGCTGAATACTGCTTGAAGATTGAGTAATGATCGAGTAGCCTCTTTGCAAGCGTTCGATCGGGCGACCGGTGGCGACGCGAAGCGAAGACCGGCGGCTGGGACCGGCGCGCGCCTTGGCTTCGCCGTGTGACAATCGGCGTGGGCAGCCGGCAAGGGCCGAGGTGGGAGCAGGGGATGCAGGGGCTCAACGATTTCGGACAGATGTTGCTCAGCGGCGCCTCGATCGGTTGCGTCTATGCGATAGTCGCGTTGGGATTCGTGCTGATCTACAAGGCCAGCGAGGTCATCAATTTCGCCCAGGGCGACCTGATGATGCTAGGCGCGTTTCTCGGTTATACCTTCATTGGTGTGCTGGGAATGCCTTTTCTGGTCGGCGTTGGCCTCGCTATGCTGTGCATGGGGCTCGTCGGCGCGGCGCTCGACCGGGTGGTGCTGCGCCCGATGGTCGGCCAGCCGGTCTTTGCCATCGTCATCATCACCATCGGCATCGGCTTTGTGATCCGCAGCGTGGTCATCGTCACGCCGGGCTGGGGCACCGAGACCTATACCATCGCCGCGCCCTATGCGGGAGGTGTCAGCGCTTTGGGCGGGGTGACTGTCGGCAATGAGCATCTGGCGATCATCATCGCGGCGATCGTCCTGATTGCCGCGCTTTATGCTTTCTTCCGCTACACCACGCTCGGCCTGGCCATGCAGGCGACCTCGCAGAGCCAGCTTGCCGCCTATCACGTCGGCATTCCCGTCAAGACAATCCTGTCCATGATCTGGGCAATCAGCGCGGCCACGGCGGCGCTGGTGGGGGTGCTGCTGGCACCGGTCACCTTCGTCCATGTCAACATGGGCTTCATCGGCCTCAAGGCCTTTCCGGCGGCCGTGCTCGGTGGCTTCGGTTCGATTCCCGGCGCGATCGTCGGCGGACTGATCATCGGCATCGTCGAGGCGCTGGCGGGCTTCTACCTCCCGCAGGGCTTCAAGGACGTCGCCGCCTATGTGCTGCTGCTCGTCGTCCTGGCGCTGCGACCGCAGGGTCTTTTCGGACAGACGGCGGCCAAGAAAGTCTGAGCCGATGCACGTCCCGATGCAAACCAGCTATGACGAGGACATCCGCCTCTTCCGCCACCGCGTGGCAGCGTTGTGGTACGCGCTGCTGGCGGCCGCCGTGCTGGCGGCGCCGGCGATACTGGGCGATTATCACCTGCTGCAACTGAGCTTGGTGGCGATCTACGCCATTGCGGGCGTGGGCGTGATGCTGCTCGTCGGCTATGCCGGTCAGATATCGCTCGGCCATGCCGCCTTTCTCGCGGCGGGCGCCTATGGTGAGGCGATCCTGCGGGCCGAGGGATGGCCGTTCTTGCTGAGCCTGCCGGCGGCAGGGGCGGCGGCCGGGCTGCTCGGCCTGGTGCTGGCGCTGTCGACCTCGCGGCTGGCCGGGCTCTACCTCGCCATTGCCACGCTGGCCTTTGCCTTCATCGTCGAGGAGGTACTTACGCGCTGGGAGACGCTGACCGGCGGTAGCTTCGGTCTGATGGTCGGGCGCATCACCTTCGGTCAGGTGACGATCGACGCGGAATGGAAGTTCTACTACCTCGCAGTGGGGCTGCTCGTGCTCGCGCTGCTCGGCGCGCTCAACCTGCTGCGCTCGCGCACCGGCCGGGCGCTGACCGCGATCCGCGACAGCGAGATATCGGCGCAGAGCCTCGGTGTGCATCCGGCCCGCTACAAGGCCCTGGTGCTGACCATCAGCGCGACGCTGACGGGCGTGGCAGGGGCGCTCTATGCGCATCGCATCCAGTTCATCACGCCCGACCAGTTCACCATCCTGATGTCGGTGGAGCTTCTGGTGTTGGTCGTGGTCGGTGGGCTCGGATCGCTGCACGGCGCAGTGCTGGGGGCCATTTTCATCGTCGTGCTGCCGCAGATCATCGTCATGCTGCGCGATGCCTTCGCCATCAGTTCGGCCTATCAGGCCGGACTCGACGCCGGCGTGTACGGGCTCTTGATGGTGCTCTTCATGCTTTACGAGCCGCGCGGCCTCCACGGTCGCTGGGTCAAGGTCAAGCTCTATCTCGACATTTTCCCCTATTATCGGAAGGCGACCTTCCGTCGACAGCGGCTTTTCCAGAAGTCGGAGCGACTGAGATGACCCTCTTCGAGGTACGCAATCTGGGGCGCAGTTTCGGCGGCATCCAGGCAGTGCGGGATGTGAGCCTGAGCGTTGCCGAGGGCGAGATCTTCTCCATCATCGGTCCCAACGGGGCGGGCAAGACGACACTGTTCAACCTCGTCAGCCGCCTCTACGACGCCGATAGCGGGCAGATCGTCTTTGCCGGACGCGACATCACCCGGCTGGCGCCGCACCGCGTCGTCGAACTCGGGATCGCGCGGACCTTCCAGAACATCGAACTGTTCGAGAATTCGAGCGTTCTGCACAATCTGCTGGTCGGCCGCCACTGCCGGGCGAGCACGGGATTCCTTTCGGAGTTGCTGTTCACCCAGGCCAACCGCCGCGTCGAAATCGAGCATCGTGAAAAAGTCGAGGGGATCATCGAACTGCTCGACCTTCAGGCACACCGCAACGCGCCGGTGGGCGGGCTTGCCTACGGCATCCGCAAGGTGGTCGAACTCGGCCGGGCACTGGCCGCGGAGCCGCGTCTCATCCTGCTCGACGAACCGTCCTCGGGCCTCAACGCCGAGGAGACCGAGGATTTGGCGTTCTGGATCCAGGATATTCGCGACGATCTCGGCATCACCGTGATGATGATCGAACACGATATGGGCCTCGTCAACATGGTCTCCAACCGTGTCTTGGCGCTCGACCGCGGGCAGGTGCTCGCGGTGGGTAAGCCGGCGGAGATCATGGAAAATCCGCGCGTGATCAATGCCTATCTTGGAGGGTGATGTGGCCGAGCCGCTGTTGGCGCTGCGCAATGTCGAGACCTATTACGGGCCGGTGCTCGCCATCCAGGGCATTAGCCTGGAGGTGCGCGAGGCGAGTATCGTGGCGCTTCTGGGTTCGAACGGCGCGGGCAAATCCACCGTGCTCAAGTCAATCTCGGGTTTCGTCGAGCCGCAGAAGGGCACGATCCGTTTCGCCGGCCAGGATCTGCCGGGGCACGAGCCGGACGCCATTGTCGGCCTCGGGCTTTCGCACGTGCCCGAGGAACGCGAGGTCTTTCCCTTCCTGAGCGTGCGCGAGAACCTTCTGATGGGCGCCTTCACGCGCCGTGACCGCGACGCGGTGCGCGCCGATCTGGAGCGCATGTACGGGCTCTTCCCGATCCTGCGCGAACGCCTCGACCAGCCCGCCCTGAGTCTGTCGGGCGGCGAGCAGCAGGTGCTGGCGATCGCGCGCGCGCTGATGGCAAGCCCGAAGCTGCTGTTGCTCGACGAGCCGTCGCTCGGCCTGTCGCCGCGGCTGGTGGGCGAAATCTTCACCGTCATCCGACGCATCAACGGCGAGTCCGGGACGACGATCCTGCTCGTCGAACAGAACGCTGGCAAGGCGCTGGAGGTGGCCGAATACGCCTATGTGATCGAGGTCGGGCGGATCGTCATGGAAGGGAGCGCACGGGATCTCGCCGACAAGCCCGACATCCGTGAGTTCTATCTTGGGCTGAAGGAGCAGGGCGTGCGCAGCGTGCGCCGCTGGAAGAGGAAGAAACTGTGGCGATGATGCGGTCGGACACTGCCGGAATCCGCGTGCCCCCGGTGGCCGGACCGGCCGCCGACTGGGCGCGTTTTGGTGCGGGCCAGGAGATTGCGCCGACGCCGGAAACCACCCTTTCGGCGGCCTTCCTTGCGGCAGTGGCACTGCGCGGGGACCGTATCGCCATGCGCCAGAAAACCCGTGGCCTGTGGCTGCCGATCAGCTGGGCCGAATATGGCGAGCAGGTACGCCGCATTGCATTGGCGCTGATGGATGCGGGTTTCGCGCCCGGCGACCGCGCCTGCATCCTGGCCGAGAACTGCCCGGAATGGTTCTACGCCGATCTCGCCGTCATCACCTGCGGCGGTATCTCAGTCGGCATCTACGCCACCAACGCGGCCGAGCAGGTGGCCTATGTGCTCAACGACTGCGGCGCGCGCGTGGTGTTCGTCGAGAACGAGGAACAGCTCGACAAGATATTGCAAGTGCGCGACAGCGTGGCCGCGCTCGAGCGCATCGTCGTCTTCGACATGGAGGGGTTGCGCGAGTTTGCCGACCCGATGGTGACGAGCCTGGCGGATTTCGGGGCCATCGGCGCGGCGGCGCCGCCCGAGCGCGCGGCCGAGTGGGAAGCACGCGCGGCCTCCGTCACCCCGGGCGATACGGCCATCCTGATCTACACGTCGGGCACCACCGGGCCGCCCAAGGGCGCCATGCTCCGCCATTCGGGGCTGGTGTTCCAGGCCGCGACGCTCAATGTGGTCATGCCGCTCGGACCCAGCGATGAACTGCTCTCCTTCCTGCCGCTCAGCCATATCGCCGAACGGCTGCTAAGTGTGCTGCGCCCGATCTTCAACGGCGCGGTGATCAGTTTCGCCGAAAACCAGGAAACGGTGCCCCAGAACATCCGCGAGATCTCACCGACGGTATTCTTTGCCGTGCCGCGCATCTGGGAGAAGTTCTATTCGCGCGTCACGACCGCGTCGCGGGACGGCACCGCCCTGGAGCGTTTCGCCGCTCGCCTTGCCTTCGCCGCCGCCGCGCGGGTCGTGTCAATCCGGGCGGAGGGGCGGCGCGTGCCCGTCTGGCTTCGGCTGGCCCACCGGTTGGCCGACCGGACCGTTCTGCACCGTACCCGCAAGCTCATCGGCTTGGAGCGCACGCGCTATGTCGTCACCGGCGCGGCGCCGATCGCTCCGGAACTGATCCGCTGGTATCTTGAGCTTGGCCTCGACATGATGCAGGCTTACGGCATGACCGAGACGTCGGGCGTGGCCTCGCTGCCACCGCCGGGGATACGCCGTCACGGCACGGTCGGCAAGGCGCTGCCGGGAACCGAGCTGGTGCTGTCGGAGGCGGGCGAGATGCTCATCCGCGGCCCGCACGTCTTCCAGGGTTACTGGCGCAAGCCTGACAAGACCGTCGAGGCGGTCGTGGATGGCTGGCTGCATTCGGGCGACATCGGTGAAATCGACGCGGACGGCTTCATCCGGGTCGTCGACCGGCTCAAGGACATCATCATCACCTCGGGTGGCAAGAATATCTCGCCCTCTGAGTTCGAGAACCAACTCAAGTTCAGCCCGTTCGTTTCCGACGCCGTGATCATCGGCGATGCGCGTCCCTATCTGACGGCGCTCGTCATGATCGACTACGACAACGTCGCCAAGCACGCGCAGGACCATGCCATCCCCTTCACCAATTATGCGAGCCTTTGCGCTCGCGAGGAGATCCAGGCGCTGATCGCCGCCGAGGTTGCGGCCGTCAACGCCCGGTTCGCCCGCGTCGAACAGATCAAGAAGTTCCGTCTGATCGACGTGCAATTGACCGCCGAGGACGAGGAACTCACGCCGACGCTCAAGCTCAAGCGCAACGTCGTCGGACGCCGCTACGGGACACTGATCGAGGCCATGTATGCGGGGAACTGACAAGGCGCGCCGGCTCGACACGCAAGGGACAACAACCGACAGAAGGAAGAACGATGATGAAATTCGCAACATCCGCGATGGCAGCGCTCGCTGCGCTGCTGACATTCTCGCCCGGGCTGCAGGCGCAGGCCGAAGTGCAGGGCGTTACCGATACCGAGATCGTGCTCGGCACGCATCTCGACCTTTCCGGCCCGATCAACTTCTGGGGCCTGCCCGTCAAGAACGGCATGGAAATGGCGGTGGACGACATCAACGCCGCCGGCGGCATCCATGGGCGCAAGTTGCGTCTGTTGATCGAGGACATGGGCTATGATCCGAAAAAGGCGGTGCTGGCGACGCAGAAGCTGCTGACTCGTGACCGTATCTTCGCGATGGTAGGCTCGATGGGCACCGTCACCTCTGCCGCGACCATGCCGCTGGTCCTGGAGCAGGGGCTGCCACACCTCTTCCCGATCACCCCGGCCGAAATGTTCGCCCTGCCTTTCGACCGGCTGAAATTCGCCTATTTCGCTCCCTATTACGACGATGTTCGCACCAGCCTGAAATATCTGATCGCGAAAAACGGCTACAGCCGCATCGGCGTCCTCTATCAGGATGACGAATTCGGTGCCAACATCCTCAAGGCCGCACAGGATCAGTTGGCCGAGAGCGGGCTCGAGCTCGTCTCGGTGACCAGCTACAAGCGCGGCGCCACCGACTTTTCGAGCCAGATCGCCCGGCTCAGGAGCGACAGCGCCGATCTGGTGGTGATGGGCACAATTGTGCGCGAGACCGTGGGCGCCATGGCCGCGGCACGCAACCTCGGCTGGGACGCGGACTTTCTGGTCAGCCAGGCGGGCTATGCCCCGATTGTTGCCGAGCTCGGCAAGGGGGCGGTAGCCGGGCTCTATGCCGGGGCGATGACGCCGATCCCCTATCCGGACACCGCCTCGCCAGACGTGCTCGATTGGATCGGACGCTACAAGCCGAAGTTCAACCAGGACCCGAACATCGAGGCGGTGGTGGGCTACATGGTTATCGCCACCGCGGCGATGGGCATGGAGAATGCCGGGCGTGACCTGACGGTGGATTCGCTGGTTGCCGGGCTTGAGCAAATCCGCGACTACCGCAACATTTTCGGCACTTCGCCGATCTCGTTCACGCCGGACGACCACCTCGCCACGCGGCACACCTTCCTCGCCCAGATACAGAACGGTCGCTGGGTCCCGCTGACGGGCTTCATGCATTACGGCGAGTGAGGCCATCGAGCTTGGGGGCGGCCGCGAATAGGAAGGTGCGTCGCCGTCCCCGCTCCATTTGTCCGGCTTCGGGGTTCCGGGGTACGGATTGGCCGCGCCCGGCACCGAGCAGGCTCAGGCTCACCCGGCGCCATGTACCTGGCGGTCGTGCCCGGCCCAGTACGGCTCGCGCAGGACACGGCGAATGATCTTGCCGACGGGTGTCCTGGGCAGCTCTTCCACGATTGTCACCGCCTTGGGCACCTTGAACTTGGCCAGATGCTCCTTGGCGAAGGCGATCAGTTCGGCCTCGCTGGCGCTCATGCCGGGACACAGCACCACGGCCGCCTGGACCGCCTCGCCCCATTTGTCATCGGGCACCGCGAAGACACCGCATTCTGCCACCGCCGGATGGGCGACGAGCGCATGCTCGACCTCGGCCGGATAGACGTTGTAGCCGCCGGTGATGATCAAGTCTTCCCTGCGGTCGGCGAGATAGACGTAGCCGTCCGCCTCCATCCGCCCTAGATCGCCGGTGGCCAGCCAGCCGCCCGCAAGCCGCTGCGCGTCAAGGCCGGCATTCTTCCAGAAGCCCGGCGTCATCCAGGGCGCACACAAGCAGATTTCGCCGACCTCTCCGGGGCCGCAGGGCCGACCTTCGGAATCGCGGATAATCACCTGCGCGCCGGCATATTCGCGCCCCACCGAGGTCAGCCGCCGATGGTCGCCGGCAAGCGCCTCGGCGTGCTCGGCCGGGCCCATGAAGGTGCACAGCCCATAGGCTTCGGTCTGGCCGAAGCCGGTATAGAGCACAGCACCGAACCGCTTCATGGCGCGCTCCACCAGCGTCGGCGCGGCGGGCGCCGCGGCATAGACGATGGCGCGCAGGCTGGACAGGTGCGTGCTTTCGATGGCGGGTTCGTCGAGCAGCATGCGCAGGAAGGTCGGCACCCCGAGCATAAAGCTCACCCGGTGCCGGGCGATCGCCTCCAGCACCGCAGCAGGTGCCGCGTCGCGCAGGATGACCAGTGCCGCACCGCCCAGCCAGGCGCTGTCCATCGCCCGACCACAGAAATGGCTGAGCGGCAACTGCCCCAATAGCCGGTCCTCGGGGCGGTGACCAAACGTCGTGTACCAGAAGGTCATTGCTGCGGCGACGCTGGCGAAACTATGCGTCACGCCCTTGGGCTTGCCGGTGGTGCCGGAGGTATGCAGGATCTGCGCCAGCGTCTCGGGCGGGCGATCGAAAAGCGGCAACGGATCGGTCGGGCCGCTGTCGGCCAGAAGGTCGGCGGCGCCGGCGAAGGCGCCGAGTCCCAGCGCCGTGCGGCCGTCTGCGCACAGCGCCCGGGCACGTTCGAAATGCTCTGGCGTCAGCGCGATCACCAGGCGGGTGTCGGTGTTGACGACGATATAGCGGTGCTCAGGCTCAGTCAGCACGCCCAGCACCGGACAATAGACGCCGCCGGCGCGGGCGATGGCGATGGCGGCGACGACATATTCCAGACAGTTCGACTGGATCAGCGCCACCCGGTCACCCGGTTGCAGACCGGCCCGCAGCAGGCCGCGGGCGACCATGCTGGCGGCGGCGTCCAGCGCGGCATAGCTCATCTGCCGCTCACCGTCGATCAACGCCACCCGGTCGGGCCAATGGCGAGCGGCGCGGGCGGGAAAATACGAATAGGGATGCATCATCGTTGCGTCCTCCGTTCAGGGATGTGGCGCTCGGCAGGGCCGTCGTAGCGCGCGCCCAGCGCGTCGGGGATGATCCGCAGCGGCACACCGTCGCGGATCTCCTCGCTGATATGAGCCAGAAGCGCCATGCCATAGCCGAGCGCGCCGAGCCCGCCGATGATCAGCGGGTCGAAGCCGAGATCGGCGAGCACCGCGCCCTGCGCGCCGGCGAGATTGGCGGGAATTTTGCGTCCCTTGGTCTCGGACAGACACGCCTCGAGCACGTCAAGCATGCGTCCGTGCGCGCCCCAGCCGTCGAGCGCGAGTGCCGCGCGGCGCAACGCCACGACGCGCGGCTCGGCGGTCTTGTGCAGCGGATGGCCGAAGCCCGGCACCCGCCCGCGTCGTCCGGCCCAAAGCTCGGCAACCCGCGCGCAGGCTTCGCGCTGCGGCAGCTTCCAAGCGACCGCTTCCATGAGCATTTCGGCCGGCTCCTGCGGCGAGCCGGTGACCGAGCCCGAGGCGAGCATGCCGCTGGCCAGGGCGGGCACCGGCGAGTCGGGAAAGGCAGAGGCGGTGAAGCGCGCCGCCCCAACCGCGGCGCTGATGAACTGCTGATCGACGCTGCTGCGCAGCACCAGATCGAAGATCGCGGCCTCGCGGGCGTCGGGCAGTTCGCCCCGGAGCACCAGAAAGGCGGCCTCGGTATAGCTTAGCCGCTCGATGATCTCCTCGACAGGATAGCCGCGCACCAGGATGCGGCCCTCGCCGGCGCGGCTGATGGCGGTGGTCCAGTAGTCGCTCCAGTCGCCCGAGGCGACAAACTCGCCGACATTGTGGCGCCGCGCGCGCGGCTTGGCGGTGTCAGTCACGTTGGTTCTCCTCGTCGGTTCGGGTTGAGTCGGGGTCGGCGGCGCCTACGTCGGGTGCAAAAAGCGGCAGGATTCGATCGCCGCGTGCGACGAAGCGAACCGCCACCTTCATGCCAACCCTCACCGATTCGGGTGCGCAGCCGATGACGTTGGAGACCATCCGCGGCCCTTCGCGCAGCGCGATGACGGCAAGAACATAGGGCGGCGGGAAATCGGCGTCGTAGGCTTGGCGGTAGATGGTGAAGGTCGCCACCTCGCCGCGGCCCGAAAGCCGCCGCCGGCCGATCCGGTTCGACCAGCAATCCGGACAGACGGGTGCGACCGGCAGAAACAGCTTGCCGCAGGCACGGCAGGCGGCAGCTTCCAGTCCAGCAACGGTCTCTACAGATGCCGCGACGGGTGATTCGGGCCGGGCGGGTCGGGTCATCTCATCGTCCCAGGATCAGGGTTGCGTGCGTGTTCATGGCAAGGCCGTGACCGCTGACAAGAGCGATCTCGGCGCCGGCGATCTGGCGGCCTTCGGCCGTGCCGCGCAGCTGGCGCACGGCCTCCACGACATGCAGCATGCCGCCCCCATAGCCCTCGGCCATCAGCCCGCCTGAGGGGTTGACGGGCAACGCCCCGCCCGGGCCGATCCGGCCGCCGGTGACAAAATCTCCCCCCTCGCCTGGCTTGCAGAAGCCGTATGCCTCGAGCTGCATCAAGACGACGATGGTGAAGCAGTCATAGAGCATCGCGACATCGACATCGCCCGCCGTCAGCCCGGCGCGCGCCAGGGTGACAGGGCCGCAGCGAGCAGCCGGCAGCGTGTCGAAATGTTCCGGGTTGGAGAATGTGCCGAGACTGTGCGCCTGGCCGTGGGCGAGGACGCGTACCGGACGGGCGGGCAGGCCGGCCGTCCGGTCGGCGGCGCACAGCACGACCGCCGCGGCGCCGTCGGAGACCAGGCAGCAATCGGCCAGGCAGAGCGGCTCGGCGATCATCCGCGAGGCCCGATAACCGTCGATGTCGAGCGGCGTGCGCAGCTGTGCATGCGGGGTGCGCGCGGCGTGGGCCCGCGCCGCGATGGCAACCTCCGCAAAATGCTCGCGGCGCGTGCCGAAGCGCGCCATGTGCCGGCGGGCCGCCAGCGCGTGCAGCCCGGTCGCGCCGAAGAAGCCGAAGGCCGCCTCCTCGCCGCGCGGATAGGCGAAGGAACCCTCCGTCGACAGGGCCATGTCGCCATAGACGCAGAGACAGACCGAACAGAGGCCGGAGCCGATCGCCATTGCCGCCCGTTGGATGCTCGACACGCTGGAAGCGCCGCCGAGCAACTCGGTGCCGGCGAAATCGGGGGCGAGCCCAAGCGTCCGGCCAAGCCGCACGTAATGCGGCTCGATACCCTGCAAAACCCCCTGCGCCGGTCCGGGATCGGTGATCAGCCCGTCGATGTCGCCCGGTGCCAAGCCCGCGTCGCGCAGCGCCAGCCGACACGCCTCGGTTTCGAGATCGAGCGCCGTGCGTCCCGTCAGACGCCCGAAGGCGGTGTGCCCGACGCCTGCGACAATGACCTGTCGAGATGTCATATGCGATCTCCGCTTGCCCCTTCTTGATTAATGCAAGAAAACTGAGTAAAGTTCAATAAAAATCCTGACCGCGCTTTCGCGCACGCTGTGAATGGAGGGATGATGGACCGCGAATGGACCGACGAGCAGAACCTGCTGCGCCGGACGCTGCGTGACTACGTGGCCAAGAACGTCACGCCGAACGTGCTCGACTGGGAAGCGGCCGGCGAGGTGCCGCGCAGCTTGTTTGCGGATCTTGCCGAACTTGGCGTGCTCGGCCTGCGGCTGTCGCCGGAGTATGGCGGCGGCGGGCAGGATTTCTGGTTTACCGCAGTGCTGATCGACGAGCTGATGCGCTGCGGATCGATCGGCGTGCCGGTGGCGGTCATGGCGCATGCCGAATTCGCCACCATGCTGATCGACCGCTACGGCGGTCCCGGCCTGCGCGAGACCTATGTGCGCGGCGCCGCGGAGGGCCGGCTGATCGGCTCACTCGGCGTCTCCGAACCGGACGCCGGCAGCGACGTCTCGGCCCTGCGCACCCGCGCGGTGCGCGACGGCGGAGACTACGTGATCAACGGCTCCAAGCTCTACATCAGCAACGGCACCATCGCCGATTACATCACGCTGGCGGTGCGCACCGGCGAGCCCGGCGCGCACGGGGTTTCTATGATCGTGGTGCCCGCCGACAGCCCGGGCCTGCGCCGGCGGCGGCTGAAGAAGCTCGGCACGCACGCCTCGGACACCGCCGAATTGTTCTTCGAGGACTGCCGGGTACCCGCCGCCAACCTGCTCGGCGCCGAGAACCAGGGTTTCGGCATGATCATGTCGGGCTTCGAGGGCGAGCGTCTGGTGCTGTCGGTGATGGCGTGCAGCCTGGCGCGGCTGATGTTCGAGGAGGCGCGCAACTGGGGCCAGCAGCGCCGCGCCTTCGGCCGGAAACTCTTGGGCTTTCAGGTCTGGCAGCACCGGTTGGCCGATGTGCTTACCCGGATCGAGGCCGCCGAGGCGCTGACGCTGCGCGGGATCGACCGGTATCTGGCCGGCCGCCCGGCGCAGTCGGAGATTTCCATGGCCAAGCTCTTCGCCACGGAGACCGCGCGTATGGCGGCAAGCGAATGCGCCCAGATTTTCGGCGGGCTCGGCTATATGGAGGAATGCCTGATGGGGCGGTTGCACCGCGACGCGCTGGCCATGACGATCGGTGCCGGATCGAGCGAGATCATGCGCGGGCTGATCGCCCGGGCCAACGATCTGGTCGCGTCATGAGTCTACGGCGCGAACTCCGTGAGGGCGTGCTGGTCCTGACCATCGACCGCCCCGAGGCGCGCAATGCGCTCGACGCCGCAACTCAGGCGGCGCTGATCGAGGAATGGCGCCGTTTCCGCGACGACGACATGGTGTTCGTCGCGGTGTTGACTGGCGCCGGCGAGGCCGCCTTCTGCGCCGGTGCCGATCTGAAGGAACTGGGCGCATATTACCGCTCGATGAGCCCTCACCAGCGCCATGAACGCGGCGAGCGGCAGCCGGGCCTCGGCGCCATCACCCGCAATTTCGATCCGCGCAAGCCGACCATCGCGGCGATCAACGGCGCCTGCCTGGCCGGGGGGCTGGAACTGGCGCTGGCCTGCGACATCCGTGTCGCGGCCGATCACGCGCGCTTCGGCCTGCCCGAGGTCTGCCGCGGCATCCTGCCCGGCGCCGGCGGCACGCAGCGGCTGGCGCGCGCGCTACCGCTCGGCGTGGCGCTGGAGATGATCCTTTCAGGCGCACCGATCGACGCCGAAGCGGCATTGCGCTGGGGCCTGGTCAGCCACCTGGTGCCGGCTGCCGGGCTCATGGACTGCGCGCTCGAGATCGCCCGGCGCATCGCGGCCAACGGGCCGCTGGCGGTACGCGCGGCGCGCGACGCGGTCTTTCAGGGCCTGTCCCTGCCGCTCGACCAGGCGCTGCGGCTAGAACAACTCCACGCCGAACCGCTGCGCCAGAGCCGGGACGCTGCCGAAGGCGTGCGCGCCTTTGTCGAGAAGCGGGCGCCCAATTTCACCGGACAATAGCAAGAATGGAGCCAGGGATGGAGAAGAAACGCGTGGCAAGGGAAAGAATCGCGATCGACGCATGGGCAACCTACATTTCGCCCGAGGGGGCCAAGAAGTGGCCGCCCGAATTCCTGCATATCTTCCGCAAGTACAAATGCCCCCCCAACATGTTCGACGGCGCGCCGGTCGAGGACATGCTCGCCGAGATGGACGCCGCCGGGGTGGACCGGATCGTGCTGTCGGCCTTCTACTATGACGGCCAATGGGTACTGAGCAACGAAGAGGTGGCGGAGCTGGTGCGCAGGCACCCGAACCGCTTCATCGGGGCGGGCACGGTCAACATCATGCAGAAGCCGATGCAGGTGGCCGCCGAGGTCGACTATCTGGTCGGTGACCTCGGCCTTCGCTGCCTGCGGCTGGAGCCCTACATGTATGGCGACGGCATGGTCGGCCTGCCGCCCAACGACAAGCGCTACTGGCCCGTCTACATGAAATGCTCGGAACTCGGCGTCACGGTGGCGATCCAGGTCGGCCATACCGGGCCGCTGCTGCCGTCCGAATGCGGCCGGCCGATCTATCTCGATGAGGTCGCACTGTCGTTTCCCGATCTGACGATCCTGGGCTGCCATATCGGCCAGCCCTGGCACGAGGAGATGATGGTGCTCGCCTGGAAGCACCCGAACGTCTATCTCGAAACCTCGGCGCGCGGGCCGCGGCAATGGCCGCAGGCGCTGGTCGATTTCGCCAAGGGATGGGGCCAGGACAAGGTCATCTGGGCCACCGACTACCCGTTGCTGGGCTTCGACCGCACGCTGGGCGAACTCGAGGCGCTGGGGGTCACGGACACGGTTTACCGCAAGATCGTGCGCGACAATCTGCTGCGCGCGCTGAGGCTCGAACAATGAGCGCCACCCAGGCCCTGCTCGATTCGATCGCCTATATCGCCTGGCACGGGCAGGTGCTGCGTGCCGGCGAACCCGGCCGGGCCGTCGTCACCCAGCCCGACCGGGCCGATTTCAAGAACTATGTCGGAACGGTGCATGCCGGTGCCATCTTCACCCTGGCCGAGACCGCTGCGGGGCTGGCCGCCGACTCCATCGCCGCGCCGATGGGCGGCTTCATTTTGCTCGGCGCGGCCGAACAGCGCTACACGCGCCGCGCCGAGGGCGCGCTTACCGCCGAGGCGCGGGTCGACGCGGCCACCGACCACGCGGCGCTGGCGGCCGATTTCGCGGCCTCCGGCCGCGGTGCTCTCACCGTCGCGGCGACGGTCCGCGACAGTAGCGGCGAGAGCGTTTTCAACGGAACCTTCCACTACGCCATGCGCAAGAGGACGCGATGACCGACAGCCTTGTGAGCGCGCGCCGCGGCGCCGTGCTGACCCTCACCCTCAACCGGCCCGACAAGCTCAACGCCATCGACGTGACCCTGCTTGACGCCCTGACCGACGCTCTGGAGGGCGCGGCACGCAACCCGGAGGTGCGCGCCGTCGTGCTGGCCGGGGCGGGCCGCTCGTTTTGCGCAGGGGCCGACATCGGCCAGATGATCGACCGCACCCCCGATGACTGGGAACGCACCGTCGACCGCTATCTCGACCCGATTCGAGCCATCTCGCGCATCGGCAAGCCGGTGATCGCGCGGCTGCATGGCGATGTCTTCGGCGGCGGACTGGGGCTGGCGCTTGCTTGCGACTTCCGTGTCGCCGCCGAAACGGCGCGCTTCTGCGCTCCTTTCGTCAAGCTCGCGCTCGCCGGCTGCGACATGTCGGCGGGCTATTTCCTGCCGCGCCTCGTCGGGCTGGGGCGCGCCACCGACATGATGATGACGGCGCGTGTGGTGGAGGCTCCCGAGGCGCTGGCGATCGGCCTGGTGAGCCAGCTTGCCCCCGAGGACGCGCTCGCCGCCGCCGCCGAGGCACTGGCCGACACGCTTGCAGGGTTCGCCCCGCGCACCACCGCGTTCACAAAGGCGGCGATCCGCCGGTCGCTCGACCGCGACATGGAGGCCGAGTTCGACTACGAAATCTTCGCGCAGGTGCAATGCCTGCAGAGCGCCGATCACCGCGAGGGGGTGGCCGCCTTCCGCGAACGCCGCCCGCCGGTGTTCCGCGGTGCCTGACCAGTGGCCGGGAGGGCCGGAGATGGCGCAAAGCGAACTCGATTGCACATTCCCGTACGACCCGGTTTCCGACCGGCTGGGTATCACCTACGCCCGGATCGCCGACGGGGTCTGCCTCGCCCGGTTGGACGCCGGACCTGTGCATTGCAACGTCTTCGGCGTAGTTCATGGCGCGGTGCTCTTTGCTATGGCCGACACCGCCATGGGCTATGCGCTTCTGAATGTGCTCGGCGGTCAGCTGCGGCTGGGCAGCATCAGCGTCACCGCCAATTACCTCAGCCCGGTGCCGCCAGGGCGGGTTTCGGCGCGGGCCGCGCTCGTCCGGCAGGGGCGGACGGTAGCCTTTCTGGACTGCGACATTGCCGACGCCGCGGGCAATGTCTGCGCCTGCTTTTCGGGCATCTTCCACATCCGACCCGCCGATAAGGATCGCCAGCCATGACCGACACCGGCTTCGATACCGGCCTGACCGACGAGGAACGCCAGTTCCGCGACTCCGTCCGCGCCTTCGCCGAACGACGCATCGTGCCGAACGCCACCCGCTGGGACATGGAAGAGCGCTATCCGCGCGAGCTGTTCACCGAGGTTGGCGCGCTGGGCTGGCTGGGTGCGGGGTTTCCCGAAGAGGTCGGCGGTAGCGGCGGCGGGGCGGTGATCGGCGCCATCCTCAACGCCGAGCTGACCCGCGGTTCGGCGGCGATCGCGTTGGGGCTCTATGTCCACAGCATGCTCGCCTGCGCCGCCATCCACCACCTCGGCAACCCCGCGCAGCGGGCGCGCCTGCTGCCCGAGGCGCTGGCCGGGCGGCGGATCGGCTGCTGGGGCTATGCCGAGGCCGGAGCCGGGGCCGACATCAGCCGTGTTGCCACCCGCGCCCGGCGCGAGGGCTCTCGCTATGTGCTGAACGGCGCCAAGCTCTACATCACCAATTCGACTTTCGCCGATTTCATGATCATCGTCACCTGCACCGACCCCGCGCGCGGGCTGAAGGGCATGTCACTGTTCATCGTCGAGCGCGACATGCCTGGCGTCGGTGTCGGCGCACCCTTTGCCAAACTCGGCATGGGCGCATCCGAGATGACCGAGATCACCCTTAGCGATGTCAGGCTGCCGGCGGAAAACCTGCTCGGACCGGAGCACATCGGCTTCATCGCCGCGCTCAAGGTGCTGTCGCTGGGGCGCATCGCCTCGGCTGCCACCGCGGTCGGGCTGGGTCGCGCGGCGCTGGAGGAGGCGCTGCGCTATGCAACGAACCGGATGCAGGGGGAGAAGCCGATCACCGGCCACCAGTTCGTGCGCTTCACGCTCGCCAACATGGCGACCCGGCTCGAGGCGGCCTGGCGCATGACGCTCCATGCCGCGCGTCTGGCCGATGCCGGGGGCGATTACGATTGCGCCGCAGCGATGGCCAAGCTCTTCGCAACCGAGACCTGTACCCGTGTCTGCGAGCGCGCGCTGCACCTATGCGGTGCCCAGGGCTACATGCGAGAGAGCGCCGCGCAGCGGTTCTACCGCGATTGCAAGGTGCTTGAAATCGGCGAGGGGACGAGTGAGATTCAACGCGAAACCATCTTCAGACATTTGGGACAATAGATCATGGGTGTTACGGAACGGCGCGAAAGGGAGCGCGCGGCGCGGCGCGATTCGATCCTGGGGGCGGCGCGGACGGTGCTTCTTGAGCGCGGCGTGCGTGGCACGACGACAAAGGAAATCTCCGAACGCTGCGAACTCTCCGAGGCGACGCTGTTCTTTTACTTCAAGAGCAAGGACGAGATCCTGCTGTCGCTGATCTTCGAGAGCATCTCCTTCTGGGCCGACGGGCTGGCGGCGCTTTCCGCCCGCGACCTGCCGCCGGGCGACCTGTTCGACGCGATCTGGGAATTCCACGAAGAGGTCTATCGCGAGCACCCCGACTATTTCGCCATCTCGACCTATCTGGCGCAGCCGCATGTGCTCGAAAATGTTTCGGCCGAGGTCAAGGACAAGATCGCCCGCCGCTCGGGCAAGAACTTCCGCCGGCTCGCGGAACTGCTGGAGCGGGTCAGCGACGCGGCATCGGGCCGGGTTCTGGCCGACACGCTCTGGTCGCTCTTCCTCGGGCTAACCATCTCGAAGGCCTCGCGCGCCAATCTCGGCCATGACGGGCCCGATGACGGGCCAAAGATCCGCGCTGCCGCCTTCGCGCTCCTCAAGCGAGGACTGATCGGAGACACCACACCATGACGGCAAAGACCATGCTCGCCGCGCGGCTGCGCGCTGTGGGCGAACCGCTGACCATAGAGGCGATCGCGGCGCCGGCGCCTGGACCGGACGAGATCCTCGTCGCGGTCGCCGCTTGCGGGCTCTGCGGCACCGATATCCACCTGGCCGTCGAGGGCGACATCCCGGTTGCGCGCAAGCCGATCACGCTCGGCCACGAGGCCGCCGGCACTGTGGTGGCGCTGGGTCCCGGCACCGGCGGCTTCGCCGTCGGCCAGCGCGTGGCACTCTTTCCCTCCGCCATCTGCGGCAAGTGCCGGTTCTGCCGGGCGGGGCGCGAATCGCTCTGCGAGGCTTCGCAGGTCTACGGCATGTCGCGCGACGGGGCGCTGGCACAGTATGTCGCAGCCCCCGCCATCGGCGCGATCCCGATCCCCGACGGGGTGGATTTTCTGACCGCGGCGATCATCACCGATGGCGTGTCGACGCCCTTCCATGCCCTGCGCACGCGCGGCCGGCTGCAGGCCGGCGAGGCGGTGGCGGTGGTCGGCTGCGGCGGGCTCGGCGCCCATGCCATTCTGCTGGCGCGAATGATGGGAGCAGGCTTCATCGCAGCCATCGACATGCAGCCGGAGGCGCGCGCCCGCGCCGCCGAGTTCGGCGCAGATCTGGTTATCGACCCGGTCGCCGAGCCCGATCCAGTCCGCCCGATCCGTAGACGGCTGGGCCGCGGCGTCGATCTGGCGCTCGAATTCGTGGGCCTGCCGCAGACCGTCGAGGCGACGCTACGCTGCCTCGACACCGGCGGTCGTGCGGTGGTCGTCGGCGTTGGCCCCGGCCGCCCGGTTCTGCCGCCGCTCATCAGCTTCGTCGGTCGCGAACAGACGCTGATGGGCTCCTTCGGCATGGATAAGCGCGACATCTCCGATCTGTTCGACCTGGTGATGCGCGGGCGGCTCGACCTGTCGCGCTCGGTCAGCGGCACCTATCCGCTTGCAGGCGTCAACGAGGCGCTCGGCCGGCTGGCGCGGCGTGACACCGGAGTGGTGCGGCTCGTCATCGAACCCGGGCAGTGAGGAGCAGATCATGGAAGACAACGAGACCGTCATCCGCCGCTTCATCGCCGACTGGTCGTCGCTCGACCCCGACCTTCTGGTCGCCTATTTCACCGAGGACGGCGTCTACCACAACATGCCGATGAAGCCGGTGGCGGGGCACGCGGCACTGCGCGCCTTTATCGCCGGCTTCCTGCGCGACTGGCAGAAAACCGACTGGGAAATCGTCTACCTCCTGTCGCGCGGCGACCTGGTGATGGCCGAACGCATCGACCGCACAGTGGCAGGCGGACGGCCGGTCGAGTTGCCCTGTCTGGGGGTCTTCGAGATGCGCGATGGGCGGATCGCCGTCTGGCGTGACTATTTCGACATGGCGATCTATACGCGCGCTGTCTCCGGATGACCCTGGAAGGACACGCGAACCTTCGGCGGGTTGGATCAGGATCGCGACGGATGTATTCTCTCCGCCCGTGCGTCGCCTCGCCATAGTCGATGCCAGCCTCGACCATTTCCGGCAGACGAGCATCGCGTTGAGCCGGTCGATCTCGGCCACCATCTCGATGACCATGCTGGCCAGTTCGGCGGGATCCTGGGGCAGTTGATCGGAGCGAGTCGACGTGGCCGAATTTCGACAACAGGCGCTGGCCTCAACGTGGCGGATCCCTCCCGCAGGTGTCGGGTTACGAGGAACCAATCGAGGTCACATCGGGTTGTTTTCCCCCCGCATCCTGTATATAGGCGGGCAAAGTACCTCAGAAAGTGCTGTCAGAAGCTACGTCGAGCCCCAGACAGGAAACGTTGGAGAACGGGAGCATCGTGGTGGGGCTGGACAACATGTCGGGTTCTTCAGCGTCAATGCCACCGCCCGTTTCAGGCGGCTCTGACGATCCGGCACTCGAAAGCTACTCTGTTGCGACCGGCGCGTTTTGCCGCGTAGAGGCACCGATCCGCGTGTGTCAGAACATCGGCCATTTTCCCGGAATGCGCGTGGAGCGCGGCTCCGCCTATGCTCACCGTCAGCGCCATGTTCGGCTGCCATTGGACAGCATTTACTTGCTCCCGTATCGCCTCGGCGATCTCGGCCGCCGACGCAAGGTCAACGTTCTTCAGAAGCACCCCGAACTCTTCGCCGCCGATGCGGCCGACAACGTCACATTTCCGCACTGCACGCTTGATCGCGCTTGCGATCTTGACCAACGCCTCGTCTCCTTTGAGATGCCCGAGCCGATCATTTATCTGCTTGAAATGATCAGCGTCCACGAACAGAAGGACATCAGGCTCGTTAGCGGCATGTGCCGGCGCCAGACGCTCCAGGAAGGCTTCGCGGTTAAGCAGACCCGTCATCTTATCGAGGCTGGCGGCATAGGCTAAAAGCCGATGCGCCCGTCTCATCTCGCGATAGGCTTCATCGGTTTCCCGATGCAGGGCTGCGAGGTCGTCGCGCGCATCACGCAGTTCTTCTGCTTGAGCCGCTACATAGTACAGGATTGGCATTCCGACCACGATCGGAATGGCAAAACACTCGACCAGATTGAGCCATATGTAGGGGACACCGGTAGCCCACCTCATGACGAAGAAAGCGCAATAGGTAGCGACCACCGCAAGGGCGGTCCCGGCCGATGACTTGGCCAGAATTATGTTTGTCCGGTTCCTCATGGGGCTCAACATAACCTTTGCGGATAAAGCTACCGTTTATCCGCAAAGCCGGGTTTTAAGCACCGATTTCATAAAACGTTTCCATGTTTCAGCGCCGCCCGCTCCGGAAATGGCGGACTTGCCGCAGATGCCGCGCACCGCGTTGACAGCCCGGCCGAAAAGACACGGCAAATTCGCATGGGCCGCACCCCCGAGCAGCAGCGTTGGGACATCCGAGCCGCTCTTTGCAGTGGAGGTGCGATGGTGGTCGACGCATGGCGGCGGCGCACGAGCAGCGGGAGAGGCTTGGCTAGCGCGAAAAGCCCGTAGGACGAACCGAAGAAGGGGAAGACCACCACGAAGCGGTGGCCTTCGGCGCTCGGGCAAGACGCGGAGCAGACGATCAGCATTGTCACCCCGAACAGGAAGCGTTCAGCCGGTTTAGGATCAGGCGGGGCAATGCGCGAGAGCCACGCCTGCCCGCCCGGCGCACACGACCACGCTGACCGGCGTCGCGGCATCGGCAAATCCCTACATCTATAGCGATGCCGAGATCACAGCCCTTCTGGCGGCGGCACTGACGCTGCCGCCGGCCAAGGCCCTGCGCCGCTGGACATATCATTGCTTGTTCGGATTGATAGCGGTGGCCGGGCTGCGCCATTCCGAAGCGCTCGACCTGCGCAGGGATGACGTCGATCTCGGCCAGGGCATTCTCACCATTCGCAAGACGAAGTTCGGCAAGTCGCGGCTGGTGCCGCTCCATGCCACGACGGTCGCCGTGCTGTCGGACTATGCCACGCGACGTGACGCGCATCTCGGCACGCCGCGCAGCCCCTATTTCTTTGTCGCCGAGCAGGGCGGGAGATTACTGCACCAATACGTACACCGCGTGTTCTGGAAGCTGTCGCGACAGATCGGACTGCGGCAGAAGGGGCAGCGCAACGGTCCAAGGATTCACGATCTACGCCACCGTTTCGCCGTCCAGGATCTGATCAACTGGTATCGTGCGGGCGAAGACGTCGAGCGCGAACTGCCGGTCCTCTCGACCTTTCTCGGCCACGTCAATGTTCGCGACACCTACTGGTACCTATCCGCCGCGCCGGAACTGATGACCCATGCCGCACGACGATTGGATGAGCGGTGGGAGGTTCGCTCATGAGCGGCGCGAACCACTTGGCCGTGCTGATCGAGCGGTGGTTTACCGATCGTCTCATGCGGCATCGAGGCGTAAGCTCCAACACCATCGCCTCTTATCGCGACACCTTCCGGCTCCTGTTTGCATTCGCGCAGACGCGCCTTGGCAAGCCCCCGTCGCAGTTGACGCTCCGGGATTTCGACGCGCCTTTCATTGGCGCATTCCTGGAGGACCTTGAGACGAGCCGATCCACCTCGGTAAGGACGCGGAATCTCCGTCTCACGGCCATTCGGTCTTTCTTCAGATATGCGTCGTTCGAGGAGCCGGCGCACAGCGCCCACATTCAACGCGTGCTCGCGATCCCGAGCAAGCGATGCGACAAGCGGCAGCTTCAGTTTCTCACCAGACCCGAGATTGAAGCGATCCTGGCCTGCCCGGATCGTAGCACATGGCTGGGACGACGCGATCACACTCTGCTGTTGCTGGCTGTGCAAACGGGGTTGCGGGTCTCGGAGATCGTCGATCTTGATCGGGATTCTGTGATACTCGACCGCGGTGCCCATGTGCGATGCGTTGGCAAGGGCCGGAAGGAGCGAAGTACACCGCTCACCAACGTTGCACAGCAAGCCCTTCGGTGCTGGCTCAGGGAGCCCAGGAAGCGCGGCGTAACGGCTCTCTTTCCGAACATCCACGGCGACAGGCTCAGCGTCGACAGCGTGCAGGCGCTACTGAACAAATATGTCGCCAAGGCGCGTGAACACTGCGTCCCCCTTCGCTCGAAGCGAGTATCGCCCCATGTCTTGCGCCACAGCGCGGCCATGGAGCTGCTGCAGGCGGGCGTCGATTGTTCGGTCATCGCCCTGTGGCTGGGCCATGAGACGATGGAAACGACCCTGACTTACCTTCACGCACATCTTGAACTGAAGGAATCCGCACTTGCCAAGCTGAAGCCGTACGAACGCGTCAAGGTCGAACGATTTCGACCAAACGACCGGCTTCTGGAATTCCTGAACGCCCTTTGAGCGTGAGAACTATGCCGAGTGTCAACGACCGATTCTTGGTCGAAATGGCCGGCGAAGCGCTTCATACCGCCACGATCGGAAGAGGCGCTCGGCATAGTTCGGCGGTCGGCATAAACCGCGTTATGCCGCGCCCGGCATAACGCGGTCTGGATCAGCGTCGCCATGGCAGCGGCACGCTCGGCGCCACGGCTGGAGCCCGCGAAGAGCCACGCTTTCCGACTGAGGGCAAAACCTCGGAGCGCCCGCTCGGCGGCATTGTTCGACAGGCAGGCCCGCCCGTCGTCGAGGAACGAGGCAAAGCTGTTCCAGCGTCTGAGCATGTAGTCGATCGGCTTGGCGACGGTCGCCGAGCGCGAGAGTGTGCTGCGTTGCTCACCGAGCCAGACGCGCAAATCGTCGGCGAGCGGGCGGCTACGCTCCTGCCGGACCTGGCGGCGTTCGTCGGCGCTGAGACCGTTGATCTCACGCTCGATGGCAAAGAGCGCGTCAATGCGTTTCACCGCCTCCAGGGCGATCGGCGACACGGGCGCGGCGCCGGGCCCGCGCCGAGCGCTCGCGGCAATGTCGGCGAGCTCGAAGAAGCCGCGACGGGCATGGGACCAGCAGAGTGCCGACGTGACCGGCCCACCCGGACGCGCGGGATCATAAAGCCCGTTGTATCCGCCATAGGCGTCGGCCTGCAGGATACCGCGCCAAGCCGCGAGATGCGCATCCGGATGCTCTTGCCGCCTGTCGCGCGAAGCGAAGTAAAGCGCCGCCGGCGGATCTGCGCCGCCGAAGGGTTTGTCGTCGCGCACATAGGTCCAGATTCGGCCGGTGTCGGTCTTGCCCTTGGCCAGGATCGGCACCGTCGTGTCGTCGGCGTGCAGCCTCTCGGCCGCCATGACGTGCCGGGCGATCAACTCATGCAACGGCGCAAGCGCCACGGTCGCCGCGCCAACCTGGTCGGCCAGCGTCGAGACCGAGAGGTCGATACCCTCGCGGCCGTAGCGCTCGCTCTGGCGGTTGAGCGGTTGATGCTGACCGAACTTCTCGAACAGCAGCATGGCCAGCAGGTTCGGCCCCAAAAAGCCGCGCGGCGTCACATGGAAAGGCGCGGGCGGCTGCGTGATGGCCTCACACTCGCGGCAGGTGAACTTCTCCCGCACCGTCTGGATCACCTTCCACTGGCGCGGGATCACCTCCAGGGTCTCGGTGACGTCCTCACCCAGCTTCGACAGCTTCATGGAGCCACAGCATGGGCATGACGTCGGCGCGGCGATGACGACCCGCTCGCGCGGCAGATGCTGTGGAAAGGGCTTGCGGACAGGACGACCGCGAAGCCGTGCAGGCAGTGACGCCTGTCGCGACATCGTCTCCGCCGCGAGTTCGTCCTCGGTCGCCTTCGCTTCGAGTTCCTCGAGCTGAAGTTCCATCTGGTCGATGAGGCGCATCGTGCGCTCGGAGCGCTGACCATAGAGCTCGCGCTTGAGCTTCTCGATCATCAGCTTCAGATGCGCGATCGTCACTTCGGTCGATGACGCTGCAGCCTTCGCCGCAAGAGCTTCGGCTTGCGCCTCGATCCGTGCCTGGCGCTCCGCCAGAATCATCGCATGCGCCGCCGCCAGATCGGTCGGCAGTGACGGCGGCAGGGGCGATTCAGCGGGCGCGTTCACCAGGACAGGGAATGTAGCGCGACAATCTGGATGAGAATCTTGTGTCGCGGCGGGGGTGATGATCGCGGTATTGATTGCCGCGCGCAAGAGGGTTGTCGGTTTGATTGTCGCGGCGCGTCAATCAGGCGCGACGTTCGCCGGCGTTGCGAATGACGCCGGCCTGCCGGGGCCTCGCTTTCGTTCGATCGCCTCGCGGCGGCGATAGCTTTCGACGTTCAATTCGAAGATTGTGGCGTGATGGACGAGGCGGTCGACCGCGGCGAGCGTCATGGCGGGATCGGGGAAGATCTTGCCCCATTCGCCGAAGGGCTGATTGGCGGTGATAAGCATGGAGCGCCGCTCGTAACGGGCGCTGATGAGCTCGAACAGCACGCTGGTCTCGGCCTGGTCCTTGGTGACGTATGCGAGGTCGTCGAGGATCAGCAGGTGGAAACGATCGAGCCGATTGATGGCTGCTTCGAGACCGAGTTCGCGGCGCGCGACCTGCAGCTTTTGGACGAGGTCGGTAGTGCGTGTGAACATGACCCTCCAGCCGTTCTCGATGAGAGCAAGGCCGATGGCTGAGGCGAGATGGCTCTTTCCGCCGCCGGGCGGGCCAAACAGAAGCAGGTTCGCTCCCTTCTCGAGCCAGCTGTCGCCAGCGGTGATGGCCATCACCTGCGCCTTGGAGATCATAGGCACTGCGTCGAACTCGAAGGTGTCGAGAGTCTTGCCGGGCAGCAGGCGGGCTTCCGCGAGATGACGCTCGATGCGACGCCGATCGCGTTCGGCCAGTTCGTGTTCGATGATCGCGGCGAGGAAGCGGGCGGCGGGCCAACCTTCCTTGTCGGCCTGCTCGGCGAACTGCGGCCACATCACCTTGATGGCGGGCAGACGCAGTTCGTTGAGGAGGAGGCTGAGTCTTGCGGCGTCGACGACGCTGTTCGTCTTCATGCGACCTCTCCCAACTCGAGGTCATGGCTGACGCCGATCAGGCCTTCGTAGGCGTCGAGTGGCGCCAGATGCACGACGACGTTGGGTAGCCGGGAAGGATCCGGTGCGAACAGCTCGCGCAACGCGGCCATGTCGGGCAATCGTCGAGCCTCGAGCGAGACGCGCAGCTGATCGGCCAGTTCGCTCTCGCAACCCCGCTCGTGGGCCATGGCGAGGAGTTCGACCATGGTGCGACATGCCTGCCGCTCCGGCAGACGCTCCATGAGCATGTCGAAGGTTCGTCGATAGGCCTCGCGCGGGAAGAGCCGGTCGCGATAGACGAGGTTCAGGAGCGCCATCGGCTTACGGCGGAGCGCGTGGATGACATGGCGGTAGTTGACGACCTGATCGTGCTTGCCGGATGACGAAGCCCGCCCGCGCGGCAGGGTCATGAGCTGGGTTCCGCCGATAAAGATATCCAGCCGATCGTCGAACAGGCGTACCCGGAGGCGGTGGCCGATCAGCCGCGAGGGTACGGTGTAGAATACCTTGCGCAGCGTGAAGCCGCCCGATGACGTGACACGCACGGTGACCTCCTCATAGTCGGATGTCCGCCGGACGGGCAGTTCCTGGAGTTTGGCGCGCTCGACGTCGATGCGCTTGGAATGGCGCACATTGCAGCGACTGACGATCTTGTCGACGAAGCGGCGGTAGGCGGCCAGGTCGTCGAAGTTGCTCGAGCCCCTCATCAGTAGCGCATCCTTGATGGCGCGCTTGAGGTGTCCGTGAGATCCTTCGATGGAACCGTTCTCGTGCGCGATGCCGGCATTGTTGCGGGTTGCGGTCATGCCGTAGTGGGCGACGAGCTCCTCGTAGCGACGCGTCAGGTCGGCGCGGGCATCCCTGTCCAGATTGCGGAATGCCGCCGACAGACTGTCACTGCGGTGCTCGCGAGGAACCCCACCAAGCGACCAGAGCGCGTTCTGCAGGCCTTCGGCGAGCGCGACGAAGCTCTCGCCGCCAAGCACGACATGGGCATGCTCGAAGCCGGAATAGGCGAGCCGGAAGTGATAGAGCCGGTGATCGAGCGGCTGACCCGCGACAGTAACGCCGGCGCTGCCCATGTCGGTGAAGTCCGACAGGCCGAGCCGGCCGGGTTCGTGCTCCTGCCGAAAGATGACCTCCTGTTCCTCGCCGTGAATCGCGCGCCAGGACCGAACGCGGCGTTCGATGGTGCGGCGAATGCCGGTGCCCAGTTCGGGGTGACGCCGCAGCATCTCCTCGAAGATTGCGATTGGCCGGATGGCGGGCGCCGCCTTCAGCAGTGGCACAATCTCGGCGTCGAAAATGTCGGCGAGCGGATCGGGACGACGACGTTGTCGCGGAACATTCCTCTGCGAGGGCAGCCTCGAATCCTTCTCGATGCGATAGGCCGTGGCCGCGCTGATCGACGCCTTTGCCGCCGCGACGGCCGTCTTGTGGGTCTGCCGGAACTTCATGAAAAGCCTCATCTGGTGATCGGTTACGTGGCGGCCGGGCACAAAGCGATTCCTCCCATCGGAAAAACCACCGGCTTACCCGGTCCACCGCGATCACAAGACGATGCCCCGAAAGGATCGCCGCCGCGGTCTTGAAACTCCGGTCGGGCTACGCCCTCCCTGCGTCTCAAGACCGCGGCATTCTCATCCAGATTG
>CAJPFN010000002.1 GCA_905339215.1 Rhizobiaceae bacterium
CGCGCCGTCGGCGGGCGTCGCCATGGCCATGTACAACCTCGACGATTCGATCCGCGACTTCGCCTACGCCTCGCTGAACTACGCGCTCGACCGCGGCGTGCCCTGCTACCTGTCGACCAAGAACACGATCCTGAAGGCCTATGACGGCCGCTTCAAGGACATCTTCCAGGAGGTGTTCGACAAGGACTTCGCCCAGAAGTTCAAGGAAAGGAAGATCTGGTACGAGCACCGGCTCATCGACGACATGGTCGCCTCGGCGCTGAAGTGGTCGGGCGGCTACGTCTGGGCGTGCAAGAACTACGACGGCGACGTCCAGTCCGACATCGTCGCCCAGGGCTACGGCTCGCTCGGCCTGATGACCTCGGTGCTGGTCACGCCGGACGGCAAGACGGTCGAGGCCGAGGCCGCGCACGGCACGGTGACGCGCCACTACCGCCAGCACCAGAAGGGCGAGGAGACCTCGACCAACTCGATCGCCTCGATCTTCGCCTGGACGCGCGGCCTCGCCCACCGCGCCAAGCTCGACGGCAATGCCGACCTCGCCCGCTTCGCCGACACGCTGGAAAAGGTCTGCGTGCAGACGGTCGAGACCGGCTACATGACCAAGGACCTGGCGCTCCTGATCGGCGCCGACCAACCCTGGCTGTCGACGACCGGCTTCCTCGACAAGATCGACGAGAACCTGCAGAAGGCGATGGGCTGACGGGCGGCCCCCTGTCGCGGCCGGATCGCGGCCCCTGACCGATGTCCGGTCGCGGTCCGGTTCTTCCCCGAGAGGAGCCGAGGCCCGTGGCCGGACGCCTTGACCGACGCACGTTCCTGAAGATCGCCTTCGGCCTCGCGGTGGCCGCGGCCGTGGCGCTCGCCGCGCGCGCGGCCTTCCGCTTCGTCTACTGGCGCAGCCATCGCGACGAAAAGGTCGCCGGCTGGATGCCGCTCGGCTACGTCGCCCGCTCGCACGGGGTTCCGCTCGGCGCTCTGCGCCGCGCGCTCGGCCTGGCCGAGGACGTCGTCGACCGCCGCCCGATCGAGGAGATCGCGGAGGAGCGCGGCGTAGCCACCGCCGCCTTCGTCGCCGAGGTGGAGCGGGCGCTCGCCACGATCAAGGCGGCGCGCGGCCAGGCCGGGCAATGACCGAAACGGCGCTGTTGCTGCTCGGCGCCTATGGCGGGCCGGTCCTGTTCGTCGTGCTCCTGCTCGGCTCGATCGGCCTGCCGCTGCCCTCGACCGTCCTCCTGCTCGCCACCGGTGTGGTCGCCGCAACGGGCGACGTCGATCGCTGGACGATGGCGACCTGGGGCATATGCGGCGCCGTCCTCGGCGACCAGATCGGCTATGCGCTCGGGCGCCTGGCCGGCACGGGCATCGAGGAACGCCTCGGCCGCCATCCCTCGCTTGCCCGCAATTTCGGCCGCGCCCGGGAGATCGCGGCGCGCTGGGGCGGCGCCGGCGTCTTCTTCACCCGCTGGCTGCTCAGCCCGATCGGCCCGGCCGTCAACATCGTCGCCGGTGTCGCCGCCTATCCGTGGCCGCGCTTCGCCCCGCTCAGCCTGGCCGGCGAGGCGCTGTGGGTCGGCCTGTTCATGGGCCTCGGCGCCGCTGCCGGCCGCGGCATCGAGGAACTCGCCGCGATCGCCGGCAATGTGAGCTGGTTCCTGGTCGCCGCGCTCGCCGCCGCCGTGCTCGGCTGGCAGCTGTTCCGGGCGCGATGAGCGCAGCGAGGCCGTAAGGCCGCCGAGCGCGGACGCGCGCCTTCGCCGACGGCGCGGACGCTGGTCGGCCGGACGCTCGACCGTCTGTTGCTGCAAGACCTGTCGCTGGAAAGCCTGTCATTGGATTTTTTTCCAACCACTCGGAGGCGTGCGCGCCCATCGTTTCGGAGCGCCCCGCCCCGCTGCTTTTTCGACGCAATATCAATGTTTTGGCGAAACCCTGCCGGAGCGCGCGTCTTTGTCCTGCGCTCGCGCCGATCCAACCACTGCCGCGGCCCGGCCGGCAGCAGACGCGCTGCAACCAATCGTCAACATCGACAGCCACTTGCCGCGGCTTCTTTCCGTCCGACATCAATAAAAACGCGGATTCCGGTCCAACGCCAGATTCGGTCGTGTTACGGCAACAATTTTTAGTTGCATCGTCCCTTGTAACTTTGAAAAAGTTGATGCTAAATTAGCTCGTTCTGAATATAACGATATCCGAGGGGAAACAGAATGGAACGCAGGTTCTTCGCAGTTCTGCCGATTGCCGCTTCGCTGTCGGCCGTCGCGACATTCGCATCCGTTTCGCCGGCTGCGGCGCAATCCGAACCGTTTATAGGCCAGCTGATGCTGACGGGCGCCAACTTTTGCCCGCGCGGCTGGGCGCAGGCGGACGGCCAGATCCTCTCGATCGCGCAGAATACCGCGCTTTTTTCGCTGTATGGCACCACCTATGGCGGCAACGGGCAGACCACGTTTGCCCTGCCCGACCTGCGCGGGCGCTCCGCCATCCACCAGGGAACCGGGCCGGGGCTGTCCCCCTATGTCGAGGGCCAGGTCGGCGGCAAGGAGAGCTTCACCATCACGACCGACCAGATGCCGGCGCACAATCACGGCGTGCAGGCGACCAATCAGACCGCCGACAAGGGCGGCCCCGACGGCCGCTATCTCGGCGGCGGCGTTGGCAACGACGACACCTACCACGACGGCCCGCCCAACAAGATCATGGCCGCCGGCATGATCCAGTTTACCGGCGGCAACCAGCCGGTGAGCCACCGCGGTCCCTTTCTCACCCTGATGTGGTGCGTTGCGCTGGAAGGCATCTTTCCGTCGCGGAACTGACCCGCGCGGCGGCCGGGCTTCGCGTCTCGCGGTGACCTCTCGCGGGGCGTTTCAGCGCCGGCTCAGTTCGTCCAGCAGCGCGCGATAGCCCGACCATCGCTCGTCGGGCGTCGCGATCCTGTCGATCAGGTGGGGATCGAGTTCCCGCCACAGGTCGCCGGCGTTCGAGACCGCTTCGTGCTTGCGCAGGCCGGCATGCCGCGAGTTCGTGAAGCGCTGCAGGGTGCCGAGCCATGCCGTGCGGGCCTTGTCGGTGAAGGGCAGGCGGTTGATCCGCAGGACCGCGTCGAGGACCCATTCCGGTACGCTCTCGTTGGCGATCTCCATGTCCACCTTTTCCGGCGGCACATAGCCGCAGAGGGCGAAGAACCGCCCCGGCCAGTCGGACTCGTACGCCGTCGTCACCACCTCGCTGGCGCCGAATGCCGCGGCGCAGTCCAGGGTGAGGTCGGAAATATTCATCAGTTTGCGAACGCGCGGCAACTCGCGGAAAAGATGGAGATCCAGGCCGGTTCCGTAATAATAAGCGGCATTGCGCGGATTGATCGCGCACTGCTTGTGATACGACCTCACCCAATCTTCCGGTTTCCGATGAACCAGGAACACCGTCAGGTGAAATGGTTCGAACAGGCTGCGGAGCCTCTCCAGTCCGATCGGCCGGAAATCGTAGAGATGGTTGGTCAATCCCTCGCTGGTGAGAACCGTACCCTCTTCGCTGCCCTCGGCAACCGCCCGGCCGGTGCGAGAAAGATCGCCGGTCATCAAGTCCGAGACCACGAACTGGTGCTTCGGCATTTCCGTGTCGGCGCTGGGCGTCGGGTAGCGGATACCCTGCTCCAGGAGCCGGCCGGCATTCGCATGGCACCATCGCTGCAGCGCACTTGTTCCGGTCTTCGGCAATCCGACGTGGAGCAGCAACCGCCGCTTCCGGCGGATCGCAGCCGGCCTGGCGAGGCTGTCGTTGACGAAGGCGATCGCGGTATCGATCGTCCGCTGCCCCGTCGGCTCGAGCATGCCGCGGTCGTTCACCCGACGATGGTAGTGCAGCATGATCGGAGCGCTGTCGCCGGCATCGGCAGCCGGCAGATGGGTCGGGAAGTTCAGCCCTTTCGGCAGCAGGTCCGGCTCGACGCGAAGCTCGAGGCAAGTCAGGGCGAACGCGATCTGATCGATGTGAACGACGTAGTTGCCGAGGATGTCCATCTGGCCCTCGAGCCACATGGCCCATCTGCGCCAGGGCCGGTCGAATTCGGCGAGACGCGCGCCGGGCAGCACGTAGAGGCCGCCGTTGCGGTTCTCGAAGAGTGTCATGGCAGCGGACGAACCCACGGCGATGTCGGGCCGCCGGCGCATCAGTCCGGCGCGCCGGAGCAGAACGTCCCAGACGTCGATCGGCGGATTCGGTCTGTCGACGACGGCGGCGGCGACGACGTCCCTGGCGAAATAGGGTCGCGGATCGGCAACGAAGAGCGTGTCGCAGTCGCAACACACCGCCAGATCGGCATCGCGGAGGAATTCCGAGCGCAATTGCGCGAGTTTGTTGAGATGAGGGCGGCGCCGTGAAACCGTCTCGACAGCCGTGGTTCTTACGCCAAGCGGCGCAAGGCGCGCCGCGCAGTCCGGTCCCGTTTCGTGCGTATAGTGTACGACGAGATCTTCGGGTGAGACCTTCGCGATTTCGATAAGGCTCCGCGCCCATCTCGTCGCCTGGACAACAAATATGGGATTACTGTCAACGACGCATGAGAATCGTACGACGGCTTTCGCCATTCCATTTCAGACCTGACGGACAAGTTGTTGTATTCAGACGTGTACCAGAATCGAATTCATATTGTAATATGAATTACTCGGATTGAGTCGATATGCAGTATCTTTATTTCGGCCAATGCAGTTGTCGTAAATAGTGTCGGACGATTTTATTTCCGCACCGATACTGGGCACCGCTGCCGACGCGCACGGAAAACACGCGCGGAAAACGTTTTAGGCACCGCGCGCAGGCGGTCCCGCGACAGGCGCTCCCGCCGCAGCGGGTCACTTCGGCCGCAGCGTTGATCCGGCGTGCGTCACCTGCCGGCGCATTCGGCCGGCCCGTGACGCCGCCTCCCCTGTCGTTCGGCTCAGACCGCTTCCATCGCCGCCTTGACCGCGGCAATCGCGGCATCGGCCTTCGAGGCGTCGGGTCCGCCGGCCTGGGCCATGTCGGGACGGCCGCCGCCGCCCTGCCCGCCAAGCGCGGACGAGGCGACACGGACGAGTTCGATCGCCGAGAAGCGCTTGATCAGGTCGTCGGTGACGGCGACGACGACGCTCGCCTTGCCGTCGTCGGAAGCGCCGACGAACACGACGACGCCCGAGCCGAGCGACTTCTTGCCCTCGTCGGCGAGGGACTTCAGATCCTTCGGCGACACGCCGGTGACCAACTTGCCGAGGAAGCCGGCCCCGGCGACGGTTTCGGCAGCCTGGCCGCTCTGCGCGGCGGAACCGCCGCCGAGCGCAAGCTTCTTGCGGGCGTCGGCGAGTTCGCGCTCGAGCTTCCTGCGCTCGTCGAGCAGCGCCTCGACGCGCGCCGGCACGTCGCCCGGCGCTACCTTGAGCGCGGCGGCAGCGGCTTTCAGTCGCCGCTCCTGCTCGTCGAGATGCCGCCGCGCAGCCTCGCCGGTCAGCGCCTCGATCCGGCGTACGCCGGCCGCCACTGCGCTGTCCGATACGATGCGCACGAGGCCGATGTCGCCCGTCGATTTCACGTGCGTGCCGCCGCAGAGCTCGACCGAATACGGCCGGTTCGCCTTGGCGCCGCGCACGGCCGTGCCCATCGACACGACACGGACCTCGTCGCCGTACTTCTCGCCGAACAGTGCCATGGCGCCCTCGGCGATGGCGTCGTCGACGCTCATCAGGCGGGTCGTCACCGGAGAATTCTGCACGACGATCTCGTTGGCCATGCGCTCGACGGCGTCGAGTTCCTCGGCCGAAATCGGCTTGTTGTGCGAAATGTCGAAGCGCAGCCGCTCGGGCGCCACCAGCGAGCCCTTCTGCGCCACATGCGTTCCGAGCACGTCGCGCAGAGCCTCGTGGATCAGGTGCGTCGCGGAATGGTTGGAGCGCAGCCGGGCGCGGCGGGCGTGGTCGACGGTCATCTCGACGGCGGCTCCGGGCTTCAACGCGCCCTTCGTGACCTTGCCGAAATGCACGAAAAGTCCGTCGGCCTTCTTCTGCGTGTCGGTGACGTCGACCGAAAAACCCTCGCCCGAGAATGTGCCCGTGTCGCCCATCTGGCCGCCGGATTCGCCATAGAAGGGTGTCTGGTTGACGATGACCGCGACCTCGTCGCCTTCCTTCGCCTCGCCGGCCTCCTTGCCTGCCCTGACCAGGGCGAGCACCATGCCCTCAGCCCGCTCGGTCTCGTAGCCGAGGAACTCGGTAGCTCCGGTCCGCTCCCGGACCGCGAACCACACGGCTTCGGTGGCGGCCTCGCCGGACCCCGCCCAGCTCGCCCGCGCCTCGGCCTTCTGCTGTTCCATCGCATGGGTAAAGCCGGCGAGGTCCACCGAGATGCCCCGCTGGCGCAGCGCATCCTGCGTCAGGTCGAGCGGGAAGCCGTAAGTGTCGTAGAGCTTGAAGGCCGTCTCGCCGTCGAGCATGTCGCCCTTGTGCAGGGTCTCGGTAGCATCGGCGAGGAGCCCCAGGCCACGCGCCAGCGTCCTGCGGAAACGCGTCTCCTCGAGCTTCAGCGTCTCGGTGATCATCGCCTCACCGCGGCCGAGCTCGGGATAGGCCTGGCCCATCTCGCGCACCAGCGCCGGCACGAGCTTCCACATCAGCGGCTCGCTGGCGCCGAGCAGCTGGGCATGGCGCATGGCGCGCCGCATTATGCGACGAAGCACGTAGCCGCGGCCTTCGTTGGAGGGCAGCACGCCGTCGGCGACGAGGAAGCACGACGAGCGCAGGTGATCGGCAATCACGCGATAGGAGGCGACGTCGTCGGCATCCGGGCCGCGGCCGAGCGCCGAGGCGGCGGCGTCGATCAGATGGCGGAACAGGTCGGTCTCGAAGACGCTATCGACCCCCTGCAGGATCGACGCCATGCGCTCGAGCCCCATGCCGGTGTCGATCGACGGCCGTGGCAGGGCGATGCGCTCCTCCTTGGTGACCTGCTCGAACTGCATGAAGACCAGGTTCCAGAACTCGAGGAAACGGTCGCCGTCCTCCTCGGGGCTGCCGGGAGGGCCGCCCCATATGTGCTCGCCACGGTCGATGAATATCTCCGAGCAAGGGCCGCAGGGGCCGGTGTCGCCCATCGCCCAGAAATTGTCCGAGGTCGGGATGCGGATGATGCGGTCGTCGGAGAAGCCGGCGATCTTCTTCCAGTATTCCGCCGCTTCGTCGTCGGTGTGGTAGACCGTGACCAGGAGCTTGTCCTTCTTCAGCCCGTATTCCCTGGTGATCAGGTTCCAGGCCAGCTCGATGGCGCGCTCCTTGAAATAGTCGCCGAAGGAGAAGTTGCCGAGCATCTCGAAGAAAGTGAGATGGCGGGCCGTGTAGCCGACATTGTCGAGATCGTTGTGCTTGCCGCCGGCGCGCACGCTCTTCTGTGCCGTCGCCGCCCGCGAATAGGGCCGGCTTTCGAGGCCGGTGAAGACGTTCTTGAACTGCACCATGCCGGCGTTGGTGAACATCAGCGTCGGATCATTGCGGGGCACGAGCGGGCTCGAGGCGACGACCTCGTGTCCGTTCTTGCGGAAATAGTCGAGAAATGTCGAACGGATCTCGTTGACGCCACTCATTACGATGCCTTTTTCAAGCGAAAGCGCCGGCTGGCGCCGGCGAAATTGGACAGCGCCTTTTAGCGACCGCGCCCCAGCGTGTCCAGAAAGCCGAGCAGCCGCGCCGGCGCCGCAAACGAAACCGCCGGCGCGGGAGCGCCGGCGGCCGATTGCCTATCCGAAAGGAACGCGCCTCACCCCTCGGCGGCGTCGTCGAAATCGCCCTCGCCGCCATTTTCAAGGAACTTCTCGGCGATCAGCCCGGCATTCTGCCGAAGCGCCAGTTCGACCTCGCGGGCCGTGTCGGGATTGTCGCGCAAAAAGTTCTTGGCGTTCTCCCTGCCCTGGCCGAGGCGCTGCGAATTATAGGAGAACCAGGCGCCCGACTTCTCGATGACGCCGGCCTTGACGCCAAGGTCGATCAGCTCGCCGGTCTTCGACACGCCCTCGCCGTACATGATGTCGAACTCGACGACCTTGAAGGGCGGGGCGAGCTTGTTCTTCACCACCTTGACGCGGGTCTGGTTGCCGACCACTTCATCGCGGTCCTTGACCGAGCCGATGCGGCGGATGTCGAGGCGCACCGAGGCGTAGAACTTGAGCGCGTTGCCGCCCGTCGTCGTCTCGGGCGAGCCGAACATGACGCCGATCTTCATGCGGATCTGGTTGATGAAGATGACCATCGTGTTGGAGCGCGAGATCGAGGCGGTCAGCTTGCGTAGCGCCTGGCTCATCAGGCGGGCCTGCAGGCCGGGCAGAGCGTCGCCCATCTCGCCCTCGATCTCGGCGCGCGGGGTGAGGGCTGCAACCGAATCGACGACGAGAACGTCGATGGCGCCAGAGCGCACCAGCGTGTCGCAGATCTCCAGCGCCTGCTCGCCGGTGTCGGGCTGCGAGATGAGAAGGTTTTCCAGATCGACGCCCAGCTTGCGCGCATAGACCGGGTCGAGCGCGTGCTCGGCGTCGACAAAGGCGCAGATGCCGCCTTTCTTCTGCGCCTCGGCCACCGTGTGCAGCGCCAGCGTCGTCTTGCCCGAGCTTTCGGGCCCGTAGATTTCGATGATGCGCCCGCGCGGCAGCCCGCCGACGCCGAGCGCGATGTCGAGGCCGAGCGAGCCGGTCGGCACGGTCTCGATTTCGACCACCTGCTCGTTGGCGCCGAGCCGCATGATCGACCCCTTGCCGAACGCGCGCTCGATCTGAGACAGCGCCGCATCCAGAGCCTTCGTTTTGTCCACTGCCTTGTCCTCTACCAGCCGCAATGAGCTCTGAGCCATGATACATCACCCCTTGGTCGTCAATGAAGGCCGGACAATCCCGCGCGCATTTCATTTTGTACCTTGTTTGTTCTCTTTTTGCAAGAGGAAGCAAGTGAATGAAAGATCGATGAAATCCGGATTTGTTCGAAAAATGTTCCGCCATTGCGCCGCCGGATGTATCCCCTTGGATAACAGGTTGTGCGAGGCGCCCGGGGCGGAAGCCCCTCAGCCGACCGGCGCGGCGATTCTAGGACGCCGCGGCCCGGCCGTCGTTGCCGACAGCCGGACCGCGCCCTAAGGTCGCCGTCTCGATCGACCCGCCGGAAGCCCGCATGCCCCTCCCCCGTCTGCTCGCCGTCGGCGGCGCCCATGTCGACCGCCGCGGTCATGTCACCGGCACCTATTTCCCCGGCACGTCCAATCCGGGCGTGCTGCGCGAGGAGATCGGCGGGGTGGTGTTCAACGCGCTGCGCAATGCCGTGCAGCGCGGCGTCTCGGGCGCGCTTCTTTCGGTGCGCGGCGGCGACGCCGCCGGCGAGGCGGTGGCGCGCGCCATCGCGGCGGCGGGCGTCGAGGACCTGTCCGCGACCTTCCTCGACCGGCGCACGCCGAGCTACACGGCGCTGCTCGACGGCGACGGCGAGCTGATCGCCGGCCTCGCCGACATGGAGCTCTACGAGATGGCGTTCCCGCGCCAGGCGGCGCGGGCGAAGCTGCGCGCCGCGGTCGCCGCCGCCGATGCCGTGCTGTGCGACGCCAACATGCCGGCCGCGGCACTGGACAAGCTCGCCGCGGCCTGCGCCGGCAAGCCGCTCCACGCCGTCGCCATCTCGCCGGCCAAGGCCGTTCGCCTCGCGGCGCTCTTGCCGCGGATTTCCTGCCTGTTCATGAACCGGGCGGAGGCGCGCCGGCTGGCCGGCGCCGGCGACGAGGCGCAGCCGGCCGAACTCGCCGCGGCGTTGCGCGGCAAGAGCCTCGCGGCCGGCGTCATCACGGCGGGCAGCGCCGGCGCCACCGGCTTCGACGCCGGCGGCACCTTCACAATCGCCGCACCCGCGGCGCGGCGGATCGCCGACGTCACCGGCGCCGGCGACGCGCTGGCCGGGGCGACGGTCGCCGCGCTGATGCGCGGGCAAGACCTGCCCGCCGCGCTGCGCGAGGGGCTGGCGGCGGCCACGCTGACGGTGGAACAGGACTCGGCCGTTGTCGAACTCGAGGCAAGGGCCTTCGCCGCCGCGCTCGCCCTTGTGCCGCAGCCCGTGATGGTGGCATGAGGCGGCGCGCCGGCCCGCCGCGACTGGGACAGCCGGCAAGGGAAACGCCATGACACCTGAATCCGCCCGCGCCCATATCGACGTCCACGCGCCCGTCGCAGCCGCGCTCGCCGCCGGCCGGCCGGTCGTCGCGCTGGAGAGCACGATCATCACCCACGGCATGCCCTGGCCCGACAACGCCGCCATGGCCGCGCAGGTCGAAGAAATCATCTCTGCCGAAGGCGCGGTGCCGGCGACCATCGCGGTGATCGGCGGGCGGCTGAAGATCGGCCTTTCCGCGGAGGAGCGCGAGGCGCTGGCGAAGGTTTCGGGCGCGATGAAACTGTCGCGGGCCGATCTCGCATTCGCCATCGCCGAAGGCCGTACCGGCGGGACGACGGTCGCCGCCACGATGATCGCTGCGGCCCTTGCCGGCATCGAGGTCTTCGCCACCGGCGGCATCGGCGGCGTGCACAAGGGCGCGGAGACCAGCTTCGACATCTCCGCCGATCTCGACGAACTGGCGCGCACCGGCGTCATCGTCGTTTCGGCCGGCGCAAAGGCCATCCTCGACATCGCCAAGACGCTGGAGGTGCTGGAGACGCGCGGCGTGCCGGTCGTCGCCTACCGCTCCGACGTCGTGCCGGCCTTCTGGTCGCGAACGTCGCCCTTCCCCGCGCCGCTGCGGCTCGACGAGGCCGCTGCCATCGCCCGCTTCTTCGCGACGCGAAGGGAACTCGGCATCGGCGGCGGCATGCTGGTCGCCAATCCGGTCGCGGCGGAGGACGAGATCCCGGCGGAAAAGATGGCGGGCGTCATCGCCGCGGCGCACGAAGCGGCAGAAGCGGCCGGCATCAGCGGCAAGGCGGTGACGCCGTTCCTGCTGGCCAGGATTCTGGAACTGACCGGCGGCGCCAGCCTGAAGACAAACATCGCGCTGGTCGAGAACAACGCCCGGCTCGCCGCACGCATCGCGCGGGCGCTGAAGAAGGCCGACTAGAGCGGCGACTCGGCCAGCCGAGTCGCCCCGAAACGACCCGCGCCTCCGCCCTCAGGTCAGCGGCGACAGCTGGATCTCGACGCGGCGGTTCTGCGCGCGGCCCTGGGCGGTGGCGTTGTTGCCCACCGGCCTGGTCTCGCCGAAACCGGTGACGGCGAAGCGGCGCGAATCGACCCCCTGCATGTTGAGGTAGTTCGCCACCGAGAGCGCACGACGCTGCGAAAGGTTGAAGTTGTAGCTGTCGTCGCCAGTGGAATCGGTGTGGCCGTACACGTCGATGATGGTGCGGTTGTACTTCTTCAGCACCAGCGCCACCGAGTTGAGCGTCGGATAGAACACCGGGTTGATCTGGTCCTGGTCGGTGGCGAAGGTCACGTCCGACGGCATGTTGAGGATGATCTGGTTGCCGACGCGGGTGACGCTGACGCCGGTGGCCCGCAGCTGGGCGCGCAGCTCGGCTTCGGCCTGGTCCATTGTCGAGCCGATCAGTCCGCCGGCGAGCGCGCCGATGCCGGCGCCGATCAGCGCGTTGCGGCGGTCGTCGCCGCCCGCCAGCATGCCGAGGCCCGCCCCGGCCGCGGCGCCGATCGCGGCGCCGCCGAGCGTGTTCGAGACGGTCGGTTCGCCGGTGTAGGGGTCGCTCGTGCAGGCTGTCACGGCAAGCGTGCCTGCAAGCGCTGCAATCACGGTCTTCTTCATCTGGTCTTCCCTCTCCTGGTGATTCGTCCCCATGCCGGACATGCCGGACGCCGCCCTTCGGCGAAGTACTAGCACGAAGTTGGGCGGAAAGTGGACAGTGCGACGATCGAAGGCGGCGATGTTGGGGCGGCAGGCCTGGGAAGGACGGGTCCGTCAGAGCGCTCCGCGCAGATCGACCGCCTCGCCGGTGCGGGCCGAGCGTTCGGCCGCCGCACCCATGACGACCGCCATCAGCCCGTCCTCCAGCGTCACTTCCGGCCGGCCCCCGTCGCGCACCATGTCGAAGAACTTCCGGTGCTGGAAGTAGGTCGAGCCGTGGTGGTCGCCGGCCGAGAGAATCGTCTCGTCGGTATGCACGGCCTCGCGACGCTCGACCTTGGTGGCGCGTGGCGAGACGACGATCTCGGCCGGCCGCTCGCGACCGTCGGCGGAAAAGCGCGCCGGCCCGGGGATCAGCGCATCGACGCGGGCGCGGTCGCCGACTGCGGAAATCTGCTCCTGCCAGTAGGAGCCTTCTGCGAACATGCACAGGTCGAGCATGGCGCGCACGCCGTTGGCGAAGTCGACGACGACGAAGGCATTGTCGAGGATGTCGGGGCGGCGCCCGCCATAGTCTTCGTCGAGGAAGTTCACGTCCATGCCGCCGGACGCATAGACGCGCACCGGCGCTGCACCGGCGAGGAGCCGCATCAGGTCGAAGAAATGGCAACATTTCTCCACCAGCGTCCCGCCCGTGTTGGCGGCGAAGCGGTTCCAGTCGCCGACCTTGCGCAGGAAGGGATAGCGGTGCTCGCGGATCGAGATCATGTGCAGCCGCCCGGCCGTTCCCTCGGCGAGTTCGCGCATCAGGCGCTGCAGCGGCGGCATGTAGCGGTACTCCATCGCCACCCAGACCGGCGCCTTGCGCCGCGCCGCCAGCGCGACGATCGTGCGGCTGTCCTCCACCGTCGTGCAGAGCGGCTTCTCGACAAGGATCGGCCGGTCGGCGGGCAGGAGGTCCTTAAGCACGTCGACATGGGTGTGGTTGGGGCTGGCGACGACGAAGGCGTCGCAGAGGTTTCGGGCGAGGAGCTCGCAGTGGTCGGCGAATGCCGTGCAGCCGCGCCCGGCAAGATCCTGCGACAGCGCGCGCTGGTCCGGGTCCGGGTCGGAGACGGCGGTGACGACGGCGCCGGGGATGAGCTGCAGGTTGCGGATGTGCTCGCGCCCCATCATGCCCGCGCCGATGATGCCATAGCGTATCGTGTCCAAGTTCGACCTCAAATCCTGATGACGGGAATGCCGAGCGCGGCGGCCGCACCTTCCAGCGCCGCGCGGTGGTCGCCGTAGGCCAGCGCCATGTGGTGCTCGAGACCGGCGTCGACGATTGTTGTGAGGACGGAGCCCGCCGGGCTGTCGAAGCGCACGACACCGGAGGTACCGGTGAATGCCATCGGTCGGGCAAGCATCTCGCCGCCGCCGATCACCGCCGCGATCCGCCCCCGTGCCTGGCTGACGCGGAAGAAGGTGACGCGGCCGGGCTTCAGAGGGAATTCGAAGAGCAGCGGCATGCGCCGGTTGGTGTGGATGGTGGCGTGCGGCCGGGTGGCGGGGTCGGCCATCGACACCGGGGCCTGGCCACAGTGCCAGACCACGCCCGTATCGTCGGCGACGTCGAGATCGACGAGGTCGACGAGGAAAGCCGGCGCGTCGGCGATCCTCTGCAGGAGCAGGGTCGTCAGGGCGCCGTAGACGTCGGCCTCGCAGGCGCAGGGCACGCGTGCCTCGCCCATCATCGAGACCGCGCCGCAGACGGCGCCGCCGTATTCGGTGAACGTCTCCGGCCAGCAGCGGATGGCGAAGGCGTCGAAACCACCCTCCTCGCGCATCCCGCAAAGTGCCGCGTGCAGGCGCAGCGACCGGTCGAGTTGGTCCTGGTCGACACGATCGAGCCCGTCGGCGATCTTCTCCGCAGCGGCGCGTTCGGCTGCGGCGGCGCCCTCACCGACCGCAGCCGCGCGCGAGAACAGCGCATCGAGCGGGATATCCTCGACGCCGACGCCGGCGAGCCGGGACAGGCGGTCCGCATCGTAGGCACAGGTGGAAAAGCCGTCGGGATGCCGGCCGATGCGGCCGATCCGCGCGCCGGCGAGCTTCTCGGCCGCTTGGCGTCCCGCGGCGGCAGCTTCCGGCGATTGCGGTTCGGGATCGACCAATTGACGAGGCCTCGCATCCAGCTTGCCGGCGAGCAGCGCATCCAGTCCGGCGCCGACAGCCGGCGCGGCGGGATCGGCATACAAGGCGCCGAACGCGTGCCCGGCAAGGCCGAGCGTATGGGCGGCGAGGTTCAGCCCGCACAGCGCGTTGAGCCGCAACCGCCCGCCAAGCCGCGGCTCGGGCACTGCCCAGATCGCCAGCGGCCCGGCGAAGGCCTGCGCGATCTCCGCCGCCATTGCCGCGTCGGTGAAAGTCACCTGCAGAATCAGGACCTGTGCCGGAGGCTCCGCGCCGAGTTCCGCAATCGCCGTCCGGGTTGCCGTCGCGTCGAACAGCAGCCTGCGCGGACCGACGATGCGCCTGCCCGTCCGGTCGAGCGCAGCGAGCATCTCGGCGAGCTTTTCGTCCGCGTAGCCGACGTCGAAGGTCGGGCGCGCCAGGGGCAGGATGGCGAGAGGCGGCTTGTCTTTCATCGCGCTTTCGCGTCCCTATGGGTAAAAAACGGGAAAGGAGCGCCCATGTCTCGCCTGTTTGCGCTGATCGCCTGCCTGCTCGTCGTGGCCCCCGCCGCGGCCACGGAAGCCGGCTGGGCGCTGTTGCGCGAAGGTGGCCAGGTGGTGCTCCTGCGCCACGCACAGGTGACCGGGACACACGACGCGGCGAACGTCGACCCGGAAGACTGCGCCACCCAGCGCAACCTCTCCGAGCGCGGACGCCAGCAGGCGCGCAAAATCGGTTCGCTCATCGCGGCGCGTGCGGCCCCCATCGACCGCGTGCTGTCGAGCCGGTTCTGCCGCGCGACCGATACCGGCCGCATCGCCTTCCGCGACAACGACATCGACAAGACCGACGCACTCGACCCACCGCCCGCCGACGAGGCCGCAGCGGCGGCGCAGAAGGAAGCGGTGATGGAACTGATCCGCGGCTTCAACGGCTCCGGCAACCTCGTGCTGATCACCCATCTCGAAAACATCACCGCCCTCATCGGCGCCGGCGCGCGCGAAGGCGAGGCGGTCATCGTCGCCCAACGAGGCGAAGGCCTGCACGTGCTGGCGCGCATCATCTTCAACTGACGCTACCGCCGAAACCGGGATACACGTGGCGGAACGAAGCATCGGCCGGATCGAATCGCGCCCCGCCCGGACCGTAGCAGGCGTGGCTGTGCCACGGGGCCGCCTCAGCATCGGTCAGGGCATTGATGTCGCGCATGTAGTCGACGCCGCCGCCTTCCAGGCCAGCGCGGATCGCCTGCCAGTCGGGGAAGGTGGCGAAGGCGTCCTGCCAGATCGCCCGCCCGGCGAGATAGCCCGACGCCCCGGCCCGGTAGGCGTGGGTGAGAATCCTGCGGAACGCATCCATGCCGGCGCCGGCCGAGAGCATCACCCAGGGTCGTCCGGCAAGGCGTCCCATCTCGTCGAAAAGCCCCTGCGCGCGCTCCCAGCCGTCACCGCCGACGCCCGGCGCTTCCTTTGCCTCGACCGGGCTTTCCAGCTTGAAGACGTCGACGCCATAGTCCGGCCGGGCGAACTCGGCGACCGATGCGAGTACGTCGTCGGCCTTCTTGCCGGCCATCTCGACATAGTCGCGGGTCTGGTGCGCATCGGCCGCGAGCGGATAGACGAGGAGTTCGAAAAGGAAGGGAATGTCAAAGCGCTCGCACGCTTCCCCGATTCTCTTGACGAAGTCCTGCTGGAAGCTGTTCACCGCCGCACCGGCGTCCGGTCGATACCACGCGAGCACCTTCACGGCGTCGGCGCCCATGCGCTTGATCTTCTCCACCGACCAGTCGTCGATCTCGGCCGACAGGCGGCCTTCGGGCGTCTCGCGAAACAGCGAGTCCTCGAGCGTGACGATCAGGCCCTTCTGCGGCGACAGCAGGCCGATGCCGCGGGGGACCGCATAGTGCGGATCGAGCAGCATTGCCGACGATTCGCCCTGCAGCGTCTCGATGAGCAGGGCCTTGAAGCCGGCGACGTCGTCGTAGGGCGCTTCGGCCAGTCCGTAGTGCTTCGCGATCGGTCCTTTGATGGGCGGGCGCTGGTCGACGGCCGTCATCTTGAAGCGCCCGGCGGAATCCGCCATGCGCCGCAGGCCCCAGAGCTTTCCCGCCGACAGCGTTCTCATGACCGGTCCTCCAGGAAGCGTTCGACCTCGGCACGCCGGGGGATGCCCGCGCGCCCGCCGAAGCGCGTGCACTTGATCGCGGCGACGGCGTTGGCGAAGCGCACCGCGCGCAGTTCGTCCATCCCCTCGCCCAAGGCAAGCGCGAACGCGCCGTGCCAGACGTCGCCCGCGCCGAGCGTATCCACGGCGACGATCGGGAATGCCGGGACGTATGCGATCTCGTCCCTCGCCAGGCAGGTGACGCCGTTCGCACCGTCGGTGACGCATACCCAGGCGCCGGTCTCCCCGGCCACCTGGCGCAGGCCCCGGGCGATGTCCGCATGACCGCAATGGTCGCGCAGGCCCTGGACCGAGAAGGCGACGTGCGAGGCGGCGTGAAGCGCGTCGAGCGCCTCCGCGATCGGCGCTTCGGCATCGAGAACGCCGGGAACGCCGCGTTCCCGGGCCGCGCGAAGCACCATGGCCGATCCCTGCGGCCAGCGCGTGTCGCCAAGCGCGGCGTCGAAGCCCGGCGGAATCAGTCCGGCGAGCCAGCCGGCCTCGAAGCTGAGCGAAATGTCGCGGAAGTTGACGATCTGGCGTTCCCCGGCCGCGTCGACGTAGACCGAAGAGAACGACGACCGGCAGCCCTCGAACCGGCGGACGCGGCCGCAGTCGACGCCCTCGGCCTCCAGCCCGGCCACGATCATGTCGCCGACCATGTCGGCGCCGATGCGCGCCGCAAGGAATGCCCGTCCGCCCAGCCGCGCCACGGCGACGGCCGCGTTGGCCGCACAGCCGCCGCCGCTGATCGCCGCGTCGCGGGCCCGGTACTTTTCCGCCGCACGCGGCAGGTGATCGAGCATGAAGATGAAGTCGATCACGGCCACGCCGGCCAGGAGGATGCTTGCCATGTCCGCGCGACTGCCACGCTTGCGACGCCATCGTCAGGGTTCGGAACGAACAATAGCGAGTCTTATATAAGTTACAAGACTCGAATGCCGGAAGATGGAGCTCGCGTCCGCGCCTTCCGGCCGCATTGCAACTTCCCGCTTTTCCTGCCGGGCAAAACCCTTTAGACAGCGCGGGATTCATCAATCCGACATAGCGACGCAGAGGCGGACACGTGCCATCCACATTCGAAAAAGTTGCCAAGATCATTGCCGACACGAGCGAGATCGACATCGATACGATCACGCCCGACAGCCACACGATCGACGATCTCGGCATCGACAGCCTTGACTTCCTCGACATCGTCTTTGCCATCGACAAGGAGTTCGGCATCAAGGTGCCGCTCGAGAAGTGGACGCAGAACGTCAATGACGGCAAGGTGGCGACTGAAGAGTACTTCCTGATGCGCAACCTCTGCGCCAAGATCGACGAACTCGTCGCGGCCAAGGTGGCTTAGGCACCCACGGCAAACGCACGTCGCGCCCGCCCGAACCCAAGACCCACAATGAGCGCCAGAGACGTCCTCATCACCGGCATTGGCCTGGTCTCGTCCCTCGGCGAGGGCGCCGGGCGGCACTGGAAACTGTTCGCTGGCGGGACAGAACCGGTTGTCGACCGGGAACGTTTCGCTCCCTACACCGTCCATCCCCTGCCCGCGATCGACTGGGGCCTTCAGATCGCCAAGCGCGGCGACCAGCGCCAGATGGAAACGTGGCAGCGCCTCGGCACCTACGCTGCCGGGCTGGCGCTCGAAGACGCCGGTGCCAAGGATGACGAGGCGTTGTGCGGCTCCATGGACATGATCGTGGCCGCCGGCGGCGGCGAGCGCGACGTGACCGTCGATGCGTCGATCATGGCGGCGTCCGAGACCGAAGCCGACGTCGGGGTGGCGATCAACCGCATACTGACTACCGACCTCCGGCCGACGCTGTTCCTGGCGCAGCTCTCCAACCTGCTCGCCGGCAACATCTCCATCGTCCACAAGGTCACCGGCTCATCGCGCACCTTCATGGGCGAGGAAGGCTCCGGCATCTCGGCGATCGAGACGGCGGCGGCGCGCATCCGCTCGGGACAGTCCTCCATCGCGCTCGTCGGAGGAGCCTTCCAGACCGAGCATCCCGACATGCTGCTGTCCTACGAACTCGGCGGGCACCTGCACCGCGGCGACTGGAAGCCGGTCTGGTCGCGGGCAAGGAGCGAGGGCGGCGGCGTCGTCACCGGCTCCGGTGCGGCCTTCCTCGTGCTCGAATCGCGCGAACACGCCGAAAGGCGCGGCCGCGCCGCCTATGCGCGACTCGGCGAGATCCGCTCGGCCGCCATGCGGCGCGGCGACGGCCATGCAGCGGCAATCGCCGCTGCCATCGACTCGATCGGGCCGGCCGCAGGCGATCTCCTGACCATCTCCGGGGCATCCGGTGCCCATGCGGCAACGGCGGCGGAGACCGAGGCCTTGGTGGCGCGCCCCGGCCTGGTGGCGCGCGGCCTCTCCTCGCTCACCGGGCACCTGAAGGAAGCGCAGTTCCCGTTCGCCGTCGCCACCGCAGCGCTCGCGGTGCGCAACGGCGCCGCCCCCGCACCGTTCGCGGCGGACGAGAAGCCGTTCGCCGGAACGCCCGGCACGGTTCTTGCCACCACGATCGGCTACGGGAGCTCGGAAGGGCTCGCGATCGTCACCAAGGCGGAGTGATCGCACGATGGCGCGGCACGTTGATCATCTCGGACGGCCGGTCGTCGCGGTGACCGGCATCGGCATCGTCACCTCGCTCGGCGTCGGCAAGGCCGACAACTGGGCGGCGCTGACCGCCGGCCGTTCCGGCATCCACACGATCACGCGCTTTCCCGTCGACCATCTCAATACGCGCATCGGCGGCACGGTCGACTTCCTGCCGTCGAGCAATCGCGGCGGCGCGGCACTCACCCATGAACTCGCCGAAACCGCCGCCCGCGAGGCGATGGCAGAGGCAGGCCTGCCCGCCGACGGCCTCGGCGGCCCGCTCTTCCTCGCCGCGCCGCCCGTCGAGCTCGGCTGGCGGGAACGGCTGGGCCTCTACGGGACCGTCGGCGAAGGCAGCGGCTACGACCGCCTGCTCGCCGCCGCCCGCGCCGCCAACCGGCGCGACCTGTTCGACGCCTCGCAGTTCGCCACCATCGCCCACCGCCTCGCCGCCGACCTCGGCGCCAGCGGCCTGCCGGTGACGCTGTCGACGGCCTGCGCCTCGGGCGCCACCGCCATCCAGCTGGGCGTCGAGGCGATCCGCCGCGGCGAGTGCGAGCGGGCGATGGCGATCGGCGCCGACGGCTCCGCGACCGAGGAGGCGCTGATCCGCTTCTCGCTGCTTTCGGCGCTCTCCACCGCCAACGACGAGCCCGAGAAAGCGTCGAAGCCGTTCTCCAAGGATCGCGACGGCTTCGTCCTCGCCGAGGGCTCCGGCGCGCTCGTGCTCGAACCGCTCGACCGCGCGCTGGCGCGCGGCGCCGCCGTCATCGGCGTTCTGCGAGGCTGCGGCGAGCGCGCCGACGATTTCCACCGCACCCGTTCCAAGCCCGACGGCTCGCCGGCGATCGCCACGCTGCGCGCCGCACTCGCCGACGCCGGGCTTCGCGAGGACGAGATCGACTACGTCAACGCCCACGGCACCTCGACGCCGGAAAACGACAAGATGGAGCACCTGTCGCTGTCGACCGTGTTCGGCGCGCGCATGCGCACCATCCCGATTTCGTCCAACAAGTCGATGATCGGCCACACGCTCTCGGCCGCCGGCGCAGTCGAGGCCGCCATCTCGCTGATGACCATGCGCGAGGGCGTGATCCCGCCGACGATCAACTACGACCATCCCGATCCGGCAATCGAGCTCGACGTGGTGCCGAACAGGAGTCGCAAGGCCGAGGTGCGTACCGTCATATCCAACTCGTTCGGTTTCGGCGGTCAGAACGCCTGCCTTGTCTTGGCCCGCGATCCGCTCTAGAGCCGTCGGAACAACACGAGAAGCCAAATGCGCGCACTGCACCTCGTCGATGACCGCAAGGTCGTCGCCGTCGATATCGCCCCGCCGCCGCCGCCGGCGATCGGCGAGGTCACCGTACGCGTCCGCGCGGTCGCGCTCAACCATATCGACGTCTGGGGCTGGCGCGGCATGGCCTTCGCCAAGCGCAAGATGCCGCTGGTCATCGGCGCCGAGGCGTCCGGCGAGGTCGCCGCGATCGGGCCGGGCGTCGCCGGCCTCGTCCCCGGCCAGCTGGTCTCGATCTACGGCGCGCGCACCTGCGGCCTGTGCCGCCCGTGCCGCGAAGGCCGCGACAACCTTTGCGAACACGTTGCCGGCGTGCACGGCTTCCACCTCGACGGCTTCGCCCAGGAAGAGATCAACCTCCCCGCCCGCCTGCTCGTGCCGGCCCCGCCAGGCGTTGACGAGATCGGCGCGGCGGTTGCCCCGGTGACTTTCGGCACGGTCGAGCACATGCTGTTCGACAACGCGAAACTCGAGCCTGGCGAGACGGTCCTGGTCCAGGCCGGAGGGTCGGGCATCGGCACCGCCGCGATCCAGCTCGCCAAGCGCATCGGCTGCACGGTGATCACCACCGTCGGTTCCGACGACAAGGTAGCCAAGGCCAGGGCGCTCGGCGCCGACCACGTCATCAACTACCGCGAGGACCGCTTCGAAGGCGTGGTGCGCAAGATCACCAAGAAGAAGGGCGTCGACGTCGTCTTCGAGCACGTCGGCGCCGACACATGGGCCGGCTCGATGCTGTCGCTGAAGCGTGGCGGCCGTCTGGTCACCTGCGGCTCGACCTCCGGCGTGACCACGTCGATGAACCTTATGCAGCTCTTCCAGCAGCAATTGCGCATCATCGGCTCGTTCGGCTGCCGCATGGAGAACATGGCGAACGCCATGCAGAAGATGGCCACCGGCCGGGTCGTTCCGGTCATCGACACCGAGGTCGACTTCGACACGCTGCCGAAAGCACTGGAGCGCATGGAAGGCCGCGACGTGTTCGGCAAGATCATCCTCCGGGTCTCCTGAAGGCGCGGCCCGGTGAGCAGGCTGACGGCGCCATCCCGATGCGGCTGAGAACGCGGCTCGCCTATCGCCTGCAGATGGCGAACTACTGGTTCATCGCGCAATGGGCGCGGTTGGCCTTCACCCTCCTGCGCAGGCTTCCGGCCGACCGTGCGCTGGAGTTCGCCGACCGGTTCGCTCGCCGCTGGGGTCCCTGGTTCGGTCGCCACCGCGTCGCCATCGGCAACCTTCGCGCCGCTTTTCCCGAGAAGAGCGCCGCCGAAATCGAGCAGATCGCCTCCGACATGTGGGGCAACATGGGTCGGCTCGCCGCGGAGTATATCTTTATCGACAAGCTGATCGACTACGATCCCGAAAGCGAGGTCGTCGGGCGGGTCGAGATCAGCGGCCGCGAGACGTTCGACAGGATCGCGACGGAACAGCGGGCGCATTTCCTCTTCACCGGTCACCTCGGCAACTTTGAGCTCCTGCCGATCTGCGGCCGGCAGTTCGGCCTCAAGCTGACCTCGATGTTCCGGCCGCCGAACAATCCCTACATCGCCGAGTACATCAACCGAACCCGCAGCGCGACGATGGGCGAACTCCTGCCGTCGCGCGCCGGGGCCGCGATCACGCTCGCCCGGCTGCTCGACGAAGGGCAGAACGTCGGCGTTCTCGTCGACCAGAAATTTTCGAACGGCATCCGTACGACGTTCTTCGGCCGTGTCTGCGAGACGAATCCGCTCCTGCCCCGGCTTGCGCGACGCTTCGAATGCGACGTCTATCCCGCCTACAGCATCAGGCTGCCCGGCAACCGCTTCCGCCTCGTTCTCGAGGAGAAGCTCGAACTGCCTCGCGACGCCGACGGCCTCGTCGACGTCCAGCGCACGGCGCAACTGCTGAACGACACGGTGGAGCGCTGGATCAGGCAGGATCCCGGCCAGTGGATGTGGTTCCACAAGCGCTGGAACCTCGGTGACGGCCGCCAGCGGCCCGCCGCATCCGCTCAGCGCCCGTAGTAGTTCATGACCGCATGGCGGGCGGTAGCGAAGAACAGCCAGCGCTCGGCAAGGACGCCGATCGCATGGAACGGCACGGCGAGAAGCGCCAGCGCTATCGCCAGTCCGCCGCCGGCAAACGTTGCCGCCGCGAGCAAAAGCACCGGCGCAACGCCGCCCGAAGCCAGCGCCAGCCGTTCCAGCTTGTCGGCGTGCTTGCGGGCCACCTTGAAGCCCATCTCGCGAGTGAGATAATTCTCGTTGGCGTGCGGACGCTCATGGAGTCGAACCCGTCCGATCGCGCCGAGACCCGTGGCGCTCTCGGGCGTCGAGATCGGCGCCATGCGCCGCTGTCGACGCCACCAGGCACCCTTGAAGGCCCAGGCGGCGGCCAGCGCGACGATGCCGGCGAGCGCCAGGCGCGGCGCCATGTCAGACCCGGCCGCATAGGCGGCGACGGTCGCCAGGAGCAGGCCGCCCGCCGCCGCGAAGGACAGGTAGCCGGCGACCGTCAGCGGCGTGTGCCAGGCTTGCACCGACCTGAGCGACGTGTAGATCATCGCCGTTGAGAAGACGGTGGCCACGCTTCCAGCGGTGCCGAGGAGGCCCCACAAAGGCAGGTAGCGGCCCTCGATAACCGACATCCAGGCGCTCGCGGTCAGCGGCAGGAAGGTGGCGACGGCGAGGACGCCTTCGCGCGAAAGCCAACTCGACCGCCACTGCGAGAACGCCCGCCAGGCGCGCTGCGGGTTGCCGAGATGCAGCGTCGAGGAGAGCAGCCCCGTCGAGATCGCGGCGAGGGCAAGGACGTGGGCGACGCGCGTCGGCCAGGCGGCGGCATCGAGCGCGCCGAGCCCGAGGACCGCCGCGAGGCCGTAGCCGAGGCCGGAAACGGTGGTGAAGACAATGACGGACAGCGCGGGATGCATCGGTCAGCCTCGCTCGCCCGGATAGCCGCCCGCAGCCCTCGGCAGGATCGAAATCCGGAGTAGCATCGCCGTCATCATATCCGCTCCAGTACGCCGTCGAGCCAGGCGAAGAAGCCGGTGACGCCCGAAACATCGACCGCTGCGGCCTTCGGCGCGCTGTCGGCGAGCGGCCGGCGCGGTCGGGGCGGCAGGTACTTGTTGACCGGGCGCGTGCCCTGCTCCGGCATCAGGTCGATGCCGCCGCGCTCGGCAACCATGGTCGACACCGCCGATGCCGGGTCCCCGAAATCGCCGAAGTGGCGGGCATTCGCCGGGCAGGTGCGCACGCAGGACGGCACGCGGTCGACCTCGGCGATCGTCTCGTTGTAGATGCGGTCGATGCACAGCGTGCACTTCTTCATGACGCCGGCGGCGACGTCCATCTCGCGGGCGCCATAGGGGCAGGCCCAGGCGCACAGGCCGCAGCCGATGCACTTGTCCTCGTCGACGAGTACGATGCCGTCCTCGGCGCGCTTGTGCGAGGCGCCGGTCGGGCAGACCGTCACGCAGGGCGCGTCCTCGCAATGCAGGCAGGATTTCGGGAAGTGCACGATGCGCGCGTCGCTCGCCTCGCCGACGACCTGGCCGCCATCGGGGACGACCTCGAAGGTGTGGATGCGGTTGAGCCATGCGCCCGAGACGTCCGGGCCGTAAGGGTCCTGGTCCGACAGCGCGTTGCCGTAACCGCCGGTGTTCCATTCCTTGCACGACACGGCGCAGGCGTGGCAGCCGACGCAAACGTCGAGGTCGATGACCAGGCCGAGGCGTTTCGCCGAGGGATAGGCCGGGAGGCTGGTCATTCGCTCCACTCCTGGCCGTAGCGCAGTTCAGCGGGCCGCTCCGACAAGGGCCGCGGCATGATCGCCGGCGAAAAGCGCGGTTGCGAGGCCTCGTCCGGCTCGGCCTTCTCGATGCGTACGCGCAGATCGTACCAGGCGGCCTGCCCGGTGACCGGGTCGGAGTTGGACCAGCGCAAGCCGTCGCCCTTCGGCGGCAGCAATTCGTGGATCAGGTGGTTGAGGAGGAAACCCTTCTTCGCTTCCGGCGCGTCCGGATCGAGGCCCCAGGCGCCGCCTCGCTTGCCGATCGCGTTCCAGGTCCAGATCGTGTCGCCGTTCACCGCCGCGCTGCGCGCGATCTCGACCTTGATGCGGCCGTGGTGGGAGATCACCCAGACCCAGTCGCCGTCGGAAAGGTCGAGATGATCGCATATTTTTTCAGGTACATAGAGGGGATTCCTCGTGTGAATTTGCCGGAGCCAGGCATTCATCGATCCCCACGAGTGGTACATCGCCGCCGGCCGCTGGGTGATGGCATGGAACGGATATGCCTCGCGATCGACCGCGGCCTCCTCGAAGGGCCGGTACCATTCCGGCAGCGGCGCGAAGGCCCCGCGGATGCGCTCGCGATGCGTCGGCGGCGGCGACGGCTCGCGCAGCCCGTCGGCGGAGAGCCGGAACTTCTGCAGTGTCTCCTGATAGAGCTGGAAGGTCACCGGCTTCGGCGTGTCGAAGAAACCCATCGACACGGCGAATTCCTGGTAGGCCTGGTTGGCGTGCTTGAAGAACTGCGCCTCGAGTGGGATGTGGGCGGAGAAGAACGAGCCATTCTCGATGTAGCGCTTCAACTGGTCGGGATTGGCCGCGCCACGGCCGGTGCGCGACCCGTCGGTCCCGCGGAAGCCGGCGAGCGGCCCGATACCCGGACGCCTCTCGTGGCGGACGATATAGTCGGCGTAGTCGCGATAGATCGGCTTGCCGCGGTTGTCGGCGAAGCCGGGAAGGCGCAGGCGCGCGCCGATGTCGAGCAGCACTGTCTGGAAGCCGCGCACGTCGCGGTCCGGCTCAACGACCGGCCAGCGGATCGCGTCCTGCACCGCGTCGGGCTCCGAGATCGGCCGGTCGAGCAGGGAGATGCAGTCATGGCGCTCGAGATAGGTCGTGTCCGGCAGCACGAGGTCGGCATAAGCGACCGTTTCGGAGGCGTAGGCGTCGCTGTAGATGATCTTCGGGATCCGGTATTCGCCCGTCGCCGGATCCTTGTCTTCGAGCATGCGGATCACGCCCGCCGTGTTCATCGACGAGTTCCACGCCATGTTGGCCATGTAGAGGAACAGGACGTCGACCGGATACGGATCACCTGCGTGCGCGTTGGCGATGACCATGTGCATCAGCCCGTGGGCCGAGATCGGCGCATCCCAGGAAAATGCCTTGTCTATCCGGTTCGGCCGGCCCTCGGCGTCGATCAGGAGGTCTTCCGGGCCGCGCGGGAAGCCGAGATGCGGGCCCGACAGCGGCTTGTTCGAGCCGAAATGTTCGGCCTTGCCGTGCGGCGTCGGATGCGCGTCGAGCGGCTTCGGATAGGGCGGCTCGAAGCGGAAGCCGCCCGGGCAGTCGACGGCGCCGATCAGCACCTGCAGCAGATGCAGCGCCCGGGTCGTCTGGAAGCCGTTCGAATGCGCCGACAGCCCGCGCATGGCATGGAACGAGACCGGCCGGCCGACGAAACCCTGGTGGCGCTCGCCATGGACGTCAGTCCAGGGCTGGTCGATCGAGATCGCCTCGTCGAAGGCGACCCGGCCGATCTCGGCGGCGAGCCCGCGGATCGTCGCCGCGTCGACGCCGGTTTCGGCTGCCACCGCCTCCGGCGCGTAGCGCGGATCGAGGTACTTTTCCGCAAGCAACTGTAGCGAGGGCACGGCGAAACGTCCCTCGCCCACCTGGTAGCGCCCCGAAAGCGCCGGGCGCGCGCCTTTCGTGCCGGCCGCGACAGCGCGTTCGGTCACGGTCTCCCACACCAGCGGCGCGCCGTCCGCGTCGCGGGCGAACAGCCCGTGCTCGGCGGTCCCCGGCGCATCGACGACCAGCCAGGGCGCGTTCGAGTAGCGGACGAGGTAGTCGACGTCGATGCGCCGCGCCTTCAGCAGCTCATGGATGACGGCGAGGATGAGCAGCCCGTCCGTTCCCGGGCGGATGCCGATCCAGTTGTCTGCCACGGCCGAATAGCCGGTGCGCACCGGGTTGACCGAGACGAATCGGGCCCCGTTCTTCTTCAGCTTGGAGATGCCGATCTTGATCGGATTGGAATCGTGGTCCTCGGCGACGCCGAACATGACGAACAGCTTCGTCCGGTCCCAGTCGGGTGCGCCGAACTCCCAGAAGGCGCCGCCGATGGTCATGATGCCGGCCGCCGCCATGTTGACGGAGCAGAAGCCGCCATGCGCGGCGTAGTTCGGCGTGCCGAACTGCTGCGCCCAGAATCCGGTCAACGACTGCGACTGGTCGCGGCCGGTGAAGAAGGCGAGCTTCTTCGGGTCGGACTGGCGCACCGCGCCGAGCCAGTCGGTCGCGATCGACAGCGCCTCGTCCCACGAGATCTCGCGGAACTGGCCCGACCCGCGCGGGCCGGTCCGCAGCAGCGGCGCGCGCAGCCTGGCCGGTGCGTAGTGCTGCATGATCCCGGCCGACCCCTTGGCGCAGAGCACGCCGCGGTTGACCGGGTGATTGCGATTGCCCTCGATGTAGCGGATCTTGCCGTCCTTGATGTGGACGTCGATGCCGCAGCGGCACGCGCACATGTAGCACGTGGTCCGCCGGACCTCGTCAGAGACCGGCCTGGACAACGCCGATTTTTCCATCACCGCGATTCCTCCCGGGACGAGTCATATTGGAGACATTCCAAAAATGGAATGCTTTACTTGCAAGAGAAAGCGCACAAATTACGAACGGCCGCGCGCGAGGGACGCGCCGGCCGCCAGTTCCGTCTCGCGAATGGTCGGGACGAAGTCAGTTCGTGACGATGATGCGCGTGTTGCCCGGCCCGACCTGCTTGACCATGGAATAGAACTTCGCCGCGTTGGCCGTATCCAGCCGGATGCAGCCGTGCGACGCCGGAGTGCCGAGGCGGCTCACCGCATTGGTGCCGTGGATGGCATAGCCGCCGTGGAAGAATACCGAATACGGCATCGGCGACATGTCGTACTTGCGCGAATACCACATCCTGTGGAGCCGTGTCGGACGCCACGAGCCGCGCGGCGTTACGTAGCCCTTGCGCGCCGTCGATACGCGCCAGACATGCATCACCTGCCCGTGCCGGGTGATGGTCATGGTCTGGTTGGAAATGTCGACCTTCGCCACAAGGCCCGCGGCGACGCCATGGACCGTCATTCCCATGAGCATCGTCGCGGCGGCCAACGCACCAACTACCAGTTGCTTCATGTGTGAAACCCCCATTGCCCGTTTCTGACGCTATTTGCCTTCTTCTGAACGTCCGATGAACGAGAGTACACAGGGGCCGTGAGGAAATTCCAAATCGATCGAAACACATTCGAACAATTTCGCGTGAAATGCCGGGGCACGTACAGTGTCGTTCTGGCCCAGTCGCCCTCCCTTGCATAGCGCCAGCCTTCGTTGCTCAATGCCGCCATCATGGACGAAAATCTCAGACATGCCATCGAGGCGAGGACCGACGACCTGGTCGCGCTCACCCAGGACCTGATCCGCTTCCCCACCGTCAATCCGCCCGGCGAGGCCTATACGCCCTGCGCGGAGTATGTCGGCCGCCGGCTGGCGAAGCGCGGCTTCGCGATCGAGTACGTCCGCGGCGAAGGAACGCCGGGCGACAGCGACCGCTATCCGCGCACCAACGTGGTGGCGCGCATCGAGGGAAAGCGACCCGGGCGGACCGTGCACTTCAACTCCCACATCGACGTCGTCGAGGCCGGCGACGGCTGGACCGTCGATCCCTTCGCGGCGGTGGTGAAGGACGGCCGCGTCTACGGGCGCGGCACCTGCGACATGAAGGGCGGGCTCGCATCTTCGATCGTCGCCGTAGAGGCCTATTTGGCGACCAATCCGGACTTTTCCGGCGCCATCGAGATTTCCGGGACGGTAGACGAGGAATCTGGCGGCTTCGGCGGCGTCGCCTACCTCGCCAGGAAAGGCTACTTCTCGAAGCCCCGCGTCGACCACGTCATCATCCCCGAGCCGCTGAACAAGGACCGCATCTGCCTCGGCCACCGCGGCGTCTGGTGGGCCGAGATCGAGACGAAGGGCCAGATCGCCCACGGCTCGATGCCGTTCCTCGGCGACTGCGCGGTACGCCATATGGGCGCCGTTCTCGACGCGTTCGAGAAGGACCTCTTCCCGGCGCTGGACCGCAAGCGCACTGCGATGCCGGTGGTTCCAGAAGGTGCGCGTCGCTCGACGATGAACATCAACTCCATCCATGGCGGCCAGACCGAGGACTACCGGCCCGGCCTGCCCTCGCCCAACGTGCCCGACCGCTGCCGCCTCACCATCGACCGGCGCTTCCTGCTCGAGGAGGACATCGCCGAGGTGAAGAGCGAGGTGACCTCGATCCTCGACCGGCTGAAGCGCGAGCGGCCGAAGTTCGACTACACGATCCGCGACGTCATGGAGGTGCAGCCGACGATGACCGACCGCGATGCGCCCGTGGTCAAGGCGGTGGCCGAGGCGATCCGCGAGATCTTCGACCGCGAGCCGGCCTACGTCATCTCGCCCGGCACCTACGACCAGAAACACGTCGCCCGCCTCGGCCACATCTACGACTGCATCGCCTACGGGCCAGGCATCCTCGACCTCGCCCATCGGCCCGACGAATGGGTCGGCATCGTCGACATGGTGGAATCGGCCAAGGTCATGGCGATCGGGCTCGGCCTCCTGCTCGACGGAAAGGTGGACTGAACCGGCGGACGAGGCGGCAAAACCGTTCCGCTGGAACACTCGATCCTGCAACAAACGCGATTTACTCGGACCGCAATTCGGGCTTCAATCCCGCCCGGTCCATTCCCTGGGGAGCAAGACGATGAAACACTGGAAATCGATTATTGCGGCGACCGCACTGGTGCTGGCGGCCGGAACCTCGGCCTTCGCCGCGCGCACGGACCTCGTGCTCGGCATGCCGCTCGAGCCGCCGCACCTCGACCCGACCGCCGGCGCCGCCGCGGCCATCGACGAGGTTCTCTATGCCAACGTCTTCGAGGGCCTGACCCGCATCGGCTCGAAGGGCGAGGTGATGCCGGCGCTGGCCGAGAGCTGGACGGTGTCGGATGACGGCAAGGTCTACACCTTCAAGCTGCACACCGGCGTGAAGTTCCACGACGGCAGCGCCTTCGACGCCGAGGACGTCAAGTTCTCGCTCGACCGTGCCCGCGGCGAGGGCTCGACCAACGCGCAGAAGGCACTGTTCGCGGCGATCGACACCGTCGAGGCCGTCGACGCTGCCACCGTCAAGGTTACGCTGAAGAACCCGCAGGGCTCGTTCCTCTACAATATGGGCTGGGGCGACGCCGTGATCGTGGCGCCGGAATCGGCCGAGACCAACAAGGAGAAGCCGATCGGCACGGGCCCCTTCAAGTTCGACAACTGGGCGAAGGGCTCCTCGATCACCATCGTCAAGAACCCCGACTACTGGGGTGAGCCGGTCGCGCTCGACAAGGCCGAGTTCCGCATCGTCCCGGACGCCGCCGCAGCGATCCCCGCGCTTCTCTCCGGCGACGTGCAGGCGTTCCCGAACGTCGGCGTCGGCGACGCGCTCGCCCAGATCCAGGCCGACCCGCGCTTCAAGGTCGTGATCGGCGCCACCGAGGGCGAGACCATCCTTTCGACCAACAACAAGAAGGCACCGTTCGACAAGCTCGAGGTGCGCCAGGCGATCGCCCACACGCTCGACCGCCAGGCGATCATCGACGCAGCATCGTCGGGCCTCGGCACGCCGATCGGCTCGCACTTCTCGCCGGCCAACGCGGCCTATGTCGACCTGACCGGGACCTACCCGCACGACGTCGCCAAGGCCAAGGAGCTTCTCAAGGCTGCCGGCCTGGAGAACGGTTTCAAGGCGACGCTGAAGCTGCCGCCGGTCGGCTATGCCCGCGACGGCGGCCAGGTGATCGCCGCGCAGCTGCGCGAGGTCGGCATCGAGCTGGAGATCATCCCGGTCGAGTGGGCGGACTGGCTGAAGCAGGTCTTTACCGACAAGGACTACGACCTGACGATCGTCTCGCACACGGAGCCGAACGACATCGGCATCTATGCGCGCAAGGACTACTACTTCCAGTACGACAACCCGGAGTTCGACAAGGTGATCGCCGAGCTCGACGTCACCACCGACGGGGCCAAGCGCAACGAACTTTTCGGCAAGGCGCAGAAGATCCTCGCCGACGACGCGGTCAACGGCTTCCTCTTCGAACTGCCGAAGATCGGCATCTGGGACGCCAAGGTAGAGGGTCTCTGGGAGAACTCGCCCGTCCAGGCCAACGACCTGACCAAGGTGAAGTGGGTCGATTGATGCAACGCCCTCCCTCCCCCTCGCGGGGAGGGTGGACAGTCGCCGGAGGCGACTGGACGGGTGGGGTCATCGCGGCAACGCGTGGCCTCGACCTACCCCACCCGCCCCGCTCCGTTCGGCGCCCTCCCCTCAAGGGGCAGGGCAAAACCGCGCAATGACAGCCTACCTGCTGAAACGACTGCTGATCGGCGCCGCGACCATGGTCGTGGCGTCGCTCGTCGTGTTCTCGGTGCTGGAAATCCTGCCCGGCGATCCCGCCCAGCTCATGCTCGGCATGAACGCCACGCCCGACGCGCTCGAGGCGCTTCGCGAGCAGATGGGCCTGAACCAGCCGCTTCTGTTTCGTTACCTCGACTGGGTGGGCGGTCTCCTCACCCTCGATCTCGGGCGTAGCTACACCTATTCCGTGCCGGTGCTGGACCTCGTTACCGAGCGTCTCGTCGTGTCGCTGCCGCTGGCGATCATCGCGCTGGTCCTGTCCACTGCGATCGCCATCCCCGTCGGCATCTTCGCCGCGGCGCGGCGCGGGCGGGCCGGCGACGCGGTGTCGATGGGCGCGGCCCAGCTCGGCGTCGCCATCCCGAACTTCTGGTTCGCGCTGCTCCTGATCTACGTCTTCGCCGTGTGGCTGCGCCTCGTCCCCGCCGGCGGCTTCCCCGGCTGGGGCGCCGGCGCCTGGCCGGCACTGAAGGCACTGGTCCTGCCGGCCGTTGCGCTCGCCCTGCCGCAGGCGGCGATCCTCGCCCGGGTCACGCGCTCGGCCCTCATCGAGGTCCTCGGCGAGGACTACATCCGCACCGCCCGCGCCAAGGGCATGCCGCGCCGCCGCGTGCTGTGGCGTCACGCGCTGCGCAATGCCATGATCCCGGTGCTGACCATCCTCGGCCTGCAGTTCGCCTTCCTGCTCGCCGGCACGATAATCATCGAAAACGTCTTCTATCTCCCCGGCCTCGGCCGCCTCGTCTTCCAGGCGATCACCCAGCGCGACCTGATCGTGGTCGAGAGCGTCGTCATGCTGCTCGTCGCAGCCGTCATCGTCGTCAACTTCCTCGTCGACCTCTCCTATGCGCTGGTCGATCCGCGGTTGAGGATCAGAGCATGAGCGACGCCGCCGGCGCTACGACCGAGACGGCGGCGAGCTTCGTCGCCAAGGCCTTTTCCAGCCGATCTTTCGTCGTGGGCTTCGCCATCACGTCGCTGATCGCGCTGATGGCGATCGTCTCGTTCTTCTGGGTGCCCTACGACGTCACCGTTCTGCCGGTCGCCGACCGCATGAAGCCGCCGTCGGCGACTCATCTGCTCGGCACCGACCACTTCGGCCGCGACATCCTGTCGATGATCATGGTCGGCTCGCGCAACTCGATCGCGGTTGCTCTCGTCGCGGTGGGCATCGGCATGGGGCTCGGCGTGCCGCTGGGCTGCTGGGCGGCGGCGCGTGGCGGCTGGGTCGACGAGGTGCTGATGCGCTTCAACGACCTCGTCTTCGCCTTCCCGGCGCTGCTCTCGGCGATCATGATCACGGCGATCTTCGGCCCCGGCGCCATCAACGCCATCATCGCCATCGGCATCTTCAACGTTCCGGTCTTCGCCCGCGTCGCCCGCGCCGGCGCGCTGGCACTGTGGCCGCGCGAGTTCATCCTCGCCGCGCGTGCCGCCGGCAAGGGGCCGGCGCTGATCACGCTTGAACATATCCTGCCCAACATCGCCACCGCGCTGCTGGTCCAGGGCACGATCCAGTTTGCGCTGGGCGTGCTCGCCGAGGCCGGTCTCTCCTATGTCGGGCTCGGCGCCCAGCCGCCGATGCCGAGCTGGGGGCGCATGCTGTTCGACGCGCAGACGCGGATGATGGTGGCGCCCTACCTCGCCATCTTCCCCGGCATGGCGATCGTCGCCACGGTGCTCGGCCTCAACCTGCTCGGCGACGGACTGTCCGACGTGCTCGACCCCAAGCTGAGGCGGCAGCGGTGAGCCTCCTCGAGATCGAAAAGCTCGGCGTCGACATCGGCGGTACGCCGATCCTCAAGGGCATCGACCTGTCGATCGCCGCCGGCGAGGCTGTCGGCTTGGTCGGTGAGTCGGGCTCCGGCAAGTCGATGACGGCGCTCACCATGATGCGCCTCCTGCCGCATCTTGCGCGCACCTCCGGACGCGTCACCTTCGACGGCATCGACATCCTGTCGGCTACCGAGGAGCGCATGTGCGCGCTGCGCGGCGACGACATCGGCATGGTCTTCCAGGAGCCGATGACCGCGCTGAACCCGGTCAAGACCATCGGCGAGCAGGTCGCCGAGGGCATCCGCTGGCACACCGGCGTCGGCCGAGCCGAGGCCGAGGACCGCGCCCGGCGCATCCTCGACCGCGTCGGCCTGCCGGAAGCGAAGTTCCCGCTGTCGCGCTATCCGCACGAGCTTTCCGGCGGCCAGCGCCAGCGCGTCGTCATCGCCATCGCCTGCGCGCTGAAGCCGAAACTGCTCATCGCCGACGAGCCGACGACGGCGCTCGACGTGGTGCTGCAGAAGCAGATCCTCGACCTGCTGCGCGACCTCGTCCAGGAAAACCGCATGGGGCTGCTTCTCATCAGCCACGACCTGGCCGTCGTCACCGACATGTCGGACCGCGTCACCATCATGCGCCACGGCGAGGTGATGGAGGAAGGCGAGACGGCGCGGACGCTGTCCAACCAGGTGCATCCCTATACCCGCCAGCTCGCCGAGGCTTCGATGCACGTGCCGGCGCGGGCGAAGACGCATGCCTTCCAGGGCGCGGCACCGCTGCTCGAGGTGAACAACGTCGTGCGCGACTATCCCGGCCGGCGTGCCTCGCTGTTGCGCAAGGGAACGCCGACGCGGGCCGTCGACGACGTCTCCTTCACGATCCATCCCGGCCAGTCGACGGCGCTCGTCGGCCGCTCGGGCTGCGGCAAGTCGACGCTGGCGCGCATGATCCTGGCGCTGGACCGGCCGACGGCCGGCTCGATCCGCCTGACCGGCGAGGAACTGACGACGAAGGACGAGGCCGCGCTGAAGCCGCTCCGGCGCAACATGCAGGTCGTCTTCCAGGACCCCTACGGCTCGTTCGACCCGCGCCACCGCGTCGAGCGGCTGGTGGCCGAGCCGCTGCACCTGCTCGACCGCAGGATTGGCGCGGCAGAGCGCCGCGACATGGTCGCCGCGGCCCTCCACGAGGTCGGCCTGTCGTCGCGCGACATGGACAAGTATCCGCACGAATTCTCCGGCGGCCAGCGCCAGCGCATCTCGATCGCCCGCGCCATCATCACGAGGCCGAAGCTGGTCGTCGCCGACGAGCCGGTATCGGCGCTCGACGTCTCGATCCGCGCCCAGATCCTCGACCTTTTCGCCGACCTGAACCAGCGGCTCGGCGTCGCCTACCTGTTCATCACCCACGACCTGACCGTGGCGCGCGCCATCACCGACGATGTCATGGTCATGCACGACGGCCGGATCGTCGAGCGGGGTCGCACCGGCGACGTCCTCGACGACCCGCAGTCCGACGCGGCGAAAGACCTCGTCGCCGCAGCGCCCGACCTCCACCGCGCCATTGCCCGGCGCCTGCGCGAACAGGGCTGACGCGGAAGGCACAGAAGGGATAATAACGGATCGACGGCCTGCGTCGCCGGCACGATGCGCCCGGCCAAGACGCGACGGGAGACAAACCATGCACAAGCCGAAACGGATCCTGTTCACCGGCGGGTCGGGCAAGGCCGGCCGCCATGTCGTACCCTATCTCCTCGATCGCGGCCACCGGGTGGTCAACGTCGACCTGACGCCACTCGCCCATCCCGGCGTCGACAATCTGACTGCGGACATCGCCGATTCCGGTCAGATGTTCAACGTCATGACGAGCTACGCCAATTTCGACGAGCTGGAGCCCGGCGCGGGCGTGCCGCGCTTCGACGCGGTCGTCCATTTCGCCGCCGTGCCGCGCATCCTGATCCGCCCCGACAACGAGACCTTCCGCATCAACACGGTCGGCACCTATAACGTCATCGAGGCGGCGGTGAAGCTCGGCATCCGCAAGATCGTCATCGCCTCGTCGGAGACGACCTACGGCGTCTGCTTCGCCGACGGTGAGGTCAACCCGCGCGTCCTGCCGCTGGAGGAGGACTACGACGTCGATCCGATGGACAGCTACGGACTGTCGAAAGTGGTCAACGAGAAGACGGCGCGCGCCTTCCAGCGCCGCTCGGGCTTCGACATCTATGCCCTTCGCATCGGCAACGTCATCGAGCCGCACGAATACGACCGCTTCCCCGGCTTCTTCGCCAATCCGGAAGTCCGCCGCCGCAACGTCTTCTGCTACATCGACGCGCGCGACCTCGGCCAGATCGTCGACCGCTGCCTCGCCGCCGACGGGCTCGGCTACCAGGTCTTCAACGCCGGCAACGACACCAATTCGGTCAACATCCCGTCGAAGGAGCTCGCCGCCCGCTTCTTCCCCGGCGTGCCGCTGACGCGCGAACTCGGCGAGCACGAGGCGCTCTATTCCAATCGCAAGATCCGCGAGGTCCTCGGCTTCAAGGAAGAGCACGACTGGCGGAAATACGTGAAGGCATAGCCCTTTCAGCGCTTCTCGGCCGGCAGCGTGTCGGCCGGCTCGAGCTGCAGGAGGTCGAGCAGGCGTCGCAGCAGGCGCACCTCCTCGCGGGAGAGTTCATGGTCGGCCTTGGCGATGTCGGCGAGATGGCGGGCGAGCAGACGGCGGCGCTCGATGTCGAGGTCGCGGAACATCGCCACGGCCTGCGCGCCGGTCGTTTCGTAAGAATAGTCGTGGAGATAGCCGATCACCGCCTGCATGCTCTCCTCGGGAATGCCGAAGGAAACGCGGCAGATGCGGCGCAACGCCTCCATCTCGGCGTCGCTCACCTTGCCGTCGGTCAGCATCATGCGGAACAGGAGCACGAGTTCGGCGACGAGCACCGGATCGTCGGCGACCTTGCGGACGCCGGTGTCGCCCTCGAAAACCGCGCGGATTTTCGCCAGCAGGCCGTGCGCCATGGTGCATTCTCCCCTTGCCGCGCCGCGCCGTTCCGGCACGGCGACAATCCCGATGCCGCCAGACTATAGCCGGCGCGGCCTTGCGCAAGCCATTCGCCTGTGGTCGAACCCGTCGACGCTCCTCATCCCCGCCCGCCGCGGCGCCGGTCTCGCGACATGATCGATCCGACGCTGGAAATCCTCGCTCTCCTGGCGCTCGCCGCCTTCGTCGCCGGTTTCATCGATTCGATCGCCGGGGGCGGCGGCCTCGTCACCGTGCCGGCGCTCCTTCTCGCCGGCCTTGCCCCCGTCGAGGCGCTCGGCACCAACAAGCTGCAGGGCCTGTTCGGTGCGGCTTCCGCCACCATCGCCTATGCCGGCAAGGGTCATGTCGACCTGAGGCGGCAGTTGCCGTCGGCCGGGCTTGCCCTCGCCGGCGGCGCGGCCGGCGCGCTTTTGGCGACCGTCCTGCCGGGCGACGTCCTGCGCATCCTGATGCCGTTCCTGCTGGTTGCTATCGCCCTCTACTTCGCGATGAAGCCGAACATGGGCGACGTCGACCGCGCCGAGCGCCTGTCGCCCGCCCTGTTCGCCGTGACGGTCGTGCCGGCGATCGGCTTCTACGACGGCGTCTTCGGCCCCGGCACCGGCTCGTTCTTCATGCTCGCCTTCGTCGCGCTGGCCGGCTACGGCGTGCTCAAGGCGACCGCGCACACGAAGCTGCTCAACCTTTCCTCGAATGTCGGCGGCTTCGCCGCCTTCGCGCTGGTCGGCGCCGTCGCCTGGAAGGCCGGGCTGGTGATGGGCGCTGCCCAGTTCGCCGGGGCGCGCGTCGGCGCCCACCTCGCGATGAAGAAAGGTGCGGGGCTGATCAAGCCGCTGCTCGTCGTCACTTGCATCGCGCTCGCCATCCGTCTGCTCGCCGATCCGGCCAATCCGGTGCACGCCTGGTTGATCGGCTGACGGCTTCCAACGGCCGCGCCATCGGCTATTCTGGCGTCATCAGCCGGAGCCGCCGATGGACGCCGCCGCACACCCCGAGCCACAAAGCGGACCGCCCGACTGGCTGCGCCGCGCCGTGCGGCCGCAACTCGCAGGGCTAGTCGACGACATCGTCTTCTATCGCGAGACCGGCCTGCCGATGGTCGGACAGGTCGAGGCGGCATCGCTCGTCGTGCCGCTGGTCATCAGCTTCGCCGCGCCATTCTCGATCGCGCTCGGCCGCACACCGCATCGTGGCGACGCCATCGCGTCCTTCGCCGCCGGCCTCTACGCCGGACCGGTGGTCATGGATTCGCCGGGCACGGCCGAATGCGTGCAGGTCAATTTCACGCCCCTCGGCGCCGCCCGCTTCTTCGGCCTGCCGCTGAGCGAACTCGCCGACGCCATGGTCACGCTCGACGACCTCGGCGACCGCGCCTTACGCGGCCTGCGCGAACGCCTCGGCGACGAGCCCGATGCCGGCCGCCGCCTCGACCTCGTCGAGGCCTTCGTCGTGCGACGCGTCTTTTCCGGGCGCCCCTGCGATCCGGAAATCGCCTGGGCCTACCGGCGCATCGTCGCGAGCAGCGGCAGGGTGCGCATCGCCGGCCTCGCCGAAGAGATCGGATGCAGCCGCAGGCACCTCTTCTCGCGCTTTCGCCGCGACGTTGGCCTGGCGCCGAAGACAGTGGCGCGCATGGCCCGCTTCCAGGGTGCGCTGGCGTGGTCGACGCGCGTCGCCGCGCCCGACTGGGCGGACGTCGCGGCCGCCTGCGGTTATGCCGACCAGGCGCACCTGACGCGCGAGTTCACCGCGTTCGCCGGCTCGTCCCCGGCGGCCTGGCTTCGGCGTGCCGCCTGAGCGGGTAACATTCCTTCAAGACCGGGCAACGGGCCTCGGCCACCATGCGTTCATGGTTCGACGCCCGAGCCGCCGACACGCGAAAGGAGCCCCCGATGCCCGCAACGAACGAAGCCCCCCGCCTTTACCCCACCTTCCGCTACCGCGACCCCGCCGCGATGATTGACTTCCTCTGCAATGCTTTCGGCTTTGCCGTCCGCGCCCGCTACGGCGAGGGCGATCAGGTCGACCATGCCGAACTCGCGCTCGGCTCGGCGATGATCATGCTCGGCGGCGTCCGCGACGACGCCTACGGCGCGATGGTCGGCCAGCCCGGCGACAATGGCGGCAAGTCGGTCTACATCGCCGTCAACGACGCCGACGCGGCCTTCGCCCGCGCCCGCGCCGCCGGCGCGACGATCCTGCGCGAACCGGAAGATACGTTCTACGGCAGCCGCGACTTCATCTGCGCCGACCCGGAAGGCATCGTCTGGTGCTTCGGCACCTACTGGCCGAAGGCGTCCGATCCGGCCTGAGGCGCCGGGCGTTCAGCGCGCGGCGGCAAAGATCGCGTCGCAGTCGAGGTGCTCTTCCAGCCGTTCGGCGATCGCGTCGAGCGCCGCGTCGACGCCGGCGCGATAGTTTCCGCCGCCCTCGACGCCGAACTGCGCGAGGAACCGGCGGCGGAAGAGATCGGCGCCGAACAGGCCGTGGAGATAGGTGCCGAACACCCTGCCGTCGGCGCTGGTGGCGCCGTCGGCAACGCCCTCGATCAGGGCGACCGGCCGGGCCCGGTCCGGTCCTTCGCTGCGGCCGAGATGGATCTCGTAGCCTTCCAGCGGCGCATCGTGGTGGAGCGAATGCGCCGCGACGTTGCGCACTGTCTTGTCGTCCTCCATCACCGTCTCGACGTCGAGCAGGCCGAGGCCCGGTGCCTCGAGCACGCTGCCCTCGCGGCCTCGCGGATCGCGGACGATCCGGCCGAGCATCTGGTAGCCGCCGCACAGGCCGACAACATGGCCGCCGCGGGCATGGTGGGCGGCGAGGTCGGCGTCCCAGCCCTCGGCGCGGAAACGCACCAGGTCGCCGATCGTCGATTTCGACCCGGGGATGACGACAAGCCGCGCGTCCTCGGGAAGCCGGCGACCGGGTGGCACGAACACCACCTCGACTTCCGGCTCGGCACGCAGCGGGTCGAGGTCGTCGAAATTGGCGATGCGCGACAGCATCGGCACGGCAACCTTCAGCCGCCGGCCGCCCGCCGCGCCCGGCCGCTCCAGGACGACCGCGTCCTCGGACGGTAGCAGGGCTGCTTCCCGCAGCCATGGCACGACGCCGAAGGAGGGCCAGCCGGTAAAGCGGCCGATCGCGGCGATGCCGTCGTCGAACAGCGACAGGTCGCCGCGGAACTTGTTGATGAGGTAACCGACGATCATCGCCCGGTCCTCGTCCGCTAGAATGTGGTGCGTGCCGGCGAGCGCGGCGATGACGCCGCCGCGATCGATGTCGCCGACCAGGATCACCGGGCAGCCGGCACGGGTGGCAAAACCCATGTTGGCGATGTCGCGATCGCGCAGGTTGATCTCGGCCGGCGACCCGGCCCCCTCGACGATGACGAGGTCGGCGCCCTCGCCCACCTTCGCCCAGGAGTCCATCACCGCGTTCATCAGCGTCGCCTTGAGCTGCTGGTAGTCGGCCGCCTGCGCCTCGCCGACGACCCGCCCCTGCACCACCACCTGGGCGCCGATGTCGGTCTGCGGCTTCAAGAGCACCGGGTTCATGTGCACGCTGGGCGCAGCACCGCAGGCGATCGCCTGAAGCCACTGCGCCCGGCCGATCTCGCCGCCCGGCTCGCCGCGGCGGCCGGCGACAGCGGCGTTGTTCGACATGTTCTGCGGCTTGAACGGCCGAACCGCCATGCCGCGGTTCCTCGCGACGCGGCACAGGCCGGCGACGAGCACGGTCTTGCCGACGTCGGAGCCGGTGCCCTGGAGCATGATCGCGCGCGCCATCCTCAGGCCTCCCGCACCGTCGAGGCGCCTGTCAGCGTCGACTTCTGCGCCAGCGGCCCGCCGCGCCAAAGATAGAGCGCCAGCAGCGGTTCGGCGCCGGTGCGCATGGCGTGGCCGACGTTGGACGGGTGGTGGATCACCTCGCCTGGACCCCGCCGGACAAAGGCGCCGTCACCCTTGCGCCATTCGGCCAGGGGTGTCAGCGGAACGTAGATCTCCTCGGCGATGTGATGGTGATCCGGATAGACGACATGCGGGCCGAGCAGCAGGAAGCCGGCGGCGATCGTGTCGCTCGCGAAGTGGCCGCGCGTGCCGACAAGTTCGGTCCAGCCGTAGCGGTCGAGGAAGTCGCGGCCGAAGTCGGCCTCCGAATAGGTCTGCGCCCAGCGCAGGTCGGCGGCATGGCGCGCCAGACACTGCGCCAGGGGCTTCGCACCACCGCCCGCGATCGCCGCCGCCCGCGGCAGATATTCCAGGCAAGGCAGCGACACGGGCGCGAGCGCACGTTCAGCCGGCGCGGCGCCGATCGCCGCGGCAAAACCGTCGACCAAGGCATCGTCGCGCCCGGCGAGGAAGGCGCGGAACAGGCCGAGCAGGTCGTGCGTGGCTGCGCTCACCGGACGTCTCCGTTGCCCTGTTTTCGCACAACCGCTCCGCTGCCGGCCGGGTTGCGCGGCGGCATCATTGGACTAGAGTGCGCCCGACGAAAAGCCGAAAAAGATGGCCGGGAGGGCCGCCATGGACGCCGCGATCGCCAGCCAGCCCCAGTTCGAGCTCAACGAGGACCAGCGCGCCGTCCAGGCGATGGCGGAAGCCTTCGCCGCCGACCGCGTCGCGCCCAACGCGCTGGAATGGGACAGGAAGCGTCATTTCCCCGCCGACGTGATCCGCGAGACGGGACCGCTCGGATTGGGCGGCATCTATGTGCGCGACGACGTCGGCGGATCCGGCCTGGGCCGTCTCGACGCCGTGCTGATCTTCGAGGCGCTGTCCCGCGCCTGCCCTGCCTTCTCCTCGTTCATTTCCATCCACAACATGGCGGCGTGGATGATCGACATGTTCGGCTCCGACGAGCAGCGCCAGCGCTTCCTGCCGAAGCTGACCTCGATGGAATGGCTCGCCAGCTACGCCCTGACCGAGCCGGGCTCGGGCTCCGACGCAGCCGCGCTGAAGACGCGCGCGGTCAGGAGCGGCGGCAACGGCAGCGACTATGTCTTGAACGGCGCCAAGCAGTTCATCTCCGGGGCCGGCGATTCCGACGTCTACGTGACCATGGTTCGCACCGGCGAGGACGGGCCGAAGGGCATCTCGACGCTGGTCATCCCCAAGGACGCGCCCGGTCTCTCCTTCGGCGCGGTCGAGAACAAGATGGGTTGGCACATGCAGTCCACCCGCCAGGTCATCTTCGAGGACTGCAAGGTGCCGGCCGAGAACCTGCTCTCCGGCGAGGGTGCGGGCTTCCGCATTGCCATGGCCGGCCTCGACGGCGGCCGCCTGAACATCGCCGCCTGCTCGCTCGGCGGCGCGCAGTCGGCGCTCGACAAGGCACTCGCCTATGCCGGCGAGCGTTCGGCCTTCGGCCAGAAGATCAACCAGTTCCAGGCACTGCAGTTCAAGCTGGCCGACATGGAGACCGAGCTCCAGGCCGCGCGCATGCTTCTCTACACCGCCGCCGCCAAGCTCGACCGCAAGGCGCACGATGCGTCGAAGTGGTCGGCGATGGCCAAGCGCTTCGTCACCGACACCGGCTCGGCAGTCGCCAACGACGCGCTGCAGGTGTTCGGCGGCTATGGCTACTTGCACGACTACGGCGTCGAGAAGCTCGTGCGCGACCTGCGCGTTCACCAGATCCTCGAGGGCACCAACGAGATCATGCGGGTGATCGTGGCGCGGCATCTGATCGGAAGATAGGCAGTCGGGAATAGGCGGCCGGCAATCGGTCCGATAGCCGACTGCCGATTGCCTCAACGGAGAACACCAATGACCACCATCGCCTTCATCGGCCTCGGCAACATGGGCAATCCCATGGCCGCCAACCTCGTCAAGGCCGGCCACGCCGTTACCGGCTTCGATCTCGTCGCCGACAGTCTGGCGACGGCTGAAAAGAACGGCGTGGCGGTCGCGGCGAACGCCGGCGCCGCCATCGAGGGCGCCGACGTGGTCATCACCATGCTGCCCGCCGGCAAGCACGTACTTTCCGTCTACGCCGATCTCGCGCCGAAGGCGAAGAAGGGGGCGCTGTTCATCGATTCCTCGACGATCGACGTCGACTCCGCCCGCAAGGCGCATGCGATTGCCGCCGAGCACGGCCTGCTGTCCATCGACGCGCCGGTCTCCGGCGGCACCGGGGGTGCCGCGGCCGGCACGCTGACCTTCATGGCGGGCGGCTCCAGGGACGCCTTCGCCCTGGCCGAACCGGTTTTGAAACCGATGGCCGGCCGCATCGTCCACTGTGGCGACGCCGGCGCCGGACAGGCCGCCAAGATCTGCAACAACATGATCCTCGGCATCTCGATGATCGGCGTCGGCGAGGCCTTCGTTCTCGCCGAGAAGCTCGGCCTGTCGCACCAGGCGCTGTTCGACGTGGCCTCCACCTCGTCCGGCCAGTGCTGGTCGCTGACCACCTATTGCCCGGTGCCGGGGCCGGTGCCTAATTCGCCTGCCAACCGCGACTACAAGCCGGGCTTCGCGGCGGCGCTGATGCTGAAGGATCTGAAGCTTGCCCAGGAGGCCGCGCAATCGGCCGGCGCCGTCACCCCGCTCGGTGCCGAGGCCACGCAGCTCTATGCGCTGTTCAACGCCCAGGGCCACGGCGGCACCGATTTCTCCGGCATCATCCGCTTCCTCCGCGGCGAGGCAGGCTGACGTTACGTCATCTTTCCCCTGACGGAAGATGACGCCACGCAGCCAAGAAAAAACGCGGATTTATCTTTGCTTAAGCTCTCGATAACCGGCCGGTAACGATGTCCCTGTAGAACGGTTTGCGAGGCGGACATTCGGACCGCCCACTGCTCCGGATCAGGTCTCGCGTACCGGAGCTGTTACCTTCGCAGTGTTGTCGCGACGGGCCATGCGTTCTTGTGGCAAGACCGTGCTTACCCTTTCGGGAAGCGCGGTTTTTGCCTTTGGCACCGCCCGACGGCGCACGGGTCGGCTCACAGATTGAGCGGAGCGCCGGGGATACTGATCCGGTCCTTGTTGACCAGCACGATCGGCGTGTCCTCGCCGTCGACGGTGACGACGAGAAGCCTGAGGTCCCAGATGCCGGCGGTGCGCACCGCGTGCGACGTCGCCGTGCCGTTCGCCTTCGAACCCTTGAGCGGAATCGCGAGCCGTGCCTCGCCGCTGCCGCCAGCCTCGACGTTGATCGAGCCGCCCGTCCAGAAACCCGTGGAGATGTCGTCGCCGAGCGCGGCGCGTACCTGCTCGTCGGCGCGCACGGCCACCATGGTCATCTCGTAGGCCTCGCTGTTCTTCAGGATCGACGGGATCGACAGCACCAGTGCGCTCGCGGCGCCGATGACCCCGAGCCAGACGGCGAGGCCGGCGATCGCCCAGGCGCGCTGCGTCTTGCGGAAGTGCTCGGCGTCGCGCCAGGCGCGGTTCTGCCACGCCCAGCGGCTGCCGCGCGCGCCGAGCACGAACATCATGACGATGCCGACGACCGGCACGAAGGTCAGCAAGGCGATCCAGGTACTGTTACCGATGCCCCAGATCCAGTTGAGGAAAAACGCCCCCCAGTTCCAGCGATCGAGTTCGCGCGGGATTTCCGCCGGTTCGTTCAACGCCTTCTCGGCCATGGCCATTCCCCCCGATCTGTATGATCGAGCAAGCCTATGGACTTCGCCGCGTCAACTCAAGCAGATGATCGCCGCAGGCTCAGCCCCGCGACAGCCTGCGGTAGTTGGCGCGCACGCGCCGGCCCATCGGCTTCACCGCCGCGCGGGCGGAGAGGTGTATGGCGCGGTCGACGATCTGCGCGGGCGACCTGCCGGCCAGCAGGTCCGGCCAGAAGCGCATCGCCGAGCCGATCATGGAGAGCTGCGCCGCGGCCATGCCCTCGGCGAGCGCCTCGGCTTTCTCGCGAACCGCGAGCGCGGTCTCGACACCGGAGATGACCTCGCCGCGCGATTCCGCCGCGAGCAGCGGCAGGCGCATCAGCACGACGGCCGGCGCGAAGGCCAGCTCGACCGCCAGCGCGGCATAGCGCCGGTCATATCCCTTGTAGAACATGGCAAACCTTCCCGCCCTGCGGTTCTTGCTGCGGATACCGGCGCCGATCGCGCCGGCCGCCGCAGGAAACGCGCGCGCCGCCTTCCGGTTGCTTCCGCCCCGCCGCCGCGGCGGAATCAGCCGCGCGGCACGAACTGCGGATCGACCGGCGGGCGCAGGCCGTTGGCCAGCCGGTTGGTCTCGTTGGCCATGCCGACGACGGCCATCAGCTCCATCAGCTGCGCCTCGCTCATGCCTTTCGCGCGGGCCGACGCCGTGTGCGAATAGGTGCAGTACTCGCAGCCGTTGGTCGCCGACACCGCGATGTAGACCAGCTCCTTGGTGAGCGGGTCGAGCGCGCCCGGCCCCATCACCTGCTTGATGTCCTCCCAGGTGCGCCGGAGCAGCGCCGGATCGTGCGCCAGCACCTTCCAGAAATTGTTGATCCAGTCCGTGCCGCGCGTCTTCATGATGTCGTCGTAGACGGCGCGGACCGCGGGCGGCGCGTCCTCGTATTCGACCAGCGGGACGATTCCTCTTGCGGACATGGCGTTCTCCTCGTGGAAGTAAACGGGGCGGCCCGGACCGCCCCGCAGCGAAGGATCAGGCGCCCCTCTTCGCAAGGTCGGCATGCGCCAGGTCGAGCGCCTTGAGAATGCGCTCGCAGGCCATGTCGATGGTCGCGCGCGTCCAGATCAGCGGCGGCGACATGATCATCGTGTCGCCGGTGGCGCGCAGCATCATGCCGTTGGCGATGGCGTGGTCGCGGACCACGACCGCTGCGTCGCCGGCCGGCTCGAAGCGCGCCTTCGTCGCCTTGTCCCTGACGATCTCGATGGCGCCCATCAGGCCGATCGCGCGCACCTCGCCGACCAGCGGATGCCCGGCGATGCGCTCCTGCAGCGCCGTGGCGAAATAGGGGCCGGTGTCGGTCCTGACCCGTTCGATCAGCCCCTCCTTCTCGATGATGTCGAGATTGGCCAGCGCCACAGCGCACGCTACCGGATGCCCCGAATAGGTGTAGCCGTGGTAGAACTCGCCGCCCTTCTCGACCAGCGTCGCGGCGATGCGGTCGCCGACCAGCAGCGCCGACAGCGGCTGGTAGCCCGAGGTCAGCGCCTTTGCCGTGGTGATCGTGTCCGGCTCGAGGCCGAAGGTTTGCGCGGCGAACCACGCGCCGGTGCGCCCGTAGCCGGTGATCACCTCGTCGAGCATCAAGAGCACGTCGTGCTTCCTGCAGATGCGCTGGATTTCCGGCCAGTAGCTCGCCGGCGGGATCCTGACGCCGCCGGCGCCCATCACCGGCTCGCCGATGAAGGCGGCGACGTTGTCGGCGCCCGCCTCGAGGATGGCGTCCTCGACCGCCTTCGCCGCGCGCAGGCCGAAATCGTGGTCGCTCTCGCCGGGAAGCGCCAGCTCGTAGGCGTAGGGCTGCATGACGTGGACGATGTTCGGCACGGCGCCGTAGAGCTGGTCGTGCATGCCCTGCATGCCGCCGAGCGAGGCGCCGGCGATCGTCGAGCCGTGATAGGCCGTCTTGCGCGAGATGATGCGGTTCTTCTCAGGCCTGCCCTGCAGAGCCCAGAAGTGGCGCACCAGCCGCAGCGCGGTGTCGTTCGATTCCGATCCCGACGAGCCGTAGAACACCTGGTTGACGTTGGCCGGCGCGATCTCGGCCAGCCGCTGCGACAGGAGCACCGGCGTCGGCGTCGAGCAGCGGAAGAAGGAGTTGTAGTAGGGCAGCTCCTTCATCTGCCGGTAGGCCGCCTCGGCCAGTTCGTCGCGGCCGTAGCCGACATTGACGCACCACAGGCCGGCCATGCCGTCGAGGATCTCGTTGCCTTCGGAATCGTAGATGAACGGCCCCTCGGCGCGCGTGATCATGCGTGCGCCGGCGTCGCGCAGGTCGCGGTGGTCGGTGAACGGATGGAGATGATGCGCGGCATCGATGTGCTGGAGCTGCGCCAGAGAATAGTTCTGGTAGGTCATGGACTTGGTCCCTTCTGCTGAATCTGTCCGGCAGGCGCCGGGGCGCGGATTTCAGCGTTGGGACGGCGGCGAGTAGCCGATGCGCGCGCACAGCCGGAGAAGCTCCGCATGCCGCGTGCGCGGCGACGGCTTGACGGCTATCGAGGGCGAATACATGGCTCAGGATAGCCGAGAAGGGCCACCGCCGACAAGCGGCGTGCGCGACGCGCTATCCGGCCGGCGCCGACCGTGTCCTTGCCCCTGTCGCCACCGACCCCGCCAGCAGCAGCGCGAACAGCAGCCCGATCGACAGCGGCAGGCCCTGGACGCCGACCGCGTCCATGACCGCGCCCGAGAACGGCGGCACGGCGATGCCGCCGACGCCCCAGAACATGGCAAAGGCGGCGTTGCCGGCGATCAGCGTGGCGCCGGAGAAGCGGTTGCCGAGTTCGACCAGCGCCATCGTGTAGATGCCGAGCGCCGCCGCCCCCCAGACGAAGGCGAGCGGCCATTCGAGCGGCGTGGCGAACGTTACCGGCAGAAGCGCGCATCCGGTGACGACGACCGCCGCGCACCAGGCGAGCATCCTTCCCGCCCCGTAGCGTTCGGCAAGCAAGCCGAGCGGCACCTGCAGCGCGATGTTGCCGGCGATGAAGGCGGTGAGGAAGGCGGCCACCGCCGCGTCGGCGCTGCCGTAGGCGCGGCCGTAGACCGCGGCGAGCGCCAGCAGCGCCTGCTCGGAACCGGCGACGACTGCGACTGCGACGAGCAGGAACGGCGCCAGCGGCAGGAAGCGGCGGAGCGCGGAGCCCTGGTGGTCGCCCTCGAAGGCCGGCAGGCGCGGCAGGACCACGGCGAGGCAGGCCGCGCAGCCGGCGAAGGCGGAAATCCCGATGGCGAAGGGCGGCCAGCCCTCGGTGCCGACGATGGCCAGCGCCAGCGGACCGACGGCGAAACCGGCGGAGACGAGCGACGTGTAGGCGCCCATCACCCTGCCCCGCCGCGACGCCGGCGTCATAGCGACCATCCAGGTCTCGCTGATCACGTAGAGCGGATTGACGACGAAGCCGAGCAGGAAGCGCAGCGGGAACCACAGCCAGAAATCCTGCAGCCAGCCGATCAGGGCCAGGAACACCGCGCCCAGCGCGGCGCAGGCGAGCGCCACCTTTCCCGCCCCGAAGCGATTGACCATGGGCGGGATCACCGGCGCCGACAGGATGAAGCCGAGCGGCATCATCGCCGCCGACAACCCGATCATGCCCGAGGTCCAGCCCTGGCGTTCGAGGATGAAGGAGAGCAGCGGGTAGCACAGGCCCTGGGCGACGGCGAAAACGGTCACCGTCAGCGTGATGCCGACGATCGCCGCCCAGGGGGCGGTCGCGGCGTCGGCGTCGCGTGTGGTGGCGTCCATGTTCGTTCTGCGTCGTTCGAGGAAGGCGCAGCAATAGGCGAGCCGACTTGGCGGCGATATCGCCTCGGCGGGGAATTCGCCTGAGCCAGCGTCAGCGCCGGGAGAGCGACCGCAGCACGGCGAAGGAGACGAGGCCGAAGCCGAGCGTGGCCAGCAGCACCGGCATGCCGACCGGGCCCGCGGCCTGCATGGCGAGGCCCGAGCCCGGCGGTCCGACGATCCCGCCGGCGCCCCACATCAGTGCAAAGGCGGCATTGCCGGTGACCAGTACCGAGCCGCGGAAGCGGTTGCCGAGTTCGACCAGCGCCATCGTGTAGACGCCGTAGCCGACGCCGCCCATGGCCAGCACGACCGGCCACGACAGCGGCGTGGTGACCAGCGCCGGCAGGAGAAGCGCACAGGACGAGTTGACCAGGGCGCAGGCGACGATCATCCGGCGGGCGCCGAACTTCTCCGCCATCACGCCGAGCGGCAGTTGCAGCAGGATGTTGCCGGCCGACATCGCGGTGATGAGACCGGCGAGCGTCGCCTCGGGCAGGCCGTAGGCGGCGCCGAACACCGGCAGCAGCGAATAGACGCTCTGCTGGGTTGCGGCCGAGACAACGACGGCGAGGAGCAGCGTCGGCGCCACCAGCCAGAAGCCGAGCACGCTGCCTTTCGGCGCGCCATCGTCCTCGAAGCCGCGCAATCCGGCGGTCGTGGCGAAGAGCAGGCCGGCGCAGGCGGCAAAGGCGGCGATACCGACCAAAAGCGGCGGCCAGCCTTCCGAGCCGACGAAGGCCAGCGTCAGCGGACCCGCGGCATAGCCTATGCCGGTCACCGCGTTGAAGACGCCCATGATGCGGCCGCGGCGCTCCGGCGGCGCCAGTGCCAGCGTCCACACCTCGCCGAGGATGTAGAGGGGATTGATGGCGACGCCGATCAGGAAGCGGACAGGATACCAGGCGATGTCGTTCTGCAGGAGCCCGACCAGCGTCAGCAGTGCCGAGGCAGACAGGGCGCAGACCGTCGCCAGCCCCCTCGCCCCGACCAGGCGCACCGCGGCGGGAACGAAGAACGCCGAGGCGATCAGGCCGAGCGGCGTCATCGCCGCCGACAGGCCGATCTCGGCCGGCGTCATGCCCTGGCGCTGCATCATGAAGGTGAACAGCGGATAGCTAAGGCCCTGGGCGATGGCGAAGACGGACAGGCTGGCGATAACGCCCGTGAGGGCGGCGAACGGGAGGGAAGGCTTCGTCATGGTGCGCCGCCGGACCGCGCCGGTGCGGCGCCCGTCTCAACTAGCCTTCCCGTCCGGCTCCGGCAAGCGCCCGCTGCCGGCGCGCTGGTCGCCGCGGCACTGCTTTCTTTGCCGCA
>CAJPFN010000003.1 GCA_905339215.1 Rhizobiaceae bacterium
TCGTGTAAAGCACGATGCCGAGGCCGAACATGCCGGAGAAGACGACGCCCATCACCGTGTCCTCCTTGATGCGGCTGTTCTCGCGCAGGAAGCCGGTGGCAAGGGCGCAGGTCATGCCGGCGCCAAAGGCGCCGACGGCGATCGGCAGGCCGGCGATGTAGGCGAGCACGACGCCCGGCAGAACCGCGTGGCTGATGGCGTCGCCCATCAGCGACCAGCCCTTCAGCACGAGGAAGCAGGACAGAAGCGCCATCGGCACGGCGACGAGCACGGCGATGACGAAGGCCTGCTGCATGAAGGGAAAGCGGAACGGCAGGAACAGTGTCTCGATGATCATCACGACGCGGCCTCCCCGCCGAGCGCGGCGCGCGCCCGCCGCCGCGCGGCGAGCATGCCGTGCTTCGGCGCGAAGACGAAGGCGGCGAGGAAGATCGCCGTCTGCAGGACGACGATGACGCCGCCCGTGGCGCCGTCGAGGAAATAGCTGGCATAGGCGCCGAAAAAGCTGGTCAGCGTGCCGATGGCGACGCTGATGCCGATCAGCCGCGGGAAGCGGTCGGTGAGCAGGTAGGCGGTGGCGCCGGGCGTCACCACCATGGCGATGACCAGGAAGGCGCCGACCGTCTGCAGGGCGGCGACGGTGCAGGCGCTGAGCAGGGTGAAGAAGACGATCTTCAGCCGGTCCGGGTTGATGCCGATCGAGCGGGCGTGGTTCTCGTCGAAGAAGACGACCATCAGGTCGCGCCACTTGACCAGGAGCACGGCGAGCGAGATGCCGGCGATCAGCACGAGCTGCAGCGTGTCGGCCGGCGTCACGGCGAGGATGTTGCCGAGCACGATGGTCTGGATGTTCACGGCGGCCGGCGACAGCGAGATCATGAACAGGCCGAGGCCGAAGAAGGAGGTGAAGATCAGCCCGATGATGGCGTCTTCCTTCAGCTTGGTGCGCTGGTTGAGGAAGAGCATGGCCGCGGCGGCGAGACCGCCGGAAAGGAAGGCGCCGAAGGCGAAGGGCAGGCCGAGCATGTAGGCGCCGGCGACCCCCGGCACGATGGAATGCGAGAGGGCGTCGCCGATCAGCGACCAGCCTTTCAGCATCAGGTAGGCCGACAGGAAGGCGCACACCCCGCCGACGAGCGCGGAGACCCACATGGCGTTGACCATGTAGCCGTAGGCGAATGGTTCGGCGAGCGTCGCGGTCACGCGCCGGTGTCCCGTTCTTCGGCCGGCGTCGCCGCATCGCGCGGGTCGTTGCCGTTGCCGTAGATGACGAACGGCCGCTCGTCGTCGGTGAGCACGGTGACGCGGCGCGTGTCGTCGTCGTCGTGCAAGTCGGCGCCGCCGAGGATGAACTGCCTCAAGACCCCGCCGAAGGCCTTCTCCAGATTGGCGTGAGTGAAGACCTCCGCCGTCGGGCCCTCGGCGAGAACCGTGCGGTTGATCAGGATGGCGCGGTCGCAAAAGCGCGGCACGCTGCCCAGATTGTGCGTTGACACGAGCATGATCCGGCCCTCGTCGCGCAATGCCCTGAGCAGTGCGATGATCGCCTCCTCGGTGCGCACGTCGACGCCCGTGAACGGTTCGTCGAGCAGGATGATCTGGCCCTCCTGGGCGAGTGCGCGAGCAAGGAAGACGCGCTTCTTCTGCCCGCCGGAAAGCTCGCCGATCTGCCGCTTGCGGTAGTCGGCCATGCCAACCCGTTCCAGCGCGGCGGCGACCGCGGCGCGGTCCGCGGCCTTCGCCATGCGCATCATGTTCATGTGACCGTAGCGACCCATCATGACGACGTCTTCGACGAGCACCGGAAAATTCCAGTCAACGTCCTCGGCCTGGGGCACGTAGGCGACCGCATTGCGCTTCAGCGCCTCGGCGGCGGGCCTGCCGAAGATCGAGACATTGCCGGCGGCGAGCGGCACGAAGCCCATAATCGCCTTGAACAGCGTCGACTTGCCGCTGCCGTTGATGCCGACCAGAGCGGTGATCGAGCCGCGGGGGATGGAGAAGCTGGCGCTACGCAGGGCGGTATGTCCGTTGCGGTAGGTTACCGTGACCTCGCGCGCGGCGAGCCCTTCGGCGGCCGCGCCTTTGTTACGAAGAGTTGTTGCGGGGGCGTTCATTCGGCGAGGCCTTTGGCGATCGTCTCGGTGGTGACGCGCAACAGATCGAGATAGGTCGGCACCGGCCCACCGGCATCGCTGAGCGAGTCGACGTAGAGCACGCCGCCGTATCTGGCGCCGGTTTCCCGCGCCACTTGTTGGGCGGGGTCGGCGGACACAGTGCTTTCCGAGAAGATCGCGGGGATGTTGTTCGCGCGCATCGCGTCGATCACCCTGCGTACCTGCTGTGGCGTGCCCTGCTGGTCGGCGTTGATCGGCCACAAATAGAGTTCCTTCAGGCCGAAGTCGCGGGCGAGGTAGCTGAAGGCGCCTTCGCTGGTCACCAGCCAGCGGCGGTCTTCGGGGATCGCGGAAAGGCGCCCGCGGATCGGCTCGACCGTCGCCCTGATCTTTTCGGCATAGGCGGCGGCGTTCCTTGCATATGTCTCGGCATTGGCCGGGTCTCGGTCGGCAAGTGCCTTGCGGATGTTCTCGACGTAGATCAGCGCCGCCTGGGGCGACATCCAGGCGTGGGGGTTGGGCTTGCCTAGATAGGGACCCTCGGCAATGCCCATCGGCTCGACGCCGTTCGAAACGACGACGCCCGGGACGTCGCGCAGATTCTGGAAGAACTTTTCGAACCAGAGCTCCAGATTCAGGCCGTTCCACAGGATCAAGCCGGCGCCCTGGGCGCGGATCAGGTCGCCCGGCGTCGGCTGGTAGTTGTGGATCTCGGCGTTGGGCTTGGTGATCGATTCGACATCGGCTGCATCCCCGGCAACGTTCGCGGCCATGTCGGCGATGACCGTGAACGTGGTGACGACCTTCAGCCGGGCCGGCGGCTCGCTCTCGCTGCATGCGGCAAGCGAGAGCATTGCCAGAAGCGCGGCTGCAAGGGCGAAGGGCTTCATGATGAACCTCGGGGACGGTCTGATGCACGCCTGTATGCCGGATCGCCGCACACTTGTCAATGCAATTGCAAATCGTTTGCAATAAGAACCGCGGGCGGGTCGCGATCAGGAACCGCCATGGCCATTCCCTTTTGCAATTGCGTCGCAACTTGCCCATAGTCGGGCCATGACGAATCCGACGGCGGACAGGCGCGACTATGAGGAGGAATTGCGACAGGCGGGCGTGCGCATCACGCGGCCGCGACGCATCATCCTCGGCATCCTTTCGGAGACCGAGGACCATCCCGACGCACTGGAGATCTTTCGCAGGGCTGTGGCGCTCGACTCGAGTATCTCCCTCTCCACCGTCTACCGCACCATGAAGCTGCTCGAGACGATCGGCGCCATACGCCGCCACGCCTTCGAGGGCGGGCCTTCGCGCTTCGAGCAGGCCAGCGGCGCGCACCACGACCATCTGATAGACATCGACACCGGCGACGTCGTCGAGTTCCGCTCGGACAGGATCGAGAAGCTCCAGGACGAGGTGGCCCGCGCCCTGGGCTACGAGATCGTCCATCACCGTCTCGAACTCTACGGGCGCAAGCTGCGCGCGAAGTAGCTCGCCTCGAGCCGGAAACAGCACCGCGTGTCTTCGCCTGCGGTTGATCTCGACGCGCATTCGCGCTTACCAATGCGCCGGCCGAACGGAGGGACGATCATGGCGGGTTTGCTGGACGAAGACCGGCTGTTTCCGGTCGAGCCGTCGGTCCGTGCGCTGGCGCGGGCGTTTTACGCCGAGGTCCGCGACCTGCCGATCGTCAGCCCGCACGGCCACACCGACCCGCGATGGTTCGCCGAGAACGAGCGTTTTTCAGACCCCGCCCAGCTGCTGATCGTTCCCGACCACTACATCTTCCGCATGCTGGTCAGCCAGGGCGTGACGTTGCAGGATCTCGGCGTTGCGCCGCTCGGCGGAACGGCAGAAACCGATGGTCGCAAGATCTGGCGCCTGTTCGCGTCGAACTATCATCTCTTTCGCGGCACGCCGACGCGGTCCTGGCTCGATCACACCTTCGCCACCCTGTTCGGCATCGATGAACCGTTGAGCGAGCGCACGGCGGACGGCACTTACGACCGCATCGCCGCGTGTCTCGCCGACGACGCCTTCCGTCCGCGGGCGCTCTATGGGCGTTTCGGTCTGGAAGTCCTCGCCACCACGGAAGGCGCGCTCGACGATCTGCGCTGGCATCGGATGATCGCCGAATCGGGCTGGGACGGCCGCGTCATCACCACTTATCGCCCGGATTCGGTGACAGATCCCGATTTCGACGGATTTGCCGCCAATCTGGACAAGCTCGGCGAGTTGACCGGCTGCGACACGGGTTCTTGGGCGGGCTACCTCGACGCGCACCGGATCCGCCGGGCGTTCTTCAGGCAGCACGGGGCGACCGCCACCGACCACGGCCATCCGACGGCCGCCACCGCCGACCTCACCCCGGCGGAAGCCGAGACGCTCTACCGGCGCGTTCGCGGCGGCGCGGCGTCTTTGGCCGACGCCGAGCTGTTCCGCGCCCAGATGCTCACCGAGATGGCGAAGATGAGCGTCGACGACGGCATGGTCATGCAGATTCATTCGGGCTCGCGGCGCAACCACTCGGCCTCGATCTTCGCCCGCTTCGGCCGCGACAAGGGCTTCGACATCCCCGGCCGCATCGACTACGTCGCCGCGCTGAAGCCGATGCTGGACGCCGTCGGCCTGGAACCAGGCCTGACCATCATCCTGTTCACCCTCGACGAGACCGCCTACTCGCGGGAGCTCGCGCCGTTGGCCGGCGTCTACCCGTGCCTGAGGCTCGGGCCGGCATGGTGGTTCTTCGACAGTCCGGAGGGCATGCGCCGCTTCCGCGAGCTGACCACCGAGACAGCGGGCTTCTACAATACCGTCGGCTTCAATGACGACACGCGCGCTTTCCCTTCGATCCCTGCGCGCCACGACGTCGCCCGGCGGGTCGACTGCACCTATCTGGCGACCCTCGTCCGCACCGGCCGGCTTCGCGAGGACGAGGCAGCAGAGGTCGCGCGCGACTTGACCTATGGGCTGGCGAAACGCGCCTACAAGCTCTGAAGCCAACTGTGCGGCGCCCTGCGCCGGCAAGGCGACCGGTTGTCCATAAAGCGGAGCCTGACGTGCGGCGGTTACGCGGTCCGCGTGCTGGAACGTACGATGAGTTCGGCGGCGAGGGTCTTCATTTCGGCTGCGTCGGCGCCGCCGCCGCGGATCCGTTCGATGAGCGCGGTCGCCGCGCTCTCGCCGATCTCGCTGCGCGGCTGCCGGACCGTCGTCAGTGCCGGGATGAACTGGTCGGCGATGTCGATGTCGTCGAATCCGACCACTGACACGTCGTCGGGAACGGACACCCCGGCCCGATGCAGGCCGGAGATGAAGCCGCAGGCCATCTCGTCGTTGGCCGCGGCGACGGCGGTCGGACGCTCGTCGAGCGCCAGCCACTGCGCCGCCGCGCGCGCGCCGGCGGCGAGTGAGAAATCGCCTTCAAAAAACCAGTCCCGGCGCGCCTCGAGGCCCAGCGCGTCGAGCGTGCAGCGGACCCCGTGCTCGCGTTCCTTGGTCAGCACGTTGTCGGCGGGCCCGAGGATATGGCCGATCCGGCGATGGCCGAGGTCATGCAGATGCCGGACCGCAAGCGCAGCGCCGCCGCTGTTGTCGAAACGGACAGAGGGCAGATCGTTGTCTTCGTTCCATTCGCAGCAATAAACGATCGGCGGCCGCTTGCCCGGCGCGCCGGGAATGAGGTCGGGCCTGAGCGCGCCGTCGAGCAGGATCAGTCCGTCGGCGCGGTTGGCGTGGAGGTACTCGCCGATCAGCCGCGGGCTGACCTGCGGCTGGCGCGTGTCGGCGATAAGTACGTTCAGCCCTTCGCGCGACGCAGTGGCCTCGATGCCGGACAGGATCTTGGAGAAGAACGGATTGCCGAGATTGGGCACGAGCACGACGATCGCGCCGCTCTGCTTGCGGCGCAGATTCCGCGCCGTCTGGTTCACCGTGTAGCCGGTGCGCTCGATGGCATCGATGACGACCCGGCGCGTTTCCTTCGAGACCCGCTCCGGAAAGGACAGGGCGCGGCTCACTGTTGCAGTCGACACCTTGGCGACGCGCGCTACGTCCTGGATCGTCGGAAATGCCTTAGTCACTGTCCCGCCTTGCCCTTCGAAGCCGTCAAAACACGATTCGCCGGAATTGGCTTGACATTTCTTTTTTTCGGCACCAGAAATAAATGTAATCGATTGCATGACGCTGAACGCGCCACTCTAATCGATTGTAGTCCGTCGGAACAGGAGGCCGTCGGACGGGAGAAGAGAAACGCCTGTCGTGGGAGCGGCGGGCTTCTGGGAGGAATCAATGAACTCTTTCAAGGCACTCATCGCTGCCTCGACGATGCTCTGCACGGTCGGGCTGGCGCAGGCGACTGATCTCGAAGTGACTCACTGGTGGACGTCCGGCGGCGAGGCGGCGGCGGTCGCCGAATTCGCCAAGGCTTTCGACGCCACCGGCAACAAATGGATCGACGGCGCCATCGCCGGCGGCGGCAATACCGCGCGCCCGGTCTTCATCAGCCGCATCACCGGCGGCGACCCGATGGCCGCGACCCAGTTCAACCATGGCCGCCAGGCAGAAGAGCTGGTTCAGGCCGGCCTGATGCGCGACTTCACCGAGCTTGCGGAGAAGGAAGGCTGGAAGAACTTCGTCCGCCCGGCGAGCCTGCTCGAGGGCTGCACCGTCGACGGCAAGGTTTACTGCGTGCCGATCAACATCCATTCCTGGCAATGGCTGTGGCTGTCGCACAAGGCCTTCGAGGATGCCGGCGTTCCGGTCCCGAAGACCTGGGACGAATTCGTCGCCGCGGCACCGGCGCTGGAGAAGGCCGGCAAGGTTCCGCTCGCCATGGGCGGTCAGGCCTGGCAGCGCACCGGCGCGTTCAACGTCCTGATCCCGGCGATCGCCGGCAAGGAGACCTACCTCAAGGTCTACCAAGACAAGGATGAGGCAGCCGCGGCCGGACCGGAAATCGCCAAGGTCTTCAAGGCGGCCGACGACGCCCGCCGCATGGCCGCCAAGTCGAACGTGCAGGACTGGAACCAGGCCACCAATCTCGTCATCACCGGCCAGGCCGGCGGCCAGATCATGGGCGATTGGGCGCAGGGCGAATTCCAGGTTGCCGGCCAGGTTGCCGGCAAGGATTACTCCTGCCTCCCGGGCCTCGGCGTGAACGAGCTGATCTCGGTCGGCGGCGACGCCTTCTACTTCCCGAAGCTCAAGGACGCCGACAAGACCGCCGCGCAGGAAGTCCTCGCCTCGGTCATGCTCAGCCCCGAGACCCAGGTCGCCTTCAACCTCAAGAAGGGTTCCGTGCCCGTGCGCGGCGACGTTGACCTCAACGCCGCCAACGACTGCATGAAGAAGGGCCTCGACATCCTGGCGAAGGGCAACACGATGCCCGACCCGCCGCGGCTCAACACCGAGGACACCAACAACCAGCTCAACGATCTTTTCGTCGAGTTCTTCGCCACGCCGTCGATGACGCCGGAAGAGGCGCAGAAGCGCTACGCCGAGATCATCGCCGCCGCCGACTGAGCTTTCAGGGCCGATCGCTCCCGCCGCCGTGCCGCAATGGTCCGGCGGCGGGCCTTCCTTGACCTTGAAGCTGGACGACGACCATGGCCAACGATGCCCCGGGGCGCCCGAATTCCCTTTTCCGCAACCTGAATGCCAAAATCGCGTCGATCCCGATGATCTTCACGGCACTTGTGGTGTTCGTCGGGGGGACCGTCTGGACGGTCGTCTACTCGTTCACGAATTCGCGGCTTCTGCCCCGCCTGCAGTTCGTCGGGTTGGATCAATACGAGCGGCTTTGGTCGACGCCGCGATGGCTGGCCTCGATCGAGAACCTGATGATCTACGGCGTGCTGTCGCTGATCTTCTCGCTGACCATCGGCTTCGTGCTTGCCGCGCTGCTTGACCAGAAGATTCGCTTCGAGAGTGTATTCAGAACCATCATCCTCTATCCCTTCGCTCTTTCCTTTATCGTCACGGGCCTCGTCTGGCAGTGGCTGCTCAACCCCGATTTCGGCGTGCAGCACCTGGTGCGCAGCGCGGGTTGGGAGAGTTTCACCTTCAACCCGCTCTACGATCAGTCGATCGTCATCTACGGCATCCTGATCGCGGCGCTGTGGCAGGGCACCGGCCTGGTGATGTGCCTCATGCTCGCAGGATTGCGAGGCATCGACGAGGACATCTGGAAGGCGGCGCGGGTCGACGGCATCCCGATGTGGAAGACCTATCTCTTCATCGTCATCCCGATGATGCGGCCGGTCTTCGTCACTACGCTGGTGATCATCGCTTCGGGCATCGTGCGCGTCTACGACTTGGTCGTCGCGCAGACCTCGGGTGGCCCCGGACACGCCTCCGAGGTGCCGGCGAAATACGTCTACGACTACATGTTCTCGGCGCAGAATCTCGGTCAGGGCTTCGCCGCCTCGACGATGATGCTGGTCACCGTGATGATCGTAGTGGTGCCCTGGGCCTATCTCGAATTCGGCGGGAGGAACAAGCGTGGCTGACGTTCGCACCGCCGTGGCCGGCCAGGCCGATCCCGTCGTCGTCGGCGCCCGCGAGCCTTACGGCCCGAGGCCGCGGCCGGTCCTGTCGCGCCGCAACATCATCGTCTACGGCACGCTGACAATCGTCGCGCTCTACTACCTGATGCCGCTTTACGTGATGATCGTCACGTCGCTGAAGGGCATGCCGGAGATCCGCTTCGGCAACGTCTTCGCGCCGCCGGTCGAGATCACCTTCGAGCCGTGGGTGAAGGCCTGGGCGACTGCCTGCACGGGCCTCAACTGCGACGGGCTCTCGAGAGGGTTCTGGAACTCGGTGCGCATCACCATCCCGAGCGTCATAATCTCCATCCTGATCGCCTCTGTGAACGGCTACGCGCTCGCCAACTGGCGCTTCAAGGGCGCCAACATCTTCTTCACCATCCTCATCGTCGGCGCCTTCATCCCTTACCAGGTGATGATCTATCCGATCGTCATCATCCTTCGGGAAATGGGCGTCTACGGCACGCTGACCGGGCTGGTCATCGTCCACACCATCTTCGGCATGCCGATCAACACGCTGCTGTTCCGCAACTACTTCGCCTCGGTGCCGGAAGAGCTGTTCAAGGCCGCCCGCGTCGACGGCGCCGGCTTCTGGGCGATCTATTTCCGCATCATGCTGCCGATGTCGCTGCCGATCTTTGTCGTCTCGATGATCATCCAGGTGACCGGCATCTGGAACGACTTCCTGTTCGGTGTGGTCTACACCCGCCCCGAGACCTATCCGATGACCGTCCAGCTCAACAACATCGTCAACTCGGTGCAAGGCGTGAAGGAATACAACGTCAACATGGCCGCGACGCTCCTCACGGGCCTGGTCCCGCTCGTCATCTACTTCATCTCGGGCAAGCTGTTCGTGCGCGGCATCGCCGCCGGCGCGGTGAAAGGCTGAAGACATGACCAGCATCCTCATCAAGGACGTCTCGCTCTCCTTCGGCTCCGTCGACGTGCTGAAATCGCTCAACCTCGACATCGCCGACGGCGAGTTCCTGGTTCTTCTCGGCCCCTCCGGCTGCGGCAAGTCGACCCTGCTCAACTGCATCGCCGGCCTGCTCGACGTCAGCGCCGGGCAGATCTTCATCAAGGGCAAGAACGTCACCTGGGCTGAGCCCAAGGACCGAGGCATCGGCATGGTGTTCCAGTCCTACGCGCTCTACCCGCAGATGACCGTGCGAGGAAACCTCTCCTTCGGCCTGAAGAACGCGCGCATGGCGAAGGACGAGATCGAGCGGCGCGTCGCCCGCGCCGCCGAGATCCTGCAGATCGAGCCGCTGCTCGACCGCAAGCCCGCGCAGCTTTCCGGCGGCCAGCGCCAGCGCGTCGCCATCGGCCGCGCCCTGGTGCGCGACGTCGACGTCTTCCTGTTCGACGAACCGCTGTCCAACCTCGACGCCAAGCTGCGCTCGGAACTGCGTGTCGAGATCAAGCGCCTGCACCAGCGCCTGGGCAACACCATGGTCTACGTCACCCACGACCAGATCGAGGCGCTGACGCTCGCCGACCGCATCGCCATCATGAAGGGCGGCGTCATCGAGCAGCTCGACACGCCGCACGAGATCTACAACCGGCCGGTCAACCGCTATGTCGCCGGCTTCATCGGCTCTCCGGGGATGAACTTCCTCGAAGGCGTGATCGACGGCGCCGGCGAACCGATGTTCGTCGCCGACGGCGCCTCTATTCCGCTTTCGCGCTACGCGTTTGCCGCTGCCGCGCCCCGCGGCGTTCCGGCCACGTTCGGCATCCGCCCCGAACACGTCTCCGCCAACAGCGGCATGGACTGGCCGTTCTCGATGAAGAGCAGGGTCGACGTCGTCGAGCCGATGGGCTCCGACACCCTGGTCTGGACCAAGCTCGGCAAGCAGGACGTGGCGGTGCGCATGCCCAGCGAGCGGGCGCCGCGCCTGGGCGACGAGGTGACGATCGGTTTCGATCCGATGCGCGCCTCGGTCTTCGACTCAGGGTCGGGGCAGAGGCTGTGAGGCAGGTACCCCGACAGGTGAACAGGATGGAATCGGTAAGATGAACTGGTCGTTTCAACTCTACAGCGCCCGCAACTTCCAGCCCTGGGAGGGTGTCGTCGAGACGCTCGCCCGCCTCGGCTACAAGGAGGTCGAGGGGTTCGGCGGCGTCTATGCCGATCCCGCGGGTTTCCGCCGTGCGCTCGACGCCAACGGTCTCGCCATGCCGACGGGCCACTTTCCCATCGACATGCTGGAGAACGACTTCGATGGCGCGAGGCGCATCGCCGACGCGCTGGGCGTCCGGCTGATGGTCTGTCCGCATCTGATGGCCGACCAGCGGCCTTCGGATGCCGGGGGCTGGCGCGCCTTCGGCCGCCGCCTCGCCGTCGTCGGCGAGACGGCGAAGAAGGCCGGCTACGGCTTCGCCTGGCACAATCACGACTTCGAGTTCAAGCCGCTCGCCGACGGCTCGCTGCCCCAGGCTCACATCTTCGACGCCGCGCCGGACCTTGGCTGGGAGATCGACGTGGCCTGGGTCGTGCGCGGCGGCGCCGATCCGCTGAAGTGGATCGGCGATCACGCGTCGCGCATCGTCGCGGTCCACGTCAAGGACATCGCGCCTGCCGGCGAGGCGACCGACGAGGACGGCTGGTCGGACGTCGGCCATGGCACGGTCGACTGGCGCGGCATCATGGCTGCGCTGCGCAAGACGCCGGCGCGCCATTTCATCATGGAACACGACAAGCCGAGCGACGACGAGCGTTTCGCACGCCGCTCGATCGCCGCGGCGAAGACCTTCTAGGGGACGGGACCAAATGGCAAAGAAACTGGGTGTGGGCGTCATCGGCTGCGGCAACATCTCCGCAGCCTACTTCCGCCTTGCGCCGCTCTTCCGCGGCATCGAGATGCGCGCCTGCGCCGACATCAGCGCAGAAGCCGCGAAGGCGCGCGCCGCGGAATTCGGCCTGCGCGCCGAGACCGTCGACGGGCTGCTGGCGGCAGGCGACATCGACATCATCGTCAACCTGACAGTGCCGGCCGCCCACTACGAGGTGTCGAGGCAGATCCTCGACGCCGGCAAGCACGTCTATTCGGAAAAGCCATTCGTGCTGTCCGTCGCCGAAGGCATCGACCTGAAAAAACGCGCCGAGAAGAAGGGCCTGCGCGTCGGTTCGGCGCCCGACACCTTCCTCGGCGGCGCCCACCAGCTTGCCCGCGCTATCGTCGATTCCGGCAAGCTCGGGCGCATCACCAGCGGTACCTGCCATGTGATGAATCACGGCATGGAGCACTGGCACCCCAATCCCGACTTCTTCTTCCAGAAGGGCGGCGGGCCGATCCTCGATCTGGGCCCCTACTACCTCGCCAACTTGATCCAGCTGATCGGTCCGGTGAAGCAGGTCGCGGCCCTTGCCACCATCCCCTTCAAGGAGCGCACGATCACGTCGAAGCCGCGCTACGGCCAGAAGGTCCCCGTCGACACGCCGACGACCATTCACGCGCTGCTCGAATTTGCCAACGGCGCCGCCGTCAGCCTCAACGCCAGCTGGGACGTCTGGCAGCACGGCCACGCGCCGATGGAGCTGTTCGGCGACGAGGGGACGATCTACGTGCCCGATCCGAATTTCTTCGGCGGCAACATCCGTTATACGCAGAAGGCGGATCCGGTGAAGAAGCTGCCAAAATGGGACCATCCCTTCGCCGTGCCCAACCAGCAGCACGCGCAGGGCATGCTGGCCAACTATCGCGCCGCGGGGCTCGCGGACATGGCGATCGCGATCGGCGAAGGCCGCCCGCACCGTTGCTCGATGGAACTGGCGCTGCATGCCGTCGACGTCATGACCGGCATCCTGAAGTCCGGAGAGACCGGCAAGTTCGTCGCGATGAAGACGACCTGCGAGCGTCCGGAAGCGCTCGGCGTCCGCGAGGCGCGCGCTTTGCTCGCCAGGAAGAAGTGATGTGTCGCTCCGGCGCGCGGGCGCCGGAGCGCATGAGGAGTGATCGAGAATGGCCTGGCAACCCGCGGAGAACCGCTACGACGCGATGTTGTATAACCGGTGCGGCCGCTCGGGCCTGAAGCTGCCGGCCATCTCTCTCGGTCTCTGGCACAATTTCGGCGAGGACGCCCGCCACGAAGCCAAGCGCGCGATCTGCCGGCGCGCCTTCGACCTCGGCATCACCCATTTCGACCTCGCCAACAACTACGGCCCTCCGCCCGGCGCGGCGGAGACAGCCTTCGGCGAGATACTGCGCACCGACTTCGCCGGCTATCGCGACGAGCTGATCATCTCGACCAAGGCGGGTTACGGCATGTGGCCGGGTCCCTACGGCGAGTGGGGCAGCCGGAAATACCTGCTCGCCAGCCTCGACCAGAGCCTGAAGCGGATGGGCCTCGACTATGTCGACATCTTCTATTCGCACCGCTTCGACCCCGACACGCCGCTAGAGGAGACGATGGGCGCGCTCGACCA
>CAJPFN010000004.1 GCA_905339215.1 Rhizobiaceae bacterium
GACCACTGCTTGCGTAGGTTCGCCGGGGTGATGACGAGGATGCGGCGCCTGCCCTCTGTCCATTTCTGGGCGAGCACCAGCCCGGCTTCGATCGTCTTGCCGAGGCCGACCTCATCAGCAAGAATCGCCCCTTTCGAGAGCGGCGACTTGAACGCGAACAGCGCAGCCTCGACCTGATGCGGGTTCAGATCTACTTGGGCATCCAACAGTGCACCGGCAAGCTTTTCGGCATCCGCCACGGAATGCCGCTTGCTTAGCTCATGAGCAAACAGCTTTGCGTGGTATTCAGTGATCAATAGCCTTGTCCCCCTTCGGCACAGCCATCTGCGCTTCTATCCAGCCGTCGATGTCACGCTTTCGGAATCGCCACGCTCCACCAACCTTGAAACCGGGCAATATACCTTCCGCTGCGAGGCGATAGGCAGTCTTTTCGGTGAGCTTTAGGTACTCAGCCACCTCCCGAATCGTCATGATATCGGTGTCCATGTGGTTCCCCGCTCGAGATCATATTCATGTGAGAAAATACGGGAAGAATCAGGAAGGTGATAGCAATTTCCTCCCGGCATTAATAGTGCCGGACAGGAATCGGTAAGATCGAACCGACATAGAGTGTCTATCGGCCATCGAGAATGCTGGGTGCCCCGTTGACCGTCGCCGGGATGACGGAAACACAGTCGGATGGTGCACATAAGCACCTGACTGAGAGTTTTCTGGACGCAGGTGCTTCGTCGCTATTTTAGCCCGTTTGTGTCGACGGTTGCGACCGCCTGTCCCTTGCGGCCTACCACTCTCACCTCGATCTCACGATGCTCCGGTTCTTCGGCGATTTCCGACACGATCCGGTGTGCCATCGCGATCGCTTGGGCGTCGTCATCGAGCGGTTCTCCTGTTCGATCCGGGTACTCCTGGTCATGACTGTAGATGTGGAAATAGTAGCGGGGCATTCATCCTCCTTTGGGCCAAGCTGGATCAATCAACAGCGGGGTTGACCTTGAGAAAAACGCGGTCGTCCCAGGACGAGATGTTCCAGCGATATGCTCCACCCAAGAATCCGGGCGTTTCGTCGGCATTGGTCTCAATGACCGTGCCGAACACGGTCACGGTCAACGTTCCGTTGGGCACAATGGCGATCTGATCTAGCTCGACGCGGGCGCGGTCCGGGATCTCCGGCGTACTGACTTCAATGGTTCCATCATCCATGCGCCGAATGCTCAAGAAGTTATCGGTTTGTGACTTGGCCCGTGTGTTCGGCACGCCGATTGCTGACCCATTTGCGTCCAGCTCGCCGGTGAGCTCGACGACGAGATCAAAGCGCCCTTCCCCGGCGTAGGTGAAGCTCTCAAAGCCGGGCATTCGGGCGGCCTTGCCCTCTTCCGTCCACATCCGATCCTCCTCCTGCTTTGTGAACACGTGGCCGACGGCAAGCGCCTTAAGGGCACGAGGGTCGGCGAGGCGGGTCTCGACACGCATGTCATACTTGTATCCCTCGAGCGCAATGTTGGCGTCGATGGTTTCCGGCACGAGGCAACCGGTCAGAAGCACTCCAATCGCAATGGCCGCGGCGGAATTGCGGGCGAGCGAAAACAGCTTAGCCATCAGCGATAGGCGCCTGGGAAAGTGATGTCCTGCTCGACAATGATATTGAACCCGTAGCCCGGACGGATGGTGAGGGTCGGTTGGACATTGAGATTGCGTGAGATGGTCTGGTCCGCGACCCGACCGAAGCTTTCCGCGAAGTTACGCCGCGCGGCGTCCGAGGCGGTGTCCTGCGTCGCAAGCGTCGAGCTTTCTGGCACCGCCATGTCGATGCCGGTGCCGATCAGGGCGATGAGGATCGCGGAGCCGAATGTCTGCAGGTATTTGTTATCGACCTGATCGCGGAAGCCGCCATAGCCTTGCGCGTCGACGCCGGCCATGCCGCCGATCTGCAGTGTCGATCCATTCGGGAAGATTAGATCGGTCCAGATCACCAACACCCGGCTCTGCCCGAACGAGACATTGGAATCGTACCGGCCGAAGAGCTTGGCTCCTTGAGGCACCAACAGCCGGTGGCCGGTCGCACTGTCATAGACGTTCTGACTGACCTGGGCGGTTATCCGGCCGGGAAGGTCGGAGTTGATGCCGGTCACGAGCGTTGCCGGGATCACAGAACCGCGTTTGAGCTCAAAGGGTGACTGCTGCGGTACGACGCGGTTCGGCAGATAACCGAGATCGGCAATGTCCTGGTTGAAGAAGTCTGCCTTTCCGGCCTGATTGTTCGGATCCGCTTGATGCCCGGCGCCGCCGGCGCGCATCGCGGCCGCATAGAGATCGACCATGCCGGCGCGATCGCCAAACGCCCCCTGCCCGGTTGTCGATTGTGGCGTGCCCGCTTGTGCCGCTTGCCCAACATTGCCGATATTGACTGCGATCGGGCTATCATAAGCGGCGTCGTCGGCCTGGAGCCGAGCCATGCGCTGCTGATGTAGCAAGCGCAACATCTGCTCGTCCTGTTCCCTTTGCAGCCGCTCGCGCCAGTCGGCTTCACTTTCGACCGGCGTCGCCTGTTGCTGTTGCTGTGTTGTCGGCTGGCGCTGGAACGGATTGGTGGATTGCGGTTCTTGTTCCGTTTCCTGGACGGGCTGCACCACCTGGATCGGCTGGGCGGGGCGCGGCGCCTCGATCACGCCATCCGAAACGCCGCGCTTGAGCTGGTCAGCGAAGTCGGTTGCTGGTGCGCCGGTTGATGTATCAATCGCGCCTCCGCTCCGGTTGAGGCCCCGGATTGACAGCCCCCAAATGATGACGCCGAAGAAGAGGACGACCAGCCCGATGAAGAGAAAGACCGGCAGCTTGTTCAGGCGTCGGATCTTGGGCCTGCCGTCGCCGTCTTCGGCGCCGGGGGAAAGATCGAGCGAACTCATGGTCCCCTCCCCTCAGGTCACACGCTGCATGACGGACAACGGGCTTGTCGGCGTAGCGCCCGTTGCCGACATGGCATAGGAGCGGGTCAGTTCGACTGATGGCGTCGAAATACGGGTCATGACCGCGCCCTCGAAGGTGTCGATGACATAGGCAACTGGGATCATGTTGTCGCCGGACGCCTCCTGATTGGAGGTAACGGCATAGCCCCATCCGCGAAGCGAGTCTTCGAGCGCCAGGCCGAAGGCGGAATCATCGGGCTTGATGACGATCGTGCCGGTGCCCGGGCCGACATGCTCGGCGAGCTTGGCGACCATGTCGCCGGCGACGGCCGCAGCCGCGGCCGGCGATAGATCGGCGGCATCGGCACTCACGGTTGGCGTGAAATAGCCGCCGCCGGTAGTAGTGCAGGCGGCCGTTGCGCCGGTGAGAAGAACGAGTGCCAGAACACGGGAAAGTCGGTGGGTGGCGCGCATGGTCAGCCCTTCCTCGAAATAGTGATCTTCTGCTGGCGGGAGCCGACGCCGGAGATGAGCACGGCGCGATCGAACACATAGTCGACAATCATCATCGTCCCGTTGAGCCGGTAATTGACGATGCGGTTTTCGCCGCCTGAGACGACGAACAGCACCGGCGCATCGCCGCTCATCATCTGGCCGGGGAACTGGATGTAGGTCTTGACGCCATCGGTGTAGACGCGGGTCGGGCGCCATCGGGCCTGTCCGCTGATAGCGAAATTGAAGCTCAGGTTTTCGGCCGGGACACCGGCGCCGGGAATGATGCTCGCCTCGACGCGCGCGTTGAGGGCATCGAACTTGGCCTGCACGTCTTCGGGATATTCGAAGGCAACGCGGGCCATGTAGTCGCGATGATGTGACCTGAGCCGGATATGGTAGGTGCGCCGCGATGTCGTCACCACCATGGACGTCTCGAGCCCGGGTTCCGAAGGCTTGACGATCAGGTGGATCTTCTGGCCTTCGGCCGAGCCGGAGGTTGCCGGCTCGACCTTCCAGCGAACCGTGTCGCCCACCAGCACGTCACGCACGGCTTCACCGGCCTGCAGCTCGATTTCGCAGAGCTGGAGGGGCGAGCAAACGACGGACGGCTGCGTTTGGCCGTAGAGGTAAATGACCTTGCCGTCCGGCCCGCGCGTCATCACCGCGGCCGTGCCCTGCCATTGGGTGGAAAGTCCGGTTCCCCGTATTTCGTTGCCGCTGAGGCCCTGCTGATCGGCCGCAACCGCGACATTAAGGGCGAACGTGCCCAGCAACAGGGTTGTAACAGTCACGCCCGCGCGCATCCTCTTGAGGTTGAACATTACTCTGACTCCGCGAGCGTTTCTCAAAGCTGGGCCGTCCAATCGAAATCCTTGAGGTAGAGGCCGATCGGGTTCAGACGAATGACCGCCTCGTCCTGGGGCGGCGAAAGGGTCACGGTGGCGATGCCGCGAAAGCGGCGGGTGCGCAGTTCCTTGCCCGCGCGGTCGCGCTCGATCTCGCTCCAGTCGACCTGGTAGCTCTGGTTCGAGAGGGCGACGACGTTGTTGACCTCGATCGAGACCGTCATCGTGCGAGCGCGATCGAAGGGCGAGTTGTTGCGGAACCAGTTGTTGACCTTCTCGGTCGCCGGGTCCTGCTGTTTCAGCATCGCGTAGGTGCGGTCGATATAGCCCTTCTGCACGGTCGCATCGGGGGTGATCGATCGGAAGTTCGACACCCATGCGCCGAGCATCGAACGCACAACGCGCTCGTCGGCATATTCGATCTGTGCGGGGAAGCCGGCCAGGACCGCCGCGCCGAGCTTGTCGACCTCGACCACATAAGGAACGAGCTTGACTTGAGTGGACTGATAGAGGGCATAGCCGAACCCGATCACCGCCATGCTCATCGAAAGCAGACCGACGGTGCGCCATGCCGAGGCCGCGCGCATATAGCTGCCGTAGCGCTCGTTCCACTCATAGCGGGCGGCCAGATATGGATTGTCGGGGTATTTGCGCTTCGCCATCTAGCCTCGCCTGATCGATACGGCCGGCCGACCTCACGAGTCGGCGTCCATCTTTCTGTTTGAATTTCTGGACTGGGTGCCCGGATTGTTGCCTTGCCGCAGCTTTTCGTTGGCGAGGCCGAGGGTCGAACCCATCTTGGCGCCGGGGATCCCCATCAGCTTGTCGGTCGCCGCGGAACCGACCGCGCCACCCGCGGCCTTCAACCCGGCCATTGCAGCCGCGCCACGCGATGCGCCGGCTTGCGATGCCGCCGAGGCGGCAGCCATCCCACCTTTGACAACGCCGGCGCCGCCGGCCGCCATGCCAGCACCGACCGCCGCGAAGCCGGCAACCTGGCCACCGCTGCGGATGGCTTCCATGCCATTGCTAACGGAAACGCCCTGAACCAGGCCTTGCACCATTGGCGGAATCATCTGCGAGATCATCGCAATCACGACAGCGAGGCCGGCGACGGAGGCGGGGCCGATGAAACTATCGCTTAGGTTCGGATTGTTTGCGACCGAGAGCAGGACTTCGGAACCAATGGCGGCGATCATGACCAAAACCATGATCTTCATGCCGATGCCGAAGGCGTAGATCAGATATTTAATCGCGAAGTCCTTGGTGAAAGACGAGCCGCCGAAGCCGAGCAGAATGAGACCCGCCAGCAGGCCGATATACATCTCGAGCATAACGCCGAGCAGGATGGCGGCCATGAAGCCGAATGTGATGATGACAAGGAGGGCGCAAATGCCGACGATGAGCATCTTGCCCCATTCCCTGGGATCCCATGACCACAGATTGTCAGTCATGCGCTCCGCGACATCGAGGCCGGCGTCAAAGATCGCCGATGGCGACACGCTGCCCGTTCCGGAGCCGATCTGAAATAGACTGTTCACGACAGCCTTCCCCAGTTCCGGCCCCTGGGTGAGGACGAACAGAAAGAAGCCCACGAACATGATGCGGCGAACCAGTTCACCGAACCAGGATTCGAGGGTCGCGCCATTGATTGCCAGCCAAATCGCAGCAATGCCGAACTCGATTCCCGCGAGCAACCAGAACAGGTTGGTCGCGTGTTGAAGCAGCGTGGTCTCCCAACTCCGTGCCTGGGCAATGATCGAGGTTTGCACCTCTTCGATCACGTTGTCCGATGCCTGGCCGAAGGCAGAATGGCTCGCAATCAAGGCGCCAGCTGCCACAAGAAGAAAGAGACCGCGCTTCATTTTTATCTACCACTCCGGCTCGAACGGTTTTGAATCGGTTGAGCGGAATTGGTCGCGCACGGACCTTGCTTGGTCACTATCGCTGTCGAAGAACTCGCGTGTAGCCTGGGCGGCGCGCTCCCTTTCGGCTGCCTCTTGCTCGGCAAGGTCGACCTGGCGCTGGAGAAGCGGCTTCATTTCGGGATCGGTGCTGGGGAAGAACGCATAAGAGACGACGCCACCGGCGACGGCCGCGAGCAGAACGACAGCGATCACAATAGGTAGCCTGATTGTCTGCATTTCGATCACCACTCGGGACGGAAGGGGGTTTCATTGCCAACGACCACGCCGCTCTTCGTGCCAAAAAAGCGCTCGTTCTCGGCCTGTGCTTGGTCCCTGAGCGTCTGTTCGGTCTGGTACCAGGTGCCCATCATGGTCATCTGCTGAGAAACGAGGCCGCGAAGCTTCTGCATCTGCTCGACCTGTTGGGTCGCGATCTGATGCCCGACCTGCAAGGCCTTCATCTGGCCATCAGCCGACTCCGATTGGGAGCGTAGTTGCGCCATGGTGGATTCTTCGGTCGCGAACTGATCGGCCGTCAGACCGGCGGCCGCCAGCGTTCCGCCGATGGTGTCACGGTTGGTGTCCGACCACGACTGATATGCCGCCGAGAATTCCTCGCCGGTGAGCTGTTTGTTCTGGAAATCGGCATAGCTCTGGAAACGCTGCTTGAGCACATCGTCGAGGTTTCCCATCGAGAAGGCCATGCCCTGCCCCTGCTGCACGATGCCTTGCAGGTTGGCGAGGTCCTGTTGAGCCTGCCCCCACACCTGATCGGGAAGCTGCAGCGTGTTCTGCAGCATGTTCTCGTAGATGCGGATCTGGTTGGCGATCTGCTCAACCTGGTTGGAGATCTGCGTCACCTGATTTGCGATCTGCTCGGCATTCTGCCCGCCGAGCGCGATCAGTTCCCCATTGTTGAGGATCTGCGTGAACTCGGTCGCGCCGGTGAGCGCTCCGCTGGCTTGGGCCGGCGCCGCAAGGCTGACAGCGATCAGGACGCTTGCGAGCGAACTACGCAAGAAGAGCTTCGGCATTTTCGATACCTCTTTGCTTGAGCCAGTGGACGGGCCATTCGTCGCCGTGGTGGACGCGCAGCTCATCGATGCGCTTGATGTC
>CAJPFN010000005.1 GCA_905339215.1 Rhizobiaceae bacterium
GCGGAAATCCCCAACGACGAGGGCCAGATCGTGCGTTTCGGCTCGGTCGGCGGCGGCGGGCGTTATGACGGGCTCGTCTCGCGCTTCCGCGGCGAGCCGGTGCCGGCGACGGGCTTTTCCATCGGCGTCTCGCGCCTCACCGCGGCGCTGAAGAACCTCGGCAAGCTGGACACGTCGGATGTGATCGGCCCGGTCGTCGTGCTCGCCATGGACAAGGACACCGACAGCCTCGGCCGCTACCAGAGGATGGTCGCCGAGCTTCGCCGCGCCGGCATCCGCGCAGAAATGTATCTCGGCGGCGCCGGCATGAAGGCGCAGATGAAATACGCCGACCGCCGCGGCGCCCCTTGCGTCGTCATTCAGGGCGGCGACGAGCGCGCCAAGGGCGTGGTGCAGGTCAAGGACCTCGTCGAGGGCGCCCGGTTGGCCGAAAAGATCACCGACAATGCCGCATGGCGCGAAGGCCGCCCGGCGCAGGTCGAGGTCGCCGAGAGCGCATTGGTCGAGACCGTCCGGGGCATCATCGCGGCGCAGAAGGCGGAGCGGGGGCGGTGACGACGGGCGTAGCGCTTTCTTTCACGATCGTCGCAAGGGGGGCAATAGAACGGACACCCCCCCTCCGTCTCGGGCGTCGCCCTCGACACCTCCCCCCCGCTCTGCGGGGTGGAGGATGGCTGGCCGCGCAGTTGGCGCACATCCTCCCCCCCACGAAATGGGGGGGAGGTGCCGAGCGGATGCGAGGCGGAGGGGGGGGGCGTCTCTACCGCTCCTCCAACCTTATCGCCCCATGACCTCCCGCAACCCGGCCATCGCCACTGATATCCTCGACCTCTTCGCGGCGCGCGGCTGCACGCCGGCCGAGGTCGCCGTGCTGCAGCCGGCCGACCCGTTCCTCGACATGGCCGGCGAGGATTTGCGCCGGCGCATCTTCCTGACCGAGAGCGAGACCGGCGAGACGCTGTGCCTCAGGCCCGAATTCACGATTCCCGTGTGCCTCGACCACATCGCCAGCCAGGCGGGCACGCCGCGGCGCTACTCCTATCTCGGCGAAGTGTTCCGCCAGCGTCGCGAGGGCGGCAACGAATTCTTCCAGGCAGGCATCGAGGATCTCGGCGACGCCGATACGGCGCGTGCCGATGCGCGCTCTGTCGCCGACGCCCATGCGCTGCTGGCGACCGCCCTGCCCGGCCGGACGCTGTCGGTCGTGCTCGGCGACCAGGGCGTGTTCGAGGCGGTGCTCGCCGCGCTCGGCCTGCCGCGCGGTTGGCGCATGCGGCTGGCGCGCGCCTTCGGATCGGCCGAACTGCTCGAAGCAGCGCTCGCCGATCTGGCAAACCCGCCGCGCGCCAATGCACTGCCGGCCGCGGTCGCTTCGCTGGTGGCAGCGGGCGACGCCGAAGCGCTCGCCGCGGATATTGCCGCGCGCATGGAGACGGCGGGCCTGTCGGCGGCAGCCGGCCGCACGCCATCAGAGATCGCCCGGCGGCTTCTCGAAAAGGCGGAACTGAGGAGCGTACGCCTGTCGCGCGAGGCGTTCGACGCGCTGAAGGCATTTCTTGCGATCCGCGTGCCTCTATCACAAGCGACGGCGACGCTCGACGGCTTCGCCCGTTCGGCGGGGCTGGCGCTGGATGGTGCGCTGGCCGCTTTCGCCGCGCGCGCCGCCGCGATCACCGCCGAGGGCCTCGACGCAGAGGCAATCCACTACGACGCCGCCTTCGGCCGGCCGCTCGACTACTACACCGGCCTCGTCTTCGAGATCGGCACGGCCGACGCGCAAAGGCCGCTTGCGGGCGGCGGTCGCTACGACCGGCTGCTCACCCTGCTCGGCGCGAAGAAGCCCATTCCCGGCGTCGGCTTCTCGGTCTGGCTCGACCGCGTCGACGCGCTCAGGGAGGTCCGCCCATGAGCGTGACGCTTGCGTTGCCGTCGAAGGGTCGGCTGAAGGAGCAGGCGCTGGAGGTACTGGCCAAGGCCGGCCTCGTCGTTGCCCTGCCGCAGGACGACCGCACCTACCGCGCGCGGACCTCGATCGACGGTGCTGACGTCGATGTCGCCTTCCTGTCGGCGTCCGAGATCGCCGGCGAACTCGGCCAGGGCAAGATCGACCTCGGTGTCACGGGTGAGGATCTGGTGCGCGAAACCGTGCCGCACTGGGACACCAGGCTTAGGATCGAGGCGCGTCTGGGTTTCGGCCAGGCCGACGTCGTCGTCGCTGTGCCCGAGGCATGGCTCGACGTCGACACCATGGCCGACCTCGACGACGTCGCCGCCGACTTCCGCCATCGTCACGGGCGGCGGCTCCGGATCGCGACGAAATACTGGCGGCTGACCCAGCAGTTCTTCTCACAGATGCACGGCATCCAGGTCTACCGCATCGTCGAGAGCCTGGGGGCAACTGAAGGCGCCCCGGCGGCAGGCTCGGCCGACATCGTCGTCGACATCACCACGACCGGCTCGACGCTGCGCGCCAACCACCTGAAGATCCTTGCGGACGGCGTCATCCTGAAGTCACAGGCCTGCCTGGTCTCCTCACTAAAGGAGCGCCCGGCAGCCGACGCGGCGCTGATCACAGCGATATCCCGGCGCCTCGCCGCGGCCATCGCCTGAGCGAAAGCGGGTCATTCCTTCGCCACCGATGGCTTGCTAGTGTTCCGCGCAATACGGGAGGAACATCCATGGCCCTAGAATCGCTCGACAACGTGAAGAACCAGCGCGGCCACGGCCTGCGCATGGGCAGGACCTTCATTGCCCCGCTCGACGGGCTGTCCTATGTGTCCGGCGACCGCTCGCAGCCGCTGCTGCACAAGACGATCCCCGCGATGCTCGCCGAGACGGTGGCCGCCAACGGGCCGCGCGACGCCGCGGTGTTCGTCGAACAGGGCCGCCGCTTCACCTGGGACGAGTTCGCCGAGGCCGTCGACGCCCTGGCGGCCGGGCTGCTCAAACTCGGGCTTTCCAGGGGCGACCGCATCGGCATCTGGTCGCCCAACCGTTGGGAATGGCTGGTCACGCAGTTCGCCACGGCGCGCATCGGCCTGATCCTGGTCAACATCAACCCCGCCTATCGCCTGTCCGAACTGGAGTACGCGCTGAACAAGGTCGGCTGCGTCGCCCTGGTCACGGCCGTTCGCTTCAAGACGTCGGACTATCTCGGCATGATCGCCACGCTGGCGCCCGAGCTGGAGCACAGCGCGCCGGGCCAGCTCCAGGCGGCGCGGCTGCCACATCTGAGGACCGTCATCCGCATGGGCGGGGAAAGCTCGCCCGGCATGTTCAACTTCGAAGAGGTCATGGCGGCGGGCGGGCCGGCCGAGTACGCCCGGCTCGATCCGATCACCGCCTCGCTGGAGCCGGGCGACGCGGTCAACATCCAGTTCACCAGCGGCACGACCGGCGCGCCAAAGGGCGCGACGCTGACCCATGTCAACATCCTCAATAACGCCAACTTCGTCACCGCTACGATTCGCTTCACGGCTGCCGACCGTCTGTGCATCCCCGTTCCGCTCTACCACTGCTTCGGCATGGTCATGGGCACGCTCGGCTGCGTCACCAAAGGCGCGGCGATGGTCTTCCCCGGCGAAGGCTTCGACGCCGGCGCGACGCTGCGCGCGGTCCAGGCCGAGCGCTGCACCGGCCTCTACGGCGTGCCGACCATGTTCGTCGCCATCCTGGACCATCCCGACTTCGCCACCTTCGACCTCGGCTCGCTGCGCACCGGCATCATGGCCGGCGCGCCCTGCCCCATCGAGGTGATGAAGAAGGTCGTATCGCTGCTGCACATGGACCAGGTCACCATTGCCTACGGCATGACCGAGACCAGCCCGGTCTCGTTCCAGAGCCATGTCGATGATCCCCTGGAGAAGCGAGTCTCGACGGTGGGCCGCATCCACCCGCATGTCGAGGTGAAGGTGATCGACGCCGACGGCCGGACGGTGCCGGTCGGCGAGCGCGGCGAACTGTGCACCCGCGGCTATTCGGTGATGAAGGGCTACTGGGACGACGCCGAGCGCACGGCCGAATCGATCGACGCCGATGGCTGGATGCACACCGGCGACCTCGCCACCATCGATGCCGAGGGCTACTGCAACATCGTCGGCCGGGTGAAGGACATGGTCATCCGCGGCGGCGAGAACGTCTATCCGCGCGAGGTCGAGGAATTCCTGTACCGCCACCCGAAGATCCGCGAGGTCCAGGTGTTCGGCGTGCCCGACCCGAAATACGGCGAGGAGCTGTGCGCCTGGATCGTCACGGCGCCCGGAGAGACGCTGACCGAGGAGGAGGTCAAGGCCTTCTGCGCCGGGCAGATCGCCCACTACAAGGTGCCACGCTACGTGCGCTTCCGGTCCGACCTGCCGATGACGGTCACCGGTAAGCCGCAGAAGTTCCTGATGCGCCAGGCGATGGCCGACGAGCTCGGCCTGGTGGCGGCGAAGACGGCGTAGCGGCGGAGCCGGAGGGATATCGGAGGTGCAGACTGGACACGTTGCATTTCCGTCACGTCCACAGAATTCGATGCGTCGCGGTCCTTTCGCGATGGCTTTGCCCGCGCCGCGCCGCTAGAACGGCGCGCGCCTGACGAGCAGCTTCGGCAAACGTAACCGAACGTGGTTCGCTGGCGACATGAAGCTGATACGAAAATCGTGGACACCCGTCCGGAACCAACGGACGGGACAGCGGTTTTCGCAACGAAATCGTAACCCAGTTCGTATCGAATGCCGAGGACGTTGACCAAGAGATGACCGCCGTGCGCGCTGCCCTCCTCTCCTTCCTCATGCTATCCGGCCTCGCCATCGGCGGGTTCGGCATTTACGCCGCCGACGCTGCCGCCGGGCACCGTGCGGTCGACGGTTACGGCATCACCGCCGCCGTTCGCTAAACCCCGACTTCGATCGTCCGCTTCGACGCGCCATCGACGACGAGCGCGGTGAGCCGGTTCGACTGGTAGGCTCCGGTGTCGACATTGACCCGGTTGGCGAGGATCTCCGGTTCGGGTGCCGGCGTGTGGCCGTGGACGACGACCTTCGGGTGCAGGCCGGCGTAGTTGAGGAACACGTCGCGGATCCAGATCAGGTCCCTTGGGTCCTGCCGGTCGAGCGGCACGCCGGGCCGGATTCCGGCGTGGCAAAAGAAGAAATCGCCATACTCCAGCGAATAGGGCAGCCCGCGCAGGAAGGCGCGGTGCGCCTCGGGCACGGCGGCGCGAAGCTCGGCCGCCTGCCCGGCGAACGCCCTGCCGTCGCGAGGATCGAGGCGCACGCCATAGGATCGCGCCGTCTCGACGCCGCCGAAGCGCGCGAACAGGCCGGCCGGATCGGGAACGCCGAGGAAATCGAGGAAGCCGACATCGTGGTTGCCGCCGAGCGCAAGAATGCGCCGGTCGGCCGCGTGCGCGGCGATCAGCCGGTCGATCACGCCCGCCGAGTCGGCGCCGCGGTCGACATAGTCGCCGAGATGCACGATGCGGAAATCGTCCGGACGGTCGCGGGCGATCTCATCGGCGATGCGCGCGTGCATCCTCTCGAGCAGGTCGAGGCGGCCATGCACGTCGCCGATGGCATAAAGGCGCATGTTGTCGGGTCCGCGCGCATCGAAGAAGTGGATGCCCGGCTCAGCCAACGGCCTAGCCGCCCACCACGATGATGTGCAGCGCGCGCGGACCATGGGCGCCGAGGATGATCTTCTGCTCGATGTCGCCGGAGCGCGACGGACCCGAGATCAGGTTCACCGTGCGCGGCATCCTGCCCTTGCCGTAGGCCTTGCGTATCCTCGCGAGAACCGTTTCGAGGTCGCCCTCGATGTCGGCCGCGTCGACGACGACGATATGGTGCTCTGGCAGGAAGTTGATCGTCGTCGGGTTCTCCGCGCCCGAGGTCATCACCAGCGTCCCGGTCTCCGCGATCGCCGCCGTGGCGTGGCTTACGCCGGCCTCGTCGTCTCCGTCGGAGGGACCGGGGCGCAGCTCCAGCGCCCGCTGCTTGCCCCAAGGCATTGCGGCGAGCCGCGGATCGGCGCCCATACGCACGGCCGACGGCAGGTTCCGCCCGCGCAGATATTCGGTCACCGCCTTGGGCACGTCGGCGGCTTTCCTGACGTGTTCGACGCTCGCCGACAGCTTGCCGGCCATTTCGGAGAACAGCGCCACGCGCTGGGCCGAGGGCAGCTTCCCGCGCGCCGGCACGACACCCGGAGCCGCCTTCTTCAGGCGCTCCTCGACGGCCTTCCTGCGCGTTTGGTCATTCGCTCCGGCATGAAGCGACGAGCGCACCTTGCCGAGGATCGTGTCGCGCGCGCTCATCGACCCGCCTGCCTTGCAACCGCTTCGCGGTCACGCCACTGCTGCATGAAGGTTCTGCTTTCCGGCGCCGGCAGTTCGCGGTGCCTTGTCCAGCCGCCGGCAAAGGGCAGCCAGGCGAAGCGCCGCTTGCGTCCGCCCAGCAGAGAAAGAACCGGAATGCCTAGCGCCGCCGCCAGCCGGTAGAGCCGCGGCCGCCGGGCAAAAAACGCCCACAGGCCGAGACCGAAGCGCTGCGTTGCGGGATTGAGTCCGCGCTCGAACTCGCGTTCGCGCCAGTGGCGCATCATCTTCGGCAGCGGAATGCGCATCGGGCACACACTCTCGCAACGCCCGCAGAAGGTTGAGGCGTTGGGCAGGTGACCGCCCTTGTCGACGCCGATCAGCGAAGGCGTCAGCACGGCGCCCATCGGCCCCGGATAGACCCAGCCATAGGCGTGGCCGCCGACCGCGTGATAGACCGGGCAGTGGTTCATGCAGGCGCCGCAACGGATGCAGCGCAGCATGTCCTGGAACTCCGTGCCGAGCATTGACGAGCGGCCGTTGTCGAGCAGGACCACGTGATATTCGTCCGGTCCGTCGACGTCGCCCTTGCGCCGGGGGCCGGTAGACAGCGTCGTATAGACGCTCATCTCCTGCCCGGTCGCCGAGCGGGCCAGCACGCGCAGGATCTGCGACACGTCCTCCAACGTGGGCACGATCTTCTCGATCGAGGCGACGACGACGTGGACACGCGGCAGGACCTGGGTCAAGTCGCCATTGCCCTCGTTGGTGACGATGATCGATGTGCCCGTCTCGGCGACGAGAAAATTGGCCCCGGTGATACCGACGTCGGCCTCGAAGTATTGCGAGCGCAGCACGCGCCGCGCCTCGCCGAGCAAGGCCTCCGGTTCCGACAGGTCGCGATGGTCGGGCAGGTGGTCGTGGACGCGGCGGAAGTCGGCCTCGACCTGTTCCTTGTTGAGATGCACCGCCGGCGCGATGATGTGGCTCGGATGCTCGCCGCGGAGCTGGATGATATATTCGCCGAGGTCGGTCTCGACCGGCCTGATCCCGTTCTTCTCGAGGAAGTCGTTCAAGCCGATTTCCTCGGTGATCATCGACTTGCCCTTGGTCACGGTGCGGGCGTCGGCCTTGCGGCAGATGTCGAGGATGATGTCGCGGGCCTGCCCGGCCGTCTCGGCCCAGTGCACGGTGCCGCCCGACGACAGGACTTTAGCCTCGTACGTTTCCAGATAGAGGTCTAGGTGTTCGAGTGCGTGGTTCTTGATATCCCGGGCGCGGTCGCGCAGTTCCTCGAACTCGGGCAGCGCATCGACGGCTTTCCTGCGCTTGTCGATGAAACCGGCGCGGACGTTGCCCAGCGCCTTCTGTAGCTGACCGTCGGCCAGCGCGACGCGGGCGTTTGCCTTGAATGTGGGTGAGGTGATGTCCATCAGCGCCCGCTCCTCTCCACGGAGGAAGAACACCCGGACGTAGCGAGTCCGCGTTCCATCATTTCCATCCCCCAATCGGCGGCGTCTCGTCCATACCGGCCAAAACCTCGGCCACGTGCCGTGCCTCGACTGTCGAGCCCTCGCGCTTCAGCTTGCCGGCCATGTTCATCAGGCAGCCGAGATCGCCGGCGAGCAGGGTCTCGGCGCCGGCTGCGTCGATACTGGCGGTCTTTTTCTCGACGATGGCGTTGGAGATGTCGGAGTACTTCACGCAGAAAGTGCCACCGAAGCCGCAACAGACATCCGGGTCCTTCATCTCCACCAGCTTCAGGCCCTTGACCGACGATAGCAGCATACGCGGCTGTTCGCGAATTCCGAGTTCGCGTAGTCCCGAGCAGGAATCGTGGTAGGTGATCCTGGCCTTTCTCTTTACATCGACGCTTCTCACCCCGCGCACGTCGACGAGGAAGCTGACCAGTTCGAAAACTCTTGCCGAAAAGGCAGTGGCGCGCGCCTCCCAGGCCGCATCGCCCTTGAACAGGCCCGGATAGTGTTTTTTCAACATGCCGGCGCAGGAACCCGAAGGGGCGACAACGTAGTCGAAGCTCTCGAAGGCTTCTATCGTGGCCTCGGCGATAGCGCGGGCGTCGGCGCGGTCGCCGGAATTGTAAGCCGGCTGGCCGCAGCAGGTCTGCGCCATCGGTACCTCCACGGTACAGCCCGAGTCCTCGATCAGCTTCACCGCAGCGAAGCCGACGGTGGGCCGAAACAGGTCGACCAGGCAAGTCACAAACAGCCCGATGCGCGGCCTACTCCCAGTCGTCTCGTTCATGCCAGACACCGATTCCATTCATTGCTATCGTTGTTGCCGTTCGGCCCCGCGGCGCGCGCCGTCGATCCGCTGGATAAGGCGCAACCGCGAGACGCGTTGCCAGTCGCCCGTGCGCTCGGCTTCGTGCATCGAGCGCTCGACATAGGTGATGTGGTCCATCGCCGCCTGCCGGGCGCAGGCCGCATCGCGGGCGACTACGGCGGCATGGATGGCGCGATGCTGGGAAAGCAGTTCCTCGCGCACGCCGGGAAGCTCGAAAGCGAGCAGGCGGTGGCGGAAGACGCCGTCGGAGAGCAGCCTGTAGCAGGAACGCAGCGTATGCAGCAGAATGATGTTGTGGGCGCATTCGCCGATCGTCGAATGGAACTCGACGTCGATCGTCGCCTCCTCTTCCGGATCGGCGCGCTCGTGGGCAGCTTCCATGCGCGCCATGATGCGGTCAAGCAGGGCGAGATCGTCCCGGGTGGCGCGCCGCGCCGCGTACTCGGCGGCGATTCCCTCGATCTCGCGGCGGTATTCGAGATAATCGGCCGCCGCCTTCGGATGGGTGGCGATCAGGTCCATGACGGGCGGCGCAAAGACCTGGCCGATGACGTCGGCGATGTAGGTGCCGCCCCCCGGCCGCGTCACCAGCAGGCCGCGACCCTCCAGATTCTTCAACGCATCGCGCAGGATCGGCCGCGAGACGTCGAAGTCCCGCGCCAGTTCGCGCTCGCCCGGCAAGCGGTCACCGACGCGCAGCACTCCTTCGAGGATCAGCCCCTCGATCTGCTGCACCACCTCGTCGGCGGTGCGGGAATGCTCTATCCTGGAAAAGACTTCGCCCAAGGTCGCGACGGCCCCTGTTTTCAACGACACTAGTAGCGGTGGGCGCAACTGGTCAATTTATTTATCCGGGTGTGGCGAATTTGGCATCGCCAAACCGCATCTCCCGATGCGTGGGTGCCGGCGACCGACCTCGCAGCGCCGATAGAGCGTCGCAATGGCGCAAGCGGACGGCGCGACATCGTCACATAGCGCGGCGTCGCTCCCTTAAGGTAGAAGCAGTGCCTCGAAGGGGCCACAGGAATACGCCCGTGAACAAGCCGAACCCAGATCCAGTTCCGTCCCTGACCGGCACCGTCATGGGCCTGCCCGCGCATCCCGCGAGACCTGGAGCGATCGGCGAGGTCCACGCCCGCCCGCATCCTTCGATCGAGGCGCCGCGCGTGCTCGTACAACTGTCCTTCATGACCGAGGGCGGTTCGGCGGTCGACCAGGCCGTCCTCGCCGACCTGTCGCGCCGCCAGGGCGTCGCCGCACCCGCCCGACTGGCGCGCCACCACACCCTGAAATGGGGCAAGGGGACTCTGCGCTGGGAGCGGCACACCGAGTTCTCGACCTATCTTTGGGACGGTCCGCTCAACGGCGCCGGTAGCCGCGCAGCGGACGAGACGCCATTCGGCGCGAGCTTCAGCGCGCCGGGTACCGTGATTTCCGGGATTCGCATGGAGTTCCGCAAATGGACCGCCCACAGCGAACGGCTGATCGCCGGCTTCGACGCCGACAGCCTGTGCTACTCACTGGTCGAGAGCGATACGGCAGCGATCGTCACCGACTTCCGCCAGGACGGCGACGGGTTGACGCGCATCCTGGTCCTCGACCGCGGGCTGTCGGCCTCGCGGCGCGGGGCGCTGGCGCAACGCCTACTGGAGGTCGAGACCTATCGAACGCTCGCCATGCTCGGCCTGCCGCTGGCGCAGTCGCTGTCGGTACGGCTGCGACGCATCGAAGACCGCCTGGCGCAGCTGACCAGCGAGATGCGCGCCGAGGAAAGCCGCGACAGCCAGAAGCTGCTCGACGAACTCACCGGGCTCGCGGCCGAACTCGAGGCCGACGCCGCCGCGAGTCTCTACCGCTTCGGTGCGAGTCGCGCCTATGACGGTATCGTCGAGGAGCGGCTGGCGGCGCTCGCCGAGGAGGCGGTATCCGGCTACGACACCTGGGCGGCGTTCCTGCAACGCCGCGTCGCCCCGGCGATGCGCACCTGCCGCTCGGTCGAAGAACGCCAGGCGAACCTGTCGCGCAAGCTGACGCGGGCGACGCAGCTGCTGCGAAGCTGGGTCGACGTGGAGGTGGAGAAGCAGAACCGCGACCTGCTCGCATCGATGAACAACCGCGCCCGGCTGCAGCTCCGGCTGCAGCAGACGGTCGAGGGTCTGTCGGTCGCGGCCGTATCTTATTACGTCGTCGGCCTGATCGGCTATCTTGCCAAGGGCTTCACCATCGCCGGCATCACCGTCAAGCCGGAACTGGTAACCGCGCTCTCCGTGCCGCTGGTGGTGCTGGGCATGTGGCTCTTCGTCCGCCGCATTCGCCGCGCGCATTCCGACGACGGGAAACATTGACGCACCTGGCCGGCGATTTGCCAAGCGCCCCGTCAACTGGTAAATGTTTTTAACCAGTGAGGAGATGCCGATGTCCGGTCTCTTGATGCCCAAGCCCGACGCGGCAACGCTGTCCCGCCGCGCCGAGATCGTCGCCGACATGCGCATCATCGTTCCGCGGGAAGGCGTCGTCGACACGGTCAACGGCATGCGCGCTTTCGAGACCGACGGCTTGACTGCCTACCGCCAGCTACCGCTCGTCGTCGTGCTGCCCGAGACGGTAACCCAAGTCTCGCGCATCCTGAAATACTGCAACGAACGCAACATCCGCGTCGTGCCGCGCGGCTCCGGCACGTCGCTGTCGGGCGGCGCCCTGCCGCTCGAGGATGCCGTGCTGCTGGTCATGAGCCGCTTCAACCGCATCCTCGAGATCGACTATTCAAACCGAGTCGTCGTCGCCCAACCCGGCGTCACCAATCTGGGCATCACCCACGCTGTCGAGCAGGAGGGCTTCTATTACGCGCCCGACCCGTCATCGCAGATCGCCTGCTCGATCGGCGGCAACGTCGCGGAGAACTCCGGCGGCGTGCACTGCCTGAAATACGGGCTCACGGCCAACAACGTTCTCGGCATCGAGATGGTGCTGATGGACGGCGAGGTGGTACGGCTCGGCGGCAAGCACCTCGATTCGGAGGGTTACGACCTGCTCGGCGTCATGACCGGTTCCGAAGGCCTGCTCGGCGTCGTCACCGAGGTCACGGTGCGTATCCTGAAAAAGCCGGAGACAGCGCGCGCGCTGCTGATCGGTTTCCCGACCAGCGAACAGGGCGGCCAGTGCGTGGCGGACATCATCGGTGCCGGCATCGTGCCCGGCGGCATGGAGATGATGGACCGCCCGGCGATCAGCGCGGCGGAAGACTTCGTCCATGCCGGCTATCCGCTCGACGTCGAGGCGCTGCTGATCGTCGAACTCGACGGTCCGGGCGTCGAGGTCGACCATCTGATCGGCCGGGTCGAGGCGATCGCGCTGAACAACGGCTCGACGACCTGCCGGGTGTCGACGTCGGAGCAGGAACGGCTGACCTTCTGGGCTGGGCGCAAGGCCGCCTTCCCTGCGGTCGGACGCATCTCGCCCGACTACTACTGCATGGACGGCACCATCCCGCGCAAGGAACTGCCGCGCGTGCTCGCCGGCATGCGCGAGCTTTCGGAGCAATACGGTCTCGGCGTCGCCAACGTCTTCCACGCCGGCGACGGCAATCTACATCCGTTGATCCTCTATGACGCCAACGTTCCCGGCGAACTGGACAAGGCCGAGGCGTTCGGCGCCGACATCCTGCGTCTCTGCGTCGAGGTCGGCGGGGTGCTGACCGGCGAACACGGCGTCGGCGTGGAGAAGCGCGACCTGATGGGCGAGATGTTCTCGGAGGCCGATCTCGACCAGCAGATGCGGGTCAAATGCGCCTTCGATCCCAACCATCTGCTCAATCCGGGCAAGGTCTTCCCGCAGCTCAGGCGCTGCGCCGAGCTCGGCCGCATGCACGTCCACCGGGGCCAACTGGCGTTCCCAGACATTCCGAGGTTCTGACGATGCGGTGCGAGGAACGCGTGCTCCCGTGACCACCTTCACCCCCACAACCGCCGCCGAAGTCCGCGAAATGGTCCGCTGGGCCGCCGCCGAGGAACAGCCGCTCGAGACCGTCGGCCAGGGCTCCAAGCGCGGCATCGGTCGGCCGGCGCAGTCAGAGCATGTGCTCGACCTGTCGCGACTAACCGGCGTGACGCTTTACGAGCCGGAAGAACTGGTTCTCTCCGCCCGCGCCGGCACGCCGCTCGCCGAGATCGAGGATCTGCTGCGAAATCGCGGCCAGGAACTGGCCTTCGAGCCGATGGACTACGGCCGCCTGTTCGGCGCCGCGCCGGGGCGCGGCACGATCGGCGGCGCGCTAGCCGCGAACCTCTCCGGTCCACGACGCTTGAAGGCCGGGGCAGCGCGCGACCACATCCTCGGCGTCGCCGCCGTCTCGGGGCGCGGCGAGGCGTTCAAGGCGGGCGGCCGCGTCGTCAAGAACGTTACCGGCTACGACCTCTCCAAGGCGATGGCGGGCTCCTGGGGAACGCTCGCGGTGGTCACCGACGTCACCTTCAAGGTGCTGCCGGCGGCAGAGACCGAGACGACGGTCGCGGTACGCAGCTTGATCGACGATGACGCGATCGCGGCGATGGCGCTGGCCATGGGATCGAGCGCCGAGGTGTCGAGCGCGGCGCATCTACCGGAAGGCGTCACGGGACGAATTGCCGGCGGTGTCCTCGGCGGCGGCCCGGCGACGCTGCTGCGCGTCGAGGGTTTCGGCCCCTCTGTCGCCTACCGCGTCAATGCGCTGCATGGGCTGCTGAAGGACGCCGGCACGGTCGAGACCGTCGAGGGGACGGCGTCGCGGACGATATGGCGTGACGTGCGCGACTGCGCACCCTTCGCCGACGGCACCATGCACCCGGTCTGGCGCGTCTCGATGACGCCGGGTGAGGCCGCGCGCTTCGTGCTGGCCTTGCGCATGGAAGCGGGTGTTGACGCCTTCTACGACTGGCAGGGCGGGCTGGTCTGGCTGCGCATGGAGGCCGATCCGGAAGCCGAGGCCGTGCGCCGGCTGCTGAGGCGCTTCGGCGGCGGCCACGCGACGCTAGTGCGCGCCGAACCGCAGTGGCGCGCCGCAACGCCGGTCTTCGAGCCGCAGCCCCCCGCCCTCGCCGCCCTGTCGGCGCGCGTGAAGGAGCAGTTCGACCCGAAGGGAATCCTCAATCCCGGACGGATGGCCGCCGACGCGCCATCTGATAGACTCGTCCCATCCCGCATGGGCCCGTCCTTAACGAGGGAAACACGGACATGAGCACGACTGATCCGCAGACGCCCGCCCCACGCCAGACCGACCGCTGGCTGGAGCCCGGACCGACCAATGTCCAGGTGATCTACATCCTCTACCTCGTCAGCTTCGTCGTCGGCATCACGGCGATTGCCGGCATCGTCATCGCCTACATCAACCGCGGCAAGGCGGGCGGCTGGGTCGAGAGCCACTACACCTACCTGATCCGCACCTTCTGGATCGGCCTGCTCTACGGCTTCATTTCGGTGCTCCTGGTCTTCGTGCTCGTCGGCATCCTGCTCGCCTTCGCCACCGCGGTCTGGTTCATCGCCCGCTGCGTCATCGGCTTGCAGGCCGTCGGCCGCGGCGAGCCAATCAAGAATCCCGAAAGCTGGATGCTCGGCACCTGACCGGCAATTCCTCCGCAAAGGACCGCTCGTGCAGACCTCGTTCTCCCTCGCCCAGCTCGCCGATCCGCATGTGGAAGAGGCAGAAAAGATTCTGCGCAAATGTGTGCACTGCGGCTTCTGTACCGCCACCTGCCCGACCTATGTGACGCTCGGCAACGAGCTCGACAGCCCGCGCGGCCGCATCTACCTGATCAAGGACATGCTGGAGAACGGCCGCGCGGCGGACGCGGAGATCGTCACCCATATCGACCGCTGCCTGTCCTGCCTCGCCTGCATGACGACCTGCCCGTCGGGCGTGAACTACATGCACCTGGTCGACCACGCCCGCGCCCATATCGAGAAGACCTACAGGCGGCCGTTGATGAACCGTCTGACCCGAGGCGTGCTGGCAGCCGTCCTGCCCTATCCGGGGCGGTTCCGCGCCGCGCTGACCCTCGCCCGCATCGGACGGCCGTTCGCCAACCTCTTTGGCGCGGTTCCCGCCTTGAAGCCCTTCGCCGCAATGCTGCGGCTGGCACCGGCCAGCGTTCCCGCCGCTTCGCCCGCCTCGGCACCGTCGACCCATGCCGCGGCGGGTGTGCGACGCGGCCGCGTTGCGATTCTCACCGGCTGCGCCCAGCCGGTGCTGGAGCCGGGCATCAACGAGGCGACCATCCGCCTGCTGACCCGGCTCGGCGTCGAGGTGGTGGTGCCGAAGGGCGAAGGCTGCTGCGGGGCGCTGGTGCACCATATGGGACGCGAGGACGACGCGCTCGCCGCGGCGCGGAAAAACGTCGACGCCTGGACGCGCGAGGTCGAGGCCGGTGGGCTCGACGCGATCGTCATTACCGCATCCGGCTGCGGCACCACCATCAAGGACTATGGCTTCATGCTACGCCTCGACCCGGCCTATGCGGACAAGGCCGCGCGCGTCTCGGCTTTGGCCAAGGATGTCACCGAATACCTCGCCACGCTCGACCTCCCGGCGCCGGCGACGGCCCCAGGGATCGAGGTCGCCTATCACTCGGCCTGTTCCATGCAGCACGGGCAGAAGATCACGCGGCTGCCAAAAGACCTGCTGACGAAAGCTGGCTTCGTCGTCAGGGAGCCGCGCGAGGGGCATCTGTGCTGCGGCTCGGCGGGCACCTACAACATCATGCAGCCGGAGATTTCGGCAAGGCTCCGCGACCGGAAGGTGAAAAACATTGCCGCCACGGGCGCGGCCGTCGTCGCCACCGGCAACATCGGCTGTATGACGCAGATCGCCGGCCGCGCCGGCATGCCGATCGTGCACACGGTCGCTCTGCTCGACTGGGCTTATGGCGGGCCGAAGCCGGAGATGATCGCGGGAATCGGCATCGGGGTTGCGGCAGAGTAGCGCGCACCCTGCCATTGGAATGCCGCGATCGGGCGCTTAAATTCATCTCTGCTAACGGAACCGCGCCGCCCATGGCATTGGTCATCGCTCTCGTCGCGACGAAGCGCGCATTCGCTGCCGCCCGGTCTGTGCTAGCCATGTTGTCGGTCCTGGCCATGGTGCTGATGCCCGCCCTCCACGTAGCGGCGGACCCTACCCAGGCCGCTGGACAAGTCCGGGCAATGACCGAAACCAGCGCAACGCCCGGCGAAATGGAGGGCCACGGTTCGCATCGTGTCGGCCCCGGAACGGCCGCCGATACCGGCATGCCCGGCGGTGGTCCGGATGCGCCGGGCGCGGATTGTATCGACTTGGCAGGCTGCCCGGTGCACGCACTGCTCGCCGCCGCGCCGATCGCCTTTGCCGGTGCCGCCGCCCGCCACGCCGTTGCCTTCGTCGAATCGTCTGATCTACGCGCCGCCGCGGCCGGGACAGACATTCCGCCTCCCCGATTCCTCGCTTGATCCCGCGGGCCCGGCCCGCGACTTCCGATTCATGCAAAGGATTCAGCGAGAAGAACCATGATACGTCTTTCCAGACGGCGCCTCGTGCAGGGCGCCGCAGCCGTCGCCGCCGGCATGGCCGTGCCGCACACCGGCTTTACCCAGACCTCGACGCAAAAAACCCTGCGGGCCACGACACGGACGATCGACGTGGCCGGCAAGGCCGCCACGGTTTTCGGCCTGCTCGACGAGCAGGGGCGCCACGGACTTGTCTTCGATGCCGGGGACCGCTTCGCAGTTCGCCTCGAAAACCGCTCCGGCGAGCCGACCCTCGTCCATTGGCACGGGCTGACGCCGCCATGGCGACAGGACGGTACGCCGGCAATCTCGGCACCGCTGCTCCCCGATGGCGCCGATGCCGACTACGATTTCACTCTGGCTCGGCCGGGCACCAACTGGATGCATGCCCATACGCTGCAGGAGCAGAAGCTCATGGCGGCGCCGCTCGTCGTACGCGACCCGGCAGAACGGCACCTCGACGAACAGGAAGTCGTCGTGCTGATGCACGATTTCTCCTTCAGATCGCCCGAGGAGCTCCTGGCTGACCTGCAGAAGGACGGCGCACCGGGCCATGGCATGATGGGCCAGGGCGCCGCCATGAAGCCCGGCGCGATGATGGGCGGAGGTATGATGCATGGTGGCATGATGCACGGAGGCGGGTCCCGTTCGATGCCGATGGGCATGGGCGGAATGGACGTCAACGACATCGAATACGATGCCTACCTCGCCAACGATCGGACGCTGGACGATCCCGAGGTGATATCCGTCGAACGCGGCGGCAAGGTCCGGCTGCGTCTCATCAACGGATCGACGGCGACGGCCTACACGCTCGACCTCGGAGCGCTCGACGGCGAACTTGTTGCCGTCGACGGGATGCCGGTACGCCCGCTGGTCGGCCGGCGGTTCCCCTTCGCCATGGGCCAGCGCCTCGATATCCGCCTGACCTTGCCCAACGAAGCGAGGGCCTGGCCGATTCTTGCGCTACGCGAAGGCGCGCGGCAGCGAACCGGTTTCGTGCTTGCAGCGGGTGGCGCTACGGTCGACCGCATCCCTGTCCTCGCCGAGGAGGTGGGACCGCTGATCGACATCGACTTCGATACGTCGCTCGCCGCCGCCCAGCCGTTGGTCGACCGACCCGCCGACCGGCGTGTCGAAGTACTGCTGACGGGCGGCATGCACGGTTACCGCTGGGCAATGGAAGGTATGCCGGACCCGCAACCGGCCTCCAGGGGCGAGCGGATCGAGGCGGTCATGCGCAACATGAGTATGATGGCCCATCCGATGCATCTGCACGGCCACCACTTCCAGGTGATCGGCGTCGACGGGCGGCGGTTCTCAGGTCCCGTGCGTGATACCGTGGTGGTGCCGCCAATGCGCGAGGTTACGATCGCGTTCGACGCAGACAATCCCGGCATCTGGGCGTTCCACTGCCACCACCTCTACCACATGGCGGCGGGAATGATGGCGCATATCGAATACGATCGATATGCCTGATGGATCCGGGGCGGCTGTTTCCGCGGCCGCCCGCATCTCTCAGTGTTCCACTTACTCCGCAGCGAGCCTGTCCTCGCTGGCATAGGTGGCGCGGTAGAGCGCGCGTTGGCGGTTCAGCGCCACCATCGTGTTGCGGAGCAGGATCGCCACGGTCACCGGGCCGACGCCGCCGGGCACGGGCGTGATCCAGGACGCCACTTCCTTGACACTTTCGGTGTCGACGTCGCCGACGATGCGGCTCGACCCATCGGGCAGCGTCTCGGCATTGATGCCGATGTCGATGACCGCGGCGCCCGGCTTCACCATGTCGGCCTTGATCAGCCGCGGCCTGCCGACAGCGACGAACAGCGCGTCGGCGCGGCGTGCGTGCGCGGCAACCGAGCGCGTCATGTGGTGGCAGACGGTCACGGTTGCCCCTTCGCTCATCAGAAGGAAAGCGATCGGCTTGCCGACGATTTCGGAGTGGCCGACGATCACGACCTCAAGACCCTTCAGTTCGAGGCCGGTGGCCTTGAGCAGTTCGACCGATGCCGCGGCTGTGCACGGCGCCAGGTCGAGCTGGTTGTAGACGATGTTGCCGATCGAGGCCGGGTGCATGCCCTCGACGTCCTTCAGCGGATGAATCGCCGCCTGGATGGCCTTGATCGGGATGTGCGCCGGCACCGGGCGCTGGATGATGATACCGGTGATGCGCGGATCGGCGTTCATGCCGTGGATCGCCGCCTCGAGTTCTTCCGCGGTCAGTTCGGCCGGAAAGCGCCGCTCCTCGAAGCCGATGCCGGCCTGCTCGGCCTTTGCGCGCTGATTGCGAACGTAGACGTCGACGGCGGCGACGTCGCCGACGGTTATCGAGACCAGCTTCGGAGCGAAACCTTCGGCGGCGGCTTGCTCGGCGGCCACCCTCACCTCGGCGATGATGCGCGCGGCGACGGGACCGCCCTTGAGGTAGCGCGTGTCTGCGGGAAGGGTCATGGGAAGCTGCTCCGCTCGATGATGCGGCGCCTCCCTAGCAGAAGCGCAAACGAAAAGGGCAGCGCGATTGCGAACCGCGCTGCCCCTGCCGCGACGTCTGCCGTCGATGGCGGCCGTTTAGAGGACCATGACCTGCGTACCGACCTTCACGCGTTCGAATAGGTCGACGACGTCCTCGTTGCGCATGCGAATGCAGCCCGACGAGGCGTTGGTGCCGATCGTCCAGGGCGCGTTGGTGCCGTGGATGCGGTAAAGCGTATCTCCGAGATAGAGAGCGCGCGCGCCGAGCGGATTCTCGGGCCCGCCGGGCATGTGTGCGGGCAGGATGCGGCCCTTGGCCCGCTCGCGCACGATCATCTCCGCCGGCGGACGCCAGTCCGGCCATACCGCCTTGCGCGAAATGTTGTGCGTGCCGGTCCAGCCAAAACCTTCCTTGCCGACGCCGACACCGTAGCGGCGCGCCTGGCCGCCCGCCTCGATCAGGTAGAGGAACTTGTTGCGGCTATCGATGACGATGCTGCCGGGCTTACCCGGGCCGTCATAAGCGACCTGCTGGGGAAGATACTTCGGATCCATCTTCCGCTGCATCTCGGCACGCGTATACATCGGCGCGACGGCGGCGGTCTGCATGCGGTCGGGCTGCTGCTCCTGCCGGCGCACGCGGCGCTGTTCGGGGAAGGGTGAACGCTGCGCCTGCCGGCGCACCAGCACGCCGGGCTTGCGCCCGAGCTGGATGACCCACGGTGCGGCGAGATCAGGTGAGACGACCACGGGCGGACGTGTCGCGTAGCGGTCGTTGGCAGTCGCGGGCATCGCGGCAGCAATCATGGCGGCCGCCGCGCCCGCCAGGAGGGCAAGTTTCTTCATCGGACGTACTCTCAACACTCGATCGTCACGGGACGAGGCCGGAATGGACCAGAACCTCGCTGACGCGATGTTTGAGCACTTCCGGCAACCGAATGGTGAATCGGAATGCTTAAAGGGCCGCAGTCGGCGTAAACCTTTCGGTGTGGTTACTGCGCAGTGCAGGAATCTGGTAAAGGCCCGGTGAACCTGCGCTCATACGCGTTAAGGATCGCTCATGACGGACAAGAACAACGGTCTTCTGGCGGGACCGGACGGCCGCCTGCGCTGTGCGTGGCATGGCAACGACGACGTCTACCGGCGCTACCACGACGACGAATGGGGCCGTCCGGTCGACGACGACCGCCGGCTGTTCGAGAAGATCTGCCTGGAAGGCTTTCAGTCCGGGCTGTCGTGGCTGACCATCCTGCGGAAGCGCGAGAATTTTCGCGCCGCCTTCGACGGTTTCGATTTCCATCGTATCGCCCGCTACGGCGATGCGGATGTCGAGCGGCTGCTCGCCGACGCCGGCATCGTACGCCACCGCGGCAAGATCGAATCGACCATCAACAACGCAAGTCGTGCCATCGAACTCGTCGAGGACGCCGGCTCGCTTGCCGCCTTCTTCTGGCGGTTCGAACCGACGTTGCAGGAGCGGCCGGACCGCCTCGACTGGGCGACGCTTCGAGCCATGCCGACGACGCCAGCATCGACCCGCATTTCCAAGGAACTGAAGAAACGCGGCTGGACCTTCGTCGGCCCGACCACTGCCTACGCGTTCATGCAGGCGATGGGCATGGTCAACGATCATATCGAGGGCTGCGCCTATCGGGACGAGATCGAGCGGGCCCGCGGGGCCTTTCGCAGGCCCATCCCCAGCGCCGCCGCGGGCGTTCGCAGCGCCTAATCGATTTTACAATTGACCCGCGACGCACTCCGGTATTTGCACCTTCGCACAAACCCGCCGGATCGCCGGCTTCTTTCGGAAAGAACCCATGACAACCAACCGCACCGAGACTGATACTTTCGGACCCATCGAGGTCGCGTCCGACCGCTACTGGGGCGCACAGGCGCAGCGCTCGCTCGGCAATTTCAAGATCGGCTGGGAAAAGCAGCCGCTGTCGATCGTCCGGTCACTCGGCATCGTCAAGCGCGCAGCGGCAGAAGCCAACATGGCGCTGGGCCGGCTCGACCCGAAACTCGGGGAAACCATCGTCAAGGCCGCACAGGAGGTGATTGACGGCAAGCTCAACGACCACTTCCCGCTGGTGGTCTGGCAGACCGGCTCGGGCACGCAGTCCAACATGAACGCCAACGAGGTCATCTCAAACCGCGCCATCGAGATGCTGGGCGGGCAGATGGGTTCCAAGAAGCCGGTCCACCCCAACGACCACGTCAACATGAGCCAGTCGTCGAACGATACCTACCCGACGGCTATGCACATCGCCTGCGCGGAGCGGATCATCCACGACCTGCTGCCGGCGCTGAAGCATCTGCATGCCGCGCTTGACGCCAAAGCGAAGGCCTTCGACCACATCGTCAAGATCGGCCGAACGCACACCCAGGACGCCACCCCGCTGACGCTCGGCCAGGAGTTCTCCGGCTATGCCTCGCAGGTCGCCTCATCGATCAAGCGCATCGAACTGACGCTTCCGGGCCTCCAGGAACTGGCCCAGGGCGGTACGGCGGTCGGTACCGGGCTCAACGCCCCGATCGGCTTCGCCGAGAAGGTCGCCGACCGCATCGCCGCCATCACCGGCATCGCCTTCACCTCCGCGCCCAACAAGTTCGAGGCACTCGCCGCGCATGATTCCATGGTCTTCAGCCATGGCGCGATCAACGCGGCGGCGGCAGCGCTGTTCAAGATCGCCAACGACATCCGCTTCCTCGGCTCCGGCCCGCGCTCCGGCCTCGGCGAACTGGCGCTGCCGGAGAACGAGCCGGGTTCCTCGATCATGCCCGGCAAGGTCAATCCGACCCAGAGCGAGGCCTTGACCCAGGTCTGCGTCCAGGTGTTCGGCAACCATGCCGCGCTCACCTTCGCCGGCAGCCAAGGGCATTTCGAGCTCAACGTCTATAACCCGCTGATGGCCTACAATTTCCTGCAGTCGGTGCAACTCCTGTCGGACGCCGCGCGCTCGTTCACCGACAACTGCGTGGTCGGCATCGAGGCGCGCGAGGACAACATCAAGGCTGCACTCGACCGCTCGCTGATGCTGGTGACCGCGCTGGCGCCGACCATCGGCTACGACAACGCCGCCAAGATCGCCAAGACCGCGCACAAGAAGGGCACAACGCTGCGCGAGGAGGCGGTCGGCGGCGGCTACGTGTCCGACGCTGAGTTCGACCGCCTGGTGCGGCCCGAGGACATGACCCGCCCGGGCTGACATCACAGAATGGTGAACATGATTTTATACGTCGTTCACAAATTGAGAACGTAGCGTTCGTCACAAGACGGCTCCCCTAGAACGACGAAACCCTCTAGTCGGGTTTCATCGTTCCCTGGAGAATTTCATGTCCAACAGCTTCGTCCTCCTCGTCTCGCGCATCATGCTGGTGCTTCTGTTCCTCGTTTCCGGCGCCGGCATGGCCTCGATGCCGAGCGGCATCGCCGGCTACTTCTCCAGCCTCGGCATCCCGGCGGCCGGAATGGTTGTCTGGCTTGTCATCGCCCTGAAGATCGTCGCCGGCATTGCCATCGTCCTCGGCTACCAGACCCGCTACGCGGCCTATGCGCTCGCTGCCTTCTCCGTGGGCGCCGCGCTCATCGGCCACAACAACTTTGCCGACCAGAACGAGATGACGCAGTTCCTGAAAGACCTCTCGATCGCCGGCGGCTTGTTGGCGCTCTCGGTGGCCGGACCGGGCAGCATGTCGATCGACGCCCGCCGCGGCTGAGATCCTCTTACTCAATCGAATCTTTGGAGGCCCGGAACGATCCGGGCCTCTTTCGATTCGTGGACAGTCCGCAAAGGCTTAGTTTGGATTCAGATCTGCCGCGTCCAGGCACGGGCTATGGCGAGCCCGACCTCGTCGGCCTGGGGTCCGTGGCGCGCTTCCTCGGCCGCATGGCGGACCGCCCAGTCCGGCTGGCGCTCGGCGAGGTAGTCGGCGAACAGCCCGTTCCATTCGCGGACCAGCCTGCGGTCGGCCTCGAAATGGAACTGGACGGCGTAGCCCGCCCGGCCGACGCGAAAAGCCTGGTTGGCGGCGACCGCGCTCGACGCCAGATGCGCCACTCCTGGCGGCAGGGTGAAGGTATCGTCGTGCCACTGGAAGATCGAGAACTCGGCGGGCAGTTCGCCGAGCACCGGGTCCGCGCGCGCTCCCCCGGTCAGGCCGACCTTCTGCCAGCCGAATTCGCTGGCGCCGCCGATCTGGTTGGTGCCGCCGAAGGCCCGCGCCATCAACTGGCTGCCGAGACAGATGCCGAGCATGGCGCGATCGCCGCGGTCAAATTCGCGGATGAGGTCGAGCAGCGCCGGGATGTAGGGGTAATCGTCGTCGGCGAGCGCATTCTGGCCGCCGCCGAGGATGACCGCTGCGTCGTGGCCGGACGCGTCCGCGGGAAGCGGATCGCCGCGGTGCGCGACCCTGAGGTCGAGTTCGGCGCCAGCCTCGGCGAGTGCCGCGCCGACCTGGCCGAGGCCCGTGTTGTCGTAGTTCTGGACGACGAGGACCCGCATCGAGAAATCGCTCCGCGCGAAACGGGGTGACAGGAAGAGCCGGAGCGATAGCATGGCCGTCGCGGGTCGCATAGGGAGGCCGAGATGCCGCTGCAGAACCGGGTCGATCCCTTCGGTGCGATCCACGCGGTCGCCGCGCGCGGCCTGTTCACCGGCAACCGCGGCGTCTTCCACGATCCAGCGACGAAGGCGCTGCTTCGCCGGCGTTGGTCGACGAAGGCCTGGATCGTCTGCGACCTTGTCCACCCCACGGGCACGACGCGCGAGCCGATGGGCCGCAACGCGCCGGGCGGCGGAGCCGGCTGGACGGAACTCTTCTTCCTCGACGAGGTCACGGCGCTGGCAGCGGGCCATCGCCCCTGCTTCTACTGCCGCCGCGCCGCGGCGAAAGACTTTGCTGCCGCTTTCGCTCGCGGGCAGGGGTGCGGAACCCGATCGGCAGCGGAGATCGACTGCATCCTGCATCGCCAGCGCCTCGCCTCGGGCGGGTCCCCGCCGATCCTGACGGCGGCCGAGGTGCGCGGCCTTCCCGATGGCGCGATGGTGGCCTACGGACCGAACGCCTTCGCCGTGAACGGAGGGAAGCTGCTTCCATGGGCGTTCACCGGCTATGGCGCGGCGCGGGCCTCGTGCCGCGGCCTTCCGCCCGAGGCGACGTTGATCACGCCGCCGGTGACGGTCGCGGCGCTCGCCAACGGCTACAGGCCGGTCTGGCATGCTTCAGTGGCACACAAGACGTGATCGCCGCGCCATCTTGACCGGACGGCCGATACCAGACCATCACTCCTGCCCATGCGCGCCAACTACCGAATGCAGCGACTCTACCTGCCGCACGATCTCGTCCGGGACGCCGTCGTCGAGCCCGATCCGCAGCAGTCCCACTACCTCTCGCACGTACTCCGGCTGAGGCCGGCGGCGAAACTGCTCGTCTTCAACGGTCGCGAAGGCGAATGGCTCGCCGAGGTCGCAGCCGTGGAAAAGAAGAAGACACTGCTCAGGCTGCTCGCCCAGGTCAGGCCGCAGCCGCCGCATCCCGACCTTTTCTATTGCTTCGCGCCGCTGAAGGCCGGCCGGCTCGACTATCTGGTGCAGAAGGCCGTCGAGATGGGCGCAGGTGTGCTCCAGCCGGTCATCACCCAGCACACCCAGATGTCGACCGTGGGCGTCGACCGGCTACGCGCCAACGTCGTCGAGGCCGCCGAGCAGTGCGGCATCCTCGCCATCCCGCGCGTCGAGGACGCTATCAAGCTCGACCGCCTGCTCTGGTTGTGGGAACCAGGCCGCCGGCTGATCTTCTGCGACGAGGGCGCGGATACCAACAATCCAATCCCTGCCCTCTCGGCCATCTCCGAAAGAAAGCTCGGCCTGCTGGTCGGACCGGAAGGCGGGTTCTCCGACGAGGAACGCCAGCAGCTGCGCGCCCTTCCCTATGCCACGCCGATCCCGCTCGGGCCGCGCATCCTGAGGGCCGACACGGCGGCGGTGGCGGCGCTTGCCGTCATCCAGGCGACGATCGGCGACTGGTAAGCCGGCATCGGTAGAGGTCGCCGGGTACGGCCGGCTTTGCGGACCATTCGCCCAAACGCCCTTGCCAAGCTGCCTCCTGCCGTGCGACCAGCGCCGTCTCGTACGCGGGGGGCGCTTCGCTCCCGGTTTCATCCGGGGCGCGGGACGTCCCGTTCCAGTCATCTTCAGACAGGCAGGACGCCCGCCATGGCACGCGCGCTCGGGCTCGATTTCGGCACGACCAACACGGTCCTGGCCCTCGCCGACGCCGGCGGCGGCACGCATTCGATGGCGTTCGTGGGCAGCGCCGGCACGACCGACACCATGCGCACGGCGCTGTCGTTCATGAAGGGGGCGGTCGGCGGGCCATTGAAGGTCGAGGCGGGGCAAGCCGCGATCCGCCTGTTCATCGACAATCCCGGGGACTGCCGATTCCTCCAGTCGATCAAGACCTTCGCCGCGAGCGCGGCCTTCCAGGCCACCCAGGTTTTCGCCCGCCGCCACAGTTTCGAGGACCTGATGGAGGTGTTTCTGCGCCGCCTGCAGGCCTATGCCGGCGCCGGCTGGCCGGGCGACGTGGCGCGGCTGGTGGTCGGCCGCCCCGTCCGCTTCGCCGGGACCAACCCCGACGAGCGGCTGGCGATGGAACGCTACCGGGCGGCGCTTTCGCGCTTCGGCTTCCCGGCGGTCCACTACGTCTACGAGCCGGTCGCCGCGGCCTACTGGTTCGCGCAGTCGCTTTCGCACGACGCGACCGTTCTGGTGGCCGACTTCGGCGGCGGCACCACCGACTACTCGCTGATCCGATTCGAGCGCCACGCCGGGCAGATGCGCGCCACGCCGATCGGCCATTCCGGCGTCGGCATTGCCGGCGACCACTTCGACTATCGCATGATCGACAACCTCATCGCGCCCGAGATCGGCAAGGGCAGCAAGTTCAGGAGCTTCGACAAGCTGCTCGACCTGCCGGCCAGCTACTTCGCCAGCTTCGGCCGCTGGAACCAGTTGTCGATCTTCAAGACGACGCGCGAGTTCACCGACCTGAAGTCGCTGGTCCGGGTCGCGACCGAGCCGGAGAAGCTGAAGCTGTTCGTCGACCTGATCGACTATGACGAGGGCTATCCGCTTTACCAGGCGATCTCGGCGACCAAGATGGAGCTGTCGCAGGCCGACGAGGCGGAATTCTCGTTCCCGCCTCTCGGCAAGGCCGGCCGCAAGGCCGTACGCCGGGCCGACTTCGAAGCCTGGATCGCCGACGACCTCGGCCGCATCGAGGACGCGCTCGAGGAAGTGCTGCAGACGACGAACACGCCGGCCGGCGCGATCGACAAGGTGTTCCTGACCGGCGGTACCTCGTTCGTGCCGGCCGTGCGCGCCATCTTCTCCCGCCGCTTCGACGCGGGCCGAATCGAGAGCGGCGGCGAGCTCTTGTCGATCGCGCACGGCCTGGCACTGATCGGCGAAAGCGGCGACGTCGAGAGCTGGGCGGCCTGACGCAGCGGACGGCCTGCCGATCAGCCGGCCTTGATCGAGCCTCAAGATTTTTCGCTTGCCGGAGCGCGTGCGGATCGTCCATCTAGCGCCGGCATCGGGGACAGGGGTTTTCTTCCGTGGCGCGCGATACGACCGATTTCCGACCTGTCGAGACCATCGACGAGCTTGTCGCCCACCTAGCCGAGGGCAACAAGCCGCGCGAGAAGTGGCGTATCGGCACGGAACACGAAAAATTTCCTTTCTATGTCGACGGCCACGCACCCGTGCCCTACGGCGGCGAGCGCGGCATCCGCGCGCTGCTAGAGGGGATGCAGCGCATCCTCGGCTGGGATCCGATCATGGACGACGGACGGATCATCGGGCTCGTCGAACCGACCGGTCAGGGCGCGATCAGCCTGGAGCCCGGCGGCCAGTTCGAGCTGTCCGGCGCGCCACTGGAAACGATCCATCAGACCTGTCGCGAGGGCAACGCCCACCTCGCCCAGGTGCGCGAGATCGCCGAACCGCTCGGCATCCGCTTCCTCGGCCTCGGCGGTAGCCCCAAATGGACGCTGGCCGATACGCCGAAGATGCCGAAGTCGCGCTACGAGATCATGACCCGCTACATGCCGAAGGTCGGTAGGCATGGGCTGGACATGATGTACCGGACCTGCACCATCCAGGTGAACCTCGACTTCGCTTCCGAAGCCGACATGCGCCGCAAAATGCAGGTGTCGCTGAAACTGCAGCCGCTGGCGACGGCGCTGTTCGCCAATTCGCCGTTCACGGAAGGGCGTCCGAACGGCCTGCTGTCCTGGCGCGGCGAGATCTGGCGCGACACTGACAACCAGCGGGCCGGCCTGCTTCCATTCTGCTTCTCGCCCGATTTCGGTTTCGCCGACTATGTCGAGTGGGCGCTCGACGTGCCGATGTACTTCGTCATCCGCGACGGCAGGTACCACGACTGCACGCACGTCACCTTCCGCCAGTTCATGGCGGGCGCGCTGCGCAACTCGGTGCCCGACGGCCTGCCGACAATGGGCGACTGGGCGAACCATTTGTCGACCTTGTTCCCCGACGTCCGGCTGAAGCGCTTCCTCGAGATGCGCGGCGCCGACGGCGGACCGTGGCGGCGCATCTGTGCGCTGCCGGCCTTCTGGGTCGGCCTGCTCTACGACGATGCGGCGCTCGATGCGGCCGAGACGCTGACGGCCGGCTGGACCTTCGAGGACGTCCGCGCCATGCGCGACGCAGTTCCCCGGGAAGCGCTCGGCACGAAGTTCGGCGCAGGGACGCTGCGCGAGGTCGCCCGCGAGATGCTGGCGATCTCGCGGCTGGGCTTGCGCAACCGCGGTCGCAAGAACCGCGACGGCTACGACGAAACCGGCTTCCTCGCGCCGCTGGACGAGGTCGTGGCGCGGGGCACCACCAGCGCCGAGGAGATGCTCGCCGCCTACCACACGCGCTGGGGCGACTCGATCGAGCCGGCGTTCCTGGAATACGCCTACTGAGGCAGCGCTGCGACGTCCCCCTTCATCGGCTCCGCGAAACGTCCTACGTTAGACTTCCGCACTTTTCCGCCGGAGGTTCGCGATGCCAACCCTGTTCGAATTGCTGAATACCCAGAACGGTGCCGCCATGCAGGCGCTGGCGCAGCAGTTCAACCTATCGCAGCAGCAGACGCAGGCCGCACTCGAGGCTCTGCTTCCGGCCTTCAGCCAGGGGCTGAAGCGCAACGCCGCGGACCCCTACGGCATCGGCGCCTTCCTGTCGGCGCTCTCCACCGGGCAGCACGCGCAATATTTCGACAACCCGATGGCCGCGTTCTCGCCGCAGGGCACGGCGGAGGGCAACGGCATCCTCGGCCACCTGTTTGGGTCGAAGGAACTGTCGCGCGCCGTCGCCGCACAGGCCGCGCAGGCGACAGGCATCGGCCAGCAGGTGCTGCAGCAGATGTTGCCTGCCATCGCCGCGATGCTCATGGGCGGCATGTTCAAGCAGTCCGCGCAGCCGGCGCAGGCTTCGGGTCTCGGCGCCAATCCGCTGCAACAGATCTTCGAGCAGATGATGCGCCAAGGCGGCGGTTTCGGTATGCCGCAGGCCGCGCCGCGCCAGGAGCCCGCCGACCCCTTCGACAACCCGTTCGGCAAGGCCCTGCGCGACATGTTCGGCGGCGCGGTGGCGCCGCAGCCCGAGCAGCGGCAGGCGCCGGGCGGGTTCGGCGACAATCCGTGGGGCAAGATGTTCGAGGAGATGATGCGCGGCGCCAGGCCGGCGGCGCCCGAGCCGGCCCCGAAAACGCGCGTCAATCCGAGCGGCCGCGAGCGCACGCCCTACGACGACCTGTTCGGCGACATGTTCGAGACCGGCGCCAAACAGCGCGACGACTACCAGAAGAACATGGAGTCGATCTTCGACCAATTCGTGAAGGGTATGGACCGGCATCGCTGACCGGACCCGGAAAAAATGCCCGGCCTCGCGGGGAAGAGGCCGGGCAGTTCGCAGGCGTGGCCGGAGGGGGACCGGCGGATCGTGGGGTGCGCCCGCGGAAACGGGGAATATGATCTCAGCAGACGCGCCGCGCCGCGTCTTCGGCAACGCGCAGGCGCTGGCGGGCGATTGTGCTCAGGTGCACGGTCGGATCGGAACCGAACGGGAGTCCGACAGCAACATGCAGGTCTCCGCGCACCAAGCCGATGTCGGCGAGCTCGGCATCTGACATTTCGCCCAATCGCATGAAGTCGCGGCGGTTTTTCCAGGCGCGATAGAAGCCGGAGAGCGCGTTCACCGTGCGAACGGCCCAGGCCCGGCGCGGCGCGGCGCTGAAAGCGGTGGTGTGTTCGAACGTCGACATTAGCGGTCTCCTTTGGCTGCGGGCAAACCGACTTCGCCCAGCCGCGCACAGGGAGGATGCGCTCGCCGGTCAGGTTTCGGTGCCCTGTCGTGGACGGTCGCACTCTGGCTGCGCACTATTGATTAGTCCAACGAATGTTTCTAATCTTTAGCATCAACATTGATGATGGATTACCGTCATGCGCGCCCCGCTCGACCTCGACCAGTTGCAAACTTTCGTTACCATCGCCGACACTGGCAGCTTCACCCGCGCCGCCGAGGAGGTGCATCGCACCCAGTCGGCCGTGTCCATGCAGATGCGACGGCTGGAAGAGCGCGTCGGCAAGCCGTTGTTCGAGAAGGACGGCCGCACGAACCGGCTGACCGAGGAGGGCGACAGGCTGCTTGGCTATGCGCGCCGCATGATTAGATTGAATCGCGAGACGCTCGCCGCCTTCGACGATTCCAGTCTTGAGGGGCAGGTGCGCATCGGCACGCCGGACGACTACGCCGACCGCTTCCTGCCGGAGATCATGGGCCGATTTGCGCGTTCCAATCCGCGCGTCGAGCTTTCGGTCGTTTGCGAGCCGACGATCAACCTCGCCGACCTGGTGCGGCGTGGTCAGCTCGACATCGCGCTGGTCACGCAATGCGAAGACGTCCGGCCTTCCGAGATCGTCCGCCACGAGCCGCTGCTGTGGGTGACGTCCGCCAACCACTCCGTCCACGAGGAAGAGGTGCTGCCGATGGCCTTCGGACGGCCGACCTGCCAATGGCGGCGCTCGGCCTGCGACATGCTCGCTCACATGAACCGCGAGCATCGCATCCTGTTCACCAGTTGGTCGGCGACCGTGATTATTGCCGCTGTTCTCTCCGGCCTCGCGGTTTCGGTTCTGCCCGAATGCGCGCTCAGACCCGGCATGCGGGTGCTTGGCGAGGCCGATGGCTTCGGCCAGCTGCCGGATATCCGGATCGGCATACTGCGCGGCCATTCGAGCAAGGCGGACATCGTCGAGGCGCTGGCGCGGCACATCACCGAGAGCCTGGACAACATTTCAGTGCCGCTGGCCGAGGAGGGAAACTTCGACTTTGCAGGAATCGGCGGCACACGCAGTAAGCGCCTGAAGCCCAGCCACGTCCTTGCTGGCTGGTGATCTCCAGACTGAAGGTTGTCAGAACCGGTCTATGACGCTGATGCCGACGCCGTCGAAGCGGTCCATGGCCATCAGCGCGGCAGGGGCTTCGTCGAGGGCGATGCGCTTGCCGACCAGCCTCTGCGGCGCCAGCGTGCCCGTCTCGACCATTGCCAGCATATCCGCGTAGCGGAAGGCCTGCATCCCGTGGCTCCCCATGATGTGCAATTCGTGGGCGATGACGCGATCCATCGGGATCGGCGGCCTGGCGTGCTCGCCGAGTAGCAGACCGACCTGAACGTGACGTCCGCGCCGCCTGAGGCTGGCGATCGAGTTGAAACAGGTCGACGGATGCCCGAGCGCGTCGATCGAGACTTGGGCGCCACCGCCGGTGACCTCGCGAACGGCCGCGGGAACGTCGCCAGCGCGGCCATTGACGGCCGCCACCGCGCCGAGTTCGCGGGCGAAGGAGAGTTTTTCTTCCGTCAGGTCGACGGCGACGACATTGGCGCCCATCGCCCGGGCGATCATGATTGCCGAGAGGCCGACACCGCCGCAGCCGTGTACGGCCACCCACTCTCCCGGCATGACGCGCGCCTGATCGACGACGGCGCGGAACGATGTGACGAAGCGGCAGCCCAAACTCGCCGCGGTGACAAAGTCCAGCGCATCGGGTAGCCGCACCAGGTTGGTATCGGCATAGTCGACCGCGACAAATTCTGCGAACGAGCCCCAGGCGGTGAATCCGGGCTGGAACTGGTACTCGCAGACCTGGTGATTGCCCGAATGGCATTCGGGACAACGGCCACACCCGCCGACGAAGGGTACCGTCACGCGGTCGCCGACGCGCCAGCGGCGCACACCCGCCCCGACCGCAGCGATCGTCCCGGCCAACTCGTGGCCCGGGACGTGCGGCAGGACGATGTCGGGATCGTGCCCTTGCCAGCCGTGCCAGTCGCTGCGGCAGAGCCCGCTCGCCTCAACTTTAATCACCACGCCCTCGGGCGCAGGGCTGGGATCGGGCAGATTGGCCATATGTGGTGGCTCGCCGAAAATTTCGTAGAAGACGGCTTTCATGAATTCTCCTACCCACGGCTATGATCTGCGTCGGGCGCCGCGAATCACCAAAACGTTGCCCAGGGCGACGAAGACCAGGCCGGCGGCGGCCCATGTCGTCCACACGTATCCCTCGAAGACCGTGGAGATCAACAGGGCGAAGACGGGGATGGTCACCGTCGCATAGGCCGCCCTCGCCCCGCCGATGCGACCGAGGAGCGTGAGATAGGCGCCGAAGGCGAGCACCGTCGAAATCACGGCGAGGAACAACAGCGATCCGAGATAAGCGGCGGTGCTCTCGATGACGAAAGGCTTGCCGAGGACGAGGGCGAGAATCGCCGCCCAAGCCGTTCCGTAAACCATGCCCCAGGCGTTCATCGACACCAAGGGCAGACCGCGTCTTTGCGCGGCCGCCGAGACGAGGTTGCCCGAGCAGAACGACAGCGTCCCGGCGATGCAGAGGAGCAATCCCGTAAGCGTTCCGCCCGACAGACCGTGTACGGCGATTTCCGGCCAGAACATCAGCGCCACTCCGACGAAACCGACAATGCCGCCGATCGTCGTCCGCAACGCCGGCCGCTCGCCCATGACGAGCGCGCCGAGCAGCAGGTTGACCACCGAGGCGAGTGAGAAAACAACAGACAGGAGGCCGCTGACCAGATAGCCCGCGCCGTAGTAGAAGAGCAGGAAGTTCGACGAGAACAGCAACACGCCCAGCGCGGCGAAACGCAGGTGGTCCGCCGGGGGAAAACGCCATCGACGGCCGGAGGCCACCATCCAGGCGAGCATGATCGCCGCGGCGATGGCGAACCGCCAGACGATGTTGACTTCGTTCGGCACCGGGCCGACCTGCAGCGCGATGGCGAACCACGATGCGCTCCAGCCGATCATGGTCAGCGCATAGAGACCATAGTCGAGGGCTTCGAAGGGCTTGTCGCCGGCGGGCGTCGCGACCGACAGGGCGGCTGTCGGCCTGGGATTCTGGATATTCATGGCCTCGGCATGCCGTGCGGACCGTCGGGCGTCCAGACAATAGTTCTGATGCCTGCATTTCCCGGAACGATACCGGGAACCCTTGACCTTCCGGCGCGGCAGGGCACCATCGTGGCGATGAGCGACCTTGCAGAGAGCGATTCCCCCGGCAACGCGACCGAGTATACCGTCAGCGAGATTTCCGGCGCGCTGAAGCGGGTCGTGGAGGACGCCTTCGGCAATGTGCGCGTGCGCGGCGAGATATCCGGCTATCGCGGCCCCCACTCCTCCGGTCACGCCTATTTCGCCCTGAAGGACGACCGTGCCCGCATCGAGGCTGTCATCTGGAAGGGTACCATGTCGCGGCTGAAATACCGGCCGGAGGAAGGCATGGAGGTCATCGCCAGCGGCCGCCTGACCACCTATCCCGGTTCGTCGAAGTACCAGATCGTCATCGACAACATCGAGCCGGCCGGCGCCGGTGCGCTGATGGCGCTTCTGGAGGATCGCAAACGGCGATTGGCGGCGGAAGGCCTGTTCGACGCTGCGCGCAAGCAACTGCTTCCCGACCTGCCGCGCGTCATCGGCGTCGTCACCTCGCCGACCGGCGCGGTCATCCGCGATATCCTGCATCGCATCCGCGATCGTTTCCCGCTCCACGTCCTGGTCTGGCCTGTTCGCGTCCAGGGCGATACCGCCGCGGCCGAGGTTACCGCGGCGGTCGAAGGTTTCAACGCTCTCTCGCCCGGCGGGCCGATTCCGCGGCCCGACCTGATCATCGTCGCACGCGGCGGCGGCAGCCTCGAGGACCTGTGGGGCTTCAACGACGAATCGCTGGCACGCGCCGTCGCCGCCTCAGACATCCCGGTCATCTCCGCCGTCGGCCACGAGACGGACTGGACACTCATCGACTTCGTCGCCGATGTCCGTGCCCCGACTCCAACGGGTGCGGCCGAGATCGCCGTACCGGTCAAGGCCGAGTTGCAGGCGAATTTGGCCAGCCTTTCCGCGCGTCTCTCAGGCGCGATGACCCGCGGCGCGGAGCGCAGGCGCCAAGCGCTACGCGCTGCCGCCCGTGCGCTCCCCTCCCCCGACCAACTGCTCGCCCTGCCGCGGCGGCGCTTCGACGAGGCGTCGGCGCGGCTGTCGCGCTGCCTGGAAGTCAACACGGCGCGCAAGCGGGCGCGCCTGGAGGCCGCACGCCTGGTGCCGACGCTCCTGTCGCGACGTGTCGCCGAGGCGCGCCGCCACCTCGACATCGCAGCAGCGCGGCTGCCAAAATGCGCCGATACCGGCCTGCGCGAGCGCCGCCGCCAACTCGCTACACTGGGCGCGCGCATGACCATCGAGCCGATCGCCCGGCGCGCGGGCGAACTCAGACGCGAGGAGGGGCGCTTTGCCGCCCGGCTCGTCCGCGCCATGGAGGCCTATCTGGCGCTGCGCCGACGCCGCCACGCACAGAACGAACGCATGCTGGCGACGGTTTCCTACCAATCGATCCTCGAACGTGGCTTCGCGGTCGTCCGCGACTCCGAGGGAGCGCCACTGCGGAGGGCCGCTTCCGTCCGGCCCGGCGCGGTGCTGTCGGTCCAGTTCGCCGACGGCATCATCGCGGCGACGGCAGAAGGCGGCGATGCCGCCTCCCCGTCCTCGCGCGCGGCCCGAGCAACGGCAGGTCGGACGCCGGGGAAGGGATCCGGCACGGGCGGCCAAGGGTCGCTCTTCTAGCCTTGCCGGATGACGCCTCGATCCCGGTTAACGGGGTTTGGACCGGATTAACGGTTCATGAATGTTGCATTGCAACATGCGCATTGTTGCCATGCAAAACTGTCTGTTCAATTCGTAGGCTCGCCTGCCTATTTACGCGTCATCGAATTGATAGGAGGGTCACATGAACCTTATTCGCAACTTCCGCAATTGGCGCCGCTATCGCGACACCGTCAACGAACTCAACCGTCTTTCGGCTCGCGAGTTGAACGATCTGGGCATTACCCGCGCCGATATCGAGCGTGTCGCGCGCCACGGCGCCTGAACCGCACGCATTCTTCGCACTGCCTAAAAGCCCGTCCGGCATCGCCGGCGGGCTTTTCGTTTGCCTTCGATTTAAGCAATTCCTGAGACAGCCTGGGACATCGGCGTTTTCGCGGGTGCGATGGGAAGGGTGAGAAATGGTACGGTTGCTCGGGATCGAACCGAGGACCTCCGGATCCACAATCCGGCGCTCTAACCAGCTGAGCTACAACCGCACACATCGAGGCGCAAACGTCGAGATCCCGACAGGAGGCCTCGTACCGCCCGGCGATGCGTCCTTACGGGCAAACGGTGGAGAATTCAAGACCGTTGCGCACCCACCATCGGGGTCCGGTCGGCGTCGCTTCCATACGGGCAAGAAAAAAGGCCGGGGGAGGAGGTCCGGCCTTTTTCCTATCGAAGGCCAGCGGGAGGAGGTGCTGGCCTCGTCCCGCGAGCAATGGGAGGAGGATATCGCTCGCGGGTAGTTCCGGTCGCCGAAACGTGTCAGGCGACCTTGAGTTCCTTCATCGCCTTCTCGAAGGCGCCCTTGAAGGGCTTGGAGACTTCATCGGCGGCCTTGGTGGCGGCGGCCTGCATTTCCTTGGCCTGGTCGACGGTCATCTCGACGTTCTTGCGCAAGAAAGCCGTCTGCAGTTCGACGATCTCCGACAGCGACTTCGCGCCGATCAGGGACTCGAGATGGTTGAAGCCGGCCTCGGCATTGGCGCGCATGGCGGCGAGGGCCTTCAGGGAGACCTCGCCCGAAGCGGACTTGACGGTCTCGAAGGTGGATTCGATGGTCTTCTGTGCCTCTTCGGCGCCGACCTTCAGCTTCGCATAGGCTTCCTTCGACTGCTCAACGCCCTTCTCTGCGAAGGCGCGGAACTGGTCGACAGTCTTGGACGTGTCGAAAGCGGCAGCAGCCGTTTCGAGGATGTCGGTGGTTTTCTCGGTCTTGGCCATTTCCTGATTCCTTTCCCTGTTCGACGGGCTCGTCGAGGCCCGCCTTGGTAATGGCGTTACTATAGGGAATGTCATTGTGCATTGCAACATAATTTTTGCGTTGCACCCAAGCAGAGGCCCCCGGATTAACCAAGGGGCCAGATTCAGCTTGCCCTGGACGCGCTGTTTCTGGACGTTCGCACCTCCACCTTTTATTAACGAAGCGTTAACGGACCAGCACGCCGGACGCGCGCCAAGTACGGTCGACCCATGGCCCAGCGGGACTACTCATTCCTCGACATCGCCGTGCTCGACGAGGTGCGCGCCCGATTCGCCGCCGCCGACGCGATCGCCATCCTTTCCACCGATCTCGGCGAAGTGATCTGGGCAAACGGCCCGGGGGCCGCGCTTTTCGGTCACGCCGACATCGAATCGATCATGGGCGCCGAGACCGGGCTTCCCTTCGCCGCGCGGCGCCAGATCATGGCCACGCCCGGATTCCCCGAAATCGGCAGCGACCGCCCACTGACCGTCCGGTTGGCGTCGGGCATGACCAGCCGCACCGTCGGCTTCCTCGGCAGCCGCATCGCCCTGCCAGGCGGAGAGCCCGCCATCCTGCTCGCCGTGCCTTTTTCCCAAGGTGCGTCGCGCACGCCCGCGGAGATCGCGGCGCGCGCCATCGGCGGTTTCGGAGAGGCGGGACATCATGTCGCGCTTGTCGACGGGCTGGGCCGCATCGAGGCCGCGTCGGAAGGTTTCGACGATCTGGGCATCGCCTCACAGACGCTCGAATCGCTGGCAGTGGAAGCGGCCGCGGCCGAAGACCGTCTGGTCAAGCGGCTGATCACGGCCGGTGCCGACGAGATCCCCGCCGGAATGGCGCGGCTGCGCGACGACCCGCCACTCAGCCTCTTCGTCGCAGTCGGTGCAGCGGAGTTGGAGGAGGACCGCGCAGAACCCGTGATCGCCGAAGCAGCGGCTGTCCCGGCCGCCGTGATCGCACAGCTCACCGTTGAATCCGCGCAGTCCGCTGCCGACGAGGTTCCACCTGCAGCGACTTCCTCCGTACCGAAGCCTGAAGCGGAGTCGACGCAGGACGAGCTTGTGCATATGCCGCCGCCGACCAGCGGCGAGGACGTCCCGGTGGTGGAGACTGTCGAAGAGATACCGCCGGCGTTCGACACCGCGCTCAGCGCCTGGCCGCCGAGCGCAGAGACGCCCGCCGCCGTCCCGAACGTGACAGACGAAACGCCGCGCACCCGCGGCGAACCGGCAGAAGACGACCATTGGTACTTCGGCCCCGGCGATGACCGGTCCGCCGGAGAGATGCACGAACCGGCGATCGCACAGGAGGAGGGGCTCTCTGCCGAGGAGGCGCCCGTAATCCTGCCAACCGCAGAGACGTCACCCGCACAGACGCCAGCCGAGGAGATCGAGCCTTCGGGCGAGACGGTCGCCATGCCGCGCGCCGACCGTGCCGCCGCTCCCATCCGCTTCGTCTGGCGCACGGACGCCGACGGACGCTTCAGCGCCATCTCGCACGAATTCGCTGCCGCCGTCGGTGACGCCGCCGCCGACGTCGTCGGGCGCAGCTTCGCCGACGTTGCGTCCGCCTTCGGCCTCGATCCCGACGGGGAGATCGCCGGCCTGCTCGAGCGCCGCGACACCTGGTCGGGGCGCTCAGTCCTGTGGCCGATCGCCGACACGGACCTGCGCGTGCCGGTCGACCTTGCCGCCCTGCCCGTCTACGGCCGCAGCCGCAACTTCGAGGGCTTCCGCGGCTTCGGGGTGGCGCGTACGGCCGACGCAGTGATCGATCCCGATGCCACCGGCCTGTCCCTGGACAAGACCCACCCGGGCGAAACAGCGACGGCACTGGCCGCGGCGGAAGCAGCGGCCGGTACGGTGGAATTGCCAGCGTCGGAAGGTCCCGAGGCGACCGAACCGGTTCCGCCCGTCCGCGAAGAAGCCTCACGGCGAGCGGACCCCTTCAAGGGCGAGGTGCCGGCGCTAACGCTCGTGCCCAAGCCGGAACGGCGTTTCAGCGATAAGATCATCCGGCTCGCCGAGCATCGGCAACCGGCCAACGACAAGGGCCTTACCCCGGTCGAGAAGAACGCTTTCCGCGAGATCGGCGACCGCCTGAAGAAGGAAGGATCCGCCGCTACGGCCGAGAGCGGCGGAAGGCCGGTGACCGGCGACAACGACCAGCCAAAGGGGCCGAAGGCCGACCGCCCCGCTTCTGACGAGCCGGGATTGACAGGGTACGCCCCGAAGCAGGTGCCGGAACACGCCGAGCACCGCGCCGAGGAGGAAGCGGCGCCCGCGCTTCCCCCAGCCGAATCCGCAACGCCCGAATCCGCGGTCTCCGAAACCGCCCCAGCGCCGGTGTTCGCCGCCGAGACGCCACCCGCCGCGAGCGAGATCGAGACCGAAACCGACGATTTTGCGCCAGCCGGCACCGGAGAACAGGTCTTCGAACATAGCGAGCCGCAACCGGCGCCGGATCGCGACGACGAGATCTTGACCGCCGAAGACGACGCGGAGGGAATGCCGGGCGAGCGCGAGGCGGTGCTGGATACCGCCCCGGCGGGGCCGGCCGAATCGGCCGAAGGTTCTGCAGAAGAAGTGGTTGAACAACTCGAGGCTGCCGCTGAAGGGTATCGCGAGGAACCGGCTCCGGTTACGGTCCGCGACTTCCTCCCCTCGGCTTTCGCCACGACGGGCGAAACACCGCGTCCGGCGGTCGATACCTCGATCCTCGACAAGCTGCCCGTGCCGGTGCTGATCCATTCGGGCGACGTGCTCCACTACGCCAATCGCGAGTTCCTTGAGTTCACCGCTTACGATTCCGTCGATGAACTCGCAGCGCGCGGAGGTCTCGGCGTCCTCTTCGGCGACCCCTATCGCGATGAGGGGGAGAACGACCGCGCTGACCGCAAGCTGCGTTTACGGCGTGGTGATGGATTGGAGTTGCCTGTCGAGGCGCTGCTCCAGTCGGTGCCCTGGAACGGTGGCAAGGCGTTGCTGCTCGCGCTCCGCAAGGTCGGGCGCATGCCGGTCCTGGCGCCCGCGGCGACTTTCACAGCCGAGGAGAAGAGCGAACTGGAGGCCAGGGTCGCTGAACTGCGCACGATCATCGACACGGCGACCGACGGCGTCGTGCTGATCGCCAACGACGGCACGATCCGCTCGATCAGCCGTCCTGCCGAGGCTCTCTTCGGCGTCGATAGCGCGGAGGTCGCCGGCAAGCCCTTCACCTCCCTGTTCGCCATCGAGAGCCAGCGCGCCGCGCGCGACTACCTAAACGGATTGTCTGAGAACGGCGTCGCCAGCGTCCTCAACGACGGGCGCGAGGTGATCGGCCGCGAAGCACAGGGCCGTTTCATCCCGCTGTTCATGACCATCGGCAAGCTTCCCAACCTCGGCGGATATTGCGCCGTCGTGCGCGACATCACTCAGTGGAAACGTGCCGAGGAGGAGTTGACCCAGTCGCGTGCCCAAGCCGAGCGCGCCTCCTCGCAGAAGACCGATTTCCTCGCTCGCGTCAGCCACGAAATCCGCACGCCGCTCAACGCCATCATTGGCTTCTCCGAACTGATGATGGACGAGAAGTTCGGGCCGATCGGCAACGACCGCTACCGCGACTATCTGCGCGACATCAACCGCTCGGGCAACCACGTGCTCGACCTGGTCAACGACCTTCTCGACATCTCGAAGATCGAAGCGGGCGAGCAGGAGATGAGCTATGAGGCCGTCTCGCTCAACGATACGCTCGCAGAAACCGTTGCCATGATGCAGCCGCAGGCGAACCGCGAGCGTGTCATCATCCGCTCGAGCTTTGCCTCAAGGTTGCCCGAGGTCGTGGCCGACCTGCGCAGCGTCCGCCAGATCGCGCTGAACCTTTTGTCGAACGCGATTCGCTACACCCAGGCCGGCGGGCAGGTAGTGGTTTCCACCGCCTACGAGGCGTCGGGCGATGTCGTCATGCGGGTGCGCGACACGGGCATCGGTATGACCCAGGCGGAGATCGAGCAGGCATTGAAGCCGTTCAAGCAGATCAGCGCTCTGAAGCGCGGCCGCAGCGACGGCACCGGTCTTGGCCTGCCGCTGACCAAGGCGATGGTCGAAGCCAACCGCGCCAAGTTCATCATCACCTCGGCGCCGGGCGAAGGAACGTTGGTGGAGGTTACCTTCCCGTCCACGCGGGTACTCGCCGAATGACATTTCGGTGATGCGTCAATCCGTCGCGCCTTTTAAAGCGGAGTACGATTGTCAGCAAATCCTTGTAAAGCTGTAAATTTTTGTCCAGTTTAGAACGCTTCTAAAGTATTGTATTTGTTGGCGTTTCTCTTGACCCCCGCGGCTCCGTGACGCAAAAACGGTCAAACCCGCGGCGATTGCCGTCAAAACATTTCCCAGGAGAGCACAATGCGCTTCGATTTCGTCCGGGCGGTTCTCGCCCTTTGCTCGTCGCTTGCGGTAGCCGCGGCTGCCGGTCCCGCCGCTGCCGACGGTGTGGTCAACGTCTACTCCTATCGCCAGCCCGATCTGATCAAACCGGTGCTTGACGCCTTCACAGCTGAGACCGGCATCAGGACCGAGGTCCTTTTCCTCGACAAGGGGCTGGAAGACCGAATCCTCGCCGAAGGTCTCAACTCTCCGGCCGACGTCATCCTGACCGTCGATATCGCCCGCCTGACGGCGGCGAAGTCCAAGGGCGTCACCCAGGCGCTCGACGACCAGACCGTCAATGCTAACATTCCCGCGGAGTACCGCGATCCGGAGGGCCATTGGTTCGGCCTCACTAAGCGCGGCCGCGTGATCTACGCCTCCAGGGAGCGCGTTGGCGACGAACCGATTGCCTATGCCGACCTCGCCGACCCGAAGTGGAAGGGGAAGATCTGCATGCGCTCTGGCCAGCACGACTACAATCTCGGCCTGTTTTCGGCGGCAATCGCGCATTGGGGCGAGGCCAGGACCGAAGAGTGGATGAAGGGGCTCAAGGCGAACCTGGCTCGCAAGCCCGACGGCGGCGATCGGCCTCAGGCCAAGGCCATCTATGCCGGCGAATGCGACATCGCCCTGGGCAACACCTACTATGTCGGACTGATGCTGACGAACGAAAAGGAGCCGCAGGAGAAGGATTGGGCAAACGCCATCAAGGTTGTCTTCCCGACCTTCGAGAACGGGCGGACCCACGTCAACATCTCGGGCGCAGCACTCGCCAAGAACGCCCCGAACCGCGACAACGCCGTCAAGCTGATCGAATTCCTGTCGAGCCACGACGCGCAGAAGATCTATGCCGAACAGGTTTTCGAGTATCCGGCCGATTCCGGCCTCGAGCCGTCGGAGATCGTCAAGTCATTCGGTACGCTCAACGCCGACACTTTGCCCCTCACCGATATCTCCAACAACCGCAAGGCGGCGTCGGAAATGGTCGACCGGGTCGGCCTCGACGACGGCCCATCGAGCTGATCGTCAGCCGAGGCTTGACGCGGGCGTTCGGTGGCGTATGAGCGCCGCAGGGGCAGGGAACGGACCGGAACCGACTTGACGAGAAGCGCGGGCGCAATCGGCGGAACGCATGGCGCAGGCGCCGGCCGCGTCGGTGACCTTCGACGCGCCCGCCGCGCCTCCCACCCGTTCGCCCGCCTCGCCACGATCGCCATTTCGACCGTCGTACTCCTGCCGGTGGCCACGCTCGTGGCCATCGCGCTGTCAGGCGATGCGAGCGACTGGCCGCACCTCGCATCCGCCGTGCTCCCCGGCGCCATCGCGACCACGATCTACCTCCTGCTCCTGGTCTCCGTCGGCACGGTATCGATTGGCGTCACCAGCGCATGGCTGATCGTCGGCTACGATTTCCCGCTGCGGCGGGTCTTTTCCTGGGCGCTCGTCCTACCTCTCGCAGTACCGCCCTACCTCGCCGCCTACGCCTTCGCCGAGTTCTTCCACTTCACCGGCCCGATACAAAGCCTCCTGCGGGCAGCGTTCGGCTTCACGTCGATCCACGACTATTGGTTCCCAGACATCCGCTCGACGCCCGGGGCCGCCGTCGTCCTGGCCTGCGTCCTCTACCCTTATGTCTACCTGACGTCGCGCGTCGTCTTCCTGCTGCAGGGGCGCAACATTGCCGACGTCGCGCGCACGCTCGGCGCAGGTCCGGGCAAGGTATTCTGGAGAATCCTGCTTCCGGTGGCGCGGCCGGCGATCGTCGCCGGCACGGTGCTGGTGCTCATGGAGACGATCAACGATATCGGCGCCTCGGAGTATCTCGGCGTGCGCACCCTGACGTTCTCGGTTTTTTCGACCTGGCTCAACAGAGGCAGCCTGGAAGGGGCGGCGCAGATCGCCATGGTGATGCTCGCCCTGGTCTTCGTACTTGTTGCCGTCGAGCAGGGCGCGAGGCGAAGACAGCGCTTCCACACCGGGCGCGCCACCCACATGAAGGCGCGTCCGCCGCGCGTCGCGCTGTATGGCGCCAAGGGGGTTGCCGCCACGACCGCCGTCGCCCTTCCGGTGCTGTTCGGCTTCGGCATTCCGGTCTACGTGTTCGGCGCCTATGCGTCGCGCCGGCTCGACCGCTTCTTCTCCCCCGAACTCGGGACGGCGCTGCTGAACTCGGTGATCACGGCGGCACTGACGTCTGCACTGACGATCGTCGTCGCGCTCCTCCTCCTCAACGCGGTCAGGCTGGTCAGGACGCGCCCGACCGACGCCATGGTCCGTCTCGCCTCGATCGGCTACGCCTTGCCCGGCACCATCCTCGCCCTTGGCCTTCTCTTCGCGCTGGCGCGCTTCGACAACGCCGTCGACGCTTTTGCCCGCGCCTATCTCGATATGTCGACCGGGCTGCTGCTGACAGGGACCTCGGCCGCGGTGGTGCTCGCCTGCACGATCCGCTTCGTCGCGCTCGCCGAAGGGGCAATCCGGTCAGGTCTCGAAAAATTGCCTGCCAATCTCGACGAGGCCGCGCGGAGTCTCGGCCAGAGCCCGGCGCGAAGTGCGGGACGCGTGCTGCTGCCGGTGTTGCGTCCCGCGATCTTTACCGCCGCTGTCCTGGTTTTCGTCGATACGGTCAAGGAGCTATCGGCAACGCTCCTCCTGCGGCCATTCGGTTTCAACACGCTGGCAACCAGTGTCTACGAGAACGCCTCGCGCGCGGTCGTCGAAGAGGCCGCGCCGGCGGCCATCCTGATCATCGTGACGGCTCTGGCTCCGGTGGTGCTGTTGTCGAACGCATTGGCGGCAGATAAGGAAGCGACTCTGTAGCCGGCGGCCGCATACCGCCAACAAATATCGGCACCAGAAAGAATCCTGGAAAAGAAAAAGGCGCCCAACGTGGCGCCTTGAAAGTAATTCTGCTGCGACAACGGGGCTTGAGCGAACTGGCTTCCGGGGGCGAAAGCGGGATTACTCCCTCAAGTTACGCACGACTATCGGCACGCCACGTTAACAAAACCTTACCGGATTGCCCGGGAGTTTACCAATCCGTACCAGCCTTGAAATCTAGGTAAATTTCGGCTTCACAATCCGTTAACCCTGACGGGGAAGCCCCCGTCATTTCTCCAGCTCGACCAATCCGCGAAACAATTCCAGCGCTTCGGGATTTGCCAGCGCCTCGCGATTCTTCACCTGGCGGCCGTGAACCACATCGCGAACAGCGAGTTCGGTGATCTTCCCGGACTTGGTGCGCGGAATGTCGGTGACCGCGATGATCTTTGCCGGCACATGCCGCGGACTTGCCCCAGTGCGAATCTTGGCGCGGATCTTCTTCTCGAGGTCGACGTCGAGGACTGCCGTCGGCGCCAACCTGACAAACAGCACGACACGCACGTCGTCGTCCCAGTCTTGGCCGATGCAGATCGCCTCGACGACCTCAGCCAGCTGCTCAACCTGATTGTAGATCTCCGCCGTGCCGATCCGCACGCCACCCGGGTTGAGGGTCGCGTCCGAGCGGCCGTAGATGATCATGCCGTCGTGCTCGGTCCACTCGGCGAAGTCGCCGTGGCACCACACATTGTCGAACCGGTCGAAATAGGCAGCATGGTACTTCTCGCCCTTGGGATCGTTCCAGAATCCGACGGGCATGGAGGGAAAGGCCTTCGTGCAGACGAGTTCGCCCTTTTCGCGGCGGACCGGCCGTCCTTCGTCATCCCAGACGTCGACCGCCATGCCCAGCCCCGCGCCTTGGATCTCGCCGATCCAGACCGGTAACACCGGCACGCCGAGGACGAAGCAGGACACGATGTCGGTCCCGCCCGAGATCGAGGCGAGGTGCACATCCTTCTTGATGCCGTCGTAGACGAAGGCGAAGCCCTCCGGCGACAGCGGCGATCCAGTCGACGAGATCGTGCGCACCGACGAAAGGTCATACGTCTCGATCGGGCGCAGGCCGGCCTTGCGCACGGCATCGATGAACTTCGCCGAAGTTCCGAAGTACGTCATCTTTTCCCGCTGCGCGAAGTCGAACAATACGTTCCCATCGGGATGGAAGGGCGATCCGTCGTAGAGTAGCAGCGTCGCGCTGGAGGCCAGGCCGGAGACGAGCCAGTTCCACATCATCCAGCCGCAGGTGGTGAAATAGAAGAACCGGTCCCCCTCGCGCAGCCCGGCATGGAAGCGATGCTCCTTCAGGTGCTGCAGCAGCGTGCCGCCGGCCGAATGGACGATGCACTTCGGGATGCCGGTCGTGCCGGACGAATAGAGGATATAGAGAGGATGGGCGAACGGAAGCCGGGCGTAGCTGATGTCGGTCGCCGCGAAGCGGCTACATGCCGCGGCGAGCGTCTCCGCGCCCGGGATGCCGGCGGCAACCTCGTCGGCCCGGCCGAGATAGTCGACGACGAGCACCTTGCGTACCGCCGGCAGGCGCGCGGCGATCGCGGCCGCCTTGGCCCCGACCTCGATCGATTTACCGTTGTACCAGTAGCCGTCCGGCGCGATGAACACGGCCGGTTCAATCTGGCCGAAACGGTCGAGCACGCCCTGCTCGCCGAAATCGGGAGAACATGAAGACCAAATGGCGCCGAGCGACGCGGCGGCGAGCATGCCCGCAACCGCTTCCGGCATGTTCGGCAGCATCGCGGCGACGCGGTCGCCCGACTTCACGCCGGCGGCCGTGAATACCTGCTGGATCTTCGAGACCAACGCCCGCAATTCGTCCCAGGAGACATGACGCGCAACCTTGTCCTCACCCTTGAAGACGATTGCGTCGTCGGAGCCGCTTTTTCGCAGCAGGTTCTCGGCGAAGTTCAGGCGCGCGTCGGGGAAGAACTTGGCGCCCGGCATCTTGTCGCCGTCGACGAGGATGCGTTCCCCCTTTTCGCCGACGACCCCGCAGACGTCCCAGACCATGTCCCAGAAGCTCTCGCGGTCTTCGATCGACCAGCGGTGTAGGCTGGCGTAGTCGGGAAGGCTGCGGCCACTCCGCGCCGATGCCTCCGCCATGAATGACGTGATCGATGCGGCTGCGACATCGGCGGCGGACGGCGACCAGAGCGGTGCGTTTGCTGACATTCGAATACCTCCACGACAGGCGCGCGGTTATGTCATGCGTTCGTACGGGTGAGCAAGGCGTCGGCCTGATGGGCGGGCGCGTTCAATCGGTTGAATGGCTGGGCGACCGATGCACACCGCCATTGCGCCGACACAATGACTTGAAATGCCGGGCCGGTGGGATAAACCCGACAATGCGAGACCGCACCGGGGAACCAGACCGACAGCGCTCGGCACGATGGAGCACGATGGCGTCCAACTTGGCCAGGTACGGTTTGTGGATCGTTGGAGGGATGCTGGTCATCGCCGCCGCGCTAATTGCTGCCCTCCCCTACATCGCCTCGGCTCAGATCGTCCGTGACCGTATCGCCCTCGAGGTCAGCGCCTGGAGCGGCTACCGCGTCGAACTCGGCGCCGCCCCGGAAATAGAGGTCTGGCCCTTCCGCGCCGTCCTGCGCGAGGTAACCCTGTCGGGATGGTTCGATCCAGAGCGTAGACCCGTGATCACCGCGGAAACGGTTGAGATCGACCTGTCTCCGCTCGCGGCTCTCAGGGGTGACGTCCTCTTCTCAACCGCCCGACTCGTCCGGCCGACCATCCGGCTTGCGTCGGATGCCGGCGACGTCGGCCTTTCTACCTCGCCGGTCGGCGGCCGGATCGCGCGTTCGATCGACGAGGCTCGCGCCGTCATCGCGCGCGATCCGGTGAACCCCGACGTCAGCGCCCTGCCTAGAGATCCCTTCGGCACGATCCAGGTCGTCGACGGGCGGATCGTCACGACGAGGTCGGGCAAGGACGAAGATCTTGTGACAAGCGTCGCCGGGAGTTTTGACTGGGCCGCCCTCGACCGGCCTTCGCGGATATCGATGACGGGTATCTGGCGCGGCGAGAGCGTTGCGCTGGATCTCGCTACAGCGCGTCCGCTGGTTCTCCTCGCAGGAGGCACAGGGCCGCTGTCGGTGAATCTCAAGTCCGCTCCTGCGTCGTTTGCATTCGATGGCACGGCTAGTTTATCGGGCGACACCTTCTTCGCCGGCTCGGCCCGGTTCGCCTCGCCGTCGTTGCGCCGAATGATCGAATGGTCGGCGTCGGAAACTACGCCGGGCTCGCCGATCGGCGTGGTCTCGATCGAAGGAAAAATCTCGGGAAACCGGCAGCGGCTAAAGCTCGAGGACGCGCGAATGTCCGTCGACGGCAATTCCGGCGTCGGCGTGATCGAGCTCGCTCTGGCCGAACGGATCCCTGCCCTTTCGGGAACGCTGGCTTTCGAAACCCTCGATCTTCGCTCGTTCCTCTCCGCTTTCGGCGCAGCAGACGGTCCCACAAACCTTTCCGGTGGCGTCGGCGCCGACCTCGCGCACCGGATCGACCTCGATCTTCGCTTGTCGGCCGATCACGCCACATCGGGATCGATCGCACTGGAGGACGTGGCCGCAACCGCGCGAGTGAAGCGGGGACACGCCGCCTTTGACGTGTCCGACGCGGCCGCTTTCGGGGGGAACGTCCAGGCCAGCATTCGTATCGACAGCAAGACGGAGGGCGACGTGGTCGAAATCCGCTTTGTTGGCGAGGAGGTTGACGGCGGTATCGTGAGCGCTTTCGCGCCGGTCCTCAGGATTCTTCCTACGGGCAAGGGCAACATTTCCGCATTGATCAAGGCGCCGGCGGGGACCTGGACCGAGATCCTGGCGAGGGGCGAAGGATCGTTTTCGGCGAACTTCGGCGAAGGCGTCATCCAGAAATTGGACCTCGTCGCCTTCATCGAGCGTCTTGCCGCGGGCGACTTCTTCGCCCTCGACGATGTCGCGACGGGCTCGTTGGCCGCAAAGAGCGTCGAGATCAAGGCCACGGTTTCGAGGGGCGTTGCGCAGATCGCCAAGGCCGATATCCGCTCGTCGACTGCGACGGTCTCGCTCTCCGGCATCATTCCGTCGGTTGGCGGCCTTGCGCTCTCGGGATCGATCGCCCGCGCCGGCGAAACGCAGTCCGCGCCGCCCCGCGTCATATCCTTCTTTGTCGGTGGCTCGTGGTCGAAACCCTTCGTGGTGCCGGTATCCGGCACGCCCACCGCCGCCGATTGAGCGCCGATTCAATTCGCCGGCGAATCGGGATAGGATTTTTCTCTGTGGGCAAGAGGGGAATCGGTGTTCAGGCTGCTATCAGCCACTTTCAAGATCGCCGTCGTTTCGCTGATCACCGGGGCAGGTCTTTCCGCGGTCGACATCACGGCGGCGGACGTGTTCGCCAAGATTGGACTGACCGAGGAGCGCGCGCTCGAACTGCTTGAGAGCGGCGTCAAGTGGGCGGTGCCCAATCTCGTGCTGGGCTCGATGATCATCGTACCGATCTGGATCGTCGTTTACCTGCTGAGGCCGCCCCGCGGCTAGCGTAGACAATCCCGCAAGGCGAAAGACGCCGTCGCTATCCGCGCTGCGCGGCCTGCTCGTCGCGCTGGCGTTGCACCTCCCGCCGTTTGTTGACGACCGCTGCCGCGATCACGCCGACGGTTACGACCGCAATCAGGAGCGTGCAGACGGCGTTGATCTCGGGTGTTACGCCAAGGCGCACCTGGCTGTAGATCTTCATCGGCAACGTGGTCGCGCCCGGCCCGGATGTGAAGGAGGCGATGACCAGGTCGTCGAGGGATAGCGTGAAGGCGAGCATCCACCCGGAGATGATCGCCGGCAGGATGACGGGCAGCGTCACCTGGAAGAAGGTCTTCACCGGCGTCGCGCCGAGATCCATCGCCGCTTCCTCCAGGGACCGGTCGAAGGTGATCAGCCGCGACTGCACCACGACGGCGACGAAGCACATGGTGAAAGTGATGTGCGCGAGCGTCACCGTCAGGAAGCCGCGGTCGAGCCCCATTGAGACGAACAGCAGCAACAGCGACAGGCCGGTGATCACCTCCGGCATGACGAGCGGTGCAAAGACCATGCCCGAGAACAGGATACGCCCGCGGAAGCGGGTATAGCGGGTCAACGCCAGTGCCGCCATCGTGCCAAGCACGGTCGCGACGGTCGCAGAAATGAAGGCGACGCGCGCCGTGACCCAGGCAGCGTCCATCAGCCCCTGGTTCTGGAACATCGCCACGTACCATTTGGTCGAGAACCCGCCCCAGACGGTGACCAGCCTCGACTCGTTGAACGAGAAGATGATCAGAAGCACGATCGGCAGGTAGAGGAACGCAAATCCCAGCACGATCGAGACGATGTTGAACCTGCTCAGCGAGGCGTTCATGTCAGCGCCCCTGTTCCTGCGCGCGAGCCTGCGCGTTCTGGAAGAGCACGATCGGAACGACGAGCAGCAGGAGCAGGATGACGGCGACCGCCGACGAGACCGGCCAGTCCCTGTTGGCGAAGAATTCGTTCCACAGCGTCTTGCCGATCATCAGGGTTTGCGATCCGCCAAGCAGGTCGGGAATGACGAACTCGCCGACGGCGGGAATGAAGACCAGAAGGCAGCCGGCGACGACGCCCGGCAGGGACAGCGGGAAGGTGATCTTCCAGAAGGCCGAAGTCGGCGGGCAGCCGAGATCCTGGGCGGCTTCGATCAGTGAATAGTCCATCTTCTCCAAAGCCGAATAGAGCGGCAGGACCATGAACGGAAGGTATGAGTAGACGATGCCGATGAAGATCGCCGTATGGGTGTTCATGATGATCAGCGGCTGGTCGATGACGCCGATAGCGAGCAGGAATTGGTTGAGTAGACCTTCGGGCTTGAGGATGCCGATCCAGGCGTAGACGCGGATCAGGAAGCTCGTCCAGAAGGGCAGGATAACCAGCATGAGCAGGATAGGCCGCAGCGTCGCCGGCGCGCGCGCCATGCCATAGGCGATCGGATAGCCGACGAGCAACGTCAGGAAGGTGGACGCCCCGGCGATCATCACGCTCGACAGGTAGGCGTTGAAGTATAACGCGTCTTCTGTCAGCCAGAGGTAGTTCTCGAAAGAAAGTTCCCGGAGACTGGCGAACAGGCCGAAAATCCCCTCGGAAAGGTCGAAGACCGGCACATAGGGTGGCATCGCGATCGCCGTCTGCGACAGCGATATCTTGAAGACGATCACGAAGGGAATGAGGAAGAAGAGCAGCAGCCACAGATAGGGGACCGCGATCACCACTCTGCCGGCGACGGCGCGGAGGAGCTTCGTTCCAGGCCCGGCATCGGTCCCGGCTGGCAATCCGGCCTGCGACAAGGCGGCGTTCGACATCGCGCTCTCCTATCGTGTCAGCACGACGCCGGAATCCGGCTTGAAGGATATCCAGGCTCGGTCGTTCCAGGTCAGCGGATCGTCTGTCAGACGGGCGCTGTTGAGCGACGCCGCCTTGACCACGAGGCCATTGGCGAGACGCACATAGTAGACAGTCATGTCGCCAAGGTAGGCGATGTCGTAGATCTCGCCCTCCGCGGCGTTGTTCGCGGTGTCCATCGGCGGCCGCGACGACACCTTTATCTTTTCGGGCCGGACGGCATAGGCGACCTTTGCCCCCGACTGGGCATCGCCGGCGTTTTCGGTCCGGATCGCGATGCCGCTCTCGCTGTTGATGCTGACGCCCGACGCGTCGCGGGCGGTCACCATGCCCTCGAACATGTTCACATTGCCGACGAAGTTGGCGACGAAACGCGAACCCGGCGCCTCGTAGATCTCTGCTGGCGTGGCCACCTGCATAACCTCGCCCTTGTCGAGGATGGCGATACGATCGGCCATGGTCATCGCCTCTTCCTGGTCGTGGGTGACGACGACGAAGGTCAGGCCGAGCTTCTGCTGGAGATCCATCAGTTCGAACTGGGTTTCCTCCCGCAGCTTCTTGTCGAGCGCGCCGAGCGGCTCGTCGAGCAGGAGCACCTTCGGCCGCTTGGCGACCGAGCGCGCCAGCGCCACACGCTGGCGCTGGCCGCCGGACAACTGGTGTGGCTTGCGCTTCGCGAACTGCTCGAGCTTGACCAGTCTCAGCATCTCGGCGACGCGATCGGCGATCTTGGAGGATTCCATGCCCTCCTGCTTCAGTCCGAATGCAATGTTCGCCTCGACGGTCATGTGCGGGAACAGCGCGTAAGACTGGAACATCATGTTGACCGGCCGCCGGTAAGGCGGGATGCCGCGCAGGTCCTGGCCGTCGAGCAGGATGCGGCCCGACGTCGGCTCCTCGAAGCCGGCGAGCATGCGCAGCAATGTCGATTTGCCGCAGCCGGACGCGCCGAGTAGCGCGAAGAACTCGCGCTCGTAAATGGAAAGCGAGAGGTTGTTGACGGCGGTGAAGTCGCCGAACTTCTTCGTCACCTGGTCGAAGACGATGTAGGGCTTTGCCGCCGGGTCGTTCCACGGCGAGAAATCCCTGCGAATGCTGCCGAGCGACTGCATGTCCTGCTCCGTCCCCTGTGCGCCCCGGAAGGAAAGCGGGCCCGGCGGTGTCGTCGCCGGGCCCCGAACCGCCTATTGGCCGGTTACGATCTTGGTCCAGGTGCGCGTCACGATGCGCTGCGTCTTGGGATCGTAGGGGGAGACCGTGAACAGCTTCGCCAGCGTCGCCTCGTCCGGGTAGATGGCCGGGTCACCGAGAATGTCCTTCTCGATGAATTCCTGCGAAGCCTTGTTGCCGTTGGCGTAGTAGACGTAGTTCGACGCCTTGGCGATGACTTCGGGCTTCATCAGGTAGTTCAGGAACACGTGCGCCTCCTCGACGTGCTTGGCATCGGCCGGAATCGCCATCTGGTCGAACCACATCTCCGCGCCTTCCTTCGGCACCACGTAGTCGACGACGACGCCCTGATCGGCTTCCGCTGCGCGGTCGCGAGCCTGGAAGACGTCGCCCGACCAGCCCACTGCCAGGCAGATGTCGCCGTTGGCCAGTGCGTTGATGTATTCGGAGGAGTGGAACTTGCGGATATGGGGCCTGATCTTCATCATCGCCTCTTCCGCCTTGGCGAAGTCTTCGGCGCTGGTGCTCTCGGGATTCATGCCGAGGTACTTGAAGGTCGTCGGCAGGATGTCGCTCGGGGAGTCGAGGACATAGACGCCGCAGTCGGCCAGCTTCGACAGCTTCTCGGGATTGAAGAAGACATCCCAGCTGTCGACCTTCTCGATGCCCAGCGCTTCCTGGACCTTCTTGACGTTGTAGCCGATGCCGACGGTGCCCCACATGTAGTTGATGGAGTATTCGTTGCCGGGATCGTACTTGGCCGTACGCTCGGAGACGACGTCCCACATGTTGGCGAGGTTGGGCAGTTTCGACTTGTCGAGCTTCTGGAATACGCCGGCCTCGATCTGGCGGGCGAGGAACGCTCCCGTCGGAACGACGATGTCGTAGCCGGTGCCGCCGGCCAGCAGCTTGGTCTCGAGGATCTCGTTGGAATCGAAGACGTCGTAGACGACCTTGATACCGGTCTCCTTGGTGAAGTCCTCGATGATCGACTCGTCGATGTAGTCCGACCAGTTGTAGACGTTGACGACCTTTTCCTGGGCAAGGGCGCCTGCCGTCAGCAAGGCGGTGGCTGCCGTCGCAGCAGCGAGCCGGAAGAGTGAGTGCTTCATTGATATTCTCCTCTGTCTGTTCCTTCTCCCGGCTCGCTCAGCGGTCCATCACGGCCGGGTGTTTTAATCAAGCCTATTGGCCTTTCCGCGGTGCGACAAGCACGAATGCTGTCGGCCGAATCTATAGGTAGGTCGTTCGCTCCAGAGGCGTGATCTCGCTCCAGAAGGCGACGATCTCGGCGCGCTTCAGGTCGCGATAGACCTTGGCCAGCAACGGCCCGAGGGCCCTGTCGACGAACGCGCTCTTCTCCATGAGCTGCAGCGCATCGTCCATGTCGTCGGGCAACGAAAGGCCATCCTCGTCATAGGCGTTGCCCTGAACCGGCGGCGGCGGCGTCTCGCCGTTCTCGATGCCTTCGACCATGCCCTGGATCAGCGTCGCCATGACCAGGTAGGGATTGGCGTCGGCGCCGGCGATGCGGTGCTCGACGCGGCGATTGTCGTCATTCGACACGGGGATGCGAAGCGCGACGGAACGGTTGTTCTCCGCCCAGACCGCGCGCGTCGGCGCATAGGAGCCTGGCGTGATGCGGCGGAAGCCGTTCCAGGTGTTGATGAAGAGCAGGAGCGATTCCGGCATGGTGCGCAATAGCCCGGCGACTGCCGATTCCAGCGTCTTGCGGCCTTTCGGTCCGCCGAACACGTTGCGCCCGTCGCCGTCGAGGATCGAGGCATGCACGTGCATGCCGTTGCCGGCGAACTCGAGGAAAGGCTTGGCCATGAAGGTTGCGGTCAGCCCATGGGCACGGGCGCAGCCGAGCACGATGCGGCGCAGCATGATGACATCGTCGGCGGCGCGCAGCGGGTCAGCGCGGTGCTTGAGGTTGACCTCGAACTGGCCGGGGGCTGCCTCCTTGATGATCGTGTCGATCGGCAGCTTCTGCGCGCTCGCCGCATCGCGGATCATGTCGAAAAGCTCGGCATGCTCGGCGAGATCGTCGAGCCCGTACATGCGCAGGCGGTCGGGTCCCGCCATCGCCCCTACCGGCCCCGGCATGCCGTCTGTCCATTCGATCTCGGGATCGAGCAGGTAGAATTCCAGCTCGAAGGCAACGACCGGGAAGAAGCCCTTCGCCTGGACCTCGGCGACCTTGCGCTTCAGCACCTGGCGTGGATCGGCGAGGAATGGCTCTCCCTCCGGCGTGAAGGTCTGCAGCAAGACCTGTGCCGTCTTGCGCTTCGCCCAGGGCACGATGGACAGCGATCCCCGGGTGGCCCGGCAATAGCCGTCCTGGTCGCCGGTCTCGATGTGCAGACCCGTCTCCGTGACCTCGCGGCCCCAGACGTCGAGGCCGTGCAGCGACATCGGGAAGTTGACGCCTTCCTGAAAGGCTTTCTTCAGCGCATCGCCCGGTCCCCACTTGCCACGCATGACGCCGTTGGGGTCGACGAGCAGGAACTCGACCGCCTCGATGTCGGGGTGCTTTTCGACGAAGGCCTTGTATTCGGCTTCGTGATCGGGGGAGACGAAGGAGGAGACCGCCGCTGCTTTGGGGGGAGAGTCACCGCCGTCTGGGGCTATCGCCGCGGCGTGAGGATGGGACTTCCGATTTCCGGCATCGAGCGTGCCGGCGCTTTCGAGGGGCAAGATGAGCCTGTCTGACTGTTGACGATGCCCTAAGCTGCCCGTTCGTTCACGAAATTGTCAATGGGGGTTCGGCATTCCGGTGAGACCGGGCCGTTGCGGGCGCGCCTGGCGCTGGAATTCGAGCCCGATATGGACCAGCAGTGCAGCGAAGACCACGCCGCCGCCCACCACCGTGCGCGCCGACGGCACCTCGGCATGGATCAGCCAGACCCAGATCGGCCCAAGGATCGTTTCGAATGTTCCAAGCAACGCGGCAAAGGCCGCGGGTATGAGCCGTGCCCCTGTGGCGAACAACGCCAGTCCGAGCCCGAGGTTGAGCGCGCCGAAGGCGAACAGCCAGGCCATGTCGACTGAGCCGACGGCGAACGAGGAGGCCTGTGTGGCGGCAAACGTGGCAGCGATGATCGTGCCGGTGCATGTCGCCGGGGTCATGCGTACATGAGCGAAGCGCCTGGTGATCACGGTCGCCGTGGAAAAGGCGAAGGCTATCAGCAGGGCCAGACCGTCGCCGATCGGCGAGACGCGGCCGCCAAAGGAATCCGAGACCATGATGGCGACGCCCGCGATCACCGCGGCGATCGCCGCCCAAGTGGCGCCTGAGACGCGCTCCCGGAAGGCGATCCAGCCGATCAGCGCGGCGATCAGGGGTACGCCGGCCTGCATCAGCACGATGTTGGCGACAGTGGTGTAGCCGAGCGCGACGACGAAACAGGTCGATGCCGTGGCGAAGCACAGCGCGACGACCAGGCCGGGCAGCCCCATCCCCCTGAATAGCGCGATCATGCCGCGTCCGCCGTCTCGCCACAGCATGAACGCGACGAGGAACCCCGCCGCCCATACGGAGCGCCAGAAGACGGTCGTCCAGCTGTCCCCCACCTCGATGAAGCGTGCGATGGCGCCGCCGAAGCTCCAGATAAGCGCCGACAGGAAGACAAGCACGAATCCCAGCCGCTCCTCGCGGCGGGGGACGTGCGCCGTGGGGGCAAGTCTTGCTTGGGATGGGCTTTCGGTCATGGACAGGCGCCGGTCGGATAGGGGGCAATCGGCAGCAGGCCGTTCGCTCCTCCGCGTATTTGAACGACGCGACGATGGCGTGGTCCAGCCCGCCCAGAATCTTATGGCAACGCTGGCCGCCTCAATTGCCGGCACCGCCCGATTCTGGTCTCCTTCGGGAAGGAGACGGGAGGACACCACATGAAAGCGGCTTGGTACCAGAAGAACGGCACGGCGCGTGAGGTTCTCGTCGTCGGTGAGATGCCGACACCCGAACCGGGCCCAGGCGAGGTTCGCGTGCGCCTCCACGTCTCGGGTGCCAATCCGTCGGACGTAAAGAGCCGACGCGGGCGGCCGCTCGCTTTTCCCCGCATCGTCCCCCACAGCGATGGCGCAGGTATTATTGATGCCGTCGGCCGCGGCGTCGGCACGGGCCGCGTGGGCGAGCGCGTATGGGTGTGGAACGGCCAGTGGAAGCGCGCCGGCGGCACCGCGGCGGAGTACGTCGTCTTGCCCGAGGCCCAGGTCGTAACGCTTGACGACAATACCGATTTTGACGCCGGCGCATGCATGGGCATCCCCGGCCTGACGGCAGTCCAGGCGGTGCGGCTCACCGGGTCGTGCGTGGGCAAGACGATTCTGGTCACTGGTGCTGCCGCGGCCGTCGGCCACTATGTTACCCAGATCGCGACGCTGCGCGGCGCACGCGTCATCGGCACAACGTCGGCGGCGCGCGCAGACCACGCCCGCGCCGCGGGGGCCGCCGAAGTCATCGACTACAAGGCCGAGGACGTCGCCGCACGGGTCAAGGAACTCACCGGCGGCCGCGGCGCTGACGCCATCATCGACATGGACTTCTCCTCGACCGCGAAGCTCCTGCCCGAGGGTGTGCTGGCGCCACACGGAAAGTTGGTCTGCTACGGCTCGAACGTCGCGGCTGACGTCCCGTTGAACTTCCCGGCGATGCTCTGGAGCAGCCTGACCGTACAGATGTTCCTCGTCTACGAACTGACGCTGGCCGACCGCGCCGCCACGATCGGCGATCTGCAAGGGCTGCTGCACGAAGGCCGGCTGAAACACACGATCGGTGCGCGATACCCGCTCGACGCCATCGCCGAGGCCCACGAGGCGATCGAAGGCGGCAAGGTCATCGGCAATGTCGTGGTCGATGTCCGCTCGGCCTGAACGTACATGCAACCCATCGGAACCGTGTCAACCTGACGCCTAGAGGACCCGGTCGACCCACCAAGGGCCAGCACTACTTCTCACCTGGCCATTGGGCGATGCGTAGCGTACTTCGGCCACCGAATTCTGCAGGTCGGAGCAAATCCGAGTCTCGTCGAACGGCGTGATGCGTCCGGTGTAGAAGAAACCCTCGTTTGTGAGGTTGTCGACGCGACCGGCGAGCGCCTTCCGCAGAGCCGCTTCGTCGACCCCTTCCTTCGCCCCGATGATCACCGAACCTGGCGATGCGGCATAAAGGATGTCCCTGTTGTCGAGCCCGGCCGCACTCCACACTGAAGCTTCCTCGAACTGAGGGAACTCACCGTCGCCCCGCCCCACAGTGATGTAAGAACCAAGCGCTTCGCCGGGAACTGTGGGCACCTGATAGGGGAGCGCAATGAGCGCCATCCGCGGCATGCCGATATCGGCGGCATAGATGAACTCTGGTTCGAAATAGTAGACGACGCCCCGACCGTCAGGCAGATTTCCGACAGTCTGCCTGACATAGAATAGGCCGACCTCGCGGATCGAATGAGAAACTCCCGTCTTCGCGACGATAATCCCTTCGAGTGATTCGACAATGTTCTTCTTGGACCTGCCATTTCGATTAATTTCGAGGCGATCCGACTGCAATGAGTAAGGTCTCATAGTGTTTCTCCCAATGTATTACAGAGGGAGATTAAGGCCTTTACCGTTTTCAGGTCTACCTGAAATCGAAAGCGCTCAGCCCCATCCCATCTCGCCGAGCCCAATGGGCGGTCGACGAGCGGTTCGGCGCGCGCAGCGGAAGGCAACTGCTTCGGAGCAATTGCGCGCTCGGAGCGTGTCTGGATCGACGTGAGGGGGTCCCGCTCCGATCCGGTTACGGAGAACGGAACGTTTCACGTCGTGTAGACCTTGATCGCCTTTCGGATCGCCTTGTTCGCGCGTTCGACGTTGAAGTCCGATGGCTTCCAGTCGCCGAGCCAGTCCTTGATCTCGTCGTGTTCCGGATCGTTGGGATCAGCCATCGCTTCCAGCATCGCTTCGAAACCGGGCGGCCCGCCGCTATCGTCCGGCGGACAGGCATTTTCGCCCGCCAGGCATCGCGGAGGCTTTTCGCCGGTGGCGATCGGCCTTTCGGCGACAACTTCGACCTCGTGCCACCAATCATCGCCGAAATCGTACTGGAAGCCGAAGCGGATGCCGGTGGAGAGGACGTCGCTGGCCAGGACGCCTGCCATGTCGAGGCTGTCTTCGAGATCCAGTTCGTCGTCGAACTTGATGTCATAGCGACCGCCTTCGAACTCGAAGGCGAACATGTGGCTGGCATGCCATCCCATCGCGCCGACGATCGCAGCGCCGACTTCGTAGAGCGGCATGTCGTCGGCAACCGTCATCGCGCGCCAGACAACCGGCTCGACGTCTAGGAGCGTCACCTTCAGCTCGAACAGCCTGCGCACCATACTGTCCTCCACTTGCGGATTCGCGGTCAGTCTCGCTATTCGTTCTAGCGGAAGTCAAACGCCGAGAGCCCCGTCACCATCTCGTCCAGCCCGAGCGGGCGGGTGACGGGCGGCTCGGCGCGCGCCAGGCATCCCGATCGCTCGCAGAGCCGGCAGGCGGGGCCGACCGGGATCGCCGGGACCTGGCCGGCCTTGCCGCCCGACATCGTCGGAACGGCGGGCAGTGCCGCGCCATAGACGATCTCGTCACGAAAACCGATGTCGCAGCCGAGCAGCAGCGCGGTGCGCCGTGGCCGCTCGTTGAAGGCGCCTTGCGGACCTTCCAGCGTCCGCGCGATCGTGAGGAATTCGGCGCCGTCGGGCATCTCGACCGCCTCGACGATGATCTGGCCCGGCTGACCGAAGGCGGCATGCACGGCGAGCTTCGGGCATCCGCCGCCGAAGCGGCTCTGTGGAAAGCCCTGGGCGCCAGCCTTGCGGAAGCGGTGGCCGGCATTGTCGACCTCGAGCATGAAGAACGGCACGCCGGACGCCCCCGGCCGCTGCAGCATCGTCAACCGGTTGGCGGCCTGCTCGAACGACACGCCGAAGCGCGAACGCAATACGTCGACGTCGCATCGAGCGCGGATCGCCGCCGCCTGGAAGGCCGGATAGGGCATCATCAGCGCATGAGCTGCGTAGCGGCCGAGTTCGAAGCGCGCCAGCCGCCGCGCCTCGTCGGACGAGAGCTTCAGGGCCTGGATCTCACCCGCCACGGCCACCGTCATGCGGATCAGGCAGGCTTCCATGGCCACCTCACGCAACTGGTCGAACGGCGACAGCCGCTCCGACAGGAACAAGCGCTGCGAATGGCGGTCGTAGCGCCGTCGCCAGTTGGGCATGGTGGCGACGGGCAATGCCTTGACTACAATCCCGTACTCCCGCTTCAGCCACGCCTTTAGCGCCCCGAACAGGTCGTCGCCCGGATCGAGCAGGGCATGGAAGGCCTCAGCTTCGGCTTCGATGTTGGCGAAGTAGTTGGGCCGGCGCTCGAAGACTTCATGGACTTCGTCGATCGGTAGGCGTGCCGCCGAAAGGGCCGTCGCCCGACCCTCGCGGGCGAGCAGTTCCGACAGGTCGGAGAGGCGCTCCGCCTGCTCGCGATAGGCGCGGAACAGCTTGACCATCGCGGCGGCCGCGTTAGGCGCCGCCTCGGCCACCTCGACCAGTTCCTGGTCGCCGGGCAGTTCGCCGGCGAGCAGCGGATCGGTGAACACCTCGCGGAGCGCGGCGATCGAGCCGCCGGCCTCGCCGTGGAGTTCCTCGGGCTCGACCTTGTAGACCGAGGCGAGCTTGAGGATGAGTTGCACGGTCAGCGGCCGTTGATTGCGCTCGATCAGGTTTAGGTAAGAAGGCGAGATGCCCAAGCCCTCGGCCATGGCGGTCTGGGTGAGGCCCTTCTGGTTGCGGATGCGACGGATACGCGGACCGGCGAAGATCTTTTGCTCGGCCACCGAACGCCCTCCCTCGTCGTCACGTCTTCACAACGACCTATTACAATTTTTACATTTTTACATGAACAACTCGTCAAAGGCAAGACAGGCTAACCCTTATCTAGCCTCGATTTCTACGATTTTTCTCGCTTCTTTTGCAGTGCAATGTAAATTAAGTCGCATAAGGCGGGCGCAAACCCGTTGTGACAACCCCGACGAAATCTGCAAGCGGAGTTTCCCATGACCGACTTTTACAACCTCGTTCCCTCCGCGGCCGAAGGCCGCTTCGACGGTATCGAACGTCCGTACACCGCCGAGGACGTGAAGCGGCTGCGCGGCTCCGTTCAGATCAAGTACACGCTCGCCGAAATGGGCGCCAACCGCCTGTGGAAGCTGATCCACGAGGAAGACTTCGTCAACGCGCTCGGCGCGCTCTCCGGCAACCAGGCCATGCAGATGGTCCGCGCCGGCCTGAAGGCGATCTACCTTTCCGGCTGGCAGGTCGCCGCCGACGCCAACACCGCGTCGGCGATGTATCCCGACCAGTCGCTGTACCCCGCCAACGCCGCGCCCGAACTCGCCAAGCGCATCAACAGGACGCTGCAGCGCGCCGATCAGATCGAGACCTCCGAGGGCAACGGCCTGTCGGTCGACACCTGGTTCGCGCCCATCGTCGCCGACGCGGAAGCCGGCTTCGGCGGCCCGCTCAACGCCTTCGAGATCATGAAGGCCTTCATCGAGGCGGGTGCGGCCGGCGTTCATTTCGAAGACCAGTTGGCTTCCGAGAAGAAGTGCGGCCATCTCGGCGGCAAGGTCCTCATCCCGACTGCGGCGCATATCCGTAACCTCAACGCCGCGCGGCTCGCAGCGGACGTCATGGGCGTTCCGACCCTGATCGTCGCCCGCACCGACGCCGAGGCGGCCAAGCTGCTCACCTCCGATATCGACGAGCGTGACCAGCCCTTCGTCGATAAGGACAAGGGCCGCACCGTCGAGGGCTTCTACCAGGTCAAGAACGGCATCGAGCCGTGCATCGCACGTGCGATCGCCTACGCTCCGCACTGCGACCTGATCTGGATGGAGACCGGCAAGCCCGACCTCGCCCAGGCGCGGAAGTTCGCCGAGGCCGTGCACAAGGCCCATCCCGGCAAGAAGCTCGCCTACAACTGCTCGCCCTCGTTCAACTGGAAGAAGAACCTCGATGACGCCACGATCGCCAAGTTCCAGCGCGAACTGGGCGCAATGGGCTACAAGTTCCAGTTCATCACGCTGGCCGGCTTCCACCAGTTGAACTACGGCATGTTCGAGCTGGCCCGCGGCTACAAGGATCGCCAGATGGCCGCGTATTCGGAGTTGCAGGAGGCGGAATTCGCTGCCGAGGTCAATGGCTACACGGCGACCAAGCACCAGCGCGAGGTCGGCACTGGCTACTTCGACGCCGTGTCGATGGCCATCACTGGCGGCCAGTCTTCGACCACCGCCATGCATGAATCGACTGAGCACGAGCAGTTCAAGCCGGCGGCCGAGTAAGAATGCGAGAATCCCCCGGCGGGCCTGCCCCGCCGGGTCCGGGCATGCTAATGCTCCCGTAGCGAGATCGAGGAAACGCCCAAGGGGCAACGAACCGAGGAGAAGACCCATGGCACCGCGCACCCGAGTCAAGGAACGGGCCGAAGAGCAGGCAACGACGATGTCGGCCGACCAGCAGGCCGCGATCCGCATCGTAGCCAACGACCTCCACCGCCTCAACCAGTCGGTCATGAAGGCCGTGGACGCCGGCGTCTCGGTCGAGCTGGTTCGTTCGGCTCGTCACCACGGCGGCGACGGCAACTGGGGCGACCTCCTCATCCCGGTGATCGTGACGCAGTCCACCAGCGGCTGATCCGGCTCCGCCGGCACGAAGACAGCCCGGGCGCCCGAAACGGCGTCCGGGCTTTCGCGTTCAAGGTCCCTTGCACATCGCCTCAAGTTGGCGGAATGCTACTCTTGTCTTATTGTTCCGAAGCCAATAGTTTGTCTTGCTAATACTCCGCGGCGCAACGTTGATCCCCCCACTCGCCAGCCCCACGGCACAACCCTCCGGTATCGGAACACTATATGTCGGCGTCTCTTTTCGGCTCGAACAGGGGAAGCAAAGCCATGGCGGAGTACGCGGCCAACGACGACGTCAACTTCGGCCACGTACTCGTCGTCGGCCGCTCACCCGTCAATTGCGTGGTCGTCGCTAAGATCGTCGAACGGTCCGGATTGAGGTCGGTCTCCCAGGTCCCGGAAAAGGCAATCGAGGTGCTGTTCAGTCTGCGGCCGGGAACCGTCGTCCTAGACGGCGGGCCGACCAACGGCGATTGCGACGAGGTGCTGGCGCGCATCGACGCCCAGCGCCGGACCACCGGACGCAGGGTACCGGCGGTGATTCTCCTGTCGACGCGCGACATGCTCGGCGAAGACATCCCGGGCAACGCCATCGATGCCGTAGTCGCCAAGCCGTTCACGCCCGAGACCCTGCAGCCCGTGGTCGAGGGCCTGTTGCGCAGGATCCGGGGCTGAGTCCGTTCACCCCCTACGTCGGATTGGAGAGTGTCGCGGCGGGGCGGCGATTTGGCCCCCTTCCCATTCCTGATGCCGCGCGGCTATAGTCGCACATCCGAAACATCTTTGGTGATTGATGCCTCCCGCAAAGAAGGAAGTCCGCACGGCGAGCCGCGGAGGCCGCGCGCGCACGCCTCAGTACGTCAAGAATTTCCGCGGCGTGAAGAACTGGAATGAGGCACGCGCTTGGCTTGAGTGGCGGGGTATCGAGGACATCGAGTGCATCACCCCTGATCAGGCGGGGGTGGCCCGCGGCAAGATGATGCCATCCAAGAAGTTCACGTCCAACACTTCGCTGGCACTGCCGTCGGCCGTGTTCATGACGACGATTTCCGGAGGCTATCCCGAGGACGGCAACGGCTTCCATTATCCTGAGGACGATGGCGACCTGAAACTCGTTCCGGATCTTTCCACCCTGTCGGAAGTTCCGTGGGAAACCGATCCGACGGCGCAGGTGATCTGCGATCTCGTCCACCAGGACGGCCGCAACGTCGACTTCACACCGCGCAACCTGCTCAAGCACGTGCTTTCGGTTTATGCCGAACGCGGCTTGAAGCCGGTCGTGGCGCCCGAGATCGAGTTCTACCTGGTGCGCAAGAACCCGGACCCCGACTACCCGCTGACCCCGCCGGTCGGCCGTTCGGGTCGGCCCATCGGCGGCGGCGCCGGCTATTCGATCGCCGGCGTCAACGAATTCGACGAACTGATCGACGATATCTACCACTTCTCCGAGCGGCAGGGGCTAGAGATCGACACGCTGATCCACGAGGAAGGAGCGGGACAGCTGGAGATCAACCTCAGACACGGCGATCCGGTCGAGCTTGCCGACCAGGTTTTCCTGTTCAAGCGCACGATCCGCGAAGCGGCGCTCAAGCACGATACCTATGCGACGTTCATGGCCAAGCCGATCCAGGGCCAACCTGGCTCGGCCATGCATATCCACCAGTCGATCCTCGACCGCAAGACCGGCCGTAACATCTTCACGGCCGAGGACGGGACAGAGGCCGCGGCCTTCCGCAACTTCATCGGCGGCATGCAAAGGCACGTGCCGAACGCGCTGGTGATGATGGCGCCCTACGTGAATTCCTACCGCCGGCTGACCCAGGCTGCCTCGGCGCCGGTCAACAACAAGTGGGGTTACGACAACCGCACGACCGCCTTCCGCGTGCCGCGCTCGGATCCGGCCGCCCGCCGCGTCGAGAACCGCATCCCGTCGTCCGACGCCAATCCCTATCTCGCGCTGGCCGCTTCGCTCGCCTGCGGCCTGATTGGACTGGTCAATCAGCTTCCGGCAGAGGAACCGGTCCTGACCACGGCCAACGAAGACGAGATCGACCTGCCGCGTGGCCTGCTCGAGGCTGTCGACCTGTTCGAGAACGACAACGACCTGCGCAAGATACTTGGCGACGCCTTCGTCTCCACCTACGCCGCGATCAAGAAAGCTGAATTCGAAACTTTCATGGAGGTGATCAGTCCGTGGGAGCGGGAGTTCCTGTTGCTGAACGTTTGATGGTTCGGTCGTTGTTCGTCCGTCGTCGGTCGACGCGACATAGTGACCGCAGGCATTCCTCGACCGACGAACAACGACCGACTGTCCATGACCTATCTCTCTCCCATCTCTCCCGGATACTCCTGGTACGAAGACACGGTTGGCGAACGGCCGGCCTATCCCAAGCTCGACGGCGACTGTACGACTGACGTCGTCATCGTCGGCGGCGGCTTCACTGGGCTTTCGGCCGCAGTCAACCTCGCCAAGGCGGGCACGAACGTCGTTCTCATCGAGGCGCATCGCTTCGGCGACGGCGCGTCGGGGCGCAACGGGGGTCAGTTTGGCACCGGCCAGCGGGCCTGGGTGGAAGAGCTCGAGGAGGAACTCGGTTTCACCCGGGCCAAGGCGCTGTTCGACCTCGCGGAGGAAGCCAAGGCCTATGTCATCGACTTCAGCGCCACCCACGGCATCGATATCGACTATGTCCCCGGGCAGTTGTCGGTAGTTCACAAGAAGCGCTACCTCGACGACTACCGCAAGCATGCCGAGATCATGGCGACCCGCTTCGGCTACCCGCATATCAGCCACATGGACGCGGCCGAGACGGCGCGGCGGCTGGGTTCGGAGCGCTTCTTCGGTGGCAACCGCGACACTGGCACCGGGCACATCCATCCCCTCAAGCTCGTCGTAGGCACGGCCCGAGTCGCCGCGGAGGCCGGGGCGAAGCTTTACGAGAACACCAAGGCACTGAAGATCGAGTCGCGCGGCGGCAAGGTCGTGGTGACGACGCCGACCGGAACGATCAGGGCGGCGAAGGGACTGCTTGCAGTCAACGCCTATGGCGGCGACCTCGAGCCGGATAGCGCCGCGCATGTGATGCCGATCGGCTCGTTCATCGGTGCCACCGTGCCGCTCGGCGCCGACAGTCCGGTGATTCCTGGTGGGGAATCGGTCGACGATTCGCGTTTCGTCGTCCGCTACTTCCGCAAATCGAAGGACGGCCGGCTCCTCTTCGGCGGGCGCGAGATCTATGCGGCGAAGGACCCGAAGGACATCCACATACACATCCGCCGACAGATCACCGAGATCTATCCGGCGCTGAAAGACATCGAGATCACCCATGGATGGGGCGGCTTCGTCGGCATTACCATGCCGCGGAAGCCATACGTGCGCGAGGTCATGCCCAACGTAATCTCCGCCGGCGGCTATTCCGGCCACGGCGTGATGCTGTCCAATTTTGTCGGCAAGCTCTATGCTGAGACGGTCGGCGGCAACCGCGACCGGCTGCGGCTTCTCGAAGACCTGAAAATCCCGCCCTTCCCCGGCGGCCGCCGCCTGCGCGCGCCGCTTCTTTTCCTTGCGCTGAATTGGTTCGCGCTGCGCGACCGGCTCTGATTCGGGTGCTCCGAAGTCACTCCTCGTCGAGGCCCGGTGCCGGCTTGGGTCCAAAATAGAGCACGAGCGAACCCAGTATCGCGGCGGCGAACGAGCCGCTGAGGATACCGATCTTGACTTCCTCCTGCAGCGTTTCGTTGCCGGCGAAGGCGAGCAGGCCGATGAACAGGCTCATCGTGAAACCGATGCCGCACAGCAACGCGACGCCGAGCAGGTGGCTCCAGCCGGAGTTCGCCGGCATGGCCGCGATGCCGCTTCGGATCGCCACATAGGCTGTGCCGAAGACGCCGATCAGCTTGCCGAAGACGAGGCCGAAGGCGACGCCCAGCGTCAGTGGCTCGACCAGCGCGTCGAGCGTCATCCGCTCGAAGGAGACGCCGGCATTGGCAAAGCCGAAGATCGGGATGACGACGAACGGCACAAAGCGGTGAAGCAGATGCTCGAGCCGGTGCAGCGGCGATTCCTCGACGTCGCGGGCGATTCCCGGCGCGCGGCGCAGCGGTATCGTCAACGCCAGCGCGACGCCGGCGAGGGTTGCGTGCACACCCGACTTCAGCACGACGAACCACAGGACTGCGCCGATCGCCAGGTAGAGCCAGAGCCTGGTCACACCGAGTCGGTTCATTACGGTTAGAATGGCGAGGATCGCCAGCGCCGCGCCGAGATAGGCAAGCGAAAGGTCGCTCGTATAGAACAATGCAATGATGATGACCGCACCTAGATCGTCGATGATGGCGAGCGCGGTCAGGAAGACTTTCAACGCCGCAGGCACGCGGCTGCCGAGCAGCGACAGCACGCCGAGGGCGAAGGCGATGTCGGTCGCCGTCGGGATCGCCCATCCACGGATCGTCTCGGGATGGTCGTAGTTGAACGCGACATAGATCAGCGCAGGCACGACCATGCCGCCGGCGGCAGCAACTCCCGGGAGAATACGCCGCGGCCAGGTCGACAACTGGCCATCGAGCATCTCGCGCTTGATCTCTGCACCGACCAGCAGGAAGAAGATCGCCATCAGTCCGTCGTTGATCCAGTGCGAAAGGCTGAGCGGGCCGACATAGGCATGGAGCGCTTCGAAGTAGTGTTCGGAGAGCGCCGAATTCGCCACCAGGAGCGCCGCGACCGCCGCGGCCATCAGGACGAGCCCGCCCGATGCCTCGCCGTCGAGGAATTCCCTGAAGATCGAAACCTTGCGGCGCTCTGTCGTCATGTTCGGTCCTTTCGTTCTGGCTGCGAGCCGAAATCGCACCGGATGCAGCGCAAAGGCGAGAGATAGGGCCCAACCGCGAGTCATCGGCGCGCGTTTCGTCGCAGTCGCGGCGAAACGCAGGGCACTTTATAGCCCGTGGTTCGAAGGCCTACCGTTTCCGCACGATCACACTTCCGGCAGAATAGCCGGCGCCGAAAGAGCAGATGATGCCAAGGCTGCCGGCCGGGAGATCGTCCGAGTAGGTGGAAAAGGCGATGATCGATCCGGCCGAGGAGGTGTTGGCATATTCCTGGAGCACGTTCGGCTGTTCCTCGCGGGTCGGCTCGCGGCCGAGCACCCTCTGCCCGATCAGGTCGTTCATGTTCTTGTTGGCCTGGTGCAGCCAGAGCCGCGTCAGATCGTCTGCGGCCAGCCCTTCGGCGGCGAGGTGGCCCTGGATGAGGTCGACGACGATCGGTACGACCTGCTTGAACACCTTGCGGCCCTCCTGGTGGAACTGCATGTCGCGGCGGTCGACCATGTGGCCCTCGCGCGTGCGGCGCAGGAAGCCGTTGTTGTTGCGGATGTTGTTTGAGAACTCAGTTACACAGCGCGTCGACAGAACCTCGTAGGCGTTGCCGGCTTGGACCTCGTCGAGCCGCTGCAGGACCACCGCCGTACATACGTCTCCGAAGATGAAGTGGCAGTCGCGGTCGCGCCACTCCTGGTGACCGGAGGTGATCTCCGGATTGACCATGAGCACGGCGCGCGCCGAGCCGCAACGGATCATGTCGGCGGCTAGCTGGATGCCGAAGGTCGCCGACGAGCAGGCGACGTTCATATCGAAGGCGAAGCCGGCGATGCCGAGGGCTTGCTGCACCTCGATGGCGATCGCCGGATAGGCCCGCTCGTGATTGGAGGCCGCGCAGATCACGCAATCGATGTCACCCGCAGTGAGGCCGGCGCGGCGCATCGCCTCGTCGGCCGCCCTGACGGCGATCTCGGCCATGATCGACAGTTCCTCCTCGGCGCGTTCGGGAAGGACCGGATGCATGATACCGGGGTCGAGGATGCCGTATTTGTTGACGACATGCCGGCGCTCGATACCGGATGCCTTGACGATGAACTCCTCCGAGGACATCGGCAGGGGCTCGCGTTCGCCGGCCGCGATCGCTTCGGCGTGCAGTGCATTCTGCCGGTGGGCGTACTCGTTGTAGGACGCCACCAGTTCGGCGTTTGAAATGACCTCGTCCGGCGTGTAGATGCCGGTGCCGGTGATGGCGACCCTGTGCATGGCGTTTCCGTGTCGTTGTAGTCTTCTTGACGCAAGCAATAGGCCGGGCGGGGCGCCGGTCAAGCGCCATCCCCGGCAAAACGGGCGGATTTCCGCCTCAGATGCAGCGTCCGCCGTCGACTTCGAGGGCGATCCCGGTGATGAACTCGGCCTCGTCGGAGGCGAGCCAGAGCGCGGCGTTGGCGATGTCGAGCGGCGTCGACAGGCGGCCGAGCGGGATCGAGGCGCGGAACATGGCGCGCTTCTCGGGCGTATCCTCGCCCATGAACTGCGCCAACATGCCCGTCTCGCCGGCCACCGGGCACAGACAGTTGACGCGGATCTTCTTCGGCGCGAGTTCGACTGCCATCGACTTGGTCGCCGTGATCGCCCAACCCTTGGAAGCGTTGTACCAGGTCAGGCCCGGCCGCGGCCGCAGGCCCGCCGTCGACGCAGTGGTTATGATGGTACCGCCGCCCTGGCGTTCCATGATCGGCACCACTGCGAGCGTTGAATAGTAGATTGCCTTCATGTTCACCGCCGCGATCAGGTCGAACATGTCCTCGTCGACCCCCAGCATGTCGCCGTTGCGGTGCGTGAGGCCGGCGTTGTTGACCATGATGTCGACGCGGCCGAATGCTTTCATCGCCGCCGCGACCATCTCATCGACCTCGGAGCGCTGCGAAACGTCGGTGGTGACGGCGATCGCCTGCTTGCCGATCTCGCCGGCGACCCTATCCGCCCCCTTCGAGTTGAGGTCGGCCACGACCACACGTGCCCCTTCCTCGGCGAAGCGCTTCGCCATTCCTTCGCCGAAACCGGACGCCGCACCGGTGATGACGGCGACCTTGTTGTCGAGACGTGCCATAGACTTCCTACTCCCGTTTTGTGCTCAAGGCCGACCGGATCAGCCGTGATTGAACACGACCGTCTTCGTCGCGCTCATGTCGTAGAGCGCCTCGAAGCCCTTCTCGCGGCCATGGCCCGATTTCTTGAAGCCGCCGAAGGGCAGCTCGATGCCGCCACCGGCGCCATATCCGTTGACGAAGACCTGGCCGGCGCGGACGCGCTTGGCGACCCGGTGCTGGCGGCCGCCGTCCCTGGTCCACACGCTGGCGACCAGGCCGAACTCGCTGTCGTTGGCGAGCCGCACCGCCTCATCCTCGCCGTCGAAGGGGAAGAGCGCCAGCACGGGGCCGAACACCTCCTCGCGCGCAACCGCCGCCTTCGGGTCGACCGAGCCGAACAGGACAGGCGCCTGGTAGAAGCCGCCCGACGGCGCCTCGGGATGCACCGAACCGCGGGCGAGCACGGGAATGCCGGCTTCCTCGGCGGCTGCGATCATGCCGGCGACGCGGTCACGCTGCTTCGGATTGATCAGCGCTCCGAGGTCGAGGTCGGCGTCGTGCGGACCGGCTACCAGCTTCGAGAAACGCTCGGCAAGCGCCGCGGCGACATGATCGTAGACTGGTTTTTCGATCAGGATTCGGCTTCCGGCCGAGCAGGTTTGGCCGCCATTCTGGATGATGGCGTTGACCAGGACGGGAATTGCCTTGTCTAGGTCAGCGTCGGCGAAGACGACCTGCGGCGACTTGCCGCCGAGTTCCATGGTGACGCCGCGGTTGTTGACTGCAGCGGCCTGCTGGATCGCGGTGCCGGTGAGTGGCGAGCCGGTGAAGGTCACGTAGTCGACGAGGGGATGGCCGGACAGGGCGGCGCCCGCCGTCCGCCCATAGCCGGTGATGACGTTGAATACACCCTCCGGAATGCCCGCCTCGAGAGCGAGTTCGGCGATTCGGATGGCAGACAAAGAGGCATCCTCGGCCGGCTTCGCCACCAGCGTGTTGCCCATGGCGAGTGCGGCGCCGGCGACGCGGGCAAGGATCTGCAGCGGGTAGTTCCACGGGATGATGCCGGCGACGACGCCGTGCGGCTCGCGCAGCGTCAGCGCCGTGTAGCCTTCGAGAAAGGGAATCGTGTCGCCATGAATCTTGTCGCCGGCGCCGCCGTAGAACTCGTAGTAGCGCATCGTCGCCGTGACGTCGGCCTTGCCCTGGCGGATCGGCTTGCCCGTATCGCGCGATTCCAGCGCCGCGAGTTCCTCGCCGTTTGCCTCGACGAGCTGGTAGAGTCTCGTCAGTCGCCGCCCGCGCTCCACGGCCGGCATGCGGCCCCAATGACCTTCGTCGAAGGCGCGGCGCGCCGCCTTCACGGCACTGTCGACGTCGGCAGCGGAGGAAGAGGGGATGGAGGCGAAAGCGACGCCGTCGGACGGCGACACAACCTCGATCCGTTCGCCGGAGAGCGCGTCGGTGGGCCTGCCGTCGACGAGTTGCATGAAAGCCCGGCCTTCAGCCACCGTACGGGACAGATGCTTGCCCATCGCAATCTCCTCTTCTTTCGCAACGCGATGCGGCTATGCTGCAACCGCGAACGATTGGTCGGCCGCACGACGCACTGCTAGGCTGGCGCATCGCCCGGGATAAGGTCCAGTATCAAGGGCAAGGATATGGCACCATGGCTCTGGCCATTTTAAATCGATTAGATTATATCGAGCCTCGCCAGACGGGCAACGTCGGATTGGAAGACGCATGACCAGCCAGATCATCCCGGTTGAACCCTTCGACCTCATCATGTTCGGCGCTACGGGCGATCTCGCCGAGCGCAAGCTCCTGCCATCCCTCTACCGGCGGCAGACGGCGGGCCAGTATTCGGAACCGACGCGCATCATCGGCGCGTCGCGCACGAAGATGACTACCGACGAATTCAGGGAGATTGCGCGCCGCTCCATCAACGAGTTCGTCAGGAAGGAAGAGATCGACGGTGACCAAGTCGAGCGGTTCCTGGCGCGGCTCCACTACGTCGCTGCCGACGCGAAGTCGGGAGATGGCTTCGCGGCACTGAAGGAGACGGTCGGCGAAAGCAATGCCATCCGCGTTTTCTACCTCGCCGTAGGGCCGGAACTGTTCGGTGCCATCGCCGACCATGTCAAGGAACACGGGCTTGTCAGCCGCAATGCCCGCATCGTCGTCGAGAAGCCGATTGGCCGCGATCTCGCCTCGGCCAGGGCACTGAATGACCTGATCGGCAAGGATTTTTCCGAGCAGCAGGTGTTCCGCATCGACCACTATCTCGGCAAGGAGACGGTGCAGAACCTGATGGCGTTACGCTTCGCCAACGCGCTCTACGAGCCCCTGTGGAACTCGGCGCATATCGACCACGTGCAGATCACCGTGGCCGAGACCGTCGGTCTCGAAGGCCGCGCAAGCTACTACGACAAGGCGGGCGCGCTGCGCGACATGGTGCAGAACCACATGCTGCAGCTCTTGTGCCTCGTCGCCATGGAACCGCCGGCCTGGATGGATGCCGACGCGGTACGCGACGAGAAGCTCAAGGTGCTGCGCTCGCTGAAGCCGATCGACGGCAACGAGGCGGCCAGGGCCACGGTGCGCGGCCAGTACCGCGCCGGCGCCTCGGCGAGCGGGCCGGTCAAATCCTATGCCGAGGAACTCGGCAGTGCCGACAGCCGCACCGAGACATTCGTTGCGATCAAGGCCGAGATCGCCAACTGGCGATGGGCGGGCGTGCCCTTCTATCTGCGCACCGGCAAGCGCCTCGCCCAGCGCGTGTCTGAGATCGTCATCGCCTTCAAGGAGATCCCGCACAACATATTCGGCGACGGCGCCGGCCGGGTCGTCGCCAACCAGCTGGTCATCCGCCTGCAGCCCGACGAAGGCGTCAAGCAGTGGATCATGATCAAGGATCCGGGACCCGGCGGCATGCGCCTGCGCCACGTACCCCTCGACATGAGCTTTGCGCAATCGTTCGAGGTGCGCAATCCGGACGCATACGAGCGGCTGATCATGGACGTCGTTCGCGGCAACCAGACGCTGTTCATGCGTCGAGACGAGGTGGAAGCCGCCTGGCGCTGGATCGATCCGATCCTCGGCGCCTGGGAGGAGAGCCGTCAGGATGCGCAAGGCTATACGGCAGGAACCTGGGGGCCGTCGGCCTCGATCGCTCTGATCGAACGCGACGGGCGCACATGGCACGAGAGCACGTGATGGCTGCTTCGGCACGGTTGAGGACATTTGCGACGCGCGAAGATCTCGCCGCGGAGCTTGCCGCGACCGTTTCCGACCGGCTGCGAGAGGCAATCAAGTCCAGAGGTAGCGCGACGCTGGCGGTGTCGGGCGGCACGACACCGGCGCTGTTTTTCGAAGCCTTGTCGCATGAGAATCTGGACTGGGCGAAGGTGATCGTCACGCTCGTGGACGAGCGCTTCGTGCCGCCCTCCTCCGAACGCTCCAACGAACGGCTGGTGCGCGAGAAGCTGCTGAAGAACGAGGCGCGGCTGGCGAGGTTCGTTGGGCTCTATTCGGATGCGACCGATGTCGACGAGGCGGCGCGCCGCTCGGAGGCGGGCGTAGCGCTGCTGGGCTCACCGCTCGATGTCGTCGTGCTGGGCATGGGAACCGACGGCCACACCGCTTCATTCTTCGCAGACGCGCCGAACATTGACGACCTCACCAATCCGTCGCAGGCCCGCCGCGTCCTGCCTGTCGACACAGCCTCTAGCGGCGAGCCACGCCTGACCCTGACGATGCCGCTGATAGCCAATGCTCGTTTTCTGGCGCTGCATATCGAGGGCGACGCCAAGCGTGGCGTTTTGGACAGAGCCATAGCTGAGAAGACAACAACTTTGCCGATACGAATGGTGGCGAACAGCGCAGCGTCCGGGTTGAATGTCTATTCGGCGCGGACGGGCTGAGCCGAGAGTGACATACGCAACCGGGTCGCCGAATTGAGGAACAAGTAGTGGATTGCGATTACCGCACTCACGAACAATACGGTCGTGTAGACGATCAGGCTCATGCGCATTTCCGGCCGTACCGTGGAAAAATGCAGCAGAAAAGGCGGGATCAGCACGACGTCGTAGGCGAGAAAACCGAGAAGCTGCCCCTTGGCGTTGCCCCATACGGGCCTTGCGATTCCGTAAACAAAATAAGCAGCCGCGCCGAGATAGATGAAGCCGTACATCGCGGATGTATCGCGAGCCAGCGGCCAAGGGAATATGTTGGGTACACCCAGCGCCAGCAACGTACCGACGACCGTGAGAACGGAGGCGAACACCCAGAACGACAAGAAGACGGGTCGCGGCATCGGCCGGCGGTCGCGGAACGGGATCCGCTCGCTCCATATGAAGAGCATTGCCAGTCCGACGGCGAAGGCGACACTGGCGACGCCGAGCAGGGTTGCTCCGACGTTCGGCGCCTCCGCGCCGAGGACGAGCAGATATATCGCCATCAAGGCGTACATCACCGACAGATCAATCGAGCCAGAAGCCACTGCGGCGATTTCGTCCGTCAATCCCGCCCATATGACGGGAATCGCCGACGCCGCCAGAATGGATGCGATGAAAATGCGCGAGAGCCGGGACATCTCCCAAGGCCACAAATATTGTGCCCAATCCGGCGCAAGGAGGAACACGACCGATACCGATAGTACGACCACGCCACCGGCGGCGAGCGCCATGCGGATTGCGGTCATTCCACGTTGTTTCTGATCCGCCATCGTTGCGCTCCATCGCGCTCGACCTAACGAAAACATACCACACTCACGGAGCGATCGAAATCATGGTTCAGCCCTCCATCGAAGCGATCACCGCACGCATCCGGGAGCGTTCTCGGCCCACTCGCGACGCCTATCTGGCGCGCGTCGATGCGGCCGCGTCGCGCACGGCCAACCGCGCCGTGCTGTCCTGCGGCAACCTCGCCCACGGCTTCGCGGTGTGCGCACCGGCGGAGAAGCAAGCGCTCGCCAGCGACCGGATTCCCAACCTCGGCATCATCACCGCCTACAACGACATGCTCTCGGCGCACCAGCCGTTCGAGACCTTCCCGCAATTGATCAAGGCGGCGGCGCGCGAGGCGGGCGGCGTCGCCCAGGTGGCTGGCGGCGTGCCGGCCATGTGCGACGGCGTAACCCAGGGCCAGCCCGGCATGGAGCTGTCGCTGTTCTCGCGCGACGTCATCGCCATGTCGGCGGCGATCGGCTTGTCGCACAATATGTTCGACGCGGCCGTCTATCTCGGCGTCTGCGACAAGATCGTGCCCGGCCTCGTGATCGCGGCGCTGACCTTCGGCCACCTGCCGGCGGTCTTCGTCCCTGCCGGACCGATGACGTCCGGCCTGCCCAATGACGAGAAGGCGCGCGTGCGCCAGCTCTACGCGGAAGGCAAGGTCGGCCGCGCCGAACTGCTCGCGGCAGAATCTAAATCCTACCACGGGCCGGGCACCTGCACCTTTTACGGCACGGCGAATTCCAACCAGATGCTGATGGAGATCATGGGCCTGCACACGCCCGGAGCCTCCTTCGTCAATCCGGGCACGCCGCTGCGCGACGCGCTGACGCGCGAGGCAGCGAAGCGCGCGCTTCAGATCACCGCGCTCGGCAACGACTACACGCCGGTCGGCCGCATGATCGACGAGCGCTCGGTGGTCAACGGCGTCGTCGGGCTGCACGCCACGGGAGGTTCGACCAACCATACGATCCATCTCGTCGCTATGGCGGCGGCGGCCGGGATTTCGCTCACCTGGCAGGACATCTCCGAACTTTCCGAGGCCGTGCCACTGCTCGCCCGCGTCTATCCGAATGGGCTCGCCGACGTGAACCATTTCCAGGCGGCGGGCGGTATGGGCTTCCTCATCCGCGAACTGCTCGACGCCGGCCTGCTGCACGAGGACGTGCGCACCGTGTGGGGCGAGGGCCTGAGGCCCTACGCGATCGAGGCCGGGCTCGCCGCTGACGGTTCCGTCGCCCGCCGGCCGGCGCCGGCCAGCAGCGGCGACGAGAAGGTGGTGGCGCCGATTGCGAAGGCGTTCCAGCCGACGGGCGGGCTGAAAGTGCTCTCCGGCAATCTCGGCAAGGCCATCATCAAGACCTCCGCAGTCAAGCCGGAGCGCCGGATCGTCGAGGCGCCGGCTTTGGTCTTCGACAACCAGCAGGCACTGAACGACGCCTTCAAGGCGGGGCTGCTCGACCGCGACTTCGTCGCCGTGGTGCGCTTCCAGGGGCCGAAGGCCAACGGCATGCCGGAGTTGCACAAGCTGACGACCGTGCTGGGCGTGCTGCAGGACCGCGGCCGCAAGGTGGCGCTGGTCACCGACGGGCGCATGTCGGGCGCCAGCGGCAAGATCCCGGCGGCGATCCACGTGACGCCCGAGGCGCTCGACGGCGGCGCCATCGGCCGCATCCGCGACGGCGACGTGATCAGGGTCGACGGCGAGGCCGGCGTGCTCGAGGCCTTCGTGGCAGAGGACGAACTGGCTGCGCGTCCGGCGCCCTTGCCCGACCTCTCCGACAATACCCACGGTTTCGGCCGCGAGCTGTTCGAGGGGTTTCGCCAACTCGCGACTCGCGCCGAGAACGGCGCCAGCGCCTTCGGCTGATCCCGCCGGGAGCCGCCGCATGGCGGCGTCCGGCGTGGCGGCTCGTGGCCCCTACTGGACCGTGAGCTCGGCGCGCTCGCCGGCCCTTACCGTCGCGGCGGCTTCCTTCTTCTCCGCACCTTCGCCGCGGTCGACGACGACGACATAGTCGCCCGCCGGCAGCGTCGTCTGGTGGGTTTCGGCATAGGCGTAGCCGAATTCCTTGCGGTTGCCCTGGATATCCTTGGCGGCCGAGAACACCTGGATGAACGTGCCGCCGGGCGCGGAAATGGCAAGCACGCCGGCATTGAGCACGATCTTCACGTCGACCCGCTCGCCGGCCTTCACCGTGAAGAGCTGCTCGGCGACGGCCTGGTCCATCTTGGCGATCGCGACATAATCGCCGGGCGGCACGTCGTAGCCTGAATCCGGGCCGTAGCCGTAGGCGATATCGTCACGCGAGCCATCGATCTTCTTCGCCGCCTTGACGATGTTGACCGCGAGTCCGCCATCCTCGACCTTCATCGAGTCGGTATAGAAAGCGTTGACCACGGCGCGGCCGATGCCGACGACAATCTCCTTCTCGATCGTCTCCCCGGCCTTCACTGTGACCGTCTCGGTGACCTCGCCCTCGCCGATGCGTACGGTTATTTTCTGCTCGCCGGCCGGCACGACGATCCTGGTCAGACCGTAGTTTGTCGCATCGCCCTCGCCGGGATGATCGACGATGACGGCGGCGCTGTCTGAAACGTCCGCGCCCGGACTCGGCAGCGGCTTGATGACCAGCGTGCCAGCATTCAGCACGAACATCGGTTCCGCCACCGCATCGGCGGCGACCATCACCTTCTGCTCGACGCTCGCCTCGCCAAGCCTGGCTACGACGACGTATTCGCCCGCGTCGAGCTGGGACTTGTAGCGTCCGTAGTCGGTGGTGACGTGTTCGCCGCGCGAACCGTCGGCATTGGCCTTGTAGATCTCCCAGGCGTTGCCGGCGTCCTCTGGCAGGATCGGGCCGCCTTCGGACAACGTCACGGACGGGACGAAATTGAATTCGGGCCTTGCCGGCTCCGGCGCGGGCGCCGGTTCGGGCTCGGGCTCGGGCGCCACCGCAACGACCGTCTCGACCAGCGCGTCTTCGAGCGCCTGGGCGTCGGACGCCTGGATGTACTTGCCGCCAGTGTTCTCAGCCAGGCACGCCACCTGGCGGCCCTCTTCCGCGGTCAGACCGAAGCCGACGACGTGGGCGGTGAAGTCGACGCCCGACTGCTCGAGCTCGTTGCCAACGGCGCAGGGATCGGCGTTGCAGGTTTCCAGCCCGTCGGTGATGAGCACGACGGTCGCCTTGTCCTCAGTGTAGCGAAGCGCCTCGGCCGCCAGGCGGACGGCTGCGGTAAGCGGCGTCTTGCCGAGGAACTTCATGCCGTCGGCGGCGGCGACGATCGCCGCACCCGTCCCGGCGGCGGGCGGCACGACCAGCTCGATGTCATCGCAGTTGCCCTTCTCGCGGTGGCCATACGCCATCAGGCCGAGCTCGAGGTCGGTGGGCAGGGTCTGGAGTACGGAACGCAAGGTCTCGCGGGCGATCTCGAGCTTGGGCCTGCCGTCGATCTGGCCCCACATCGAGCCGGACGCGTCGAGGACGATGATCGCCTTGTCCGCCGCGGCGGCCATCAGCGACGATGTGGCCAGCATGAACACCGCGAGTACGCCGCTCAATCCGATTCGCATCATGACCCCGTATCGATCCGACAAGTTTCGCGGCGGAAGCTAACGGAGCGGAAGGGCACGGGCAAGCCGGCGACCCTCGTATGGCGCGGATATAGGCGCGGGGAATCCTGCAACGGCCCGCATCGCGCCTGTGGACCATTGTCGCGACAGGCGCTCGCACCTACCGTCGGCGAATGATCCTCGACCGACCCCTCCTCGGCGTGTTGTTGACCGTCGTCTTCTGCGCCGTGGCGCCGATCGGTGATTCGATTGCCAAGATCCTCGGCGGTACGATACCGCTGCTGGAATTGCTCGCCGTACGCTTCACCGCCCAGACGGTATTGCTCGTTCCCCTCCTGGTCGCGCTCGGCAAGCCGATCGCTCTGCCGCGCGGCGTCCTCGGCCTCGCGGCGTTGAGGACCGCGCTTCAACTCGGCGGCATTGCAGCGATGTTCGCTTCGCTCCGCTACCTACCGCTGGCGGACGCGGTCGCCATCGCCTTCGTCATGCCCTTCATCCTGCTCCTTCTCGGACGCTACGTGCTCGACGAGCAGGTCGGGCCGCAGAGGATCGCCGCGTGCGTCGTCGGCTTCGTCGGTACGCTACTCGTGATCCAGCCGAGCTTCGCCGAGGTCGGTACGCCCGCCCTGTTGCCCTTCATCGTGGCGATCGTTTTCGCCCTCTACATGCTGGTCAGCCGCCGCATCGCCAAGGACGCCGATCCCCTGGCACTGCAGGCGATGAGCGGATTGATGGCGACGCCCGTGCTCGTCGTTGGCCTCCTGCTTGGCTGGTCCGCCGGCTGGCCGGGTTTCGAGGTGAAACTGCCCGACATGAGCGAGGCGATGCTGCTCGCCACGCTTGGCGTCATCGGCACGTTCGCCCACCTGCTGATGACCTGGTCGCTGCGCTTCGCTCCCGCCGCGACGCTGGCGCCCATCCAGTATCTCGAGATCCCGTTCGCCACTGTCGCCGGCTTCATCATCTTCGGCGACCTGCCGAACGGTCTCGCCGCGCTCGGTATCGTCATCACCGTCGCGGCCGGGCTCTATGTCGTCTATCGCGAGCGACGTGAGGCGGAGGTCGTCCCGGCCGAGGTGTGACGATCAGTACGTCGTCCGGCGCTCTTCCGAAGGCGGACGGCCGAACTGCAGCCGGTAGCTCTGCGCGAAGTAGGAGTGCGAGGTGAAGCCGGTGGCGATCGCCACGTCGAGGATCGGCATGTTGGTCTGGCGCAGCAGTTCGCGGGCGCGCTCAAGCCGCAAGCGCATGTAGTAGCGCCCCGGCGTTACGTTGAGGTGCCTGAGGAACAGCCGCTCGACCTGACGCACCGAAAGGCCCGCCGACTTGGCGAGCTGGACGGCCGAAAACGGCTCGTCGAGGTGGTCGGCCATCAACTCGACGATCTTACGCAGCTTCTCTGACTTGCCGGTCAGGTCGCGCTCCGGTCCGACGCGCTGGCGATCGCCGGCCGACCGGATGCGCTCGTGCTGGAACTGGTTGGCGACCTCATTGGCGAGATTGGCGCCGAAATCGCCGCGCACGATCTCCAGCATCAGGTCGATAGATGTCGTGCCGCCGGCGCAGGTGTAGCGCTTGCGGTCGATCTCGAAGACGTTGCCCGTGCATTCGATGTCGGGAAAGCGCTCCATGAAACCCGCGCGGTTCTCCCAGTGGATCGTGCAGCGATGGCCTTCAAGTTGGCCTGCCTCGGCGAGCAGGTAGGAGCCGACCGACAGCGCGCCGAGCGCGCCGCCGCGCCGGCCCCAGTTGCGCAGCGCGCCGAGTACCTTGCTCTTGCCGGGAAACTCGGTGGTCAGGCCGACGCAGACGAAGAGGATATCGACCGGCGGCACGTCGGCGACGCTGTAGTCGATCTTCAGCGGCAGGCCGTTCGACGCCATCACCGCATCGCCATCGGCCGAGACCGTCGTCCAGCCGTAGAAGTCGCGCCCGAGCAGACGGTTGGCCGACCGGACCGTGTCGATCGCCGCCGCCAGCGAGAACATCGAGAACTTGTCGACCAGCAGGAACGCGAATTGCCGGCCTCCTTGCTGTGGATCGGTCATGTCCGGACTTCCGGCGCTGTCTCAGGTCCGACGGTTCGGAGACGTTCAAGCTCTACAGGAGGGACAATGCGGCGCAAGGGTGCGATCCGTGTTTTCGCGAGACCGGACGAACGGCCGACAATCAGAAGCGCGGCCGCTCCAGGCCGGCGGAAAGATAGGCCGACGAAACCGTGTTTGCCATCAGCATGGCGATGGTCATCGGCCCCACTCCGCCGGGGACCGGGGTTATGGCGCCGGCGACCGCGGAGGCGCCGGCGAACTCGACATCGCCGACGAGGCGGCTCTTGCCCTCGCCCTTCTCCGGCGCCGTTATGCGGTTGATGCCGACGTCGATGACGGTTGCGCCCGGCTTCACCCAGTCGCCCCTGATCATCTCGGGCCTGCCGACGGCAGCGACGAGGATGTCGGCGGTTCGGCATACCGCCGGCAAGTCGCGCGTCTTGCTGTGGGCGATCGTGACGGTGCAGTTGGCGGCGAGTAGGAGGCTGGCCATCGGCTTGCCGACGATGTTGGAGCGGCCGACGACGACCGCAGTCAGGCCGGAAAGGTCCCGACCTCTCGCCCGCTCGATCAGGATCATCGAACCGGCCGGCGTGCACGGCACGAAGGCGGTCTCAAGTTCGCCCGTACCGAGCTTGCCGACATTGACGTAGTGGAAGCCGTCGACGTCCTTCTCCGGAGCGATCGTCTGTATCACCTTGCCGGCATCGATATGTGCCGGGAGCGGCAGTTGGACGAGGATGCCGTTGATGCGCCGGTCGGCGTTGAGTTCGGCAATCAGCTCGAGCAGCTTGTCCTCAGGCGTGTCGGCCGGCAGCGTGTGCTGGAGCGACAGGAACCCGCATTCCTTTGCCTTCTTCGACTTCGACGAAACGTAGACCTGGCTGGCGGGGTCCTCGCCGACGATGATCACGGCGAGACCGGGCGGCGGGCACCCTTGGGAGACGAGCTGGGCGGCCAGTTCCTGCACCCTCGCCGTGACGTCGGCCGCCACCAGCTTGCCGTCGATGATGTTCGCCATGGGCAGGTCCTCCGCGCACTTCGTCCGTCCGGCGCGGATATGCCGGAAAAACCCTGCCAAGTCTCGCGCAGATGCGCCTTCCCGTGCCGGAAACTCGAAACCCGCGATCAAGCGTAGCGGCGACGGGTGCGGCTTTCGGCAAGGTCGAGGACGGCCTCCCGGAACTCGCGCAGGTCATGGCGCAGTTCCTCCACGGTCCTCGCCGACGGCCCGCGATCGCGGCTGTCGCGCTCGCCGGAAATAAGATCGTCATCCCAACGGGCCGAATACGCCTGCGTCGGCTGTGCCACGAGTGCCGGCTGCAGCGGCATGAGCGGAGGCTGTGTCACGGCCGAATGTACCGGATATGGATAGGCGGGTTGCGCCGGATGATAGCCGGCGATGGCCATGGGCTGATGGGCGACGAAGGCTGGTGCCGGCTGCTGTGCTGGCGCCGTGAAGGAGACCGGAAGGGCGACCGGTGCGGCTTGGGGATAGAGCGCCATCGGCTGCGGATAGGGAGCGGCGGCGAGCGGGTAGGCGTGCGCTGGCTGCGGGAACAAAGGTACGGATTGCGGGAAGCCCGGCATTGGCTGCGGATAGGCTTGGACAGGTTGCGGCGGCACCTGGGCGCCGGCTTGCCAGGCATGCGTGGGCTGCGGGCTCGGTGCCGGGTGCACCGGATGCCAGGTCGCCGACTGGATTGCATTGGGCGTCTGGGCGGCTTCGAACGACGTCACACCGGCGGCAGTCTGCGGGAGCGGTACGCCAGCCGTCGACGCCACGGCCGGATCTTGGGCTGCTTCGTCCTGCTTGAGCTTCCTTCGGAACGCGCCAAGCCAGCTCGAACGTTTCGTTTCCATCGCCTCGCCTCTTTGCATTGCCGGATTGGTCTGTGCCGGAGCCGGCGACCGGTACGGGCGCTCCGTCATCTTCTTGAGCGGTTCTTGGTCGCCTGCCGTACGGTCCGGCCGACCGCCGCGCGGTCCCTCGTCCGGTCCACCGCCGTTTGGCTCCGGCGCCGGATCGCCGGTGTCGCCGAACGCATCCGTTCGCGAACGCGCCTGCGAATCGTCGCGCAGGCTGCGCCAGGCCCCGCGCGCACCGCCGATGCCGACGCCTCCGACGAAGCCGGCGATCATGAAGGTGAGCACAGTAATCGCCCGCGAAGGACCGACCGAGACGATCGGCGGGAACGCCTGCGAGATGACGCTGATATTGGCAGCATTGATGTCGCGCTGCTCGCCGGTCTCCTTGGCGCGCAGCAGGAAGGATTCGTAGACGGCGCGCTTGGCCGTCGCCTCGCGCTCGAGTTCCCGCAACGTCACGAGGTCGGCGTTGACGTTGCCCTGCCCGACCTTCAACTGGGCAAGGCGCGACGCCAGTTCCTGTTCGAGCTGCACCGCGCGCCTGAGTTCTACCTGGATAGAGGATACGATCCGGCGCAGTTCGCCTTCGATCTGGCCGCGCGCGCCTTCGAGCTGGGCGTCGATCGCCTGGCGCTGCGGATGGCGCGGCCCGAGCCGCGCGGATAGCCGATCGGCTTCCGACTTCAACGCGGCATACTGCGAGCGAAGCTCGGTCATGACGTTGGAGGTCAGTTCCTCGGGCAGGGCGCCGCTTAGGGCCGCCTCTGCGGTAGCCGTACGCGCCGACGCCGCCTTGGCATTGAGCTCAAGCGTACGCGCCCGCGCGACGCTGAGCTGCGTGTTGAGGCTGACGATGTCGTCCTCGGAGATCAGGCGGCCCTGGGAGCCGATCAGGTCGTTCTCAGCCTTGAACGTCTCGACCTTGCGTTCGGCCTCCTCGACCTCGCGGCGCAGTTCGTCGAGGCGCGAGTTCAGTTCGTCAGCGGCGCGGCCGGCGGTGTTGGACTGGAATTTGCCATAGGTCTCGAGGAAGACCCGTGTCATTGTATTGGCGATCAGGGCTGACTTGTCCGGGCTCTCCGTCGTCACGCCAACCGAGACGACGAACGTCTTGCCGCCGCGCTCGACGTTCAGGCTGCGCGCCAAGTTGTCGATGGTTATCGCCCTCTTGCGAACGCCGCCGTCGTCGCCGCTGCTGCGCTGGAACAGCGCGCGCCAGTTGGCCAGCGTACTGAAAAGGCCGTTCTCGGCCTCGCCGTTGAACTCCGGATCGCTGGTGAGGTTGAGTTCGTCGACGACCCTGTTGAGCACCGTGCCCGACGTCAGTACCCTCACCTGGTTCTCGACGATCGCCAGCGTCGCATCCGAAGGAAGGCCGGTCGTGGTGATCTCGCGGTCGGTGAGGCGCAGGTCGCGCGGGTCGACGAGCATCTCGGCGACCGATTCGTACTTCTTCGGCGTCGACAACGCTACGACAACGCCCAGAACGGCACCGGCGATCGTCAACGAGACGATCAGCAGCTTTGAATTGGCGATGCCCGAGATCACTTTGATGGGATCGATCAACGGACGCCACGCCGCCGGGTCGCGTGGCACCGGCATGGCGGCAACCGGAGGCAGTTCGTCGACGTGCGGTCGCGGCGACCACATACCTGCCGGGATCGGCGACTCACGCCGTTCATCCCGCGGCGCGGAATCGTTTGCCGCCGCTGACACGCTTGTGACAGCGTCCTTCGGCATTTCGCGGCCGAAGAGCCTATCGCGCAGCATCGAACGCAGCCCGCGCGCCGCGGCCGGCACGATCTTGTCCTCGCCGGCAATCGAGGGATCAGGCGGAAGAGGAACGGCCGTCCCGGCCTCCCGTCCATCCGCCGGCTTCGAAAGCGCATTCATCAACGGGCTCTTCGCCGCCTCGCGTCGCGAGCGCGCCAGGCGATGGCGGGTGGCCGCGTCGCCGAGATCCTCCTCAGTCGCCGAGTTGAGCAGCGAATTGCCGACGTTCGACCGGCTTCCGGTCCTTGGCGACGGAGCATGTGCAAGGAGCGACTGCGCGCGCTTGCCGTCTCCGTTTGTCTCATACTGGGCCATGAAAACCTGCATCCATGCGCGGCAGCGTCGGAGGATGCCGCCGAGTGTTAAGCCAATCTAAACGCGCACGGGTAACAAATGGTTAATCCCAGGTAGCGGGAGCCGTTCGGAACGGCGCGTTAAGTTTTCCGCGCTAGGCATTGTTCGAGCGCGCCATGACCCAGATCAGCGAAACGCCTCGAACGGCGACGGTGGACAGATTCCTGCGTCTGGCGGCGGGGCGGAAGTCGGTCGTCCGCGACTATGCGGTAGCGATAAGCGGCAATGCCGGGCGGCTCGTCTTCTCGCTGGTCTACTTCATAGCCCTGGCGAACACGCTCTCGGTCGCCGAGTTCGGCCTGTTCGCCACCGCGTCGGCGGCGGGCGTCCTGCTGTCGCGGCTCCTCTCCTTCGGTTTCATCTCCGTCCTCTACCGCATGGCGACGATCCGGCCGCGCTTGCTCGGCGCCTACACCGCCGGCTTCCTCGCGCTCAGCATCCTGTCGCTCCCGGTCCTCGCGGCAGCAGCGGCGATCGTCTATCTCGCCGCCTTCGCCGGTCAGGTCGCACCGTCGACCTTCGCACTTGTCATCGCGGCCGAGGCACTGGCCTGGCGCCCGACCGAGGCGGTCATGATCGTCAACAACGGCCTGGGCCGGTTCGGCAGGACGACGGTGCTGGTGATCCTGGCGATGCTGCTCAGATCACTCGCCGCGCTGTCGCTCGCTTTCCTCCCCGGCGCCGATCTGGCGCTGTGGTGCTGGCTCTACCTCGCCTCGAACCTGGTTTCCCTCGGCGTCGGTGTCGTCTTCTTCTATCCGCGCCAGCGCCTGCGCTTCGACAAGCGACTCTATGGCCCGCGCATCCCGCATTCGCTTGCGGTCGCCGGTGCCGAGATCCTGTTCTACCTGCAGATGGAGTTCGACAAACTGCTGGTCCTGACCTTCGGAGGCCCGCATCTTGCCGGCATCTATGCCATTGTCATGCGGCTCGTCGACCTGACCGCTATCCCGATCCGCACCTTCACCATGATGCTGGTGCAGAAGATCATGAAATCGCCCGACCTGCTCAAGCGTTTTTCGCTGACCGCGGGGATCGAGGCCGGCGTCTTCATCGTCTCGACGCTGGCGATCGCCGCCCTGGCGCTACTTCTCTACGTCTATCCCAACGCACTCGGCCGCAACGTCACCGAGGCCGCTCCCCTGCTCTGGCTCGCCATATTGGTTCCAGGATTCCGGAATCTGGTCGAGTACCAGGCCGAATTGCTGTTCGCGCGCGGCCAGGTCAAGATTCGCGCGCTCAACCTCGCCCTGCTGGCGGGTGCCAAGGCTGTCCTGCTCATTTGGCTGTTGACCCGCGTCGGCGAAACGTCAGAGCTCGTCCTCTGGCTCAACGCGGCGTTTGCTGCGCTCTACGTCGGATCCCTGCTACTCACCTACTCGGCGATGCGGCTGCCGTGGAAACCGGTCTAGGCTCCGATACGCTCAGATTTCGGCGAGGAGCCGGCGAACCCGGCCGATGTCGGTCCCGATGAAGGATTGCATGCCGATGGCAACCTGTTCGGGCCCGAGCTCGGCGATGAAGTCGCGGAGTTCTTCGTCGGTCATCGGCTCGCCCCACCAGCGCACGCGGCAGAACTCTTCCGCACCGTGGAAATGACCGGCGCCGCCGAGGACCTCGTCGACATAGCGGCCGTAGGTCATGCATTCCGAGAAGCGTCGTCGCCTGCCGAGCGCCGCCGCCCAGTGCTCGCGAGCGACGTCCTCGATCCTGCGACACATGCCGAGCACCGTCTTGCGCCGCCAGGCGATCAGGGTGGTTATGTACTCGTGCGCGGTGACCTCGGGCTCTGAGATGCCGAGCACCCGCCCGGCATTGCGCGACCACGCCATTTGGTCGCTGTCGAGGCTTGTGTCGTTGACATCGGCGTGACGGAATAGGCGCACCTTGCCGTCGCGGCTGAAAACACCGCAGTCGAACGCACGCAAGAAGACGACGTCGGAATCGCAGTAGACCAGGACGTCCTCAGGCACGTGCGCGGCAATCGCGATGCGCCGCAGCTGCTGAACGTGCCAACCACGCAGCGGCGCGGTTCGTGTGCTTAGCCAGATGCGCCGGCGAAACATGCTGGTCGGGTCGCGGAAGGAATGCAACCAGGACGGCAGCAGGTCGCGCTCGTCGATGACCGTGCGCTTCGCCGTCTCGAGTTGGCGAAACAGCGGGACGTCGCCGTGCTCGACGAGCAGATAGTGCCGCGGCGCCCCGGTGACGTACCGGTCCATCGTCTCGCAAAGGAGACGGCAGCGTTCGAAGTCCGGCGCGTAGGTCGCCGTGACCATGGCGGCCTCCGGTCGCGGCGGCAGGAGGTCGACGGCGGTTTCCATGGCGAGATCCGGAACGAAGCGCGGATTCATGTTGCGGATTTCCGGCCGCCAAGCTTCTGCCGCACGACGCGGGCGAGGAACAGCGGATTGCCGACCACGTAGCGCCGCCAAAGCCGCCCCGGTTCGAGCGCCAGGCGGAAAAGCCATTCGAGGCGCATGCGGCGGAGCCAATAGGGCGCGCGCGGCACCGCGCCGCTCATGAAGTCGAGCAGCGCGCCTACGGCGAAGGGAAGCGTGCAGTGGCTCGGGGTGATATGGTGGTCGATCCAGAATTCCTGGCGCGGCACGCCCATAGCCACCAGTAGAACGTCAGGCCGGAGGGCGGCGATCTCGGCGAGGATCGCCGGCTCATCCTCCGTCGAGAAGAAGCCGTCGTGGATGACCGCGTAGCGATGCTGGGGTGCGATCGCGGCAAAGGCGGCCGCCGCTGCTTCGGCGTTGGGATGCTTGGCGCCGAGCAGGGCAACCGTCAACGGTTCCACGGTCGACGTCAGCAGAGCCGGGATGAAGTCGGTGCCGTTGAGGTTCGCCGGGAAGGCGGTCCCATAGAGAAGCCGGGCGGCGATATCGACGCCGACACCGTCCGGAAGCACGAGGAAGCGCTTCAGCGCATCGGCGAACTCCGCGTCCGAAAAGGCTACGTTGGCGTTGTGGGCATTGAGGAAGCTGACACGGGTGAATACCCTGTCGCGGATCATCCGGCGCATCGTCAACAACGCTTCCTCCCATTCGAGGCGGACCACGGGGATGCCGAGAATGTCATAGACCGGAAACGCGCGCAGCGGCGGACGCGGGTGCGGATTCATGCCGCCACTCCGCGCCGTTCGTCCTCGAGCGCCGACAGGCCGCGCAGGATGTTGCGGTCGAGAGCGCGGCGCTGGCGCTCAAAGAACCCTCGGCCGTCGATGTCGTGCGGTGTCCCGGCGGCGGCCGCCTCCAGGGCCTTGGCAAAGGCAACGGGATCGTCGGCGACGACGCAGTTTGCCGGCGGCGCGCCGATGCCGCGCAGCGAGAGACTGGTGGCCACTGACGGGAGGCCGAGTTCGAAGGTTTCGATGGTCTTCAGTTGCACGCCGCTGCCGGCGGTACTGATCAGCGGAATCACTGCGGCGGAACGGACGAATTCGGTCGCGTCGGGTACGCACCCGACGAACTCGACGCCCGGGTGTTGCGATCCGATTGTACCCGCGATGCGGCCGGCGACGCGGATGCGGAAACCGGTGCGCAGATGCGGTACGACCTTCTCCAGGAACCAGTCGAGGCCAATGCGGTTCGGCTGCCAGGTCCATGTGCCGATCAGGGCGGCGTCGCAGGTGATCGTGCGCGGCGCCGGTTCCGGGGCGGCCTCGCGGGTGACCAGCGGCAGGACGGCCGAGCGGGCATCGTCGGCGACACCGAGCGCCGCGCGATCTTCTTCGGCCAGCGTGAAGACGAAGCGCGCCTTGCGGCAGAGCCGCGTCTCGATCGTCTTCAAGAGGCGTGCTTCGCGAGCGAACAGGAAACGCTGCACGGCAGAGGACGCCGCGGCGGCGTTTTCTTCGGCCGAACGGTGCTCCACATTGTGGGCGATGAAAATCGAGGGGCGATCGTCGAAAGCACCTTCGAAGGCAGCAGCGAGTTGGACGGAATTGAGGACATACCCGTCGACCGGGCCGATGCCGCGAAGCGCGGCGCGGACGTCGTCGACCGAGACGACCCTGAGCTTGATCGAGGAAAACGTGGTGCCGGCCGCCATGGCGCGCGCGGTCCACTCGACCTTCTGGCGTAGCGAAGCGTTGTCGGTGCGCACGTCGACATGGCCGAGCAGGACCGTCTGTTCGGGTTCTGAGGGTTGGCTGCCCGGCCAGGCGAAGCCGAGCACGGTTATGCGCGCGCCGGCGCGCCGCAGCGCGCCGAGGATCGCCGCATTGGCGATTTCGTAGCCCGTCGAAGGACGACCGTCGGGTACGATCGAGGTGGCAAACACCAGATGCATGACGTCTTTTTCCCTGTCCTTCGGCGATAGCAGCGGCCAGTGAACCGTTGATTAAGCGGCGTGCAGGCAAGTCCCGTATTGCGGCGATTTCAGCCTCGCCGATGGCGGCGGTTCGCAAGGTGTTTAACGACTCCTAAACGAAAGCGGATTCTATTGGGTCGACGAGTTCCGAAGCCATGGCCAGCGCATGATCCCGAAGCCGACAGATGGATCGACCTCGATCGCCGCGCGGTCGCCGGACCTGGACGTCGAGGCGATCGAGGTCGTGGTCACCATTCCGACGTTCCGAAGGCCGAAACAGGTGCTGGAGACGCTCGCCTCCGTACGCGCGCAGGAGACATCCCGCCGCATCGCCGTCATCGTCATGGACAACGATGCGGAGCGTCGCGAGGGCGTAGCCGTGCTCGCCCCGCTGTTCGAGCGTGGCGAAATCGAAGGCCTCGTGATAGTCGCCCACGAGCGTGGCAATTGCAGCGCCTACAACGCCGGCTGGGAGACCGCGCTCCTGCGGTTCCCGTCCTTCCGCTATCTGGTGGTGATAGACGACGACGAGATCGCCGACCCGCACTGGCTGGAGCGCATGTGCCGGATGGCCGAGGAGGCGCCGGCCGACATCGTCGGCGGCCCACAGGTTCCCCAGTTCCCTACAGGCACTGATCCGCGCTGGGCCGACCATCCCGTCTTTGCCCCGCCCTATCGGCAGAGCGGCCGGGTCCCGGCGCTCTATTCGTCGGGCAACCTGCTGCTCTCACGCGCCGTGCTGGCGCGGATGGGGCCGCCGTTTCTTGATCTCGCCTTCAACTTCATGGGCGGCGGCGATTCCGACTTCCTCAGCCGGTCGGTGCAGGCGGGCTTCCGCCTCGCCTGGTGTGCGGAAGCGCCGGTCTACGAAGCCGTTCCGCCGCGACGCCTCGAGGCCGACTGGATCCGCTCGCGCAGCCTGCGCAACGGCGTCATCTCGACCTTGGTGCAGAAGCGGCGCGACGCCGGCAAGCCGCTCGCCGCGCTGCGCGTCTTCGCCAAGAGCCTCGCCCTGCTTGCCGCCTCTCCGCTGCGCGCGGCGATCCAGTTGGCGCGGACGGGCTGGCCCGCCCATGCCGTCTACCCCGTCCACGTGGCGACCGGCCGCGTGCTTGCCGAGTTCGGCTACAGCAATGAACAGTATCGCCAGCCCGAGAAGAACTGAGTTCGGCCCCGCCAGCGCCGTCTCGCTCGCCTGGCTGTCGACTGCCTATGCGGCGCTCCTGCTCACGGTGTTGATCGTGACCTTCCGGCCGTTCCAGCCCGCCGGCGGTGAAGGCGCGGCGGAAGGCGGCGACATCGTCAATCAGCTAGGCTTCTCCTCGCTCGGCGGACTGGCAGTGATCGGCATTCTCTGCTTTGCCGAGCCGCGCAGGATCGCGCTGCTGTTCGGCGCGTCCTGGGTGCTGCTGTTGTCCCTGCTGGCCCTCGGCGTGGCCAATGCCGCCGAGCCAGCGGCAGCGTTCCGCGCCGCCTTCTTCACATTGATGGCGATGGCGACGATGCTCGCGGTTCTCGTCATTCCACGCGACGCGGACGCCTTCTCGACCGTGCTCGCAGTGGCCGGCCTCACCGTCATCGGCGTCAGCTATTTCGGCCTCGTCGCCTTGCCGGGGACGGCCATCCACACATCCGCATCGGCGGAGCCGCAGCACGCCGGTCTTTGGCGCGGCCTATTCCCACACAAGAACGTCGCCGGGCCGGTGATGGCCTGCTTCAGCTTTGCCGGCTTCTACCTGCTGCGCCGGGGATGGCGCTGGATCGGGCTCTTCATGCTCGTCGCGGCGATGATCTTTATGGCCAACACCGGCTCGAAGACGACGGCCGGTCTTGTGCCGCTGGCCATCGGCATCGTCATCCTCCCCGGGCTCATCGGCATGCGGCCGCTCACCGTCGCTCTGTTTGCCGTGGCGGTCGTGGGCACGGGGGTGGCCACGCTGGGAATGGTCTTCATCGACCCTGTGGGCGAGTTGATCCTCTCCTACGTCCCGGATCTCACCTATACGGGCCGGACCACGCTTTGGCAGTACGCGGGCGAGATGATCGCGAAGCGACCGTGGACCGGCTACGGCTTCGACAGCTTCTGGGGCTCGAAGATGCTGCTCGACACGGACAAGCCTTTCGACAGCGCCTGGGATATCCGCACCATCGTCCACGGCCACAACGGATATCTCGACATCGCCCTGACGCTCGGCCTGCCGGCGACGGTCGTGGCCGTCTTCGCGCTGCTCGTCGCGCCGGCCCGGGACTACATGCATGTCCCGCGCCTGAAGGAAAATGTCTACCTTGCCGACATGTTCATGATGATCGTGCTGTTCACCGCACTGAACGCCTTCCTCGAGAGCTTCTTCTTCCGCCGCGCCGATCCGGTGTGGTTGTTCCTCGTCCTCGGCGCCTTCGGATTGCGGCTTGTCGCGCGCATGCCTGTCGCCTCGTCGTCGCGGCGCTGAGCGTCGCCGATTTCCCCTTCCGCGCCTGCCTTCGCCGGTCTATCTGGGGCCGCAGTCCATCTGGTGCCGCGGAGGCTCGTCATGTCGAAGAAGGTCGTTCTCGTCGGTTGCGGCAACATGGGATACGCCATGCTCGAAGGATGGCTGAAGACGGGCCGCCTGAAGCCGGTGGACATTACCGTAGTCGAGCCGGCGGACGCGCTGCGTCACAGGGCAGCCAACCTCGGTTGCGCCGCCGTTCCAACTGCCGCCGACATGGCGCCCGGCGAGCCGGCGCTGGTCATCTTTGCCGTCAAGCCGCAGGTCATCCGCGAGGTGATCGCCGAATACAAGGCGTTGGCCGGAGGGAAGACCGCCTTCCTCAGCGTCGCCGCAGGGACGCGGATCGCAACCTTCGAACAGATCCTCGGCGACGTCCCCGTGATCCGTTGCATGCCCAACACGCCGGCCGCGATCGGCAAGGGCATGATGGTCGTCGTCGGCAACGGCAGGGTGAGCGCCGATACGATGGCCTTCGTCACCGGGCTGCTTTCGGCGAGCGGCGAAGTAGCGACGATCGACGACGAGGGATTGATGGACGCGGTTACCGCCGTCTCCGGCTCGGGGCCGGCCTACATCTTCCACTTCATCGAGTGCCTGACCGCGGCCGCGCGGGCCGCAGGCCTGCCCGACGACACCGCCGCGCTGCTCGCCATGCAGACGGTCTACGGCGCCGCATGCCTCGCCGCCGAGAGCCGCGAGGATCCCGCGGTCCTGCGCCGCCAGGTAACCAGCCCGAACGGCACGACCGCTGCGGCGCTGGAGGTGCTGATGGGCGGCGACAAGATGAAATCGCTTTTGACGGAAGCCGTGGAAGCCGCGCGCCGCCGCAGCGTCGAACTCGGCTAACACCAGGACCGGTCCCGTTCAGCCCCGGCGGCGTTCTAAATGGTGCTTCCGCCCATTGACCGATGGCTGATGGCGGCAATGGCGGCAAACGCCAGCACGCCGGATCCGGCGATCGCAGCGGCGACCCATAACGCGTCCGCGACCGGCAGCCGGGCCATCATGAAGGCCAGGGCGAAAGGCGCAAAGGCGGAGGTAAACTGGCGCGCGGCGCTGACCCAACCAAGTCGCGCGCCGTAGCCTTCGCGGCCGAAGAGCTCCAACGGCAGCGTTCCGCTGACGATGCTGGTCAGACCCGATCCGAGGCCGAACAGCACGACGAACATCATGCCGCCCGGCACCCACGGTGTGGTGGCGAGGAGGACAGCGAGGCCGAGCGTCAGGAATCCCGCAGCGATGACGGCCAGATGGGTCTGCGGAAGCCGTCCGCCGAACAGCATGTTCACCAGCCGGCTTGCCACCTGCGCCGGGCCGAACAGCGTCGCCACCGCGAGGCCGGCCGTACCGAGGCCAAGTGCCGCGGTCAGCGGCACCATGTGGATCAGCACCGCCGACAGGACGAAGCCTTCCAGCGCGAAACCGGCAAGCATCAGCAGGAAGGCGGCCTTGCGTGCCGGCGTCGCAAGTGCCAGTCCCGTCTCCATCGGCGAGGGCGGTGCGCCGGCGGCGACACTCGTCGGACTGCGGTCTCGCGCTAGATGCCACAGCCAAGCGTGTACGGGCAGGCAGAGCAGCAGGTTCAGCGCGGCGAAGACGAGATAGACCTCGCGCCAGCCAAGGGAGCCGTACAGGGTCGAGGTGATCGGCCAGAACAACGTCGAGGCGAAGCCGGCAATCAGCGTGAGATGGACGATGCTGCGCTGCGGGTTCTGGCCGCCGAGCTGGACGATGGCAACGAAGGCGGCGCTGTAGAGGACGAAGCACGAAGCGAGTTCCATCGCCAGCAGCGCGAACCCGAAGCTAACCCGCTCCGGTGCCAGGGCGCACAGCGCCAGGGCGGCGGCGGCGGCGACCGAGCCGTAGGTCATGACGCGCCCGGCGCCGTGGCGGTCGGCCCAGCGGCCGGCAAGAGGCGCCAGAAGGCTTCCGGCGAACAATGCTGCGGAAAGGGCGGCAAAGAGCCATTCCTGCGACAGGTGAAAGTCGGCTGACATTCCCGGCGCCAGGATAGAAAAGCTATAGTAGAGCGTCCCGTAGCCGACGATCTGCGTCACGCCGAGGCCAGCCGTGGCGACTGCGATGGTCCGGCGCCCGATCATCCCGTCATCCCCGCCGCGACGCCTGTCCCGTGTCCCGTCCCCGCTCAGGCGGCGCGCGAGAGCCGCGCCACCAGGTCTTCCTGCAACTGCCTCAGCTCGTAGAGCTTGGTCGAGCGGTCGGGATCGGCATTGGCGGTGGTGAGGAGTTCGCCCTTCTTGACCGGTGCGAGCACCCGCCCGCCTTCGAGCAGGCCGCAGGGCACGGCGCGCGCGGCGCGCGCCTCGACCGCGGTCATCGTCCACGACCGGTACATGGTTTCGCCGATCGAATCGAGCTTCTCCCCGGCGGCGAGGTCGCGCTTGGCCACCGCGCAGACCTCGGCGACGGGTACGTCGAGCGGCACCATGTCGGGTTTGCCGGTCAACACCGCGCGGGCGCATGTCAGCGGCACTTCGAGGCTGGTCAGGTGGTAGGGCCGATGGAAGGCATAGAAAGGACCGGTGCCGACATGCAGGTCGTCCATGCGCTCGATGATGCGCGGATGGGTCGCTTCGACCACGACGAAGACGCCCGGCGCGACGCCCTTGCCGATCGTGTAGTCGACCACGCCCTTCTTCGACAGCACGCCACCGTCCTCGCGTGGGATGAGGATCTTCGCCAGCGTGTCGCGGCCGGCGTTCGGCCCGTGCATGCCCGGCACGTCGGGAACGAGCCCGGTGGCGTTGGCGATGGCGCACATCTCGACCATGGTCTTGGAGCCATCGACGAACTCGACCAGCATGCGCGGGTTCATGTTGCGGCGCTTGGCTTCCTCGCGGTAGTCGTCGGGCACGGCGTCGTGGTTGAGCGGATTGTTCTTGCCCTTGCCGGCCGAGACGATCGTGTAGCCGAGCGCGGAGGCGAACTCGATTAGCTCCATGCACGACGACGGCTCATCGCCGGCGCCGACCGAGTAGATCACGCCCAGCTTCTCGGCCTGCTTCTTCAGCCACACCCCGATGGTGACGTCGGCCTCGACGTTCATCATCACCACGTGCTTGCCGTTCTGCATGGCCATCAGATCGAAGTCTGCGGCGACGCCCGGCTTGCCGGTGGCGTCGACGATGACATCGATCAGCGGGTTGGCGACCATGACGTCGGGTCTGGTTACGGCGATGCGCCCGGACTCGATCGCGGCAGTTGCAGCTGCCTGGCTCTCGGTCTCGGCGAAACGCGAGGTCTCGCCGTAGGCGATCTCGATGGCGTGTCGGGCGGTTGCCGGACGACGGGTAGCGATCGCCGAAAGGGTGACGCCCTTCATCAGCATGCACTGGGTGACGAGGTCGGTGCCCATCTCGCCCGAGCCGATGACGCCGATACGGACCGGGCGGCCCTCGTCGGCGCGCCGGGCGAGTTCCCTCGCCAAGCCGGTCAGGACCACATTCGTCATCGTCTATCCTTCCGCAGGCAGTCTGGCGGTGCTGATAGCAGATGGATGGCCGACAGTGTCAAGGACGGTCGCGAACGGAAGCCGGCGCGCCGGAGCCCCTGTCCCGCTCTCCCGGAAGGCGCAGGCAGCCCTTCACACGGCCGCAAAATCGCGGATATCCAGGCCTGCCGGCTGTGCGGCGCCGTTCTCGCCGGCCAGGCGGCGGCCCGTCGACGCATCGAATAGCTGGACCTGGGCCGGATCGACGGCGAAGGACACGGGCTCACCGCCGGCTAGGCGTGTGGCGCCGGCGACATGGGCGATGACGGTTTCACCCGCGATCGTGGCGTGGATCAGTTGCGCAGCGCCAAGCTCTTCGGCGAAGTCGAAGCGCCCGGTGAGGCCCCCCGCCGCCAGCATCACGCCCTCTGCGCGAAAGCCCGCAATCACCGGCCCGTGCCCGATTTCGGGCCAGCGCGCGCGGTCGAAGGCAAGCCGCTGCCCGTCGCGCAACGTCACCACGCCCTGGTCGGAATCGGCAATGCCGTGAAGGAGGTTCAGCCCCGGCGCGCCGATGAAGCCGGCGACATAGGTCGATTCCGGCCGGTTGTAGACATCCTGCGGCGTGCCGACCTGCTCGACGACGCCCTTGTTCATGACCACGATGCGATCGGCGAGCGTCATCGCCTCTACCTGATCGTGGGTGACGAACAGCGTCGTCGTGGCGAGCCGCTGGTGCAGCTTGCGGATTTCGACGCGCATGGCGACGCGCAGCCGCGCATCGAGATTCGACAGCGGCTCGTCGTAGAGGAAGACCCGCGGCTCGCGGATCATGGCGCGACCCATGGCGACGCGCTGCCGCTGGCCGCCGGAAAGCTGGCCCGGCTTGCGCTCGAGGAACTCGGTCAATCCCAGCGAAGCGGCCACCTTGCCGACGCGCGCGCGGCGCTCGGCGCGCGACAGGCCGGCGATCTTCAGCGAATAGCCGATGTTCTCGGCGACCGTCATGTGCGGATAGAGCGCGTAGTTCTGAAAGACCATGGCGCAACCGCGCCGGCGGGGCTCCAGCCGGTTGACGATCGCGCCGCCGATCGAGATCTCGCCGGAGGTGATCGTCTCCAGCCCCGCGACCATCCGCAGCAGCGTGGACTTGCCGCAGCCGGACGGGCCGAGGATGACCACCAGCTCGCCGGCGGCGATGTCGAGGTCGACGCCGTGGACGACCTCTGTCTTGCCGTAGGACTTGCGCACGCCGCGCAGGGCTATCTCGGCCATGTCTTCGTCTCCGTCACTTGTCTGTCTGGATGAGGCCGCGCACGAACCAGCGCTGCAGGAGGATGGTGACCAGCACGGGCGGAAACATCACGATCAGGTTCGCCGCCATGGCCACGTTCCAGACCGGCGGCTCGCCGAACAGCGGCCCGGGCACGATCTTCTGCAGCTGCATGGTCGCCGTCGCATAGTTCTGGTGATCGGTGACGACGAGCAGCGGCCACAGATACTGATTCCACGACCAGACGAACATGATCGTCGCCAGCGCCGCCATGTTGGTCTTCGACAGCGGCATCAGCACTTCGAGGAAGAAGCGGATGGGCCCGGCCCCATCCATCTTGGCGGCTTCGGTCAATTCGTCCGGCACGGTGAGGAAGAACTGCCGGTAGAGGAAGGTTCCGGTAGCGGTGGCGATAAGCGGCAGGATCAGGCCGGAATAGGAGTTGAGCAGGTTCCACTCGGGCAGGTCGACGGAGAAGCCGGCGAAGTCGAGCATGCCCTGGAACGGCCGCAGCGCATCGGCCGCCACCGCATAGGTCGGCACGATGCGCACTTCCAGCGGCAGCATCAGGGTGATGAAGATCAGCCAGAACATCAGCATCCTGAGCCGATAGCGGAAGTAGACGATCGAGAAGGCCGACAGCGCGGCGATGACGATCTTGCCACCGGTGATACCCAGCGCCACGACCAGCGAGTTGACCATCACGCGGCCGAAGTTTCCGCGCTCCCAGGCCGCCGCGAGGTTCTCGAAGAAATGGCCGCCGGGCAGGAGCGGCATCGGCACCTGGTTGACCGTGTGGAAGTCGTGTGTGGCGGCGACGAAAACGATCCACATCGGCATCAGCAGCGCGACGAAGCTCAACACCAGCAGCGCGTGCGTCAGGAAGTCGAGGATCGGTGTGCGTTCGATCACGGCAGTGCTCCGGTCAGCTGTAGTGGACGCGCCGCTCGATGTAGCGGAACTGGACGAAGGTCAGGACGACGATGAGCACCATCAGCACGATCGATTGCGCAGCCGCGAGCGAGTAGTCCTTGCCCTGGAAGCCGTCGGTGTAGATCTTGTAGACCATCAGGTCGGTGGCCCTTGCCGGACCGCCCCCGCTGATGATGTCGATGATGCCGAACGAGTTGACGAAGCTGTCGGTGATGTTGATCACGATCAGGAAGAACAGCGTCGGCGCGATCAGCGGCAGCTGGATGTCCCACATGCGGCGGAGCACCCCTGCCCCGTCGATCGCGCTCGCCTCATTGACCGTCCGCGGGATCGACTGCAGCGCGGCGAGGAAGAAGATGAAATTGTAGCCGACCATGGTCCAAGCCTGGGCCATGACGACGAGGGCGAAGGCGTCGTAGCCATCGAGCGCCGGGTTCCACAGATCCGGATAGAACCTGTTGACGGCGGACACGAAGCCCGCGTCGGGCGAGAAGATGAAGCGGAAGGCGAGGCCGACTGCGGGCGCCGCCAGCGCGTAGGGCAGGAAGAAGGTGAACTTGTAGACCTGGTGACCGGGAAGACGCCGGTCGACGAACAACGCCAGGACCGCCGCGACGCCGAGGGACAGCGTGGTGGCGAAGAAGGCGAAGGTGATCGAGATGCGCACCGAGTTCCAGTATTTCGGGTCCTCGAACACCGTCCGGAAGTTGAGCAGGCCGACCCATTCGTTGTCGCCGCCGAAGGGCGGCTCGAGCGTCAATGCCCAGTAGAGCGCCTCGCCGGAGGGCCAGTAGAAGAAAACGAAGATCAACAGCATCTGCGGCGCGATCAACGCCGCGGCCAGCCACAGGTTCGAGAAGGTGGCGCGCTTTTCCAAGGAACGTCTCCCGGGCTTCGTCAGTGGTCCGGGGACGCCGCGGCGCGGCGCCCCCGTCTCGTTCGATCAGCCCGAGATCACGGCAGGGCAGCGCCCTTGAAGGTCTGCTCGTAGCGGCGCAGGATCTGGTTGCCGCGCTCGACGGCCGCGTCGATGGCCGCCTGCATGTCCTTCTGGCCGGTGAAGGCCGCCTCGAGTTCGGCCCGCACTTCCGAGCGGATCGAGGTGAAGTTGCCGAGGCGGATGCCGCGCGACACCGGGGTGACGTCGGAGGCGGTCAGCGAGGCGATGGCGATATCGCGGTTGACGCGCTTCGGTTCGGCGTAGAAGCCCTCCGCCTTGAGCAACTCGTAGCCCTTGGTCGTGACCGGAATGTAGCCGGTGTTCTCGGCGATGTACTTCTCGCCGGTATCCGGGGCGGTGACGTACTTCAGGAAGGCCGCCGCGGCCTCGTACTCTTCCTTCGACTTGCCTTCCATCACCCACAGCGAGGCGCCGCCGACCAGCGAGTTCGTGCGCTTGGCGGGATCGATGACCGGCAGCATGGCGACGTCCCACTTGAGGTCCGCGACCTGCGTATTGTGGACCGTGCCGTGATTGGCGATCGAGGTGATCGTCGAGGCGCAGCTGCCGTCGGCGAAGGATTGGACCAGGTTCTTGCCGACCTGGGTGGTCTGGATCTTCGCATAGCCGGCGTCGAGCCAGGACTTGTATTCCTTCATGTGGTCGACGAAGGCGGTCTTGTTGAAGACGAGTTCGGCGCCGAGACCGCCATAGCCGTTGTCCAGCGAGGCGAGCGGCAGGTTGTTGGTGGCCGAGAACTGCTCGAGGTTCATCCAGGTGTCGAAGTCGAAAGCGAAGCCGCACTCGACGCCGGCCGCCTTCATTGCCTTCAGGTCTTCGGCAAACTCGGCCCAGCTGGCCGGAGCTGCGGTCTTGCCGATCTTCGCCCAGGCGTCCTTGTTCCAGTAGAACACCGCCGAAGACGAGTTGTAGGGGAACGACCACATATCGCCGGTCGAGGTCGCGTAATAGTTGGCGATGCTCCGGAAGTAGCCCTTCCAGTCGACGTCAATGCCGTAGTCTACGGCGAACTTGTTGGCCGGATAGATCGCGCCCGACAGCATGAAGTTCACCGTGCCGGCATCGTAGATCTGGACGACGGTCGGGTGCTGCTTGGCGCGGTAGGCCGCTATCGTGTTCTGCTCGGCCTTGTCGTAGCCGCCCTGGCCGACGCAGACAGCCTCGTACTTGTCCTGCGATTCGTTGAACAGCTGGCAATGCTTGGCCATGACCTCGCCGAGATCGCCGGTGAGGCCGTACCAGAATTCGAACTTCGTGCGGTCGGCGGCGTGGGCGCCGGTGGCGAGCGCGGAGGCGGCCGCCAGCAGGATCACTCGTTTCATTCGTCGTCTCCTTCGAGAGGTGGCGCGAGCTCGATGCCCGCTGAGCGCTCCCTAGAGTGACGACGTGACAGTCGCGTTTTGATCCCGTGACGGAACCGCGACAATCCAGAGGCCCGTCGGCTGCCGCGGCGATGGTCCGCGGAGGGGTATCCGGCAGAGTGACTGTCGTTTCAGACGCCTGCGTCGCGGATCTCGAAGACATTGCCGCCGGAGGTGACGAAGCGGCCGTCGGCGTTGCGCCGCACGGAATAGCATTTCTCGCGGCCGCCCCGCAGATCGCCCCAGACCGTGCACAGGTCGCCGCCGCGAATCGCCCAGCGCCCGGTGTCGCCGGCCGGCTGCGGATCGTCGACCGAGATCTCGGCGGTGCCGTCGGGCGACAGGAGCAGATGGCCCTTGTGCCAGCCGCCCTCCTCCCACCAGACGATCGAGCGGCCGATGAGTTCGCTTTCGATCGTCGCGCCGTCGAGATCGGCTGCGGCAGCGGCCGATAACGTGCCGTTCAGACCGGCGAAACCAAGGCTGACCGCGAACGCGATAGGGCGCAAGCTCCCGGCCATGATGCGAATCTCCGGCGTTCGTGACAACGACGCGACGATTCAATGACATTCGCCGGCTCATGTCGAGGGCTTCCTTCCGGCGAGATGCGACGTGTCCCGCCGGCGGGCGGGATGCCCGGAGCTGCCCCGCCTGTCGCCGAAGCGTCACGGTCCGGTCAGACGCCTGACACGGCACGCGACGAAGGTCGCCGCCGAACGCGACCCCCAGCGTCGCGGTCTTTCCGCAACATCGACCGCCCCCCAATCGAAAGGAACCGACCCGCCATGCTCGCCAACGGCATCACCGGTACAGGCATTTCCGCCCACAAGCGCGCCGACGACCTCTCCGACCTCGACGCCGAGCTCGACATGATCGAGGCGCTCGGCGTCGAGACGATCGAACTGCCGACCTACGACATGGACATCGTCGTCGGGGGCCGCATCCGCCGTCCGCAGCTCGAGGCGCTGAAGCGCGCCGTCGCCGGCCGCGACGCCGGCTTCTCCGTCCACGGCCCGCTCTCCATCAACTTCATGGACGAGGCCTACCGGCTGCCACGCCACTTCGAGGTGCTCGAGGCGTCGCTCGAGGTGGCCGCGGAGGTCGGCGCCGAGAACTACGTGATCCACTCGGGCCTGGCGCCCCGCCAGCAGGGCGACGGCATCGAAGCCGCCTACGGCCGCCAGCGCGAGTGGCTGGCGAAGGCCGGCGACGTCGCCCGCCAGCACGGGCTCTATCTCTGCGTCGAGACGCTGTTCGCGGGATTCGACGGACGCGGCTATGCCTCGACGCCGGAGCGTCTGGCGCGCGAACTCGCCGCCATCGCACATCCCAACGTGATGGCGACGCTCGACTTCAGCCACTCCTACCTGAAGCTCGACTTCGACGGCCGCCGCGACGCCTTCGTCGAAGAGGTCAAGGCGCTGGCGCCCTACGCCCGCCACCTTCACGTCCATGACAGCTTCGGCCGCCAGGACGACATCTGGATGTTCACCGAGGGCGAGCGTCTGGCCTATGGCCACGGCGACCTGCACCTGCCGGTCGGCTGGGGCGACATCCCGTGGGAGACGCTGATGGATGTGTGCACCTTCCCGGAGGGCGCGGTCTTCAACATCGAGCTGAAGCAGCGCTACTGGTACGCCGCGCAGGAAGCCGTCGACGCGACCAAGGCGCTCGCGGCGAAGGCGCGCGTCGAGAGCCGCGCCGAAGCGGCCTGATTCCGCGATCGCGACCGGCCGTGCCAGGCGCGCGGCCGGTCGCGTGCGATACCGTCAGCCTCTCTTGAGGCGTTCCGGGGTCCAGGCGGTGGTTCCATCGCCCGCGGAAACCGGTTTCCACACCTTGAGGACGCCGACGCGGTCCAGGTCGACCTCGATCACCGCAACCGAGGACGGCTTGCGGTCGCACTGGCTGCAGCGGAAGCGCAGGCTGCGCGGATCCCTGCCGCCGCCAACCAGCGTCGCGAGGTCACCGGCGCGGTAGTGGCGCTGGTTGCCGCAAACGCAGGTCGCACGCACGAGCATGCCGTGCCGGGCTGCCCGGGCAAGGGTGTCGATCGTTCGGGTCATTGGAACAAAATAGGAACATGTTCCATGACCGGTCAAGACGCCGGCACGACCCTATCCCGCAGCGCTACATCACCGCGCCGATCTGCCAGGGAACGAACTCGTTGTCGCCATAGCCAAGCAGTTCCGATCGAGAACGCTCGCCGGACGCCACGCGCAGGATCGTCTCGAAGATCTCGCGGCCCTTCTCTTCTATGGAGACACCGTCGAGGATGTCGCCGCAATTGATGTCCATGTCGTCGCGCATGTGTTCGTAGAGGAAGGTGTTCGTCGCCAGCTTGATCGACGGCACCGGCTTGCAGCCGAAGGCCGAACCGCGCCCGGTGGTGAAGCAGACGATGTTGGCGCCGCCGGCAACCTGGCCCGTGACCGAGACCGGGTCGTATCCTGGCGTGTCCATGAAGACGAAACCCTTGGCCGTGACCGGCTCCGCATATTCGTAGACGGCCGCGAGGTCGGTGGTGCCACCCTTCGCCGTCGCTCCCAACGATTTTTCCAGGATGGTGGTCAATCCGCCCAGCTTGTTGCCGGGCGACGGGTTGTTGTTCATTTCGCCTTTGTTGCGTTGCGTATAATCCTCCCACCAACGGATGCGCTCGACGAGCTTTTCGCCGACCGCGCGGGATGCCGCGCGCCGGGTCAAGAGGTGTTCAGCGCCATAGATTTCCGGCGTTTCCGACAGGATCGCCGTGCCGCCGTGGCGGACCAGGAGGTCCGCGGCGGCGCCTAGCGCCGGGTTGGCGGTAATGCCCGAATAGCCGTCCGAGCCGCCGCACTGCAGCGCCAGCACCAGTTCGGAGGCCGGGATCGCCTCCCGGTGGAAGGCACTCGCAGCCGGCAGCATGTCGCGCACGGCAGCGACCCCCGCCTCGACCGTGCGTCGCGTTCCGCCGACCTCCTGAATGGTCATGGTGCGGAAGGTGTCGCTCTCGCCGACGCCGTAGAGTTCCTTCATGCGGCCGATCTGGAAGGCCTCGCAGCCGAGCCCCACCATCAGCACGGCGGCGATGTTGGGATTGGTCGCGTAGCCCCATTCGGTGCGCTTCAGCACGTCGAAGCCCTCGCCGGCGGACGCCATGCCGCAACCGGTGCCGTGGACGAAAGGGATGACGCCGTCGACCTGGGGGAAGTCGGCGAGGATACCCGAGCGGTTGATTTCCTCGGCGACAAAGCGCGCCACCGACGCCGAGCAGTTCACGCTGGTTAGGATGCCGATGTAGTTGCGGGTACCGACCCTGCCGCCCGGGCGCCGGTAGCCCTGGAACGTCGCCAACTCTTCGGGGGCGACCATGGCGACGGGGCGCGCGTCTACGCCGAACGCGTAGTCGCGGCTGAAGTCAGACATGGCGAGGTTGTGCATGTGCACCCAGTCGCCCGGGCGGATTGCGGCGGTCGCGACGCCGATGACCTGGCCGTACTTGCGCACAGGTTCGCCTTCCGCGATCGCCTCGACCGCCATCTTGTGGCCGCGCGGAATGCGCACCAACGCCCTGACACCCGACGCGACGGCACCTTCGCGGAGGATGTCCACCGCCACTGCGACATTGTCCTGCGGCGACAGGCGGACGACCGCAGGCCTTGCTTCATCTATGACCGTGCTCATGGCGCCGACCGCTCCTCCTGCGTCATTCGTCCCTCGCGCCGAAGACATGCCGTTTTTTCCGTCTCGATGGAAGTCCCGCGCCGCGCGGGAACCCGCCTTCACATCCGGCCGGGAGCCCCGCCAGATATCCATCGCGCCGAATGGAACGACCGATGCTATGGTTTCGGCAAGGCCGGCACCGGCTCACCGGCATCTTACGGGAGACAGACAATGAAGATCGAACGATGCGGATCGCGACCGTCGGTGACGCCGCCGGCGTCCTATTTTACAGGCAGCGTTCGCCAGGATCCGCTCGTCGAGGCCCCGGCGCCGGCGCGGGTACGCGCCGTAGGCGTTACCTTCGAGCCGGGCGCGCGCACGGCATGGCATACCCATCCACTCGGCCAGACGCTCGTGGTGACATCGGGAAGCGGGCTGGCGCAGAAGCGCAGCGGACCGGTCGAGGCGATTCGCGCCGGCGACGTGGTCTGGTTTGCGCCCGGCGAGGAGCACTGGCACGGTGCGTCGCCGACGACGGCGATGACGCACATCGCCATCCAGGAAGCGCTCGACGGAAAGTCCGTCGACTGGCTGGAACACGTCTCCGACGAGGACTACGCGCGGCGCGATTGACACCGCGGCCGAAGCTGCCGGCCGGGTGCTCAGTGCGCGGCCTTGTGACGGCAGATGCGCAGGTAGACGTCTTCCGCCGGCCAGATCTGGTCGTATTCGATGAATCCGGCCTCGTCGAAGTGCGGCGGGCAGCGCAGCAGGTCCGGCTTGTCGCCGTCGCGGTCGAGTTCGCTGTAGGGTTGGCCGGAGCAGTCCGGCCGATAGCACTCGTCGCACTGGTTCGTACCGCACAACATCGACTTCACGACGCCTTGCGGGTTGCCGCGCCCCGCCTCGACCCGGTAGCTCACCAGGTAGATGCTGCCGTCCTCCTTTGCCGGCGCCAGCACAACGATGTCGTTCGCGGTGTAGTCGCGACCGCCGATGATCGTCAGCCTGCCAAGATTGTCGTTGTCGCTACCGCCGTCCCATTCGATGAGCTGCAATTGGGCCGCTCCAGAGAAGGCTGCCTGGAGGTTCGGCCGGATCTCCTGCCCGGCCTGGATCGCATGGTAGTTGCCGTGACCGGGCAGGACGGTCCGCCCATCGACCTTGACGATCAGATCGTCCTGGCCGCTGAATTGCTTGTCGAGGAACTCGCCGACTTCAATCGATATCTTTGCACCGTCGTAGAGGTCGCCGATACTGACGCCGCCGCTCCCCGCCGCTGCAATCGCCGCACCAATGGCGCCGAACACGAACTGGCCCGCAGCGTCCAGACCGCCAGCCGGCTTGATGTTCCTGATCTTGGTGATCGTCAGCAGGTCGGCCCGCTGTGCCGACTCGCTCCAGCACAGATAGTTGTCATGCCACGAATAGGGATCCCGGCCCTCGTGCACCTGCACGCAGCTCATTCCTGCAATGGCACCCGACGACGACCAGCGCAGCGTCAGGGCAGAACCCTGCGGCAGGCACAGGTAGTTGTCGCGCCACGTGTATTCCAGCGGCTCCGCGCCCTCGATGATCTGGGTGCAGTTCATTCCGGGAATCGCGCCCGACGGCGACCAGCGGAATCCGACGTCGCGATCCGCACAGAGGTAATTGTCTCGCCACGTGTGTTCCGCTGGTGAGGCGCCCTCGACGACCTGCGTGCAGACGAGACCCGCAATCGGACCCGACGACGACCAGTAAAGCCGTGTCGGCGACGCTTCCGCTCCCCCTCCGAGGTTGAAAAGGACAGCCAAAGCGCCCGAAAGGACGTGGAATGGCCCCGGCTTCATTTCTCCTCCTCCGTCGACTGAACAGCCCTCACGGAGAAAGAAAGCGCTCCCGGCGGTTCGCGCGTTGACGCGCGTCAACGGATGGAAATTTCGCCGGCTCCCCGATGCGATCGGCGCGGTCTGCTAGGATTCCCTTCCCTCCAGCGCCCGGCGAAGGCGGCGGATGACGGCGCCGCGGCCGCGCTCATCCGCGGCCGCCTCGACGGTCTCGGAAATGTCGAGCAGGAGCTTCGACAGGTCGTTGTGCCAGTCGAGGCGAGCAACCTTCTCCGGCGCCATGCGCCGTTTCTCCGTGTGGTCGACGAGGCGCGCGCCTTCGGCAGTGAGATCGTAAGCGTCGTCGAGCTGCGGGATGACGATACGCCTGGCCGGCATGGTCTGCGCCAGCCGCTCCTGCAGGCCCGCAAGCCCGGCATCCTCGCCGTGGGTCAGGAAGACGGACTGGGCGACAGGCTGGCGCGCCGCGACCCATGCCGTCAGTTCGGAGGCGTCGGCATGGCCGGAATAGAGGTCGATCTGCGTGATGCGGGCGTTGACCTCGATCTCCTCGCCCTGGATGCGTACGCGTTTCTCGCCGTCGAGCAGGATACGGCCGAGCGATCCCTGCGCCTGGAAACCCGCCATCATGACCGTGGCGTTAGCGCGCCACAGGTTGTTCTTGAGGTGGTGGCGGATGCGGCCGGCGTCGCACATGCCGCTGGCGGCGATGACGACGAAGAAGCCGGTGAACCGGTTGATCGCCTTGCTCTGCTCGACTGTCTCGGTGAAGCGCACGTTACGCGAATTGAGAGCCCGGCGCAGGACGCCGCCCTCCTCGATCTCGGCGGCATGGCGTTCGAAGACCGCGCTCGCCCGCGAGGCGAGCGGCGAATCGACGAAGACCGGCACCGAGGGAATGTCGCCCGATTCCATCAATACGTGCAGGTCGACGAGCAGTTCCTGCGTCCGCTCGACGGCGAAGGACGGGATGATCAGCGGCCCGGCCGCCTCGGCCGCCGCATGCACCTCCCGCGCCAGGAAAGCGCGTCGTCGCTCGGGCGTGATCTCGCCGCGCTCTCGGTCGCCATAGGTCGATTCGCAGACAAGATAGTCGACGCCACGCGGTCCGACCGGATTCTCCTGCAACAGTTTGTGGTCTGGACCGATGTCTCCCGAAAACAGCAGGCGTAGCGGCTTTTCGCCGTTCGCTGGCTCGATCTCGAGTTCCACCGAGGCCGAGCCGAGCAGGTGGCCGGCGTTCCAGTAGCGGGCGCGGATGTCCGGCGCGATCGACGTCCAGGCGTCGAATTCGACCGCGCGGAACAGCGTCATGCAGGCGGCCGCGTCTTCGCGCGTGTAGATCGGCGTCACCGGGGGCTTGCCGCGCTGGGCGTTGCGGCGGTTGAGTTGATCGACCTCCATCTCCTGGATGTGCGCCGAATCGGGCAGCATCACCGAGCAAAGGTCGATGGTCGCCGCACTCGTGTGGATCGGCCCGGAAAAGCCCTGTTTGACCAGCTTCGGCAGGAGCCCGCTGTGGTCGATGTGGGCGTGGGTGAGGATGACGGCGTCGATCGCCGACGGCGGGAATGGGAAGGCGCCGTAGTTCAGTTCGCGCTCCGACTTCGATCCCTGGAACAGGCCGCAATCGACCAGGATGCGCGAGCGGCCGGTCTCGATCTCGTAGCACGACCCGGTGACGCCGCGTGCGGCGCCATGGAAACGCAGTCTCGTCACGTCAATCCTCCCGTCGCGACGCCGCCGGCCGCGCTACTTCGATGCCCGAGAATGACCCGCCTGGCAACCGCCCGGCGCCCGCTCCGGGCACGCCGACGACGGTCATCACACGCCGAAGACAGGAGCGAAGCCGCCTCCCGGCGTTCTGAAGTTGGTCGTCTGACCCTGGTAGAGGCGCGCCGCGGCGAGCAGGATGCGCCCGCCATAGGTGTACAGGCGTACGTCCATCTTGCGCGCCACCGGAGCGCCGTCGAGCAGGACCGCGCGTTCGCCGGGCGCGGCGAAAGCCTGGGCGACGTAGCCGCCCTTGGCGATCTCGGCCCACACCCCGCGCGTCACCTTGTCGCCGCGGTAGACGGCCTTGCCGCCATGCCCGCCGGTCGGCTTGAAGAACAGGTCCTTGCGCGCCTGCCAGAGCGCGCCGGCGTTTTCCGGCGTGACCAGAACGGTGCGCGGGATCGTCGCCAGCCGGTCGCGGACCGCGGCCGGCACGCCCCAGGATTTCAGCGTTTCCTGATCGGATAGCAGCGTCAGGTTGCGCTTGTCGGCAAAGAGCGCGTGATTGTGCGGCCCCGGCGTCACCACCACGGCGTCGTCGCGGTAGGCGGCGAAAAGTGCGGCGTGCTCCGGCTGCGCGAAGGCGAAGTCGGTGAGGCGGTTGTAGATCATGCCGATCTCGAGGCCTCCCGCCGTCAGCCGCCCGTCGGCATAGGCAAGATCGGTGGCATCGGCGATGATCGCGTCGATCCCGGCCCTCAGCAGCATCTCGCGGGCGAGCACGAATTCCGGATGGAGGTACTGTTCTTCAGGCCGGTCGTCGACGATCGCGATCCGCGGCATCGCCCTGTCGCCGCGTCGGCGCCGCCATTCCTCGCGGAACATGGCGACCACATTGGCGGAAAAGTCGTCGGCCTCCAGCATTTCTAGGCCCGCCGCCACCTCGCCGCAGCAGGCAAGCTGCGCCCGGGCGAGCAACGCATTGAGGAAGGCGCCGCCGGCATTGGTGTTGATCTCGATGAGGCGCGGCCCCTCGCCGTCGAGGTGAAAGTCGTAGCCCATGAAGGCGCCGATGGGGCCGCGGTCCTCCTGCGCGATCTCCGGCGCCCAGCCGAGCACCGCTTTACGGTAGGCGGGCATCCGCGCGACCTGCTCGATCGCGGCGACGATGCCCGCCATCTCGCTGATGACCGCGGCCGGAAGGAACACGGGCACGTTGGAGAAGAGATGCGGCCGCGTCTCGATCGAGTTGGCGCAGAATTCCGGATCGCCGGCCTCGCGCACCAGCGCCCGGCAGAGTGCGGCGCGGTCGAGCGTCACGCAGAAGCAGCCTTTGTTCAATTGTTCGGCTGCCGTGCGCGAGACCGTCGCCGAGGCACCTGCGAGCGCTTGATCCATGGCCTGACCCTACTCCTGCCCCTTCCGGGCCTTTGTGGGCCCTGCCTCGTTGACGGTCGCCGTCGATCCGGCCACGCTGGCCGTCCGGCAAACGACAGATAGTCATTCGAACCGACTTGTGGGAGGGCAGGATGCCAGTTGGAAGGGCCCTCGTCACCGGGGCAGGCGCCGCCGATGGCATCGGCTTCGCCGCTGCAAGGCTGCTCGCCGGGGCCGGCTACGCCGTGGCTCTCGCCGCGACCACCGGGCGCGTCCGCGAGCGCGCTGCCGAACTCGCCGCGCTCGGCTTCGACGCCGGCGGCCACGTCGGCGACCTGACTGTGGCCGGCGACGTGGCCAGGCTTCGCGCAGAGGTCGGGGACGTCGACATCCTGGTCAACAACGCCGGCATGGGCACGCAGGCCCGGCCGGCACTCGAGAAGCCGCTGCTCGACATCGGCGAATCGGAATGGGACCACGAGATCGCCGTGTCGCTGAAAACCGCCTTCATGGTGACGAGGGCGTTCCTGCCGGCCATGCTGGCGGCCGGCTACGGACGCATCGTCAACGTCGCCTCGGTGACCGGCCCCTTCGTCTCCATGCCCGGATCCTCGCCCTACTCCGCGGCCAAGGCCGGGCTGGTCGGCTTCACCCACAGCCTCGCCCTGGAGGTCGCGGCACGCGGCGTCACCGTCAACGCCGTGGCGCCGGGCTGGATCGCGACCGGTGCCTCGACGCCGGCCGAACGCGAAGCGGCGAAGAAGACGCCGCCCGGCCGCGCCGGACGGCCGGAAGAGGTCGCCGCGGCCATCGCCTTCCTCGCCTCGCCGGCGGCGAGCTACGTCAACGGCGCCGTGCTTGTCGTCGACGGTGGCAACATGCTGGTGGAGGCGAAGGGGTAGATGGCCGCAGTACGCATGTGCGGCTGGATGTTCGAGAGAAGCTGGTGCTGCGAGAGAGGATTGAACTCTCGACCTCTCCCTTACCAAGGGAGTGCTCTACCACTGAGCTACCGCAGCGCCGAATGCGGCGGACTTCTGCCACAACAGTCCGGCCAGCGCAAGTTATGTCTGTGGCTGCCGGAAAGAGGCGCAAAGGCGCCTTTTGCCCGCCATATTTGCCCGGTTTCGTCGTCGTTGTTGCCATCCCGCCGCCGTTCCCGCATCCTTTCGCGCATGCAAGACGACAAGACTGACCGCACGAAGGACGACCGCAAGGCGCGGCTCGCCGAGCAGTTGCGCCAGAACCTGCAGCGCCGCAAGGCGCAGACCAGGGCGCGCCGCGCCGGCGACGCGGACTCCCGGCCGGAAGGCATCGGCGGCCAGGAGGCGGCCGCGACGGAGGACGGCGGGCGGGCCCGCGACGACTGACCGATCCGCTGCGCCACGGGATCAGGCGCGGCGCGCATCCTTGAACACGGCGCCCGCATCGTCTAGACGGGCGCCTCAACCGATTGAAGGCCGGCCTGGCGCCGGGAAAGCGGGTGCCATGGAGAGAATCAGGATCGTCGGCGGCAGGGAGCTCTCCGGCTCCATCCCCATTTCCGGGGCGAAGAACGCCGCGCTGCCGCTGATGATCGCGTCGTTGCTGACGCCGGAGACGCTGACCCTCGACAACGTGCCGCGGCTGGCCGATGTCGAGCAGCTCATCCGTATCCTCGGCAACCACGGCGTCGACTACTCCGTCAACGGCCGCCGCGAGGCGCAGGACAGCGCCTATGCGCGCACCATCAACTTCACCGCCGGCCGCATCGTCGACACCACCGCGCCCTACGAGCTGGTCTCCAAGATGCGCGCCTCGTTCTGGGTGATCGGCCCACTGGTGGCACGCATGGGCGAAGCGCGCGTGTCGCTGCCCGGCGGCTGCGCCATCGGCACGCGGCCCGTCGACCTGTTCATCGACGGGCTGCAGGCTCTCGGCGCCGACATCGACGTCGACGGCGGCTACGTGGTGGCCAAGGCAAAGCGCGGCCTTGTCGGCAACCGCTTCGTCTTTCCGAAAGTCTCGGTCGGCGCCACCCACGTGCTGATGATGGCAGCCTCCCTCGCCAGGGGCGAGACGGTGCTGGAAAACGCTGCGCGCGAGCCCGAGATCGTCAACCTCGCCGACTGCCTCAACGCCATGGGCGCGAAGATTTCCGGTGCCGGTACTGCGACAATCCACATCGATGGCGTCGACGAACTGCACGGCGCCCGCGTCACCGTCATCCCCGACCGTATCGAGACCGGCACCTACGCCATGGCCGTTGCCATGACCGGCGGCGACGTCGTGCTCGAGGGCGCCCGCCCCGACCTCCTCGAGAACGCCCTCGACGTCATCGCCAGGACGGGCGCCGAGATCATCCCGGTCAATTCCGGCATCCGCGTGCGCCGCAACGGCAGCGGCATCGAGCCGGTCGACGTCACCACCGAGCCGTTCCCCGGTTTCCCGACCGACCTCCAGGCGCAGTTCATGGGCCTGATGACCATGGCAAAGGGCCGCTCGCACATCACCGAGACGATCTTCGAGAACCGCTTCATGCACGTCCAGGAGCTCGCCCGGCTGGGCGCCCATATCACGCTCGCCGGCCAGACCGCGATCGTCGACGGCGTGGCACGGCTGAAGGGCGCGCAGGTCATGGCGACGGATCTGAGGGCGTCGGTTTCGCTGGTCATTGCCGGCCTCGCCGCCGAGGGCGAGACCACCGTCAACCGCGTCTACCACCTCGACCGCGGCTTCGAGCGGCTGGAGGAGAAATTGTCGGGCTGCGGCGCTGACATTTCGCGCATCTCCGGCTGACGAACGCGCCACGCGCCGCCCTGCCTCCCGCTGCGTTTTTGTTGCGCTGCACTGAGAGACCGCCTAGAGCATGGGCGGATTGCTGCTCAGCCAGGAGCACGGTGGCCAGATGGACGCATTGAAGCTCGTTGCCCTCGACCGGGAAGACCTTCAGATCGTGTCGGCGCACGTGCAGGATGCCGTCATGAAGGTCGGCGACCTGCACTACAAGCCGCGCGAGAAGCGCTTCGTCGTGGCGATGAACCGCTACGCCTGGGAAGACCGCGGCGGCCTGTTCCGCAGGAAGCGCGAACGGAGAAACGCGGTACTCCATTTCGACCGCGTGCTCGCCGCCCGCACCCACGGCATCGATCCGGCAAGGCCGAACGAGGTCCTGTCACTCCTTGCCGTCACCTTCGCACCGGGAGAGGCGCCGGCCGGCATTGTCGAACTGGCGTTCTCCGGCGGCGGCACGATCCGCCTCGACGTCGAATGCATCGAGGTTCGCCTCTCCGATCTCGGCGCCGCCTGGCAGGCGTCCTCGACGCCCGTCCACAGGACCTGAGCCCTAGCGCCATGGCCGTTACCCTCCGCCAGTCCGATCCCGGCTTCGAAGCCGCCTTCGCCGCCTTCCTCGCCACCAAGCGCGAGGTTTCGGCCGACGTCGACGAGGCGGTGCGCGCCATCCTCGGCCGCATCCGCGCCGAAGGCGACGCCGCGCTCGCCGCCTTCTCGCAGCGCTTCGACCGCATCGATTTCGCCGCGACGCCGATGCGTGTTGGCACCGCCGAGATCGACGCAGCCGTCGACCATGCGGACGAGAAGACGATGGAGGCACTGAGCCTCGCCCGCGACCGCATCGAAGCCCATCATCGCCGGCAGATGCCGGCCGACGACCGTTACGTCGATCCGATCGGCGTCGAGCTCGGCTCGCGCTGGACGGCAGTCGAATCGGTCGGCCTCTACGTGCCGGGCGGGACGGCGAGCTATCCGAGTTCGGTGCTGATGAACGCCGTGCCGGCGCGGGTCGCGGGCGTCGAACGCATCGTCATGGTCGTGCCGGCGCCGGGCGGCGCGCTCAACCCGCTGGTGCTGGTCGCGGCGCGGCTGGCCGGCGTGACCGAGATCTACCGCATCGGCGGCGCCCAGGCCGTCGCTGCGCTCGCCTACGGCACCGAGACGATCCGACCCGTGGCCAAGATCGTCGGCCCGGGCAACGCCTATGTCGCGGCGGCCAAGCGCCAGGTGTTCGGCACCGTCGGCATCGACATGATCGCCGGCCCATCGGAAGTGCTGATCGTCGCCGACGGCTCCAACGATCCCGACTGGATCGCCGCCGACCTGCTCGCCCAGGCCGAGCATGACACAGCCGCGCAGTCGATCCTGATCACCGACGACGCCGCCTTCGGCCGCGCCGTGGAAACCGCGGTCGAGCGCCAGCTGGCGCTTCTGCCGCGCGCCGAAACCGCCGCCGCGAGCTGGCGCGACTTCGGCGCCGTCATCGTCGTGAAGCGGTTCGAAGACGCGATCCCGCTCGTCGATCGCATCGCCGCCGAGCATCTCGAACTCGCCATCGATGACGCAGAGGCGTTCCTGGCGAAGATCCGCAACGCAGGCGCCGTTTTCCTCGGCAGGCATACGCCTGAAGTGATCGGCGACTATGTCGGCGGCTCCAACCACGTCCTGCCGACGGCACGGTCGGCGCGCTTCTCCTCGGGCCTCTCCGTGCTCGACTTCGTCAAGCGCACCTCGATCCTGAAGCTCGGCCCCGACCAGCTGCGCCTGCTTGCGCCGGCCGCGATCGCGCTCGCCACCGCCGAGGGGCTCGACGCCCACGGGCGATCGGTGGCGATCCGTCTGAACCTGTGAGGCCGGCATGTCGCGCGCGGCCAGCGATCCCAACAGGCTGATCGACGTCGTACTCGACGAATCGATCGGTCGCTCGACGCCCGACGTCGAGCACGAGCGCGCAGTCGCCATCTTCGACCTGATCGAAGAAAACAGTTTCCGTCCGGTCAGCGACGCGGGCGGCGGCCCCTACCGGCTGAAGCTGTCGCTTGTCGATGCGCGCCTGGTCTTCGCCGTATCGCGCGCGAACGGCGAGCAGGTCGTCACCCACATCCTGTCGCTCACGCCGTTCCGGCGGATCGTCAAGGACTACTACATGATCTGCGAGAGCTACTACGATGCCATCCGCTCGTCGACGCCGAGCCACATCGAGGCGATCGACATGGGTCGTCGGGGGTTGCACAACGAGGGCTCGCAGACGCTGATGGACAGGCTCGCCGGCAAGATCGAGATCGACTTCGATACCGCGCGCCGCCTGTTCACGCTGGTCTGCGTGCTGCACTGGCGCGGCTGATCGTGGCCGGTCCCGAGAAGGCAGTGCCGCGCTCGGTCCTGTTCATGTGCGGCATGAACTCCGTGCGCTCGCCGGTCGCCGAACAGCTGGCGCGGCGCTTGCTGCCGGAAACCACCTTCATCGCCTCGGCCGGCGTGCGCGCCGGCGAGCGCGACCCGTTCGTCGACAAGGTGCTCGCCGAGGAGGGCCTCGCGCTCGGCGATAGGCTGCCCCGCACGATCGACGAACTCGAGGACGACTATTTCGACCTGATCGTGACGCTGTCGCCGCAGGCGCACCATGTCGCGCTCGAACTGACGCGGTCGATCGCCGTCGAGGTCGAGTACTGGCCGACGCCCGACCCGACGACCGTGACCGGCTCGCGCGAGCAGATCATCGCCGCCTACCGCGACATGCGCGATCGCCTGAAGGCGCGGATCGCCCGGCGCTTCGGCGGCTGAGACGTGCCGATCGCGGCGACAAGCGCTGTTCACAAGCCCGCCGATATCATATAGGTTCCGCGCCAATTCGGCCGCGGCCGGAAAATCACCAAGCAAAGGTATCGAATGCCGAAGGAAGAAGTCCTCGAGTTCCCGGGCGTGGTCACCGAACTCCTGCCGAACGCCATGTTCCGCGTGAAGCTCGAAAACGAGCACGAGATCATCGCGCACACCGCGGGCCGGATGCGCAAGAACCGCATCCGCGTGCTGACCGGCGACAAGGTCCTGGTCGAGATGACGCCCTATGACCTGACCAAGGGCCGGATCACCTACCGCTTCAAGTGAGCCACGGGCCGCGCCGCCGTCGGCCCCTTGCGACGGAAAGAAGATGAGCGTCTTCGAGAAGCTGGTGCTCGCGTCGGGCTCGCCACGGCGCATCGAACTCCTGCAGCAGGCCGGCATCGAGCCCGGCCGCCTCTTTCCCGCCGACGTCGACGAGACGCCGCTGCGCGCCGAGCATCCGCGCTCGCTCGCCAAGCGCCTGTCGCGCGCCAAGGCCGAGAAGGCGGCCGCAGCGCTCGCCGGCGACGCCGATGCGCAGGGCGCGTTCATCCTCGCCGCCGACACCGTGGTGGCGGTCGGCCGGCGCATCCTGCCCAAGGCGGAACTGCTCGACGACGCGTCGAACTGCCTCAGGCTGCTGTCGGGCCGCACCCACCGCGTCTATACCGGCGTCTGCCTGGTGACGCCGTCGGGCAAGATCCGCCAGAAGCTGGTCGAGACCAAGGTGCGCTTCAAGCGCCTGTCGCGCGAGGAGCTGGAATCCTACATCGCCTCCGGCGAATGGCGCGGCAAGGCGGGCGGCTACGCCGTCCAGGGCCTCGCCGGCGCCTTCGTCGTCAAGCTGGTCGGTTCCTACACCAACGTCGTCGGCCTGCCGCTTTACGAGACCGTCGGCCTGCTCACCGCCGAGGGCTTCCCCGTCCATTTCGGCTGGCTGTCCGGTCCCGGGATCTGAGCATGGACGGCGCGGCGAAGGTCACCCCGCTGAGACCGCGGCGGCCCTGCCCGGAATGCGGCAAGCCGTCGGCACGCGAGACCTATCCGTTCTGCTCGCCGCGCTGCAAGGATGTCGACCTGAACCGCTGGCTGTCGGGCAGCTACGTCATCGCCGCGACCGAGGAAGAGGTCGTGCCCGACCGGGACGTCAGCCAGGACTGACGCCGTCCGGACGCGGCCGGCGCGAAGCCGTGTCGCGTGAGCCGCCCGCTCAGGCTGCACCTTTCCCTGCCCCTCAGAACTCTCCGTAGGCGGCGATGAACGCAGCGATCTGCTGCGCATTCAGCGCCTCGACCTGCGGCGTCGTGATCGCCTGCAGCTGCGCCTGCGTGAGGCCCTGGATGGCGGTGGCCGACAGGCCCGGAATGGCGCCGGCGCTAATCGCCGCGATGTCGTCGGTGGAGAAGGCGGCGAGGTCGGCCGCACCAAGCGCTGCAATCTGCTCGGCGGTCATCGCCGCGACCTGCGCCGGCGTCAGCGCCTCGATCTGTTCGCTGCTCATCGCGATCAGCTGGGCCGGCGCCAGGCCGATGATCGCCTTCGGCTCGAGCGCGGCGACCTGTTCAGTCGTCAGGGCAGTGATCCTCTCCGTGCCGAGCGAGGCGAGCTGCAACGCGTTCAGCGCGCCGACCTGCAGGTTCGACAGGCTGGCGAGCTGCGGCGCGGTCAAGGCCCTCAGCTGATGGAAGGTCAGCCGCGAGACCTGCTCGGCCTTCAGCGCACCGAGCTGCTCGAGCGTCATTGCCTCGACATTCGCCGGCGACAGGCCCTGCAGCGCGCTGGCGCCGATCGCGGCAATGTCGGCCGCAGAGAACGTCTCCAGTGCGGCCGTCGTCAGCGCGCCGATCTGCGTCGACGTCAGGGCGGCGATCTGCATCGTCGACAGGGCATCGACCTGGAGCGGCGTCAGCGCGGTCACCTGCGCGGTCGTCAGCCCGGCCACCGCGTTGGTGTTCAGAGCCGCCACCTGTGCCGGCTCCAACGCCGCCACGCGGTCGATCGCGAGCGCCGCGACCTGCGTCGCGGTCAATGCCGAGACCTGCGTGGCCGACAGCGCGCTCACCTGCGAAAGGGTCAGCGCCGCCACCTGGGCAGGCTTTAGTGCCGCGACCTGCCCGGCTGTCAGCGCCGAGATCTGCTCCAGGCTGAACGCCGCGATGTTCTCCTCCGACAGGCCGCCGATCGCCGCCGTGCCGATCGCGGCGATCTCGGCGTCCGAGAAGGTCTCGAGAGCGGCGGCACCGAGCGCGCCGAGCTGCGCGCTGGTCAACGCGCCGATCTGCGCGGTCGACAACGTGTCGATCTGGCTGACCGAGAGCGCCGCGACCTGATCGGCGGTCAGGCCGGCGATGGCGCGCGTGCTCAGCGCCGCGATCTGCTCGTTGGAGAAGGCGGCGAGCGCCTCGGTGCCGAGCAAGGAGACCTGCGTCGCCCCCAGCGCGGCGATCTGCGTCGTCGACAGCGCGTCGCGCTGTGCCGGAGTCAACGCCACGATCTGGCCGGGCTTCAGCGCCGCGACCTGCGCAGCCGTCAGTGACGCGACCTGGTCGAGCCCGAGTGCGGCGATCCTGTCGCCCGCCATCCCGCCGAGCGCGGCCGGCGTGATCGCGGCGATGTCGGCAGGCGAGAAGGCCGCCAGCGCGTCCGCGCCCAGTTCGCCGACCTGCGCCGCGGTCAGCGCGCCGATCTGCGCGGTGGACAAGGCGTCGACCTGGGAGGGCGACAGCGCCGCGACATGGGCCGTGGTCAGGCCGGCGACAGCCTTGACGTTGAGGGCCGCGATCTGGTCCGTCGTCAGCGCCGCCACGATTTCGACGCTCGTTGCGGCGACCTGGGTAGAGGTCAGGGAACCGATCTGGTCGACCGTCAGATTGGCGACCTGCGGGGCGGTGAAGGCCGCCACCTGGACGGGCTTCAGCGCCGCGATCTGCGCCTTTGTCAGCGCCGCGACCTGGTCGGAAGAGAGGGAGGCAATCGTCGTCTCGTCGATCCCGGATACCGCCGTCGCGGTGATCGCGGCAATGTCGGCTGCCGAGAACGTCGCCAGTTCCTGTGCACCGAGCGCGCCGACCTGGCGCGCGTTCAGCCTGGCGATCTGGGTCGAGGTCAACGCTTCGGCCTGTGCCGTGCTCAGCGCGCCCATCTGCGCCGCCGTCAGGCCGGCGACCGCGCCGACGCTCAGCGCCGCGACCTGCTCGGTGGAGAGGGCCTGGATCGCCTCGACGCTCATCGATGCGACCTGCGTCGACGACAGCGCCTTGACCTGCGCAGCCGACAGCACGCTGGCCTGCGAAGGGCCGAGCGCGGCGGCTTGCGCCGCCTTGAGCGCTGCGATCTGCGTCGCGGTCAACGCAGCGACCTGCTCCGCGGTGAGGGCGGCAACGTTGGCGGCCGACAGGCCGGTGATGGCCGCAGGTTTGATCGCCGCGATGTCGGCGTCCGAGAAGGTGGCGAGCGCCGATGCATCGAGCGCGGCAATCTGGCTCGAGCCGAGCGCCCCGATCTGCGCCGTCGACAGGGTGTCGACCTGCTCGAGGCCCATCGCGGCGATCTGCGCCGGCGTCAGGCCGGCGATGCCCTTGGCGCTGAAGGCGGCGACCTGCTCCGGCGAAAGAGATGAGATCTTCTCGGGTCCGATCGCGGCGACCTGCGAGCCGGCGAGTGTCCTCACCTGCGAGACGGTCAACGCCGCCATCTGCTCGGCCGTCAGCGCCGCGACCTGGGTGGGCTTCAGCGCCGCGACCTGCGAGGAGGTCAGCGCCGAAACCTGTTCCGTCGTCAACGCAGCGACGCTCGCCGCCGTCAGCCCGCCGATGGCAGTCGGCTTGATCGCCGCGATATCGGCCGCGGCGAAGGTCTCAAGCGCGGCCTCGCCGAGCGCCGCAATCTGGTTCGAGGCCAGCGCCCCGATCTGGGCGGCGGTCAGCGCGTCGACTTGGATCGGCGTCATCGCCGAGATCTGCGCCGGTGTCAGGCCGGAGATGCCCTTCGCACTCAAGGCGGCGATCTGCTCCGTCGACAACGCCGCGACCTTTTCGGTGCCGAGCGCGGCGGCCTGCGCCCCGCTCAGCGTCCGCACCTGCGCGACTGTGAGCGCGCCGGTCTGCTCGGCCGTCAGCGCCGCGACCTGCGTGGTCTTCATCGCGGCCAACTGCGCCGTGGTCAGTGCCGCGACCTGTTCGAGGCTGAGGGCGGCGATGCCGTCGGGGGTCAGGCCGAGAATGGCCGCCGGCTTGATCGCCGCGATGTCGGCTGTGGAGAAGGTGGCGAGCGCCGCCTCGCCGAGCGCCGCGAAGTGCTTGGCCGCCAGCGCGCCGACCTGCGCCGATGTCAGCGCGCCGGCCTGGTCGACGCTGAGGGCGCCGACCTGCGCCGCGGTGAGGCCGGGTACGGCCTTGACGCTCAGCGCCGCGATCTGGTCCGTGGAGAAGGCAGCGATGCGATCGGTTCCGAGCGCGGCGAGCTGCGCCGAGGTCAACGCGCCGACCTGGGCGGTCGACAGGGCGACGACATGGTCGGTCGTCAACGCGGCCACCTGGGTGGGGCGCATGGCCGCAACCTGGGCAGGCGTCAGGGCGGAGATCTGTTCGACGGTCAGCTCCGCGACCGCGGCGACGGCAATCCCGGCGATCGACGTCGGCTTGATCGCAGCCATCTTGGCGGCCGAAAACGTCGCCAGCGCCTCGCTGCTCAGCACCGCGATCTGGGTGGAGTTCATCGCGCCGATCTGCACGGCGGACAACGCGCCGACCTGCGCCGTCGACAGTGCGCCCGCCTGGCTCGGTTTCAGCGCCGCCACCTGTGCGGCCGTCAGCGCACCGATCTGGTCGAGGCTCAGCGCGGCAATGCCGGCGGTCGTCATGCCAGGGATGGCCGTCGGCTTCAGCGCCGCGATGTCGGCGGTCGAGAAGGTCTGCAGGGCTTCCACCGTCAGCGCCGCGACCTGCCGCGAACTGAGGCTGGCGACCTGCGTCGCGGTCAGCGCCTCGGCCTGGTCGGCGTCGAGCGCGGCGATCTGGGTGTTGGCGAGCGCTGCCACCTGCGCCGGGAGCAGGCCCGAGATCCGGTCCGTGCCGAGCACGGCGATCTGGTCGACGGTCAGTCCGACGATCGCGGCCGGCGAGATCGCGCTCACCTGGGAGGTCGTCAGCGCGGCGACGCTTCCGGTCTGCAAGGCCCCGACCTGGGTCGACGACAGCGCTTTCACCTGCGTGGTCGACAGTTCGGCGACGTCTTCCTCGGTCCAGGCGGCGATGGCCGCCGCGGAGAGGGCGCGGATCTGGCTGACGGTCAGCGAAGAGATGGTCGACATTCTCCCGGGCGCTCCCGATGTTCTCCGCGCTTGGCCTCGCCGGCCGGGAAGCGGCCGAAGGCAATCCCCGACGGTGATTCCGTCCATAGTCGGCGGGGCTTGTCCGAGCCTGTGCTGGCGGGTCGCGCGCCTTTGCCGCGGAAGGGCCGCCGACAAGCGGGGACGACCAGAAGCAGGACGGGGCCCGAATGCATCCACCACTCCGATGGTCTATGGATTGCTGCGAGTTCCCGGGCGGTCTGACTCTCACAGCGATGGACCGTTCGGTAGGCTGGCGCTGCGAGGCACCCGGTGCGGCCTGACCCGCACTCAGATCGACTGATGTGTCCTCCCCACTTCATGGACGACGTCTGAAGAAACGCAGACTGCATTCCGAACTCGCCTATCTCAGACCACAGCAGTTCGAGGATCAGCACGCCAGCCTACGGGACAATTCCGACCCCTGATGCGTCCACCAACAAGGGCGCAGTCCAGTAGGCGGGGACAAATTGCACACCTTTCGCCGTCTTGCGAAGAAATTTCCCCGCAAAATCAATCGCCGGGCGTTTTTTGTCCCTCCCGTTCATCCCCCTCCCGAAAAGCCGGCAGTAGAATCGGCGCAGGTTGTCGCGGAGGCCCGGAATGGACGGCGGATGGCGAAACGGAGGGATGCTGCTGAAGATCGCGGCGCTGCTCGTCTCGCTGTCGCTCGTCGCCGAGCGCGCCGCCGGCCGCTCGCTCCCCGTACGCTTCCTCGTGCTCGCGATCCTGCGCCGTGCGGAATCCGTGGCGACGGCCTTCGTCGCCGCAACGGCAGAGTCGGCAGGCGCGACCGCGGACGATTTCCCGTGGCTCGACGACATAGCGGAAAGCGGCGCCAGTCCGCTCGACGCCGCCTGGCTTGCCCTGCGCTTCCGCCTGCTCGCCGAAATCCTCGAGCTGTGCCGCGCGGCCGGCCGTTCCGGCAACCGAGCCGGCTACACTGACGGCAACACGTCCGCCAACCGTGCGCCGCATCCGGCGACACAACTCCCCATCCTGCTGCTGGTCTTTTCCGCCCGCCGAAGGCTGCCGATTCACGATACCTCGTGACCCGGGCGGACACCCGAACAAAACCCGAAGCCGGACCTGGTCGAACGGCGACGATCGATGCCGCCGCCCGGCCTTCTCAGCGCGGCGGGGCGGGAATCATCGCGGCGACCGCGCGGTCGCTTTCGCGCTCGCTGGCCGCAAGGCCTGCGGCGACGCCGGCGCGGTCGGCTTCCGGCCGGTTCTGGCTCATCTTGCGTTTGCCTTCGACACGCGTGATCGGGATGCGCACGCCGACGATGCCGCGCAGCTGCGCCCGTATGAAGGCTTCCGGTGCGTCGCTCACCGCCCAGGACTCGGCGCGCGATGCCTCGTGGAGGTCGGTGAGCCGGGAAACCACGTCGCGCAGCCGCTGCTCGTCCTCGTAGAACTCGACCGGGCCGTAGGCGTGCACGGCGACGTAGTTCCAGGTCGGCACGACCTTGCCGTGCTCGCGCTTGGCCGCATACCAAGACGGCGTCACATAGGCGTCAGGCCCGGAATAGACGGCCAGCGCCTCGCCGGTCGGCGCAAGTGTCCACTGCGGGTTGGCCTTCGCCATGTGGCCGTGGAGAACGCCTAGCTCGCCCTCCGCCTCATCGAGGAAGAGCGGCAGCGGCGTCGCCACGAGGCCTTCGGCGGTCGCAGTGACAAGCGTCGCCAGCCGCACCTCGCGCATGATCCGGCGCAGTTCGGACGGGTCGTCTTCGCGGAAGGCGGGGGGCGTGTACATCGAAAAGTCCGGTGTGGTCTGGCCGAGGAAGACCCCGACGGTATCACCTCCGGGGAAAAAGGCATTCTGTCAGCCCGATCGGCACCTCTTGGGCCAGCCAGCAGGAGCCCTGCCTACCCCAGCCTCCCCACCGCCTCGGCGAGATCCTTGGCCAGGTCGCCGGCGGGCACCACCTCGATGCGCGCGAGCCCGAGCCAGCCGGCCATCAGCGCCAGTTCTTCGGCCAGCGCCTCGGCCGTGTGCGCCGGCGCGTGCAGCTCGCGGTGCGCGGCCATGACGCGCAAGACGCCCGCCTGGCGGTCGGCCTTCAGGTCGACGCGGGCGACGATCGCTTCGCCGAGCAGGAAGGGCAGCACGTAGTAGCCGTGCACGCGGCGTTCGGCCGGCGTGTAGATCTCGATGCGGTAGAAGAAGCCGAACAGGCGCTCGGCGCGGGAACGCTCCCAGACCAGCGGGTCGAAAGGCGACAGCAGCGCCCGCGCCTCGATGCGCCGCGGCTTTCTTGCCGCCGGGTCGAGCCAGGCCTGCTGGCTCCAGCCCTCGACGCGCACCGGCACGAGGTCGCCCGCCTCGACGAGCTCGGCGATCCGCGCCTTCATGTCTTCGGCCGGCAGGCGGAAATAGTCGCGCAGATCAGCCGCCGTGGCGACGCCGAGCGCCCTCGCCGAGATGCGCAGAAGCTCGCGCTGCGCCTCTTCCGCCGACGGTGTGGGCAGCGACAGGATGGCGGCCGGGAGCACGCGCTCGGTGAGGTCGTAGACCCGCTCGAACGAGGCGCGCCGCTCGGAGGTGGTGATCTGCCCTGTCCAGAACAGCCATTCCAGCGCGTGCTTGGCCTCGCTCCAGCCCCACCAACTGCCCTGCCCCTTGCCGCCCTCGAAGTCGGACGCCGCCAGCGCCCCGCGCGATCCGATCTCGCGCAAGACCTGCTCGACGAAACCGGCGCGCTCGGCGGCGAATTTTGCAAGACCGGCATAGACCCTCTCGCCGCGTCGTGCCCGCTCCATGCGCCAGCGCATCAGCGGCTGCAGCTCGACCGGCAGATACGAGGCTTCGTGCGCCCAGTATTCGAACAGCGCGCGCCGCCTGCCCCGTGCATTGTCATCGATCAGGCCGAGCGGATAGGGGCCCAGCCGCGAGAAGATCGGCATGTAGTGGGCGCGCACGAGCACGTTGACGGAATCGATCTGCAGCAGGCCGTTGCGCGCCAGGAAGCGCTTCAGGTGGCGCCGGTCGATCCCCGGCGCCACGCCGCGCCGCTCGCCGAATCCTTGCGCGGCGAGCGCGATGCGCCGTGCCGCCGCCGCGCCGATCCTGTCCTTCATGCGGTTGCCTTCCCGTCCGGATTCGCTTGCCTGTCCCGCCTACAGAGAACGCGGCGGGGTGCGCGAAGCAAGGGTCGCCGGTCAATCCAGCGGCCTTGCGGCGCCTTCGCCACCCGAAATATGCGCGGCTGCTGACAAACGGTGTCAGGGGCAACCGGAACGGCGCCGCTTCACCTGGACCGTGCCCGGGCCTCGGATGATGCCCGGCGGAATCCGGTTCGGCAACCAGTCGACTTCGAGGATCGTCCGCGACGACAGCGCGAACTGCTGGCCGTTGGCCTTGAAGGCGAGGCAGTGGATCTCGCCGCGCCCGGCAGCCTCGAAGGCGGCGGCCGCCGCCTTCCTCACGTCTTCGATCTTGTGCGATTTCTCCGCGGCCGACCGGGTCAGCCGGATCGTGATCTTGACCATCGATGCTCCTTTCGTTTCGACGCACTCCTCCCGTCGGGGAGGACGGGGGCGTCGAAAGGATCGGGTCGTCAGGTCATGTTCGGTCCGCCGGCGGCGCGAAGCTGCCTTGATGCAAGACCCTGGATTCCGATCGTGGCCGAATTGCGGGGGCGCTTTCGCGCGCCGCGGCCCGCCGTCGAAAAACCGAAGGAATGGCTGGACAGGCCGGAAATGGATGGCTATATGCCCGCCATCGCCGTTTCCGACGGCCGTGGGTGTGTAGCTCAGTTGGTAGAGCAGCTGACTCTTAATCAGCGGGTCCACAGTTCGATCCTGTGCACACCCACCATTGCTTCCTTTAGAACCAGCAGGGCATCGTCAACAATCCGCCGGTCCTCGCCGTCGTTCGCGATACGACGGAGGTCGCCATGCCACTGAAGCAGTCTGCCCTTTTCCTTGCCGCCGTCGCGGCGACGGCAATCTTCGCCGCCGCCCCTGCGGCGCCAGCCATGGCCCAGCAGACCGGCTGGGGCCAGATAACGCTCGACAACCAGACCTCGATCGTCCTGGATCTTCACGTCGACGGACACTACGCATGTCGCGCCCTGGCGGGGCTATTCTGCACGAGCCAGGAACGCGAAGGCAAGCATGTGTGCACCGCGCAGGGCGAGGGCGGACGTGCGGGACCCTTCCCCTGCCCGATCAAGTCCGGCGAGTCTTTCACCCGGACCGTGGCCGAGTGAGCAGCGGCCGCTGATCGGCCAGGATCTGCAAGACGTCGTGAGGGGCTCGCATGATGGACGACGAGCCGCCCCTCGCACCAACGCTTGGTAAACCCTTTCTTAGCGACTGAACAACTATTTGAGAGGAGTGGGAGATCGCCTGCCGTGCCGAGTGAGCAGGCGTCCCCCGAGGGGAAACTTTCGCACCCATGCCTTGGCACCTGCCGACGAACGGGAAGACGCGATTGGTCGCGGTCTTGCTCGCTTTGAACTTGCTCGGCGTTGCCGGGGCGGTCGCCGGCGTCGCTGCCGCGCCGACGGGCACGCGGATGGTGGTGATCGCGCCGCCGTGGAGCGAGCCCGGACGCATCATGCAGATCGTCGCGGCGGCCGGCGGCTCGCTGGTCGACGGCGGTGCGCGGGACTGGATCGTGCTCGCCGAGAGCGGCGAGGGGGGGTTCGCCGCCCGGCTCATCGCAGCGGGCGCTCTGATCGTGCTCGACGGAAGACTTGGAAAATCGTGCTTCGACCTGGGGAACTCGAATGAAGCGTCTCGATGAAATAAGAAGAATGGCATCGGTGTTCGTCGTCGCCCTGATGTGGGTGGACGTCGTCCTCATCCTGGCGAAGGCGTGGTTCGCCGCCGAAGCGAGCGCCGCTGTGCTCGCCATCGGCAGCCTGCTCGTCGCCGGTACGGCGACTGCGCTGTGGGCCGTCGACCGGGTCGGGCAGACCACCCGCTTCGTCTCCGGTGCCTCGCACGCCGCTCTCGTAGCCCTTCTCGTCTACGCCTTCACCGGTTCGACGCTGCAGATCGACATGCACATGTATTTCTTTGCCTCGCTGGCGGTGCTGGCGATGTGGGTCGACTGGCGCCCGATCTTCGCCTTCACGGCGGTGACCGCGGTCCATCACCTCGTCCTCTACGTCGTGATGCCGGCGGCGGTATTCCCCGGCGAGTCCGAATTCACCCGCGTCATCCTCCACGCCGTCATCCTGCTCATGGAAGCGGGCATGCTGTTCATGATCACGCGGATCGTGGCGCGCGCCCTCAACGAGAGCGAGACGGCGCTGGCCGACAGCCTCGTGGCCCGGCAGCAGGCTTCCGAGCTTTCCCACGAAGCGGAAGAGGCCCGGGCCGCCAAGGAGCGCGAGCAGCACGAGCGCGCGGCAGCCAAGGCCGAAGAGACCAGGCAGATGCAGGCGGCCGTCGCCGAGTTGGCGACCGGCCTGAAGCGGCTGGCCGACGGCGACCTGACGGTCAGCCTTTCGCAGCCCTTCGTCGGCGAACTCGACCGGCTCAGGGTCGACTTCAACCTCTCCGTCGAGAAGCTGAGCGAGATCCTCAAACAGATCCAGGGCAGCGCCATCTCCATGGACGAGAGCGCGGCCGAGATCCGCTCCGCGTCAAACGACCTCCTGAAGCGCACCGAGCAGCAGGCCGCCTCGCTGGAAGAGACCTCGAACGCCTTCGAGGACGTCGCGACCTCGGTGCGCCTCGCCAGCACGAAGGCCGACGAGGCGTCGCGCATCGCCGCCACGGCAAGCGCCAGCACGACCCGCTCGCGCGGCGTCGTCACCAACGCCGTCGAGGCCATGAACCGCACCCAGGAGGCCTCAAACGAGATCTCGCAGATCACCGACCTGATCGACGGCATCACCTTCCAGACCAACCTGCTGGCTCTCAACGCCGGTGTCGAGGCGGCGCGCGCGGGCGAGGCGGGCAAGGGCTTCGCCGTCGTCGCCCAGGAGGTCCGCGCGCTCGCCCAGCGCGCCTCGGGCGCGGCGACCGACATCCGCAAGCTGATCGAGAAGTCCGGCACCGAGGTCGATCAGGGTGTGAACCTTGTCAACGCGGCGGGGGAATCGCTGGAGGAGATCTCGGTGCAGGTCGCGCTGATCAACGACACGATCGGTGCCATCGCAGCCGCCTCGCGGACCCAGGCCGAAAGCCTCGGCGAGATCAAGGCGTCGGTGAACCAGATCGACAAGATCACGCAGATGAACGCCGCCATGGTCGAGGAGAACACCGCCGTCACCCACCGGCTCGCCGGCGAGGCTTCGGGTCTCTCCGAACTGGTGCGCCAGTTCAGGCTCGGCGGGTCGCGTCCAGTCGGCGCCGGCGACAAGGATCGCCCGGCACCCTCGCCCGCTCGCGAGATGATGGCGTCGTTGTCGAAGGCCTTTTCGCGCGGCTAGCCGCCCGCGAGGCCCCGACCCGCAAGAATACCGCGCCGGCGCCTAGCGCCGGCGCTTTCGCTCCACGATGGTGCCGCGGACGTTCGCAGATCCCGCCGGCCTTCACACGTAAAGCGTTCCCTCGGCGACCTTGACCGCATGGCCGCCGATCCGCGCCGCGGCGATCGCACCCTTGTCGATGTCGAGTTCGAGGCGGATGCGCGACGGCCGGCCCATCTCGATGCCCTGCTCGATCCAGTATTGCGCCGCTCCGTCCAGAGGCCGGTCGAAATGGTGGACGGCGCCGGCAAAGGCGGCGACGGCCGAGCCAGTCGCCGGATCCTCGGGAATGCCGAGATGGCTAGCGAACATGCGCGCGTGGAAGGCGCATTCGGCATCGGTGGTTTCGCGGCAGTAGACGAAGGCGGCCGGCGACAGCGCGTCGACCGGCCCGGTCAGTGCGATCCAGGCGGCGTCGTCGAGGCGCGCCTTCGCCGCCGCGGAGAGGTCGCAGACGGGAACCAGCACATAAGGCACCCCGCCCGACCACAGGCCGATCGTGTGGTTCTCGAAACCGACCTCGTCATGGCCGAGGCCGAGCGCAGCGGCGACCGCCTCCGGCGTCGCGGAGAAACCCAGACGCTCGGGCAGGCGCGGCAGGTCGAACTCGGCGAAGGCTGCGCCCCTGCCCCGCGCCACCGCGCAACGCACGGGGCCTACCCTCTCCTCGAGCACGAGGATGCCGGCGCCGCTGCCGTCGCTCTCGGTCAGCGCGATCGCCGTGCCGACCGTCGGATGCCCGGCAAAGGGCAGCTCGTGGCGTGGCGTGAAAATGCGCACCGCGGCGCGATGCCGGGCGTTCTCCGGCGGCGAGACGAAGGTCGTCTCCGACAGGTTGAATTCCCCGGCGATGCTCTGCATGGCGTCGGTGTCGAGGCCGTCCGCGTCGAAGACGACGGCAAGCGGATTGCCGGCGAGCGCCCTGTCGGCGAACACGTCGTAGACGGCGTAGCGGCGCTTCTTCATCTTCATCTTCCTTCCGCGGCGGTTCGCCCGGCCAACATGAGCGAAAATTAATTTGAATTCCCGTGCCCGAAGCATGATCTCTCGGGTGCAGGGACTACTAGAGCCACAGCACAGGGGTCCGCAATGGACCAGATCGTCACTCGGCCACGGGGCGAGCCCGCAGCGCCGCGGAAGGCCGAGGCGCCGGACGTGGCCGCTGCATTGCGCCTCGACAGAAAGGGCCGCAGCCGGCGCAGACGCTGGCCCTATGCCTTGGCCTTTCTCGTCGCGGCGGCAGGCGTCGCCGCCGGCAGCTATTTCTATGTAGGCCAGCCCTCCCAGCGCATCGCCTATGCCACGGTCGCGGCCGCGCGGAGCGACCTGACCGTCGAAGTCTCCGCCACCGGCAATCTTCAGCCGCTGACCAAGGTCGACATCTCCAGCGAGTTGTCCGGCGTCGTCCGTTCCGTGCAGGTTGCCGAGAACCAGCGCGTCCAGGCCGGCGCCGTGCTCGCCGAACTCGACAAGACCAGGCTCTCCGCCCAGGTCGAACGCGGCGAGGCCTCGGTCGATGCCGCCAGGGCGCGCGTCACCGACGCGCAGACCACGCTCGGCGAGACCGAGAAGGCGCTCGCCCGCGCCGAGCAGCTGGCGCAGCGCGGCATGACCACCGACCAGGCCCTGGAGACCGCGACGGCCGCGCGCGACCGTGCCGCGAGCGCCGTCGCCATCGCAGAGGCAAACCTCGCCATCGCCGTCGCCGAGTTGAAGCTGCAACAGGCCGATCTCGAGAAGAGTACGATCTACGCACCTATCGACGGCATCGTTCTCACCCGTTCCGTCGATCCGGGCCAGACGGTGGCGTCATCGCTGCAGGCGCCGGTGCTCTTCGTCATTGCCGCCGAATTGGAGAACATGGAGCTCAAGGCGGCGATCGACGAGGCCGACATCGGTTCGGTGAAACCCGGGCAGAAGGCGATCTTCACTGTCGACGCGTTCCCCGACCGCAAGTTCGACGCCGAGATCCGCGACATCGCCTACGCGTCGGTGACGACGGAGGGCGTCGTCACCTACGACGCGAGGCTCGGCGTCGACAATGCCGAACTGCTGCTCCGTCCCGGCATGACGGCGACCGTCTCCGTCGTCACCCGCGAGGCGAAGGACGTCATCACCGTGCCGGCCGCGGCGTTCCGCTTCCGCCCGCCGGCAGCCCAGCCGCGCAGCGGCTGGAGCCTGCAGAATCTCTTCATGCCGCGTCTGCCGCGGTCGGGCGGGCAGCGCGCGGCGGCGGTGTCGACCGACGGCACTCGCACACTCTACGTCCTCAGGGAGGGACAGCCGGCGCCGGTGAAGGTGAAGACCGGATCGACCGACGGCGAACGGACCGAGATCGTCTCGGGACTTGACGTCGGCGACCTCGTCGTCACCGGCACCACGACCACGGCCAACTGAGGACAGACGCGTGAGCGGGCCTCCCCTGATCGAATTCCGCCACGTGTGGAAAACCTATGGCCGCGGCGAGGCCGAGGTGCATGCGCTGGCCGGCGTCGACCTCACCATCGAGGCCGGGGATTTCGTCGCCATCATGGGGCCGTCCGGCTCGGGAAAGTCGACGGCGATGAACATCATCGGCTGCCTCGACACGCCGACGTCCGGCCGCTACGCCTTCCAGGGCGTCGACGCCGGCCGGCTCGACCGCGCCAGCCGGGCGACGCTGCGCAACCTCTACATCGGCTTCGTCTTCCAGGGCTACAATCTGCTGGCGCGCACCACGGCGGCGGAGAACGTCGAGCTGCCGCTGATCTATCGCGGCGTTGGCGGTGCCGAACGCCGCAGGCGGGCGCTGGAGGCGCTCGACCTGGTCGGGCTGACGGGCCGCGAGGACCACACGCCGGCGGAACTTTCCGGTGGCCAGCAGCAGCGCGTCGCCATTGCCCGCGCCATCGTCACCCGGCCGATGCTGCTCGTCGCCGACGAGCCGACGGGCAATCTCGATTCCGCGCGCAGCCACGAAATCATGGAACTACTCGTCGGTCTCAACCGCGACACCGGTCTCACCGTAGCCATGGTCACGCACGAAGCGGACATAGCAGCCTACGCGCGGCGCACCCTGCGCTTCGTCGACGGGCAGGTGGAGGACGACGGCGTCTCCGAGGAGGCCGCCTGATGCTCTACGAGACGGTGAAGCTTGCCCTCGGCTCGGTGCGCCGCAACGCGCTGCGCTCGGTGCTGACCCTGCTCGGCATCGTCATCGGCGTCGCCGCGGTCATTGCCATGATCACCATCGGCAGCGGCACCACGGAGAAGGTGAAGTCCGATATTTCCAAGCTCGGCAGCAACCTGCTCGTGGTGCGGGCCGGACGCCCGCCACAGCCCGGCTCGCCGCCGTCACGGGCGACCCGCGAACTCGGCGCCAGGGACGTCGACGCACTCGTTCACGGTCTCGAGGGCGCGCGCGCCGTCTCGGCCGCCTCTCAGAAACAGGTGCGGGTGGTCTTTGGCACAGAGAGCCTTTCGGTCGCGGTCACCGGCACCGACACGGCCTATTTCGACGCCCGCGACTGGAAGGTGGTTTCGGGACGCGCCTTCGGCGAATCCGAGGTGCGCAGCGGTACCGGGATCTGCCTGGTCGGCGAGACGGTGCGCCAGCAGTTCTTCGGCGCCGGCGATCCAGATGGCGCCATCATCCGCGTCGGCAAGATGAGTTGCCGGGTCATCGGACTGCTCGAACCGAAGGGATTTTCCGGCTTCGGCCAGGACCAGGACAACGTCGTCCTCGTTCCGCTCGCCGCCTTCCAGCGCCGCATCGCCGGCAACCGCGACATCGACACGATCTATGTCGCCGCCGACGACGCCACGCCGACCTCGTTGCTGCAGGAGCGCATGGAGGATATCCTGCGCGACGTCCGCCGCATTGCGCCCGACCGCGAGGACGACTTTTCCGTGCGTGACATGACACAGGTCGCGGACGCCATGGCCAGCGCCACCTCGGTGATGACCGGCATGCTCGGCGCCGTCGCCGCCGTCAGCCTGCTCGTCGGCGGCATCGGCATCATGAACATCATGCTGGTCTCGGTGACCGAACGGACCCGCGAGATCGGCATCCGCCTCGCCATCGGCGCCCATGAACGGCACATCCTCGTCCAGTTCCTCGTCGAGGCGACCGTGCTGTCGCTGTTCGGCGGGCTGATCGGCATCGCGCTCGGCCTGGCGCTGGCCGGTATCGCCGCCGTCACCCTGTCGATCCCGTTCAGCCCGAGCCCGGCCGTGATTGCGCTCGCCGTCGGCTTCTCGGCGCTGATCGGCACGGTCTTCGGCTTCTTCCCGGCGCTGCGCGGCGCAAGGCTCGACCCGATCGTGGCGCTGCGCCACGAATAGTCAGCCTTCAGGGCCGCCACCGCGAACGTCGCGTGGGCCGCCGCGTCAGACCGGCGCCGGAGCGAAATGGGCGCCGAGGAAGTAGGGCCAGACGATGAGGCCGAGCAGCCCCCACCAGAAGCCGAGGTTCAGGTAGCCGATGGTGAACAGCCAGCCGGCAAACCAGACCGTGCCGAGCGAGGAATGCTGTACGATATTGATCCTGCGTTCCATGTCTGCGCCTTCCCGTTGATGCGGCAATTTCCGCCGGCCGTAAAAGCGCAGCATTGACCGTCGTCAAAGGCGCGGCGGCGTCCACGGATTGGCGAAGTGCCAGTCGATCAGCGGCCGCATCTGCGGCGCCAGGCCGTCGGGGAGGCTGTCGCGGCCGCGGATCACGACCGGCCCGTCGATCTCGGGATCCGTTTCGGCGGCGACATGGGCGCGCACGGCGTCGGCGATATCGTCCACTGCGGCGTCGATCAGGTAGCGCCGGAAGATCACTGTGCCGTTCGGGATCGAGATGAAGTGAAACCGGTCCTCATGGGGCACGGTGTCTATCGACAGCCCTGTCTCCTCGCCCACCTCGCGCACCATGTTGGCGTGGAGGTCGACGCGCCCGCCTGGAAAATCAACTGGCTCGAAGGAGCCGGCGGCGAAGTAGACACGGCCGGCATTTGCCGTATGCCCGCCCATGCGCACTGCGAGCAGCGCGCCGTCGCGGGAGACGACCATGGCGTGCGCGAAGGCGTGTTCGGCCGGCGCCGTCTCCCGGTGCCGCCGCCAGTGCAGGAAGGTTGCGTAGCGGATGGCGTGGCAGCGCCCCGAAAGGCGGCGTCCGGAATAGGCGAGCGCAGAGAGCAGTACCACCTCGCCGTCGAAGAGGGTCGGATTGGCTTCCGTCTCGCGCCGCCAATTGTCCTCGATCGCCGGAAGGTTCGCGTTTTCGAAAGGGTGCGGGCCGTCGTCCAGGCGCACGTCGACCGCAGCGACGGGCAGGATCGTATTGCGCGGAAGGTCGAAGGCCATGGCGACCTCAGGTGATGTCGAGGGTGACCGCGACCGGGCAATGGTCGGACGCCTTCGGCCGGTCCCAGCCGGTGCGCGGGTAGCGGTCGACCGCCTGGCCCGGCGGGAACGGCGTGCGCCAGGGCTGGCCCCGGCGGATGATGTCGGGGATCGCCGCCTGGTTTGCCCTGGCGAGCGCCGGAGAGGCGAGCAGGTAGTCGAGCTGGCACAGGTGCCGCTCCTCCGGGCCGCGCGTGTGATAGAGCGTCCACCGGTCGATCGCCGGGCGGCGCGCGACGAGGTTTTCGCAGAAGCCATCCGCCAGGATCGTGTCGACGCTCGAATGCGCCTCCACGACGGGCGAGAACGCGTAGTCCGGATCGTCGCCGGTGACGATGACGCGTTCGCGGTAGTCGTTCAGGTCGCCGCAGATCACCCAGCGCTTACCCGCCGCATGGTCCTTGCCGAATCGCGCCTCGATGATCTGGCGCACTGCCTTGGCCTCGGCGATACGGACCGGCATCGTCGCGTCGCGGCCGGAAAGCCCGTTGCGCGGACTCCCCATCGACTTGAAATGAACGGAGTAGATCGTCAGCGGGCGGCCTCCCACCCTTACGTCGATCTCCAGGCAGTCCCGCCGGAAAATGCGTTCGAACGGCTTGTTGCCAAGCGCATCGAGCTCGGTCGTGTGCAAACCGAACTCCTCGTAGGTGACGTGGGCATGGCTGGTCATGCGCACGAACTCGATCGGCTCACCCTGCCGGGTCTGCTCGCGCATCATGACGGCGACGTCGATCCCTCGCGAGTCGTTGCCCGTCGAGGTGTACTTGTTACGATAGCCCTGCCCCACCATCTTGAACAGATAGCCGTACTCGAAGGCGCGCAGCGCTTCGACGTCGTCCACCTCCTGCAGGCAGACGATGTCCGAGCGGGTTTCGGCGATCGCCAGCGCCGTCAACTGGCGGGTGTCGTCGGTGTGGGCGATCATGCGGGCCTGCTCGAGCAATCGGTACTCGGCTTCGTCCTTGATCTCGAAGAGGGAGAGCGTACGGTCCTGATTGAGCTGGTTGCGGAAGCCAGAATAGTCGAACCTGTGCATGAGGTTTTCGACGTTGAATGTGGCGATGCGCAGCGACATGGAGGGGAGCTTTGCCCGCATCCGCGCTCGAATGCAACGCAGCCGGGCACAAGCGTTGCGGAACCGGACCGTTCATCCGGCGTTCATGCGGTGAGCGCTACTGTGACAACCCCGGTGGGGCGGGGATTCGTGGGTACCGGACGATTTCACGAGGAGAATGATGATGAAACGTTTTCTGTCGCGTCTCGGCCTGATCGGTCTTGTCGCGGCCGGAGCCATGGGCGCCGGCGTTGCAGTTTCGTCCGCTCAGTGCCTACCTGGCTCCACCGACTGCCCGTTCCAGCCGCCCTATACGCTCGACACCCAGCCCGGCCCCTATGGCGACCAGGCCTGGCGTCCGGGTCGGCACCACCGTCCCGACTGGCGGATCCACCGCGATCACCGTCCCGATTGGCGCCACCATCGCGACCATCGCCGCGACTGGCGGCGAACGGTTCGGCGGGGGACGGTGACCATCGGCATCTGGGGTGGGCCGTTCTACGATGACTATTGGGACGTTCCTCAGTACCGGTACGTCGAGCCGGCGCCGCGCTACAAGGTGATCCATCTTTCCGCGGCACATGTCGACTGGTGCTACAAGCGCTACAAGACGTATCGCGCATCGGATAACACCTACAAGCCGACGAAGCACACAAGGCGCCAGTGCATTTCGCCCTTTAGCTGATCGCAGGGATCGCGCGACAAAACGTCCCGGATGGGCTTCTGGGGCGTTTTGCATTCGCACTTCGGAAGTAGGATTTCGCCAGCCGATTCGGCGAAGGATTCTTCCCATGTCCGCATCAGCCCAGCGTCCAACGGATCGCGAACACCGCAGGCGCGTGCTCAAACGCGCCTCCATTCTCGTCGACATCGATACGTCGGAGATAGCCTGCGCCGTGCGCAACCAGACGGAGAACGGCGCGGAACTACAGGTTCCCCTGGGCATCCAGGCGCCCGACGAATTCCTGCTCTACGTCCCGCTCGACCGCACTGCGTACACCTGCGTAGTGCGCTGGCGCAGGGACGATCGCCTCGGCGTAGAGATCACCGGTACGGCACCCAAACCGCATTGGCACTATGGCTGAATTCGGCCGTCGAGCTCAGCCTTGCGCGCGAAACTCGACGCCGACGGCGGACGGCGAGCGCCAGCGCACGCACGCGGAGCGACTAGTCGCTTCTCCCGCGATCTCGAGGGAAAACACGTTGGGAACGGCCGTCGTCTCGCCGAGCGCCAGACGCGCGCCGCGGTCGGATAGGTTGCGTACGACGCATTCCAGTGCGCCGTAACCCTTGTTGAAAGACAGGCGGCCGCCCTTGAAGACGCGGTGCCTGGTCTCGCTGCGGCGGTCGGCGAACACTTCGCCATCTAGGCCGATCGAGTTTTCGGTGATCGGGGACATGTCGTGGGCCTCCTTGTCCGGTACGGACCGGGAAGCGAAACGCATGCCAGCCGCAGCGTGCCATTCCGGGACGGCGTGGCCGCGTGGCAGAACGGCAACGGCCGGCGGGTCGCCCCGCCGGCCTTTCCGCATCGCGGATACGCCGCTCAGTTCTTGGTCTTGTCGACCAGCTTGTTCTTCGAGATCCACGGCATCATGCCGCGCAGCTTCTCGCCGACCTGCTCGATCGGGTGCTCGTCGTTCAGGCGGCGCGTCGCCTTGAAGCGGGCCAGCCCAGAACGATACTCCTGCATCCACTCCGACGTGAAGCGGCCGGTCTGGATGTCCTTCAGGACGCGCTTCATCTCGGCCTTAGTTTCGGCGGTGATGATGCGCGGGCCGGACACGTACTCGCCCCACTCGGCGGTGTTGGAGATCGAGTAGTTCATGTTGGCGATGCCGCCTTCGTAGATCAGGTCGACGATCAGCTTCACCTCGTGCAGGCACTCGAAATAGGCCATCTCGGGCGCGTAGCCGGCTTCAACCAGCGTCTCGAAACCGGCGCGGATCAGTTCGACCAGGCCGCCGCAGAGCACCACCTGCTCGCCGAACAGGTCGGTCTCGCACTCCTCGCGGAAATTGGTCTCGATGATGCCCGAACGGCCGCCGCCGACGCCGCAGGCGTAGGAGAGCGCGAGGTCGAGCGCGTTGCCCGACGGGTCCTGGTGGACGGCGACCAGGCACGGCACGCCGCCGCCCTTCTGGTACTCGCCGCGCACGGTGTGGCCCGGGCCCTTCGGCGCGATCATCAGCACGTCGACGGTGGCCTTCGGCTCGATCAGGCCGAAATGCACGTTGAGGCCGTGAGCGAAGGCGATTGCGGCGCCGTCGCGGATGTTCGGCGCAATCTCGTTCCGGTAGATGTCGGCCTGCAGCTCGTCCGGCGTCGCCATCATCATCAGGTCGGCCCACTTGGCCACCTCGGCGACCGACATCACCTTCAGGCCGTCGGCCTCGACCTTCTTCGCCGTCGCCGAGCCGGGCTTCAGGCCGATGGCGATCTCCTTGACGCCGGATTCCTTCAGGTTGAGCGCGTGCGCGCGCCCCTGGGAGCCGTAGCCGATGATGGCGACCTTCTTGCC
>CAJPFN010000006.1 GCA_905339215.1 Rhizobiaceae bacterium
AGCACGCCGTCGGGCTTCTTGCGCAGCACCAGCTTTCGGCCGTTGGCGAAGGTCGCCAGCAGCGTCGGGTTCGACTGGCCGCCGCGGAAGCGCGCCAGCGTCATTTCCCCGCCGCAACCGTCGACGCTCTCCTTGAGGAACGCCGCGAGGCGGTCGCGGTCGATGCGCCCGCCTGGGGGAAGCGGCTCGGTCCCGGAAAGGCTGGCGGCGTCCATGGCGCGATCCGGTTCCCGGCGGCTCAGGCGTATTTCGCCAGTTCGAGCCGGCCGATCTGGTTGCGGTGCACCTCGTCGGGTCCGTCGGCGAAACGCAGCTTGCGCGCGTGCGCATAGTAGTTGGCCAGCACAAAGTCGTCGGAGACGCCGGCCGCGCCGTGCGCCTGGATCGCCCAGTCGATGACGCGGCAGGCCATGTTCGGCGCGGCGACCTTGATCATGGCGATCTCGGCCCTGGCGACCTTGTTGCCGACCGTATCCATCATCCACGCCGCCTTCAGCGTCAGCAGCCGCGCCTGGTCGATGAGGATGCGCGATTCGGCGATGCGCTCCAGCGTCACCGACTGCTCGGCGATCGGCCGGCCGAAGGCGACGCGCGTCTTCACCCGTCGGCACATCAGTTCGAGGCAGCGTTCGGCCAGCCCGATCAGCCGCATGCAGTGGTGGATCCGCCCGGGCCCGAGGCGCCCCTGCGCGATCTCGAAGCCGCGCCCCTCGCCGAGCAGCATGTTTTCCGCCGGCACGCGCACGTTTTCGAAGAGGATCTCCATGTGGCCGTGCGGGGCGTCGTCGTAGCCGAACACGGTCAGCGGCCTGAGAATCGTCACGCCGGGCGCGTCGCGCGGCACCAAGATCATCGAGTGGCGCTGGTGCTTCGGCGCGTCAGGATCGGAGAGGCCGAGGAAGATCATCACCTGGCAGGCCTCGTCGCCGATGCCGGAAATCCACCATTTGCGGCCGTTGAGCACGTAGTCGCCGCCGTCGCGGCGGATCGTGGCGACGATGTTGGTGGCGTCGCTCGACGCCACGTCTGGCTCGGTCATGGCGAAGGCGGAGCGGATCTCGCCGTCGAGCAGTGGCTGGAGCCAGCGATCCTTCTGCGCCTCGGAACCGTAGCGAATCAGCGTCTCGATGTTGCCCGTGTCGGGCGCCGAGCAGTTGAACACCTGGCTGGAGAAGTGGACGCGCCCCATCACCTCGCAGAGCGGCGCGTATTCGGCGTTGCTCAGCCCGGCGCCATGCTCGGACTCCGGCAGGAAGAGGTTCCACAGGCCCGCCGCGCGCGCCTTCGCCTTCAGCTCTTCCAGGATCGGCGGGTGTCCCCAGCGGTCGGCGGCCACCTGCTCGTGGTAGAGCCGCTCGTTGGGGTAGACATGCGCGTCCATGAACGCGCCGAGCCGTTCGAGGAGGTCGCGCGTCTTGGCGCTGGACTCGAAATCCATGGTCAGGCGGCCTGCCGGATGCCGGGAGGATTGCCCTTGATGACGGTGGCGCGGATGCCGGTCGGGTCGAGCCGGCGGATGATCGCGAGCTGCTCCTCGGTCGGCGCCGGGGTCGTGGCGACGGTTTCCGCCCTGATGAGCGGGAAGCCGGTCTCGCCCTGCACCTCCTCGAAGGAAACGCCGGGATGCAGCGAGACGACGCGCGCCGCGTGGTCCGGGCCGTTGAAGTCCATGATACAGAGGTTGGTGACCACGATGCCGATGTCGACGGGGAGCTTGTTCACGCCTTGCGGCCAGCGCCTGTCGGCGAAGCCGACCGAGGCGACGACGTCGACCTCGCCCTCGATGAAGCTGCGCTTCGTGTGCGAGGGCAGGAACATCGAGTTGCGGTGGCTGATGCTGTTGCCGGGGAAGCCGCGCACGCCGAGAAGCTGCACCTTCGGCTTCTTCAGGTCGCCGAGCGCGGCGATGTTGCCCTGGCCCCAGCGGTCGACCTGGACCGGCGTGACCATGGCGTGGCGGCGGCCGCACCAGACGCTGTCGAAGACGCGGCTATAGGGCATCCAGCCCGAGTATTTCGGCTTGTAGTCGCCGCGCGGCCCGAGCGGCACCGGCTCCTCGACCAGCCACGCCTCGCCGTCGGTCATCAGGATCTCCGGCGCGAAGGTCAGCTTGGCGACGCCGGCGGCGATGCGCGGCAGCGGGCCGATGCCGGTGGCGAGCACCTCGCCGCCGCCGCGCCAGGCTTCGGCCGCGGCGCAGACGACCAGTTCGGCGAGCGTGAATTCGGATGCGTTGGTCATGTCGCTCGTTCCTGGTCAGAAGGTCGGGATCGGCAGGCCGCGGACGCGGGCGGCGCCGCCGACGCGCTCGGCGTAGCCGCTCTCGGGGCCGGCCACGTATCTGTCGAAATACTTCGCCCAGCCGCCCTCCTCGCCGGCCAAAGCCGCGTATTCGCGCAGGTGCTCGGCGTCCCAGCCGTAGAGGTCGTGGGCGGTGGTCGGATGCGCGCCGAGCGGCGCCTCGACGACGCCGGTGACGAGATAGCGCTCGAAGAGGTTCGACCGCGCCTTGTCCGGGTAGGCGAGGTCGATGCGGTCGACCAGCTCCTCCGTGGTGACGTAGCAGCGCGCCGCGGCGCGGGCGAACAGCGCGTCGAAATAGGGATCGGGCCCGTCGGTCTGCGTATTGCCGAGCCGGTCGGCGCGGGTGACGTGGAGGAGGGCTGCGTCGAGCCGGATCGCCGGCATGGCGAGCAGAGTCTCGCCGTCGTCGTAGGGCGAGGTCACCATGCGCAGATCCGGGTTGATCGAGGTGACGTCGGAGCCGAGGCCGACGCGCGTCGGCAGGAAGGGCAGCCGGTGGCCGGCGGCCTGCAAGCCGATCAGCAGCAGGCCCTCGTCGAGCTCGCTGGAGACCACGCCGCCGGCCTCGCGCGCCTTGCGGAAGAACGGCTCGATGGGGATGAAGTCGAGCGAGACGAAACCGTAGACGAGGCGCTTCACCTTGCCGGCGGCGCAGAGCATGCCGACCTCCGGCCCGCCATAGGCGACGACGGTGAGATCCTTCAGGTCCGAACGCAGGATCTCGCGCACCAGCGCCATCGGCTTGCGGCGCGGACCCCAGCCGCCGATGCCGATCGTCATGCCGTCCGACAGGCTGGCGACGACGTCGGCGAGTTGCATCTGCTTGTTCATACTCTCGGTCCGCTGTTTTCTGTCATCGGTTCACTGGAAGGTTCCGCCGGTGGCGGCGAGGCGCCGGACGAGAGGCGCCGGCGCGAAGAACTCGTCGCCGACCAGGCCGGCATAGTGGTCGAGCCGCTCGGCGACCTTCGACAGGCCCATCTCCGAGGCCCAGAACATCGGCCCGCCGAGATGCGCGGGAAAGGCGAGGCCGGACGTCCAGGCGACGTCGATGTCGGAGGCGCGGTCTACCGCGCCCTCGCCGACCAGCTTCGCCCCTTCGTTGACCAGCGCCAGCAGGCAGCGCTCCAGCACCTCCGCGTCGGAGACGCTCCGCGCGACGATGCCGCGTCTGGCGCGGTGCCGTTTAAGCAGTTCGGCGGTGGCCGGATCGTCGGCCGCCTTGCCGTCCTCGCCATAGGCGTAGTAGCCGGCGCCGCTCTTGCGCCCGAGCCGGCCGGCGGCGACCAGCGTCTCGATGATGTCGGCGGCGCGCTCGCGCGCCGACAGCGACGCGGCTCGGGCGACGCGGGTCGCAGCGAGTACGTCGAGCCCGGCCATGTCGGCCAGCGCGAACGGGCCGACGGGGAAGCCGAAATCGGTCAGGACGCGATCGACCTGGCGCGGCGTCGCACCGTCTTCGAGCAGGAACAGCGCCTCGCGCGTCCGCTTCGACAGCATGCGGTTGGCGACGAAGCCTTCCGACGGGCCGACGAGCACGGCGAGCTTGCCCAGCCGGCGCGACAGGGCCATCAGCGTGGCGAGCACGTCGGGGGCGGCGGCGCGCGTGCGCACGTTCTCGACAAGGCGCATCAGGTTCGCCGGGTTGAAGAAATGCATGCCGGCAAAGTTCTGCGGCCGGCTCGTCGCCGATGCCAGGTCCTCGATGTCGAGGAAGGACGTGTTGGTCACCAGGATGGCCCGGTCGGAGAGCGCCGCGTCGATCGCCGCAATTGCCGCGCGCTTGGCGTCGCGGTCCTCGCTGATCGTCTCGACGACGAGGTCGGCGCCGGCGAGGTCGGCGACCGCTTCCGTCGTCGTCAGCCGCGCCAGGCGGCGGTCGACCTCGTCGGCGGCGATCGTGCCGCGGCGCAGCAGCCCGTTATAGGATTTCGCGATCGCCGCGCGCGCCTTGTCCAGTGCGGTGGCGCTGCGGCCGACCAGCGTCACCGGCAGTCCGGCGTCGAGCATGGCGACGGCGATGCCGCGGCCCATCGTGCCGGGGCCGACGATGCCGACGCGCTCGACCGGTCGCGGTTCGGTGCCGTCGGGGATCGCCTTCGGCCGCGCCGCGGCGCGCTCGGCGGCGAAGACATGGCGCAGCGCCCGCGACTGCGGCGTCGCCAGCAGCGCCCTGCAGGCGGCGTATTCCCTTTCCGCGGCCTCGGCGAAGGGCGTCTCGGCGGCCATGGCGAACAGCTCGACCGCCTTCTGCGGCGCCTCGCGGCCCTTGAACTTCCTGCCCAGCGCGGCCCGCGCCTCGGCCTGCGCTTCGGCAGGGAAGGCCGGGAACGGCAGGGCGCCGACGCGGCGCAACGGCACCTCGCCCGCGGCGAGGCGGCGGGCGTAGGCGATCGACGCCTCGATCAGGTCGCCCCCGGCGAGCGCGTCGACGACGCCGATCTCCAGCGCGCGGGCGGCCGAGATTTCCTTGCCCTCGGCGATCATCTCCAGCGCCGGCGCGATGCCGGTGAGCCGCGGCAGGCGCACGATGCCGCCGGCGCCCGGCAGGATGCCCAGCTTCACCTCGGGAAAGCCGAGGCGCGCGGACGCGGCGGCGACGCGCGCGTTGCAGGCGAGCGCCACCTCCAGCCCGCCGCCCAGCGCCGCGCCATGGATGGCGGCGACGACCGGACTGGCGCAGGCGTCGAGCCGGGCGATGACCTCGCCGAGCAGCGGCAACCGCATCGCCGGGCCAAATTCGGTGACGTCTGCACCTCCCGAGAACAGGCGACCTTGCGAACGGATCACGAGCGCGCGCAGCGCCGAATCGGCTTCGAGAGTGTCGACCGCGGCGAGCAGGCCGGCGCGCACGGCGTTGGACAGCGCGTTGACCGGCGGATTGTCGATCGTCGCGACGAGGACGTCGTCCCTGCGTTCGAGCGCGACGGCGGAGGGCAGGACCGCTACGCTCATGCCGCGCTCCGTCCGGTGGTCAGCACGACCTTGCCCCTGGCCTGCCGCGACATGACGCGGCCGAGCCCCTCCTGGAAACGCTCCAGCGGATAGGTCTCGGAGATGTGCGGTCTTAGCTTTCCCGCTTCGTACCAGGCGAGAAGCTCGGCGACGTGCGCGGCGTTGCGCTCGGGCTCGGCCTTGGCAAAGGCGCCCCAGAACACGCCGACGGCGGAGACCTGGCGCAACAGGTACTGGTTGAGCGGGATCGACGGGATGTCGCCGCTGGCGAAGCCGATGACGAGGAAGCGCCCCTCCGGCGCCATGGCGCGCAGCGCGGCCTCGGCCAGCTTGCCGCCAACCGGATCATAGACGACGTCGACGCCGCGGCCGCCGGTCAACGCCTTGACCTTGTCCTTCAGCTCGCCGTCCGAGTAATTCACGAGGTCGTCGGCGCCGTGGCGGGAAGCGACGACAAGCTTGTCGTCGCTCGACGCCGCCGCGATGACGCGCGCCCCCATCGCCTTGCCGATCTCGACCGCCGTCAGCCCGACACCGCCAGCCGCGCCGAGCACCAGCAGCGTCTCGCCCGGCTTCAGCGCGGCGCGGTCCTTGAGGGCATGGTGGGACGTGGCGTAGGCGATCATGAAGCCGGCGGCCTCCTCGAAGCTCATCGCCTCGGGAATCTTCGTCGCCACCGCGGCCGGAACCGCAATCTCCTCGGCGTAGCCGCCGAAGCCGACGAAGGCCATGACGCGGTCGCCGAGCGAAAGGCCCTCGACGCCCTCGCCGAGCGCCGTCACCACGCCGGCCACCTCGCCGCCGGGCGAGAACGGGAAGGGCGGCTTCGTCTGGTACTGGCCCTGTACCGCCAGACCGTCGAAGAAGTTGATGCCGCAGGCCTCGATGCTGACGCAGAGCATGCCCTGGCCGGCGACCGGGGACGCGACGTCCTCCAGCCTCAGGTCCTCGACGGGACCGAACGCACGGCACAGCACGGCTCTCATTGCCACCCTTTCGTCGGCGCGGTTCGAGCCGAAAATCGGCGACGAGGATGACTCCGGCATCGTCTGATTTGACTAGCGCGGCGATGAGCCTTCGCATCGCGCCTCCCGGCGCTTCTCCTAGTCTGTTAGGACGATGTTGGGTTGCCCGCGACGGCGGAATCTTCGAGCGACTGCCCATGCGCCAGCAATCCATGCCGGAAGCGGCGTTTGGTGGGGCAGCGCCAGACAGCATCCGGGAGGAACGAATGAAAAAAATGCTTCTTGCGACGACCGTCCTGGCGTCGCTCACGCTTGCCGCGCACGCGGATTCGGACGGCAAGGTCAAGATCGGCGTGCTGAACGACCAGAGCAGCTCGTTCTCCGCCATCGGTGGCACCGAGGTCGTCAAGGCCGTCGAGCTCGCCATCAAGGACTTCGGCGGCTCGGTCCTCGGCCAGCCGATCGAGCTGGTCGCCGCCGACCATCAGAACAAGCCCGACGTCGGCCTCGCCATCGCCCGCGAATGGCTGGAGCAGGACAATGTCGACGTCATCGCCGACATGGCCAATTCGGCAATCTCGCTCGGCGTCAACACGCTGATCGGCGAGAAGAAGAAGGTCGGCCTGTTCGTCTCCCCTCTGACCGACCGCCCCACCGAGGCCGACTGCAACGGCCATGTCGTCGCCTGGGCCTATGACGCCTATTCGACCGTCGGCACCACGGTGCAGGCGCTGCTCGGCGAGGGCCGCAAGAGCTTCTTCATCCTGTCGCCCGACTACGAGGCCGGCAAGGTGCAGGAATCGTGGGTCGAGGCCGCGGTGACCAAGGGCGGCGGCGAGGTCAAGGGCAAGATCCGCGCCCCGCTCGGCACGACCGACTTCTCCTCCTACCTGCTGCAGGCGCAGTCGTCAGGCGCCGAGGCGATCATCATGAACCTGAACGGCCCCGAGCTGATCAATTCGATGAAGCAGGTCCAGGAGTTCGGCATCATCGAGGCCGGGCAGAAGATCGCCGTGACCTTCCTGCACCAGGCCGACGCCCGCTCCATCGGCGTGGAAGCGCTGAAAGGCGTGCGCGCCTCGACGCCCTGGTTCTGGCGGAAGGACGCGGATTCGGAGACTTTCGGTCGCCGCATGATGGAGATCACCGGCAACGCGCCGGGCTGGATCGCCGCCGGCACCTATTCCGCCGTCAGCAACTACCTGAAGGCGGTCGAGAAAGCCGGCACCGACGATGCCGAGGCCGTGCTCAAGGCGCTGCGCGAGATCGAGATCAAGGATTTCTTCGTGCAGAACGGCAAGCTCTATCCGAACGGCCGTCTTGTCCACGACATGTACCTGCTGGAGGTCAACGCCCCGGGCGACGTCAAGGAGAAGGACGACCTGTTCAAGCTGGTCGCCACCGTTCCCGCGGACAAGGCCTTCAAGCCCTACTCCGAGAGCGCCTGCAAGCTCTAGGATCGGCTGGACGACGCGGCGGCCGCCCGTCGGGCGGCCGTCCGCACATTCCGGGGACACGGGAGGCGTCATGCGCGGCTACATGATCTTCGAACTCGAGATCACCGATCCGGAGGCGTGGGCCGAGTACCGCGCCGTCGCCGGCCCCATGATGGTCGCCGCCGGCGGCCGTTTCATCGTGCGCAGCGAGAAAATCGAAACGCTGGAGGGCGACTGGGCGCCGGCGAGCCTGTCGGTTGTCGAGTTTCCGAGCTTCGAAGCCGCGTACGCCTTCTATCATTCGCCCGACTACGCGGCGACGATCGCGCTGAGGCAGAAGGCGGCGCGCGGCCGCGGCGTGCTCGTCGGCAGCACGCCTCTCCCGGAACCGGGTAAATGAACCTGCCGGCGGACAACATCATCGAGGCGCGCGGCCTCACCAAGCGCTTCCACGGCTTCGCCGCCGTGTCGGAAGTGGATCTCGACGTGCGCCGCCATTCGATCCACGCCCTCATCGGCCCGAACGGCGCCGGCAAGACCACCTTCTTCAACCTGATCACCAAGTTCCTGGCGCCGAGCGAAGGCACGATCCGCTACAATGGCGACGACATCACCGCCGAGAGCCCGGCGCGCGTCGCCCGGCGCGGCATCGTCCGCTCCTTCCAGATCTCGGCGATCTTCCCGCGCATGACGGTGGCCGAGAACGTGCGCATCGCGCTGCAGCGGCCGCTCGGCACCTCGTTCCGCTTCTGGCAGAGCGAAAGCACGCTCGACCGGCTGTCCGAGCGCGTCGACGAACTGCTGGACGCCGTCGGCCTCGGCGCCTGGCGCGACCAGAGCGCCGCCGGCCTTCCCTACGGGCGCAAGCGCGCACTGGAGTTCGCCACGACGCTGGCGCTGGAGCCCGAGCTGATGCTGCTCGACGAACCGACATCGGGGCTGGGCAGCGAGGACGTCGACCGCATCGCCGATCTGATCCGCAAGGTCTCCGCCAACCGCACCATCCTGATGGTCGAGCACAATCTCTCGGTCGTTGCCCGGCTCGCCGACACGATCACCGTGCTCGCCCGCGGCAAGGTGCTGGCCGAAGGAGCCTATGCGGACGTCTCCGCCGACCCGCGCGTCATCGAGGCCTACATCGGAGGCGAGGAATGAACGCCGCCCCGTCGCTGAAGGTCGCCGACCTCAACGCCTGGTACGGCGAGAGCCAGGCACTGCACGGCATGGGCCTGGAGGTCGGCCGTGGCGAGGTCGTCACCCTGCTCGGCCGCAACGGCGCCGGCAAGACCACCACGCTGCGCTCGATCATGGGGCTGCTGCGCAGGAAGACCGGCACGATCCGCTTCGAGGGCGAGGACATCGCCGGCCGCCTGCCCGAAGCGATCGCCCGGCGCGGCATCGCCTACTGCCCGGAGGAGCGCGGCATCTTCGCCAGCCTCACCGTCGAGGAGAACCTGCTTCTGCCGCCGGTGATCGCCGAGGGCGGCATGTCGGTCGACGACATCTATGCGCTGTTTCCCAACATCGCCGAGCGGCGCACCAGCCAGGGGACGAAGCTCTCCGGCGGCGAACAGCAGATGCTGGCGATCGCGCGCATCCTGCGCACCGGCGCGACGCTGCTCCTTCTCGACGAACCGACCGAAGGGCTGGCTCCGGTGATCGTCCAGCAGATCGGCGCCGTCATCCGCAAGCTGAAGGAGCGCGGCTTCACCGTTCTTCTCGTCGAGCAGAACTTCCGCTTCGCCGCGAAACTCGCCGACCGCCACTACGTGGTCGAGCACGGGCATGTGATCGACACGCTGTCGGCGAGCGACGTCGCGGCAAATCTGGAGCGCATCCAGAACTACCTGAAAGTATAGGCCCGACATGATGGACCTGATCGGAATCCCGCCCCAGCTCCTGTTCGGTCAGCTTCTGATCGGCCTGATCAACGGCGTCTTCTACGCCATGATGAGCCTCGGCGTGGCGATCATCTTCGGCATGCTGCGCATCGGCAATTTCGTCCACGGCGCGCAGTACATGCTCGGCGCCTTCGGCGCCTGGTACCTGATGCACCTGCCCGAGCTGTTCCCCGGCCTCGGCCTGCCGTCGCTCGGTTACTGGTGGGCGCTGGCGCTGGTGCCCTTCGCCGTCGGCCTGATCGGCGCGGCGACCGAGCGGCTGTTCATCCGCAGGGTCTATGACCTCGAGCACGCCTACGGCCTGCTCCTGACCGTCGGCCTTGCCATGGTCATCGAGGGCCTGTTCAACGTCACCTACGGCGCCGCGGGCCAGCAGTACGGCGTGCCGGATTCGCTGAAGGGCGGCGTCAACCTTGGCTTCATGTTCCTGCCGATGTACCGGCTGTGGGTGATCTTCGCCGGCATCCTCGTCTGCGTCGCCACCTGGTACGTCATCGAGCGGACGAAACTCGGCGCCTACCTGCGCGCCGCGACGGAGAACCCCGACCTCGTGCGCGCCTTCGGCATCAACGTGCCGCGCATGCTGATGCTGACCTACGCCTTCGGCGTCGGTCTCGCCGGCCTGGCCGGCGTCATGGCCGCGCCGATCTACCAGGTCAGCCCGCAGATGGGCCAGTCGATCATCATCACCATCTTCGCCGTCGTCGTCATCGGCGGCATGGGCTCGATCTTCGGCGCCATCGTCACCGGCCTGATGCTCGGCATGATCGAGGGCCTGACCAAGGTGTTCTGGCCGCAGGCCTCGACGACGGTGATCTTTGTCATCATGGCGATCGTGCTGGTCTTCCGCCCCGCCGGCCTTTTCGGCAAGGAGACGGTGGCGGCGCACGCGGCCGACATCTCCGCTGCGCGGCCGCACAGCATCCTCGAGAACGGCCGCCTTTGGATCGTCCTCCTCGGTGCCGGCGGCATCGTGCTGCCGTTCTTCGTCTATCCCGTCTTCGGCATGAAGCTGCTTTGCCTGGCGCTGTTCGCCTGCGCCTACAATCTGATTTTCGGCTATGTCGGCCTGCTCGCCTTCGGCCACGCCGCCTTCTACGGCTCGTCGGCCTACATCGCCGCCTTCACCGCCGCCTCGTGGGGATTTCCGACCGAACTCGCCATCCTCTCCGGCGTCGCCATGGCGACGCTGCTCGGCGCGCTGTTCGGCTGGCTGGCAATCCGCCGCCAGGGCCTGTACTTCGCCATGATCACGCTGGCGCTGGCGCAGCTCGTCTACTTCTACGTTATCCAGGCGCCGTGGACGCATGGCGAGGACGGCATCCAGTCGGTGCCGCGCGGCTATCTCCTCGGGTTCATCGAACTCAACGAGCCGCTGAACATGTATTATTTCGTGCTGGCCGTGTTCCTCGGCGGTTTCGCCCTGATCTATCGCATCGTGCACTCGCCCTTCGGCCAGGTGCTGAAGTCGATCCGCGAGAACGAGCCGCGCGCCATCTCGCTCGGCTACTCCACCGACCGCTTCAAGCTGATCGCCTTCACGCTGTCGGCCGGCCTCGCCGGCCTCGCCGGCGGCACCAAGGCGATCGTCTTCCAGATCGCCTCGCTCGCCGACGTCTACTTCATGACCTCGGCCGACGCGCTTTTGATGACGCTGATCGGCGGCGTCGGCACGCTGCTCGGTCCGGTGGTCGGTGCCGTCATCGTCGTCACCATGCAGAAGGAGTTCGCCACGCTCGGCAGCTGGGTGATCGTCGTCCAGGGCGCCGCCTTCGTGCTCTGTGTGCTGTTCCTGCGCAAGGGCGTGGTCGGCACGCTGGAGAGCTGGCTTTCCGCCCGCGAGGAGCGCCGCCGGCAGCTTGACGCGCCCAACGCGCGGCCTGCGCCGTCGGGGGCGCACCGCTGATGGCCAGGCCCCTCGCCGTCGTCATCGGCGCCGGGCCCGGCCTCGGCATCGCGCTGGTGCGCCGCTTCGCGAGGGGAGGACCGGAGGGCGGCATGGCGGTCGCCTTCATGGCGCGGCGGCCCGAGGCGGTGGCCGCCTACCAGCACCAGCTCGATGCCGAGGGGCTGGAGACGCTGGGCTTCGTCGCCGACGCCGGCGATCCGGCGACGGTCACGGCCGTCTTCGACGAACTGCGCCGGAGCCACGGCGACGCCGAAGTCCTCGTCTACAACGCCGCGATCATCGAACCGTCGCGCTTCGTCACGCCGTCCGGCATCGCCGAGGTGCAGTATTCCACCGCGCCCGGCTGGAAGTCGCATGGCGAGCCTGTCTCCTTCGACTATCTGATGGACGCTTTCCGCACCAACGTCGCCGGGGCGCTGCACGCCGCCCAGCAGGTGGCGCCGGCGATGATGCAACGCCGCCGCGGCACGATCCTGCTGACCGGCGGCGTCCTCGCCTTCGGTCCGTGGATCGAATGGGGCGTCACCTCGCTCGGCAAGGCGGCGCTGAGGAGCCTCGGCCATTCGCTGTTCAAGGAGCTTTCGCCCCACGGCGTCCAGGTGGCCACCGTCGCCATCCACGGCACCATGGCGAAGGGCACGCCATACGACCACGACCGCGTCGCCGACGCCTACTGGCGGCTCCATGGCAGGCCGCAGGCGGAGTGGGAGCCGGATTTCCATTTCAAGCCGCAGGCCGGCGACGGCGCGGACCCCGACGCATGACCCCGGCGATCGACTTTTCCGGGCGTAGGGCCCTCGTCACCGGCGGCGCCAGCGGCATCGGCGAGATGACGGCGAAGCTGCTCGCCGAACTCGGCGCGGCCGTCATGCTGGCCGATCTCAACCGCGACGCCCTGCCCGCCGCGCTGGAGCGCACCGGCGCGGCCGCCTGGACGGCCGGCGACGTCGCCTCGGAAGACGACTCCGAACGCATGGTGGCGGAGGCTGCCGACCGGCTGGGTGGCATCGACCTGCTGTTCAACTCGGCCGGCATCGGCGACGACCTCGTGCCGCTGCACAGGCAGACCACGGCGCGCTGGCGGCGCGTCTTCGACGTCAACCTGTGGGGTACGCTGCTCATCTCGCGCGCCGCCGGAAGCCTTATGGTCGCGCAGCGCCGCGGTGCCATCGTCAACGTCTCCTCGATCGTCGGCCTCGACGCCTTCCCCGGTCGCTCGGCCTACGGCGTCGCCAAGGCCGGCATCGGCCATCTCACCAAGACGCTCGCCTGCGAATGGGGCGAATACGGCATCCGCGTCAATGCCATCGCGCCGGCCTACACAAAGACGCCGATGGTGAAGGATCTGCTCGACCGCAAGGTCTTCGATCCCGGAATCATCGAGCGCCGCACACCGCTGGCGCGCATGGCCGAAACCGAGGAGATGGCGAAGGCCGCGGCGTTCCTCCTGTCCGACTGGGCGAGCTACGTCACCGGCGTCGTGCTGCCGGTCGACGGCGGCTGGAGCGCCTACGGCGCGGCAGGCGATGTCGTGAAGATCAGGCACGAATAGGGCATTTTCCCTCCCCCCTCGAGGGGAGGGTGCCGAGCGAAGCGAGGCGGGTGGGGTAGCCTCCGCCGCCTCGACTTTGCGACGGGCCGCGCCGAGCGCTGCCTCCGCCGACCCCACCCGGCCGGCCTGTGGCCGGCCACCCTCCCCTCGAGGGGGAGGGAAAGGCGCTATCGCCTGAACTTCCCCAGCCCGCCCTCCTTCAGCGCCGCGACGAGGTCGCGCTTGCGGATCTTGGCGGCCTCGACCGGCATGTCGTCGATGATCTCGACGCGGCGCGGCGCCTTGTAGGCGGCGAGTTCCTGCCGGCACCACTGGCGCAGATCCTCGGCGCTCGCCGAGACACCTTCATTGAGCACGACGACGGCGACCGGGATCTCGCCGCGCTCAGCGTCGGGCGCCGGCACAACCGCGCACATGGCGACGGCCGGGTGCCGGTAGAGCACGCTCTCCACCTCCAGCGGATAGATGTTGTGGCCGCCGGTGATGATGACGTCCTTCTTGCGGTCGACGATGAAGAGGAAGCCGTCCGCGTCGACGAAACCGAGGTCGCCCGATTTCCAGCCGAGCGGGCCGAAGGCCGCGGCGGTGGCTTCCTCGTCGCCGAGGTAGCCCTTGGCCACGCAGTCGCCGCCGATGATCACCTCGCCGATCTCGCCGGCGGGCACCGCATTGCCGTCGTCGTCGACGATGACGATGCGCGACGAGCCGACCGGCAAGCCGGCAGAGCCCGGCTTGCGGATGCCGGCCGTCGGCTCCATGACGTTCTGTCCGCAGGTCTCGGTCGAGCCGTAGACCTGCGTGACCTTGACGCCGGACATCTCCTCGAAGCGCCTGATGACCGGCTGCGGCACCGGCGAGCCGCCGGTGGTGCAGATGCGCAGCGACGACAGGTCGTGGCGCGCCGGGTCGTGGTCGTTGACCATGTAGACATACATGGTCGGCGTGCCGCCGAAATAGGTGGCGCGGTAGCGGCCGATGTCGGAGAGCACGCGTTCGGTGTCCCAGCGCTCGTGCAGCACGATCGTGCCGCCGGTGTAGAGGCAGAGATTGAGCGTCACGGTGAGGCCGAAATTGGTGAACAGCGGCACGGCGCAGAGATAGACCTCCTCGCCGAAGCGGGTGCGGTGCGACACCATCATGTCGCGCAGCGTCGAGGCGATGTTGAAGTGGCTCTGCGCGGTGCCCTTCGGCGTGCCCGTCGTACCCGAGGTGAAGAACAGCGAGGCGGTATCGTCGAAGGCGCAGGCGACGTCTTCGAACGTAGCCGCGGCCTCGCGCATGGCGGCGTCGAGGTCGTCCTCTTCCGCGACGCCGCCACCGGCGACCAGACAGGCAGCGAGGCCGGCGAACTCGCCGCGTATCTCGGAGAAATACGGCCAGGTCGAGCCGTCGGCGACGACCGCGCGCATGCCGGTCCGCGCGACTATGGCGCGCAGCTCGGCGTGGCGGAACATGGCCGAGAGCGGCGCCGGCACGGCGCCGAGCCGCTGGCATGCCCAAAACGAGATCGCCATGAGCGGCGTCGACGGCAGATAGAGGCCGACCCGGTCGCCCTTGCCGATGCCGCGCGCAGAAAGAACGTTGGCCATGCGGGCGGTGGCCTCGGCGAAGGCGCGGTAGGTCCAGGTCCCCTCCTCGGCGACGATGAACGCGCGATCGGGCACCAGCCGGACGTTGCGGGCTAGAATCTGGCTCAGGATTTCCATGGGACCGCTCAGGAGATGAGGATGCCGCTGTCGACCGGCAGCTTCTGTCCCGTGGTGCGGCGCGATTCGTCGCTGGCGAGGAACAGAACGGCATTGGCGACGTCGAGCGGATCGGCGATGCCGAGCAGATAGGCGTCCCACTGCTTCTTCAGGTGCGGCTCGCGCTCGAAGAAGCCAAGCACGCGCGGCGTCCCCACCGCGCCGGGGATCACCACGTTGACGCGGATGTTGTCTTTGGCGAATTCCACCGCCATCGAGCGGGTCAGGGCGACGACGCCGCCCTTGGACGCGGTGTAGGCGTCGCGGTTGGGGATGCCCATCTCGGCGACGATGGAGGCGCTGTTGACGATCGAGCCGCCGCCCGACTTCTGCATCAGCGGGATCGCCGAGCGGCTGCACAGCCAGGTGCCGAACAGGTCGAGCTTCAGCGCCCGCCAGAACTCCTCCAGCGGCGCCACGGTCAGCGGCCCGTCGGCCGAGGTCGAGCCGCCGGCATTGTTGAAGAGCACGTCGAGCCGGCCGTAGCGGCCGTCGATCGCCGCGAACGTGGCGGCGACGCTGTCGGGCTCGGTGACGTCGGTCTCGAGGAACAGCGCCTCGCCGCCCGCTTCCGCGATCTCGGCTGCGATCGCCTCGCATTTGTCGGCGCTTCGCGCGGCAAGCACGGTTCTGGCGCCCTCGCGGGCGAACAGCCGCGCCGTCACCTCGCCGATGCCGCCGCTGGCGCCGGTGACGACCGCTACCTTGTTGGCCAGCCGACCCGCCATCGCCATCCGCTCCCGGTTTGCACGCGCTCTCGATGCTGGACCGGATGGCATCGCGCCGCAACCGTCGCGTCGTCCGTTTGCAGTAGGCCACGGCGGGCGAATCCTCCCGCCAGCCGATCCGGCATCATGTCGGTCATCGGTGATCCTTCCAGCCAGGAGTTTGTGTCGCAACCAGACCCTAACGGAAGGCGCCGATGACCACCGCGCTACCCGGCAACACCACATCCAGGGACGTCGCCTCGCCACACGGGATGGCGACCCGTCGGTTCAATTCTTGGGTATGCCAAGAATGCGCCTCCCACCCGGGCAGATACGATTGCCAGGATGCGTCTTCTCAAACAGCTCTTCTGAGCGTTCGATTGATCAGTGCAATTTGGGCAGCGGCACGAACGGGCACGGCGACTGCCTGTTCGATTTTCGCAAAGCTGTCCGGGAGGATGCGCGCTCCGGGAATCTCGACGGATTCCAGGGTCTCGCGGATACCGGCGAGCGCATATCCCTCGCCGCTCTGAAAGCGCTCCCGCGCCTCGTCAGGGGACGCTGCGAGGACAATCGGCCCCTTGGGGGTGAGTGCCGACAATCGAGCCTGATAGGCGGCGCCCTTCGCGCTCAGGATCATGTGGTTTCCCCGCAAGATTTCGGCGCATGACCGGGGCGCCAGTGCATCTCGTACCAGAAATGTCGCCTCGACGCTGTGATAAGGGTCGCTGAACGCCAAGCGGTCGGTGCGCGAGCGATCGATTGCGAGAAAGGCGATGTCCCATCCGTCCGGCCCGGCCTGCAGGACGGATTGTGCATTGGGGTGCTCGACAAAGGTCAGGGGCGCGCCCATCTCGGCGCCGATAGATTCCGCAATGCGGACCGCCAGCCCCGTGTAACCATCGCCGGCCCGTTGCACGAGTGCGGTGTTGTTCATGTTCAGCGCGACGCGCAAGGCGGAATGCGCCTCTCCCTTCATCGAATTCAAGACCATTCGCCGCGCCGCACGACCGCCGACCGGCGCAACAGGCCGCTGTCGACGTCAATGGCAATGAACAAGGCCCCCGCCATTTTGGCCTCGCGCAGAAAATCCTGATCCAGAGATAGGATGCCGGCCGGCACGCCGAGGTCCCGCAGCACGCCGATCCCATCGAGGATCGCTTGCTTGACCTCACGGTGCGACGGCTGGCCGGGATAGCCGAAACTCGCCGCCAGGTCGGCGGGGCCGAAAAACACGCCGTCGACGCCGGGCACCTGCGCGATTTCCTTGAGTTGCGACAGTGCCCCGCGGGTCTCGACCTGGACCAGCAGGCAGATCTCCTCATTGGCGCGGGTGGCATAGCCGGCGACGGCGCCGTAACGGGTGGCGCGGGTGATCCCGGAGACGCCCCGCACGCCGTTCGGGGGATAGGTCACTGCGGCCACCGCCGCCCGAGCCTCTTCCGCGGACTGGACATAGGGGATCAGCAGGGTCTGCGCCCCGGCGTCGAGAAGCTTCTTGATCTCGACCGGATTGTTCCAACCGGGACGCACGACCGGGCTGACCGGATAGGGGGCCACCGTGCGCAGAAAGCCGATCACTTCGTTCGGGCCCGCTGTCGAATGTTCCGTGTCGAACATCATCCAGTCGTAGCCGCAGCCGGCCAGAATCTCCGCAACGGTCGGATCAGGGAGCGAACACCAGATGCCGATCTGGGTCTGTGCGGAGCGCAAAGCGGCCTTGAAGGCGTTGGCAGGCAAACTCATAAGCATGTCCCGAATGAGTGATCGAGAGAACGGTACGGAGGCGGTTCCGGTCACTCGAACCGGACGCCCAGCGATCCCAGCGAACCGAAATCGGCGAAGATCACGTCGCCGGAGGAAATGTCGACCGGGCGGGTAAATGATCCGCCCAGAACGATATCGCCCTTCTTCAATCCACCGCCGAGCGGCGCCAGCTTGTTCACCAGCCACGCCAGACCCGCCGCCGGGTGCCCCATGACCGCAGCCGAGACACCCGATTCCTCGATCACGCCATTTTGCGACAGGGTCGCGCCGACCCAACGAAGATCGACGTCGAAAGGACGAATGGTGCGCCCGCCGAGAACGATCGCGCCGAAGGCGGCGTTGTCGGCAATTGTGTCGACGATCTGGCGCGGCACCTCGGTTCGGTAGTCGATGATCTCCAGGGCGGGCTGGACGAACTCCGTCGCCCGCAGCACGTCATGCACCGGGCATCCGGCCCCCGACAGATCCTCGCCCATGATGAAGGCCAGTTCGACCTCGAGCCGCGGCTTTATGAACGTGCCGGCCCTGATCCGCGCGCCGTCGTAGAACAGCGCGTCGTCCAGAATCACGCCGTAGTCCGGCTCGGTCATCTTCGAGGCCTGCTGCATGGCGCGACTGGTCAGGCCGATCTTGCGCCCGACGATCTTCGCGCCGCCCGCGATGCGCGCATCTGCCCAGCGGCGCTGTACGTCGTAGGCGTCCTCGAGCGTCATGTCGGGCCATGTCTTCGATGGCTGTGGGCAGACCCGGCGGGTACGTTCTGCCTGCAGGATCGCGTCGGCTGCATCCTGGCGCTGCTGTTCTGTCAACATCGTCCGCTCACTTGATCGGGGGGATTGGTAGTCTCGAAACGCCCGGCTCGAGCGTCAGCGTGTGTTCGAGCGTGTACCATTCTCCCACGTCGCCATCCTCGGGATGTAGGCCCGTGTGCTTCTCGAGCTTGCCAATCAGCGCTTCCGTCACCCCGAACTGGACGTCGGAGGTCAGGTAGTCGGTCTCGTCGACATAGGTCTGATTGATCAGCGTCTTGAACCCTTGCTTGTGGGCCAGGACGTGCACATGTGCCGGACGGTACGGGTGGCGGTTCTGTGCGGCCAGCAGCGTACCAACCGTCGTGGTCGTGGGTATCGGGTAGCCGACGGGCTTGACCGACTTGAACCGCACGATGCCGTCCGCCCCGGTGATGAACTTCCCACGCAGGTTGTAGTCGGCCTGGCTCTCGTCCTGATTCTCGTAGAGGCCCACGGGCGACGCGTGCCAGATGTCCACCTCCAGGCCCTCGATCGGGACGCCGGCCTGATCGAGGAAGGTGAAGGCGCCGTAGAGCCGGGGGCCGGGGGTGTCGGATCGCAGGATCGAGCCGCCATTCGCGGTCATCGGCTGGTTCATGCGCCAGAACGGCCCCAGGAGGGACTGCGTGGTTTCCGTCGTGCCGTTGTCACCGTTGTTGAGCAGGCATACCAGGGACGACACGCCGAGCGAGCCGGCCATGAGAACGAATTCGTTGTGCTTGTCGTTGCTCTGCTGACCCATGGTGTTGAGTATCCTGGTCGCCTGCTGGAACTCGGTTTCGGTCAGGCGAACGTCGCGGATGAAGCCGTGCAAATGTTTGATCAGGCTCACCATGATCTCGCGCAGGCGCGGATCGTTGGTCTGTTCCATGACCTTCAGGACGGCCGGTGTCACTTCAGTATGACTCGACATAATTGTCATAGTGCTACCTGCTTGGTTTCGCCGGTTATGGCGGACAATTTGATAGCTTCGATTACCGCCAGTGCGGCGAGGCCGTCCCGACCTGAAACGATCGGTTCTTCTTCGCGGCGAACGACGCGGCCGAACTGTTCGGCCTGAAGGATCAACGGGTCTGAGAAGTCGAACGGCATCTTCGTACCGGAGATCGGCTCCCACCAGGACCGTTTCTCGGGGTTGGTCCAGAGGGTGAGGTTGGGAAGGGAGAGCGATCCATGCGTGCCGCCTATCCAGTAGCAGTCCTCGCCGGTTGCGGGGTAGGCAGGATTCTCTCTCGCAGTCAGTTCCCAACTCCAAGGTGCGACCGTGCTGTCGCAGACATTGACCGTCCCCAGCAATCCGCTCTCGAACCGCAGGAGGATCACGGCAGTTTCTTCAACTTCATAGCCTCGGATGTTTTTGGATTCGTCAGCGTGGACCGAGGCGACAGGGCCACAGAAATACTGGAGCAGATCGATATCGTGGATCAGGTTGAGGAAAACCGGACCCGCGCCTTTGCGACGGCGCCAATCGGTGTCGAAGTAGTCGTCCGGCTTCATGAACCATGTCATGCCGTGGACCGATGCGATCTGGCCCAATGCGCCCTCGTCGATCAGCGCCTTTGCGCGGGCGATGAGCGGATTGTGCCGGCGGTGGTGGCCCGTCGCGATCGGAATCGTCGCCGCTTCCGCAGCAGAAACGACCCTACGCGCCGACTCCAGCTCGGTGGTAAGCGGCTTCTCGATAAGAACGGGAAGGCCGGCTGCGATGCAGGCCAGCGCGCCGTCTGCGTGCATGGCATTCGGGGTTGAAAGGATGACGCCGTCTATTCCGCGACGGTCCACGAGAGCAGCGATGTCGGGAACGCAGTCCACGTCAAGTTCCGCCGCATAGTGTTGCGCCGCGGGCGCCGGATCGACGATGCAGGCGAGTTCGACCCCCTTGGCCGCCTGAACAGCGACAGCGTGTCGACGTCCGATCAGTCCGGCGCCGACAACCGCGATTCGCGTGGCGTCGGGCATGCTACTGTCCAACCGACAGAGCGACGACGCGGCGGACGCCAGCGGCATATCCATCGAGACCCAGTCCGGCGATCACCCCGTCCGCCCGAAGCGATACGTAGGAATGGTGCCGAAACGCTTCGCGCTTGTGGACTTGGCTGATGTGAACCTCCACGACCGGCGGTTCGTAGGTGTTCAAGGCATCGAGAAGCGCGATCGAGGTATGGGTCAGGGCGCCCGGATTGATGACGATGCCGCAGGTTGTTTCGCGCGCCTCATGAATCCAGTCGATGAGTTGGCCTTCATGGTTCGACTGCTTCAGCGAGATCTGAAAGCCGTCCGGGCAGACGGACTGGCAAAGTCTTTCGACATCATCCAGCGTTTGGTGGCCGTAGATATGCGGCTGCCGCTTTCCGAGAAGATTCAGATTCGGTCCGTTCAGGATCAGGATTGTCTTCATTTCGGGTCCTTTGCGAGAAGAGCATGCGTGGCATCGAGGATCTCGCGGGCCCTTTCCAGTGCATTGGTGTTGTTCCTGGCGGAAGGCACTTCGACGGAGATCACTGTCTCGGCCGGCAGCGCCCGTACGATCCCGGCAAGGTCTAGCCCACCGTCGCCTGGAAGAAGGCGGCCGCCGCGTGCTTCGGCCAAAAGGGCGTCGTGACCCGATGGGGCAATGGCAGGCGCATCGCAGAGTTGCGCGGAAACGACCCGGCCGGCCGGCATCCCCGCGATGTCCGCGGGAACTCCGCCGCAGCGAGAATGATGTAGCGCGTCGACCAGATAGGCTGCGCCAGAGGCGCCTGAGGACTCGATCAGATCGAGGCAGGCGTGCGGCGTATTGATCCCGCGCCACGCCATGCATTCGAGATCAAGACCCAGCCCGCGGGCCGCGGCGAGTTCGCTTATCCTGGAGAAGGTCTCGGCAAGCGCCGGGAAGACGTCCGCACAGACGTTGACGCGCTTGCCCCCCAGCGTGCTGGCGGCCTCCATCGCCGGGACCAAAGTCTCCGGCTCCAGCGCCTCGTCGATGACGACCGTTTCGATGTCGTAAAGTCCGATTCCCTCGCCCTGCATGACGCGCGCAAGCTCGCGCAGGCCGGCCGCGTCGGGCAGCCAGTTCAGCGCCCCGGAGGAGACCGGATGGAATCGCAGGCCGACGAAATCGAAGCCGGCCCGGCGCGCCAGCCGGACCAACTCGGCCGGCGGCAGCTCGAGAAAGGTGAAATGTCCGAGACCGAGCGCGCGCGTCACAGCGGGGCCGCCGGAAGCTCATCGGAGATAAGGCGCCGCAGATTGTTCGTGGAGCGCTCGATATGCCTGGCCAGCAAGGTGGCGGCATCGTCTGCGCGCCGTTCGACCGCCGCCTGCGCAATGGCGGTATGTTCATCGATCACATCGCGCTGGACCGGAACCGCCTTCAGGTAGATGTGCCGGTAACGGTCGTTCATGCTGACAAGCGACTTGTACATCTTCATCAGCAGCGGCATGTCGCAGCGCTCGACCAGCGTCAGGTGGAAGGCGTTGTTTGCAGCCTCCCAGTTGGCAAGACTGACGGGGTCACCTGGGATCCGCTCGGTCTTGTTCAGTCGGTGCAAGGCGCCCATGACCGCGGCCTCCCAGTCGAGACCGCCCCTTTCGATGGATTTCCGCAGCGCGTAAGGTTCGAGTTCCAGTCGCAAGGCGCAGACCTCGTCGAGATTGGCGACCGAGATCGGGGCAACGGTGTAGCCGCGTTGCGCCTCCGCTTCGATCAAGCCTTCGGTGACAAGGCGTGTGACGGCCTCGCGGAGGGGAGATAATCCCACATCCATCGAACTCCGAAGCTTGTCGAGATTCAGTCTGGCGCCCGGCGCAAGAATGCCGTGCAGGATGTCGTGGCGCAACTGCGCCTCGACCTGCCCCGCGATGGTGGGCTTGCCCGCTGACTTTGCGTTGACATCCAGGGGTGACATGGGCGCGTCCTTACGAAGGCGATAATGCCCTGCTCAAAAAGCGATGTAAAGCGAAGAAAACCATGGTGACATAAGAAATCGATTTTAATTGATCATATCGATCCTTGGTGGTATGAGACCTTCCATGGGTTCGTCCGCGCGAGAGCGAAGAGGCGGGTCCGCTAACCCGAGGGAGGACCAGAATGCCTTTTGCCATCACTCGCCGTGCTCTTCTTGCGGCTGCCGCCGCAATCGCTGTCAGCGCCACCGGTGCGTTCGCCCAGGACAAGATCCGGCTTCGGCTTTCCGCCGTGAACTCGGAAACTGACCAGCGCGCCATCGCAATGATCAATGTCTTCGGTCCGGCCGTGGCCGGCTTTGCGACCTTCGAGCCGCATTGGAACGGCTCCCTGTTCGCGCAAGGAACCGAGCTGGAGGCCATAGCCGCCGGCGATCTCGAAATGTCGATCACTTCGGCGCAGGAACTGGCAACGTTCTTTCCCGAGTGGTCGATCTTCGCGGCCGGGTATGTGCTGCAGAGCGCCGAGCATCAGGTCCGCGTCTTCAACGATCCGCTGATGGACCCCTTCAAGCAGAAGGTCGAGGACGAGCTCGGCGTCCGGTTGCTGGCACCAATGTATCTCGGGCGGCGCCAGGTGAACCTGCGCCGGCCCCGTTCGGAGCTTGACGTGAAGACTCCTGCCGATCTGGCCGGCGTCAACCTGCGGATGCCGGGATCGGATGCGTGGCAGTTTCTCGGGCGCGCACTTGGTGCGAACCCGACGCCGATGGCCTTCACCGAGGTTTACACCGCTCTGCAGACCGGCGCCGTTGACGGCCAGGATAATCCGCTGCCAACCGTGGTCGATGCCAAGTTCTACGAGGTCACCAAGCAGATAGCACTGACGTCGCACCTGGTGGACTGGAACTTCATCGCCATCTCTGCCGGGGTTTACAACCGAATGACCGCCGAGCAGCAGGCAGCGGTCACCGCGGCCGCCGTTGCCGCCGCCGAAAGTGGCCGGGCTGCGCAGCTTGCCAAGGAAGCGGAACTGGTGGCCTTCCTCGAGGGAAAAGGATTGGAGATCTACGAACCCGATGTCGCCGCATTCCGCAGCGCGGTGCAGGCGGCCTATCTGAGCAGCGATTTCGCCGGCAGTTGGCCGGCGGGAGTTCTCGACGCCGTGAACGCGCTCGGAAACTGAGTGGGCGACGACCGGTGCAGCGCGTGCCTGCGCTGCACCGTCGGGCCGGGTCTCGCGCGGTTCGCTTCGCGCCGATCGGCGCGTGACGCAGGCCTCGGAGTCCTACGCTTGACTGAACGGGAGAGGGCGAGATGAAGGCGGCGATCAACGTACTCCGCACCATGGCAGAAGGCGTCTCCGCGCTGATGATGGCCGTCATCTTCTGCACCTTCATCCTGCAGATCGCGGTGCGCTATGCCGTCGGCTCCGATTGGTTCGTCTCGATCTTCGGCAATGTAATCGACGCGTCCTACTTCGGCTGGACCGTCGAATTCATCCTCGTGCTTTGGCTCTGGACGATCTTCTGGGGGAATGCCTTCGTGGTCCAGGATCGTGACCACGTCACCTTCGATATCATCTACAACATGGTCCGTCCCGGGACCCGCACTCTTCTGGCCATCATCGGCGCGCTGATCATAACCGCGGCCCTCTGGTCCTCTATCGGACCGACCTACGACAAGATGAAGCTCCTGCGGCTGAAATCCTCGGCGACCCTGCCGGTGAAGATGCTGCCGATCTACTCGATCTACTTCGTATTCCTCGCGGCCGTCGGCCTCCGCTCCCTCTTTCGCGCCTGGGACTGCGTCCGTCACGGCGCTGATCGGGAACTTCACGTGCTTCCGTACGAGGAGCCGCTTCACGCGGAAGGCAGGCAATGAGCCTCGAACTCGCGATCATGGTGGGGTCACTGTTCCTCCTGGCGGGGATCGGAATCCCGATCGCCTATGCGATCATCGTGGCCTCCATGGCTTACATGCTGGCGGTGGGGAGCTCCATCGGCATCGTTGGAAAGACTTTGACGGACGGTATCTACCAGAGCTTCCTGCTGCTTGCGGTGCCGCTCTTCATCGTTGCCGCCAATATCATGAACGCCGGGTCGATCTCGGACCGGCTGCTGGGCTTCTGCATTGCCACCGTTGGCCGGTTCCGCGGCGGACTGGGCCACGTCAACGTCATGGCCTCCCTTATATTCTCCGGCATGTCCGGTTCGGCCGTGGCCGACGCGGCAGGGATCGGAAAGATCATCATCGACATGATGCGCAAGGACGGCCGCTATCCCGCCGGCTACGCCGCGGCCATCACCGCTGCCTCAGCCACGATCGGCCCGATCATTCCGCCCTCGATACCGATGGTGCTCTACGCGCTCATCTCGAACGCGTCCATCGGGGCGCTGTTCCTTGGCGGCATCCTGCCCGGCCTGCTCATGGGCGCCGTGCTGATGGCCATGAATTCCTGGGTCTCGCATCGCCGCGGCTTTGCCACCGAGGAACCGGTGCCTCTCCGCGACCTGCCGAGGGTGACGGGCCGGGCTTTCCCTGCGCTGCTGATGCCGGCGATCCTCCTTTACGGGATCTACGGCGGGGTCACGACGCCGACAGAGGCCGCTGCCGTCGCCGCAGCCTATGCGCTTCTGTTGTCGATCGTCTTCTATCACTCACTGAGCCTGAAGACGTTGTATGCGATCCTGGTGGAGAGTTCGCGGTCGTCGGCGGCCGTCGGGATCGTCATCGGCGGCGCGCTGATCCTGAACTACATCGTCGCATCGGAAAACATTCCCGCGGCTCTGGCGGCCTACCTCGTGGACGTCGACGTCTCGCCGCTGACGTTCCTGCTGGCGGTGAACGTGCTTGTGCTGGTCCTGGGCTGTCTCCTCGACGCTACGACGATCATCCTGGTCATCGTTCCACTGTTCATTCCGACCTGCAACCTGCTCGGAATCGATCTGGTGCATTTCGGCGTGGTCATCGTCGTGAACTGCATGATCGGCCTGATCACACCGCCCTACGGCATCCTGCTGTTCGTCATCAACGCCGTCACCGGCATCCCGCTGCGCGACATCATCCGCGACGTGGTACCGTTCCTCGTGGTCCTCGTTGCCGCTCTCCTGGCGATGATACTGATTCCCGACATCGTTCTCTTCCTTCCGCGCCTGCTGGGCTACGAGGGCTAGGGGCAGGCAAGAGACAAAGGTGACATGTGATCTCGGGCAAGACCAAACTGATCGCCCATCTTGGGTACCCGACCGAGTCTTTTCGGGCGCCCATGATCTACAACCCGTATTTCGAGAAGCACGGCATCGACGCGGTCGTGGTCCCGATGGGCTGCAAGCCCGAAGACTACGCCAAGTTCCTGAAACTCGTGTTCCGCCTGTCGAACGTTCACGGCGCCCTGGTGACCATGCCGCACAAGGTCACGACGATGGCGCTCCTCGACGAGGCGTCGACGACGGCACGGGTCGCCGGATCCTGCAATGCAATCCGGCTCGATCCCGACGGCCGGATGATTGGCGACATGTTCGACGGCGAGGGCTTCGTCCGGGGCGTGCTCCGCAAGGGCCGGGAGTTGTCGGGCCGGAAGGCTCTGGTCGTAGGCTCGGGCGGCGCCGGATCGGCCATTGCGGCATCGCTGGCCAAGGCGGGGGTCGCCGAACTGTCGCTGTTTGACGGCCATGAGCCATCGATGCAAGGACTGGCCGTGCGCCTGCGACAGGCCTATCCAGATCTTGTCGTCAACACCGGCTCGAAAGACCCTGCCGGATACGACCTCGTGGTCAACGCCACGCCGCTCGGCATGAACGACGGAGATCCGCTGCCGATGGATGTGTCTCGCATCGACCCGTCGACCTTCGTCGGCGAGGTGGTGATGAAGACCGAGATCACCCCGTTCCTTGCCGCGGCGCGCGAACGCGGCTGCCGCTTCCAGGTGGGAACCGACATGCTTTTCGAACAGATCCCGGCCTATCTCGAGTTCTTCGGCCTCGGCCACGCAACGCCGGAAGAGCTGCGCGCTGTCGCCAGGATCGCCTATTGAGCGCCGCCGCCTGCGCGAATCGCGCCACCGATCGCCGACGTGTCACCCTGAGGTCGTCCGCCATCCAATGACCGCGGCTGGAAGCCGCCAGGCCGGTCTCGGCCCCGTGACCGCCGGGCGGTAAGGCCCCGCACCGAAGATGCGCAGCTATCGAGCTGATAGGTGTTCCTGGGCACCTCTGGCGACCACTAGACGTGTCGCGCCCGTTTCACTCCGCTACCTCCTGGACGAACCTACCGGTCCGTTCGACGATGACATCCTTGTCGTTGTCCAGGGTCGCGACGTGATAGGAGTCTTCGAGCCACAGGATCCTGGCGTCCCGCGAGGCGATGCCGTTCAGGATCAGGGGACCGTTCGACGGCGGCAGGACGTGGTCTTCGCGCGACTGGATGACCAGGGTCGGACAGACGATCTTGTGCAGCAGGTTGCCGGTCGCCCCCATCAGCGCGTTCGCCTCGCGCACGCAGCTGACCGGTACCTCGGGGTAGGCGAGTTCGACGACGCCTTCGGCCTTGATGTCGGAGCCGATGCCCGCGACGCGTTCGGGCGCGTCCCGTGTCAGGACCAGTTCCGACATTTCCGCCCCCAGCCGGCCGCCGCATCCGTTGATCGGGACGATGCCGGCGACGAGGCCGGGAAACCGGGCCGCGAGATTGAGGCAGAGTGTGCCGCCCATCGAAAGCCCGGCGACGAAGACCTTTCCGTGCGATGCCGCCATCTCCTTCAGCGCCGTTTCGGCCGTCCCGAGCCAGTCGAGGTAGCCAGTGGTCGCCATGTCGTCGGGCGAGGTTCCGTGCCCGGCGAGCCGCGGTCCGTAGACGAAGAAGCCGAACCTGCGGTGCAGCTGCTCGCCGAGATAGCGCATGCTCTGCGTCGTGCCGGTGAAGCCGTGCAGCACCAGCACCGCGGGCCGGCCCTCGGCTTCAAAGCGGAACGCCTCCGCACCCTCCATGATGTCTGCCATTCGTCCCTCCATTCCTGATGTGCGACCGGTCAGTTCTTGCGCTGCACGGAATATGCCGCCGCGGCGACGCCGATGATGATCCCCTGCAGCATCAGCTTCGCCGGTTCGCCGAGGCCGAGACTGGTCAGGAGGTTGAAGCTGAACGTCAGCATGAGGGCCGCGACGGTGGGGCCGAGCACCCCGCCCTTGCCCGAGCCGAAGGTGACGCCGCCGAGGATCACCGCCGCCAGCGAGTTGAGCGCGAGATCCCGGCCGAGATCCATGCTGCCGACGCCGACGAAGCCGATGAGCAGGAACCCGGCGAAAACCGAGAAAAGGCTCGACAGGACATGCACGACCGTGACGACGCGGACGTAGGGTATTCCCGAAACCCAGGCGGCTCGCGGATTGGCGCCGATGGCATCGACGTAGCGGCCGAACACAGACCAGCGGATGAAGACGGCGACGGCGACGAGCAGTGCGGCCCAGACGACGAGCACGACCGGCACGATGCCGATCTTGAGGCGGACGATCTGGCGCAGGATTTCGGGCGCGTCGCCGGGCGAGCGAAGCTGGCTGAAGGCGACCGCGACGCCGGTGATGACCAGGGTGACGGCCAGCGTCACGATGACCGACGAGGCGCGAAGCCGGGTGATGAAGAAGGCGTTGAGCAGGCCGACCGCGATGCCGAAGGCGACGGCGATCAGCAGCAGAACAGGTTCGGAGTAGGGCAGCAGGCCGCTGGTCAGGATGTAGCTGACGCCGACGATGACGCCGCCGATCGAAAGATCGAGCGACAGGACGCGCATGCACAGGGACTGGCCCAGCACCGCGATGCCGAGCGGGGCCGCCTGCCTGACGATCAGCAGCAGCAGCATGGGCGAAAGCAAGGCCGGGCGCATGAAATAGGCGACCAGCAGAAGGATGGCCGTGGCCGCATAGGCGAAGGGAAGCGAGAGCAGCGTCCTTCCCACCGCCCGCAGCCGCTGCCCCGTCGCGCCCGACGGCGATATCGCGTCCCCGGTCATGCGCCGATCGCCTCCCGGCGCTGCAGCCCGATCGCCACGAGGAGGAGCGCCCCGGTCACCGCGGCGCGCAGGAACGGGGAAACGCCCAGGAGGTTCATGCCGTTGGACATCAGCCCGAGCGTGATCACGCCTGCGACGATGCCGAGCACGCTGCCGGTGCCGCCGGCGAGCTGGACGCCGCCGAGCGCCATGGCGGTGACCGTGTCGAGTGAGTAGGGATTGCCCATCGTTGCATCGCCGGCGCCGACGCGCGCCGTCAGGAAGATGCCGGCGACGACCGCGGACAGGGAACAAAGGACGAAGCAGGCCACCTTCAGGCGCGTCACGGCGATGCCGTTGCGGCCCGCGCTGACCGGGTTGGCGCCGACAGCGTAGGTACGCATCCCGAACCGCGAGCGGTTTAGAAGGTACCAAGCCAGAAGGATGGCCGCGGCGCACCAGAACAGCGCGGCCGGCAGGCCGGCGACCTGCGACACCGCCAGCGTTCGAAGATAGGAGGGCACCGTGCCTCCCGGAACCGGATGCAGCAGCAGCGCGACGCCCTGCACGAAGGTCATGGTCGCCAGGGTCATGACCAGCGGATGGACCCTGAACAGGGTGACGCCGAAGCCGTTGACCAGCCCGACACAGACGCCCATCGCCAGGGCGAGCGGCACGCCCCAGGCGGGGTCCGCAGTCACGAGGATGGCGCTCGTCAGGCTCATCACCGAACCGACGGAAAGATCGATGCCGCCGGAGATCGCCACGATCCCCTGGCCGAGCGCCGCGATCATCAGCGCCGCGATCTGGCTGTTGACGTTGGCGAGATTCTCCAGGCTCCTGAACGTCGCCGAGGAGAGGCAGAGCAGGACGAAGAGGACGAGCGGGAGCGCCAGCACGATGGGCGACAGCCCGGTCCGCCGGGACTTGCGGGCAAGGTCAAGCATCGGCATGCCCCACCAGGGCGTAGCGCATGACGTCCTCCTCCGTTGCCTGCGCCCCGTCGAGCTCCGCCACGATCTCGTTCCGGCGCACGACGAGAATGCGGTCGCAGAGGCCCAGCAGTTCCAGGAGCTCGCTCGAAACCGTCAGCACGGCGCCGCCGCCGTCGGTGAACTCGCGCAGCAGCCCGTAGATCTCGGCCTTCGCGCCGACGTCGACGCCGCGGGTCGGTTCCTCGAGCAGCAGCACGTCGATCCCCGCCGCGAGCCAGCGCCCGATCATCACCTTCTGCTGGTTGCCGCCGGAAAGCTCCCCGACAGCCTGGCGCGCGCCGGCGGAGCGGACGTTCAGGCGCCGTATCAGATCGGCGATCACATGCGGCCGGCCGCGCACCATCCGCCAGATCGGCAGGCGGCGCAGCATTCCGAGCGTGATGTTTTCGCCGATCGACAGCGGCAGGTAGAGTCCCTCGGTCTTACGGTCTTCCGGTACGAAGCCGATTCCCGCCAGGGCGGTCTTCACCACATCGGTTCCAATCGGCGTCGGCCCGGCCTCGCCAGACTTCGTGACCTTTCCTCCGGCCCCGGGCTCCAGTCCCGACAGGGCGCGAATGATGTCGCGCTGCCCCTGGCCTTCCAGCCCCGCCAGGCCGACGATCTCGCCGAATCGGAGCTCGAACGAGACCTGCGGGCCGTCCGCGTCGACCCGCAGGTCTTCGACCGAAAGCGCGACCGGCGCCGCGTCGCGGCGCGCCGGCCGCGCCGGGAAGAACTGCGACAGCACGCGCCCGACCATCAGCGACACGAGTTCGTCGCGGGTCGTCGCCTTCGTCGCCCGTGTCTCGACATGCTGGCCGTCCTTGAGGACGCTGACGCGGTCGCAGAAACGGAAGATCTCGTCGAGGCGGTGGCTGACGTAGAAGACGAGTTTGCCCGCCGCCCGCAAGCTCGCCAGCAACTCGCCGAGCTTTTCCACCTCCGGCGCGTTCAGGGCCGCCGTCGGCTCGTCGAAGATGAAGATTTCGGCGTCGACTGAGACGCCCTTGGCGATTTCGACGAGGTGCTGGTCGGCGACGGAGAGCTCTCCGCAATAGGCGTCGATGTCTATCCTGCTTCCCAGCCGGGCGATCATCGACCGCGCCCTTTCACGCATGGTCGAGCGGTCGATGGTGCCGAGGCGGAGCGGTTCGCGGCCGAGGAACAGGTTCTCCGCGACCGTGAGGTTGGGCAGGAGGGTGAGTTCCTGGAAGATCGTCGAGATGCCGAGGCGTCGAGCATCCGCCGGGCGCTCAGGCGAAATCGGCTTTCCACGCAGCCTGATTTCTCCGCCGTCCGCCGGGAAGACCCCTGCTAGCAGGTTCATCAATGTCGACTTGCCGGCGCCGTTCTCGCCCGTGATGGCGTGAACGGTGCCGGCGTCGCAGTCGAATGAAACGTCGCGGAGCGCCAGGTTCGAGCCGAAGCGCTTCGTGACCTTGTCGAACGAAATCATGGTGATGGACGAACCGATGCTGCCGGCGATCCGTCCGCCCGCGCCGTCGGGGGCGGGCGGGCGGATTTCCGCGGGAGGGCGGACTACTTGGCGAACATTTCCTTGATCTTGTCTTCCGGCAAGGTCGACGTGACCCAGAAGGCGTCGTTCAGATCCGGCCGGTAGTAGTCGTCGAGGTTGTCGTTGGTGATCGGCGCCGGCGAGGAATAGTAGTGGGTGTGCAGCGACTCGCCCTGCAGCAGGGCGACTGCGGCACGCACCGTCGCGGGTCCGAGGCCGGGCGTGAAGATCGGCGCCGCGCCGTCGACGCCGGCGTCCTTCCAGGCGCGGAGGAAGCCGTTGTTGGACTCGCCCGTCATCGGCACCAGCGGCTTGCCGGCCTCGGCGAAGACGTCGATGCAGGCGCGCGTCATGTCGGCGCCGGAGAACCAGATTCCGTCGACCGGCTGACCCGAGAGCACCAGGTTCTCGCACAGCTGCTTGCCCTTGGCGTAATTCCAGTCGCCGTAGACTTCCGTACCGATCTTGATGTCGCTGCCTTCGATCGCCTTGCGGAAGCCGTCGTAGCGCTGCTGCTCTTCCTCGACCCCGGCGATGCCTCGGAAGACCCAGATCGTGCCCTGGCCGCCCAGCTTCTCCCTGAGGAACTTGCCGCCGACCTCGCCGAAGCGCTCCCCGCCGCCCATGACCTCGACCGTCGTGGCGAGGACGTCGCCGCCCGTGCCGAAATTAACCACGGGCACGCCTGCCGCCAGCGCCTTCGCCACCTGATCCTTGACGAGCGCCGGGGCGAGCGGCGCGACGATCAGCGCGTCGACCTTCTGGGCGCGCAGGTCCTCCAGGTCGGCGACCTGCTTGGCCGGCTGCCAGTTCGCCTCGGTGAAGATGAACTCGCCGATGTCGGGGTTGCCGGCCGCCTCGCGCTTCATCTCTTCGATCATCTGGACGATCCAGGTGTTGCCGACGCCGACGAACGACACGCCGATCTTCCAGGGCGGATCCTTCTTGAACTTGTCCGCCGGTGTCGTGTCCGGCGACGTCGCCTCGATCAGGTTGGGCGGCAGGAGTTGCACCGCGTCCTCGGCCATTGCCGGCGCCGCCATCGAGGCAGCCAGGCCGAAGAACAGGGTTGCCGCGCTTCTACGCAACAGATTGGTCATTTGGTCCTCCCGGTACATGGGGCCTGTGGCTGTGGCCCCGAAACGAGCCGTCGAATGCGGCCCTCTCTCCCTCACCTGACCGGAAACTGATGGGTTGATCCAATCAAGTGACCAAATTAATAGAATCATGCTAGCTTGCTCGTCAACGGGATTTCGCTCTTGGATCGGAAATTCCCCCGGCGCCGCCGCAGGGAAGTGTCGGGACAGGACCGGGGAAGTCATGCATCGCACGGCGTGCGCACGAAGGCAGGATCGCATAAAAGACCGGAACGTCTGGCGCGCATGCACGCGGAATCGCCGGGGAAGGCATCGACATGGCAGGCAGTGAAGCATTGAAGATACGCAGGAGCCCGGTTCGCCCGCAGAGCACCGGCCGCCGCGAGCAGATCATCGGCGCCGCCCTGACGGTGATGATCTCGAACGGCGTCTACAACGCGACGACGCGGCGGATCGCCGAGGCGGCCGGCGTCAATGTCGCGACGCTGCACTACCATTTCCACGACAAGGAAGAGATCATCTTCAGCGCCATGGAGGAACTGGCGTCGCGTTATCGGAACACGCTGTCGGCACGGTTTACGCAGACGCAGGACCTGCATGACCGGATCCACGATCTCCTCTGGTTCATCTGGGGGGAGATCGAGAAGGCGCCTGGCGAGCAACTCGTCCTGCAGGAGATGACGCTCTACGTCCTCAGGGTGTCGCACGCCGAGCACCTCGCCGCCCA
>CAJPFN010000007.1 GCA_905339215.1 Rhizobiaceae bacterium
CGACCTGCCTTTCTACCCGGAGCGCCGAAGGTGGCCGCCGGAGATCGTCTTCCGGACGTCTGCTCAGGGGCGCCTTCCGTCTTTGTGCCAATGGGCACCGGAGGGTCTTATTGCCCCCCAAGGTAACCAGGCCGCCGCCCCCGGAGACGACCGCCACGTTAGCGACCGCTCGGAGGCACCGGTCCCTCCCCACGCAATCACCGTCGCGACCGGTGTTCCCATGGGAGGAACTGCCGAAAATCCTACGCGCGTTTCCGGGCAGGGGGATAAAAGCTCCGCGCCAGAAGGCGAAGAAATCGCGCAAGGGATTGAAAAATCGAGAAATGTTTTTTTCGGCTATGGGTGGAGAAGGACATTTTTATCCACCGCTGCGACACTTCGGTGGAGGGCGGGCGCGGGGACCCGGTCAGGCGTCCGCGAGGCGGCCGTGGTCATGGCCGCCGTCGGCGAGTGTCTCGATGACCCGGCATTCGTCGATGCGGCCGCGGGCGCATTGCGCCGCCATGTTCTCCAGTTCCGCCCTGAGCGCAGTGAGGCGCGCGATGCGCACCTCCACCTCTGCGAGGCGGCTCCTGGCGATGGCGTGCGCGTCGGCGCAGGTCTTTTCCGGGTCGTCCTGGAGGGAAAGCAGCGTGCGGATCGCCTCGACGTCGAAACCGAGTTCGCGCGCGTGGCGGATGAAGACGAGCCGGCGCAAGTCGGCAGCGTCGTAGAGGCGCCGGTTTCCGGCGTTGCGCGATACCGTCGGCATCAAGCCGATGCCCTCGTAGTAGCGGATGGTCGGAACCTTGACGCCCGTCGCCCGTGCCGCCGCGCCGATCGGAAATGAGCGGTCGCGCATTTTTCGCTTGCTCCTCCAGTCACTAGAGGATGTAGCACGGCGCTTATCGAAGGTTTAGAGGTCCTGCATCGCCCGATGTCGGCGATAGGCCGGTCGCGACGGAAAGGCACCATGGCTGCGCATCGCCACCATCACCACCACGTCGATCCAGGGGCGGGTGACCGGCGCGTCGCGCTCGCCATCGCCGTAAATCTCGGCCTGACGCTCGCACAGATCGCGGGCGGCATCGTCTCGGGCAGCCTGGCGCTCATCGCCGATGCCGTCCACAATTTCTCCGACGCCGTGTCGCTGATCATCGCCTTCGCCGCGCGCAGGATCGCGCGGCGCCCGACCGACGCTTCGATGAGCTTCGGCTACGGCCGCATCGAAGTGGTCGCGGCGCTGGTCAACTACACGTCGCTGATCATCATCGGCTTCTATCTCGTCTTCGAGGCGATCGCGCGGTTTCTCGATCCGCAGGGTGTCGACGGGTGGATCGTGGTTGTCATCGCAGCCATAGCGCTTCTCGTCGACGTGATCACGGCGCTTCTCACCTGGTCCTTGTCCAGGGAGAGCGTGAACATCCGCGCCGCGTTCCTGCACAACGTCGCCGACGCGCTCGGGTCGGTGGCGGTGATCGTCGCCGGTACGCTAATCCTGCTCTACGACTGGCACCTGGTCGATCCGCTCGTGACCCTGATGATCGCCGCCTACATCCTGTGGCAATCCTTCGCCGAGATCGGCCCGGTCATCCGCATCCTCATGAACGGCAGCCCGGCGGATGTCGCCGCTGCCGATGTCGTCGCGCGGATCCGTACGGTCGACGGCGTCCGCGACGTGCATCACGCACATCTGTGGCAGATGCAGGAGCACGCGAGCGCGCTCGACGCCCATGTCGTGATCGAGGAAGGCGCGTGGAGCCGCGCCGACGCCGTCAAGGCGAGCGTCAAGGCGCTGCTCGCCGAGGAGTTCGGCATTGCCCATTCGATGATCGAACTGGAATGCTCGCGCCATGCCTGCCGGGATGCGCCGACCTTCGGCCACCCCCAGGTGCCGGCGGAACACCGGCACTGAACGCAGCGCGGCCGTCGCCGCCAAGGAGTTCAGGCCGGGAGACGATCCAGTCGATAGACGGCGGCGCGTGTCGTCGACCGCCCATCGCCGAAGTCGCTGACGTCGTACTCCGCGCACCGGCTGAGCCGCTCAATCGGCAGGTAGGCCCTGCCGGGATCGCCGACGAATACCGCGAGCCCGGCCGCGGCGCAGTGCGCGAGATAGGCCCCGGTCTTTGCCGCGACCTCGGCGGCGTAGAAGACGTCGCCGGCGAGGACGATGTCGGCGTCCGGCGGCGGTCCGTCGGTCAGGTCGGCGCGGCAGGTCGCGACCGCGACGCCGTTGAGCGCCGCGTTCAGACCGATCGCCGCCACGGCATGGCGGTCGACATCGGCGGCCAGGACCGCGCGCGCGCCTGCCTTTGCCGCGGCAATGGCGACGAGGCCCGAACCTGAGCCGAGATCGACGACGCGCGAACCCGCCACCGCCGACGGGTGGTCGGCCAGGTATCGTGCGAGCGCCAGACCGCCGGCCCAGGGATACGCCCAATAGGGGGAAGCGCCGCCGCCGGCGATCTGCCCGAGGCCGCTGCCGGGGTGGGCGCAGTAGAGGAGGAGGCCGGGTAGTCCCGGGACCGGCGCGACGCGAAGGCGGCACCGGATTTCGTCGAGCGGATCGGACCCGCCGCAGCACTCGGTCACGGTTTCTACCGGCCTGAAGAGGTTGATTCGGCGTCAGTCTACGCCGGTCCGGGCCGCCTGCCGAGACGCCTCGCCGGACCCGCGGCCCGTTTTGGCAAATCGGCGCGCCTCAGGCATAATGGGACGGCTTAGCGAGGGCGGCGGATGGCGGACAAGGCGCGAAAGGCAGATTCGACATGGGCGATCTTCGTGCTCGCCGCCTGCTATCTCGTCTTCCTGTTCCTGTGGCGCATCCTCCTACCGGGCGGCGCGTGGCCGCCTCCGCCGATGCACTATGCGTCGATGGGCCTCGACATCCTGCTCATCGCCGTGGTGTTCGCGTTGCGCTTCAGGCTTTCCGAACATCTGGGCGCCAATCCGTCGCGGGCGACGTTCGCCACGGTCCTGTTCTGGTGCGCGCTGGGCGCCGGATTCGGCTCGCTGCTGATCCGCTTCACCAGCGAATCCGCGTGGTGGACCGGCCACCTGTCGTGAAGCGACTGCAGAGAGGACCTACGCCCGGTCGCCCTTGAGAACGGTCAGCACCGGCCGCTTCGGCGTCCGCGAGGCGAGCCATTCGCGTGCCTCGCGGTCGGGCATCGGGAAGGCGATCGAAAAGCCCTGAACCTGGTCGCAGCCGATGCGCTGCAACGAGTCGAGCTCCGCTTCCGTCTCCGCGCCTTCGGCGATGATCGAGATGCCGAGACCGCGGGCGAGTTCGGTGATCGCCTTGACGATCTTCGAGTTGTCGCCGTTCTCGTTGATGTTCTGGACGAAGCGCCGGTCGATCTTCAGCCGGTCGATCTCGTTGGGATTGACGTGGCTGAGCGAGGCGTAGCCGGTGCCGAAATCGTCCAGCTCGAGGTGGACGCCCGCGGCGCGGATGTGGCGCAGCTTGGCGGCGATGCCCGTCTTCTCGTCGTCGAGAATGACCGATTCGACGATCTCGAGCGAAAGCTTCTGCGCCGGCAGGCCGGTACGCTCGAGCATCGCAAACAGGAACTCGTCGAAGTCCGGCTCGCGCAGCTCCGTACCCGAGACGTTGATGGCGAGCCGGCCGAAGTTGACGCCGGCCTTGTGCCACTCGGCCGCCTCGGTAATCGCCTTGGCGACGATGATCCTGCCGATCTCGGCCATCATCCCCGATTTTTCCGCGACTGGAATGAACTCGCCGGGCGAGATCATGCCGCGCGTCGGGTGCTTCCACCGCACGAGCGCCTCGACCCCGGCGATGGCGCCGTTGTTGAGCGACACCTGCGGCTGGTAGTAGATGCTGAACGATTGCTCCGCGATGGCGATCTTCAGGTCGCGTTCCAGCTGCTTGCGGTGTTCCAGCTCGCGGCGCAGTTCCTCCGAGAAGAAGGACAGGACGCCGCCGCCGAGCTTCTTTGCCGAGTAGAGCGCGAGATCGGCGTGGACGAGCAGATCGGCCGAATTGTCGGCGTCGACGGGATAGACCGCGATGCCGGCGCTCGCTCCGGGGAGGATCGTGGCCCCCTGGAAGTTGATGGGCTCGTTGATGCGCGCGAGAATCCGCTTGGTCACCATGTTGATGTCCTCGCTGGTGCCGGCGCCCTGGAGGATCATGACGAACTCGTCGCCGCCGAGCCTGACGCTGAGGTCGGAAGCCCGGCACGATTCGCGCATGCGCTGCGCCGTGACGACGAGGACGTAGTCGCCGGCCGCGTGGCCGAGCGTGTCGTTGATCTGCTTGAAGCGGTCGAGGTCGAGCTGGAGGACGGCAAGCCGCTCGCCGCGACGATGCGCACCCTTGATCAGCGAATCGAAATGGTCGGTGAGGTATGTGCGGTTGTAGAGGCCGGTGAGGCCGTCGTGGATGGCGATGAAGGCCATCGAGTTGCGCGCGTCGACCAGCTCGTGCGTCTTTCTCAGGATGACGTCGGTCATCGGGCGGAAGATGAACATGGCGACGAAGACGATCACGCCGATCGTGGCGAAGAACAGGATGCGGTGGCGGCTCGCCATGGCGGCGAGGCGCGCGTTGGAGAAGTCCGAGATGCGGTCGCTCAGTGCCGAGTATCCGGCGAGCGTCGCGTTGGCGACCGTCATGTCGAGTTGCGCGCGATCCGCCCCGGCGAGGTAGCCCCGGTCCTGGCCGAGCTCGGTCTTGAGCGCCGAAACCAGCCGCCAGCTGTTCGCGGCAAGGCCGGTGGTGAAGTAATCGAGGTGATAGGGCTTGGAGAACAGGACGCTCTCGACCGCCTTCGGGTCGAACCGGGCGTCGGACGTGGAATCGGCGCCGGTGCGGGACAGTAGCAGGTCGTAGTTGGTCTCGAATTCGGCCGTCGCCTTCTTCAGGGCATCGATCAGGTCGGGACGCCGGTCGGCGTCGGCGGCCGCGGCGGCATTGGCCAGGAAGACGACGCGCTGCGACAGCGCCTTCTGCGTGCTTGCGAGCTGGTGCAGCGACTCGTCGCGCTGCTGCGCGGTCATCATTTCCTGGAGCAGGATGTAGGAAGCCATCGTCATGGCGGCGACGATCAGGAGGGCGATCCAGTAGGCGCTCTTGATGGTGACGAGGAGCCGCCCCGATCCGGTCGCCTTAACCGCTTTTTGTGTCATCGATCGCGTCGCCTGGAGTCCGATACATGCGACGTCGAGCATTGGCGCGAATTCTTAACGGGATCGGTAGATCGGGGCGCGACTTCGCCCGAACGCCGTTCCATCTGCCGGCGTGGTTATCCGTGGCTTGCGGATGTCGCTCAAAGTGTCGGCAATTGGGCCAGGGCCAGAAAATGGCTTTGAACGCCCCTCCACTCGATCTAGAATGCGGCCGATCCCCAAAACGGCAACGGAAAACGCAATGAACGTCGAAAACCGGGCGCCCAGGAGCGCCGCATCCTTCGTCTGGAACGATCCTTTCCTGCTGGACGACCAGCTCTCCGAGGACGAGCGCATGATCCGCGACGCCGCGGCGGCGTTCTGTGCCGACAAACTCGCGCCGCGCGTCGAGGACGCCTACCTCAACGAGACGACGGACCCGGCGATCTTCCGCGAGATGGGCGATGCCGGTCTGCTGGGCGTCACGGTTCCGGAGGAATATGGCGGCATCGGCGCCAACTACGTCACCTACGGGCTGGTGGCGCGCGAGGTCGAGCGCGTCGATAGCGGCTACCGCTCGATGATGAGCGTGCAGTCGTCGCTGGTCATGTACCCGATCCATGCCTACGGCTCGGAGGAGCAGCGCAAGAAGTACCTGCCCAAGCTCGCCTCGGGCGATTGGATCGGCTGCTTCGGCCTGACCGAGCCGGACGCTGGCTCCGATCCGGGCGGCATGAAGACGCGTGCCGAGAAGACCGCGTCCGGCTACCGCCTCAACGGCGCCAAGATGTGGATCTCGAACGCGCCGATCGCCGACGTCTTCGTCGTCTGGGCGAAGTCGGCCGCTCACGACAACCAGATCCGCGGCTTCGTGCTGGAAAAGGGCATGAAGGGCCTGTCGGCGCCGAAGATCGGAGGGAAGCTCAGCCTGCGTGCGTCGATCACCGGCGAGATCGTGCTCGACAATGTCGAGGTGGGCGAGGACGCGCTGCTGCCCAACGTGTCGGGGCTGAAGGGCCCGTTCGGCTGCCTCAACCGCGCCCGCTATGGCATCTCGTGGGGGGCGATGGGCGCGGCGGAGGACTGCTGGTTCCGCGCCCGCCAGTACGGGCTCGACCGCAAGCAGTTCGGCAAGCCTCTTGCCGCCACGCAGCTCTACCAGAAGAAGCTGGCCGACATGCAGACGGAGATCGCGCTCGGCCTGCAAGGTTCGTTGCGCGTCGGCCGGCTGATGGACGAGGGCAAGATGGCGCCGGAGATGATCTCGATCGTCAAGCGCAACAATTGCGGCAAGGCGCTCGACATCGCCCGCCAGGCCCGCGACATGCACGGCGGCAACGGCATCCAGATCGGCTACCACGTCATGCGCCACGCACAGAACCTGGAGACGGTGAACACCTACGAGGGCGCGCACGACGTTCATGCCCTGATCCTCGGCCGCGCCCAGACCGGCATCCAGGCGTTCTTCTAGGAGCGGTCCGGTATTGCGGCGGACGCCGTCGTCGGCGCGCCCCTGGAAGGCCGGTCTGGCCTACGCGCTCGGCGTGTTCGCCGTCGGCTTCCTGTTCGGTACCGTGCGCGTGCTCCTCGTCGAGCCCGCACTCGGCGCGGCGGCGGCCGTCGCGATCGAGCTGCCGCTGATGCTCGGCGTCTCCTGGCTGGTGGCGAGGGCGGTACTGCGTCGCATCCACGTCGAGCGGCTGCTTGCGCCGCGGCTCGCCATGGCCGCCGTCGCCCTGCTGGTCCTGATGCTTCTGGAGACCGGGCTCGGGCTTGCCTTCGGCACGTCGCTAGAGGCGCAGGCCGAGGCCTACCTGACGCCGCGCGGCCTTCTTACCGCGATCGGCCAGATCGGCTTCGCGCTGATTGCCGTTCTCGCCTGAGGTTCGGCGACCGGCCGGACGATGTGCGACCGGTGCGGCAAGCCGGCATGGCGTCGCTTTTATGCTAGATCGGCGGCCTCACAGGCGATATCGCTGGGGTCCCCCCGGAGCGCACCATGAACCAGGCTTTCGTCTCCCACATCGCCGCCGAACTGTCCCAGCTGAAGTCCGCCGGGCTCTACAAGTCCGAGCGTGTCATCACCTCCGTGCAGTCGGCCGAGATCGAGGTCGCCGGCGGCGAGAAGGTGCTGAACTTCTGCGCCAACAACTATCTCGGCCTCGCCGACAATCAGGAAATCCGCGAGGCGGCGAAGGCGGCGCTCGACCGCTACGGCTACGGCATGGCCTCGGTGCGCTTCATCTGCGGCACGCAGGAGGAGCACAAGGAGCTCGAGGCGCGCATCGCCTCCTTCCTCGGCTTCGAGGACGCGATCCTCTACGGCTCCTGCTTCGACGCCAATGGCGGCCTGTTCGAGACGCTGCTCGGGGAAGAGGACGCGGTCATCTCCGACGCGCTCAACCACGCCTCGATCATCGACGGCGTGCGCCTCTCCAAGGCAAAGCGCTTCCGCTACGCCAACAACGACATGAAAGCGCTCGAGGAGGAGCTGAAGAAGGCGGAAGGCTGCCGCTTCAAGCTCATCGCCACCGACGGCGTCTTCTCCATGGACGGCATCATCGCCAATCTCGGCGGCGTCTGCGACCTCGCCGAGAAATACGAGGCGATGGTCATGGTCGATGACAGCCACGCGGTCGGATTCGTCGGGAAACACGGCCGCGGCTCGGCCGAGCACTGCGGCGTCGAGGGCAGGGTCGACATCGTCACCGGCACGCTCGGCAAGGCGCTCGGCGGCGCCTCGGGCGGCTACACGGTGGCGAAGCGCGAGGTCGTCGACTGGCTGCGCCAGCGCTCGCGGCCCTACCTATTTTCCAACACGCTGATGCCGGCGATTGCGGCGGCCTCGCTGAAGGTGTTCGACATCGTCGA
>CAJPFN010000008.1 GCA_905339215.1 Rhizobiaceae bacterium
GCGCGCACATGCTGCTCGAACTGCGAGACGGCGCAGGCGGCCTCCGTCCAGTGACCGGAATTGTGCACCCTCGGCGCAATCTCATTGGCAAGCACGGCGCCGTCGGGGAGAACGAAGAATTCGACGCCGATCACGCCGACATAGTCGAGCGCCTCGAGGATGGCGAACGCCGCGTCCCGTGCCGCGGCCGCCGTTTCCGGCGAGACGAGGGCGGGGACCGTCGACGTATGCAGGATGCCGTCGCGGTGGACGTTCTCGGCCGGATCGAAGGCGGCGCAGGCGCCGTCGCGGCCGCGTGCGGCGACCACCGAGATCTCGCGGACGAAAGGCACGAGGCTCTCGAGGATGAGCGGCACGCCGCCGAGCGCAGCGTGAGCGCCCGCGGTCGCCTGCGGCGCGGCGTCGCGGAAAAGGCGCTGGCCCTTGCCGTCATAGCCCATGCGCCGCGTCTTCAGCACCCCGGAGCCGCCGAAGGTGGCTAGTCCGGCGGCGAGATCGGCGTCGCAATCGACCGCGACATATTGCGCCGTGGCGATGCCCAGCCCGTTGAGGAAGGCCTTCTCGACGAGGCGGTCCTGGGCGACGCCAAGGGCTGCCGGCGGCGGGCAGACGTGCGCCTGTGCAGCAAGCGCCCCGGCCGCGGCCTCCGGTACGTTCTCGAATTCGTAGGTGACGACGGCGCAGAGGCGGGCGAGCCGGGCGAGCGCGTCCGGGTCGTCGTAGGACGCGATGATCTGGCCGTTCGCCACCTGCGCAGCCGGGCAGTCGGCCTGCGGTTCGAGCACGATGGTGCGATAGCCGAGCCGGGCCGCAGCCATCGCCAGCATGCGGCCGAGCTGGCCGCCGCCGAGGATGCCGATCGTCGATCCCGGCGCGAGCGGCGCGCTCATGCCTCGTCCACGGGCCGTTCGGCGACGCTCGCCGTCTGCGCCTCGCGCCATGCGTCGAGCCGGTCGGCGAGCGCCCGGTCTCCGATGGCGAGCACGGCGGCGGCAAGCAGTGCCGCGTTGACGGCACCGGCCTTGCCGATGGCGAGCGTGCCCACCGGAACGCCGGCCGGCATCTGCACAATCGACAGCAGCGAATCCCTGCCCGACAGCGCCTTCGATTCGACCGGGACGCCGAACACCGGCAGCGGCGTGAGCGCCGCGGTCATTCCGGGCAGATGGGCGGCGCCGCCGGCACCGGCGAGGATCACCTTGAAGCCGGCGTCACGGGCGCCGCGAGCAAACGAGTAGAGGCGTTCGGGCGTGCGGTGGGCCGAGACGATCCGCGTCTCGTAGGAGACGACCAGCGCATCGAGCGTCTGCGCGGCATGGCGCATCGTCGCCCAGTCGGACTGGCTGCCCATGATGATCGCGACGTCGGCGCGTCCTGCCATCGTATCGCCCCGCTGCCGGAACGAGCCTGCTCCGGAAGCCGGCGCTTAGCGGAATTCCGCCGGTGCCGCAAGGCGGCGCTGCAGCACGCCCGTTCAGGCGATGATGTCGGGGATGATGCGGTCCTCAAGGAGGGAGAGCCGGTCCTTCACCGCCAGCTTCTTCTTCTTCATGCGCTGAATCTGCAAGGGATCGCAGCCGGTGGCGATCATCGCGTTGACCGCGGCGTCGAAATCGGCGTGGTCCTGCTTTAGACGTGCAAACTCGAGACGAATCTCGGCCTGTTCCTGTTCCGACATTTCAACCGTCTGCTGGGACTGCGGCGCATCGCGGCGCCATTTCGGCGGGACCGGAATCCTCCGACTCCGACGAGGCGCTCCATATCACATTTTGCTTCCCCGGGAAATCCTACTACCGCGGGTTCGACATTGTCCGCCCTCGATGCCATATTGTCATAGTACCGTCATGCTGGCGGCTCTGGCGGGAAATCCGCCGCATGATGGCGCATCGAGGAAACCATGAACGGGAGAACCAATCATGTCTCTTGCATCCCATCTTGAAGAGCTTCAGCGCAAGCACGGCGACATCGATCGCGAGATCGACGAAGCCCTTGCCCATCCCTCGACCGACGATCTCGAGATCGCGAGGCTGAAGCGTCGCAAGCTGGCGCTCAAGGACCAGATTGAAAGGCTCAAATCCCAGCCGACAACCCACTAGAGCGCATCGCGCTCCAGCTCCATCACGGTGGTCCGCGGCGGCGCTTTCGGCGCGCCGCGGGCGTTTCGACCAGAGACCGCGCAACGACGCGGTTGAATCGGCTCGCGGAGACGCTACCTTGCGGGCGGCATGGTTTTTGGTCTGCCGCAGGCGCTCCCGCGAATGAATCCCTTCCAAGCCGCACTGCTCGCGGTACTCGCATTGGCTCTCGGACTCGCCGGCTTCACCTGGGCCGCATCCCGGCTGATCGAACGCCGCCATCCGCCGGCCGGCTCGCATGCAAGCGTCAACGGGACGCGCCTCCATCATGTCCATGTCGCCGCGCCGGCCGCGCCCGACCTGCCGCCAGTCGTTTTCATTCATGGCGCCAGCGCCAATCTCAAGGACCAGATGACCCCGTTGCGGCCCCGCCTGGAGGGCCGCGCCGAGCTCCTGTTCGTCGATCGCCCCGGGCATGGCTGGTCCGAGCGCGGCGGATCCGGCAATGACACGCCATCCGGCCAGGCGGCGACGATCGCCGCGCTGATGCAACACCTTGGCCTGTCAAACTCGATCATCGTCGGCCATTCCTTCGGCGCCGCCGTCGCCGTGGCGCTGGCCCTCGACCATCCCGATCGCGTCAGCGGCCTCGTGCTGCTGTCGGCGGCGACACATCCCTGGCCCGGCGGCGAAACCTCATGGTATTATTCGCTGGCCGCGCGCCCGGTGATCGGCCGGCTGTTCGCCGGGACGCTCGCCAACCCCGGCGGAAACCTGAGGATCGGTGCGGCGAGCGAATGCGTGTTCGCACCCAACCCGATCCCTGCCGACTACGTGCACCAAGCGTCGATCCCGCTGGTTCTGAGGCCGCGAACCTTCCGCGCCAACGCCGTCGACGTCGAGGGGCTCTTCCGCCACGTGTCCGCGGCAGCCCCGCGCTATGGACAGATCAAGGTTCCGACAGTGGTGGTGACAGGTGACAGCGACACCGTCGTCTACGAGGAGATCCACTCCGTCGGCCTGGCGCGGGACATTCCGGGCGCGGAACTGGTATGGGTGCGCAACCTCGGCCACAAGCCGGACTGGATCGCGCCGGATCTCGTCGCCGCGGCAGTCGAGAAGGCGGCCGGCCGCGCGATCGACCTGGGGGCCGTCGCCCGGACCGTCGAAGCACGGATCGCGGCCGACGCGGCGGGTGCTCACTGCCACGACGAAAAGCCGCCAATCCCCGCCCCGGCGCAGGGATGATCCCGGATCCGGGGTCTCGACAGCGGCGTCCGAACCGGCCGGTCCCGCGTTTCCGCATTTCGGAGGTTGACAGGGCGGCTGCGGGATTGAACTGTCAGAGGACCGATAGCAGATGTTCGACAAACGGTAGCGACGCCGCACATGGAAGCAAGGCCTGAACAAAAGGGGGCGAGGCAGCACATGGCCGCTGTTCGCCACCTGCTGTTCTGCCTTCTCGTCCTCACTGGATTTGCCGACGTCCGGTCCGTTTCGGCGCAAGCGCATGCGGGAGAGCGCTGGATCCACGGGCATTTCGCCCTCGCTGGGATGCCGGTCGCGCCGTGCCGGGGCGCTACCGCGACGGCGTCGATGGAAGTCGCGGCGCCTTCCGCACTCCACCCCGACCTGCTCCCCACCGAGCGCGAAGGCGACGCCGTCGCCGCTCGACCGTCGGATGGCGTCATCGGCTTTCCATTCGACAGGGCGCGCGGCGCCTGTGCCGATCGCGTCGTTGAACGCCGGCCGGGCCACGGCTTCAGCTCGCGCGCTCCGCCCCTTCCTTCCTGACCGCTCCCGATCCGACCTGCAACCATGTCCGCCAGGACTGGCCAGGCACCACAGGAAATGGGGAGCCGCGCCGGAGAGCCGCAGCGGCGGCCGGCAGAAGCTCCTCCGAATGCGAAGGAAAATCACAATGTCCAAAACCCACCCCCTCGGCTTCCGTATCGAGCGCGACATCAAGGAAGCGTTGGTGAAGGCCGCCAAGGACGATCACCGTTCGGTCTCCTCTCTCGTCGAGATGGTCATCGCCAAATGGCTCCGCGAGAAAGGGTATCTCGCAGACCAGCGTGACCGCGCCGCCTGATCCGGGACGCGCTGCCGTCGTTCCACTGCGCTAAGGCCCGCGGCCGGCACGTTCCTCGCAGCAGGCGAGGCGCGTCGGACGCGGGCCTCACGTCTTTCCCGGCCCGCGCGCGGCGTATTGACACGGACCCGTCGCTCCTCCACCTGAGGCTCGGATCCATCTCTGTCGCGAGGCCGGCATGACCGGTTACTTCTCATCTCCCTTCCCGCGCCGCGCGTCTGTCGGCGTCGACGTCGGCGGCGTGACAGTCGGCGGCGGAGCGCCCGTCGTCGTGCAGTCGATGACCAATACCGATACGGCAGACGTCGACCAGACGGTCGCGCAGGTGGCGGCGCTGCATCGGGCAGGGTCGGAGATCGTGCGCATAACGGTCGACCGCGACGAAAGCGCGGCTGCGGTTCCCGGCATCCGCGAGCGCCTCGACCGGCTCGGCATCAACGTGCCGCTGGTCGGCGACTTCCACTACATCGGCCATAAGCTGCTCGCCGAGCATCCGGACTGCGCCGAGGCGCTGGCGAAATATCGCATCAATCCCGGCAATGTCGGCTTCAAGGACAAGAAGGACCGCCAGTTCGCGGCGATCGTCGAGATGGCGATACGATACGACAAGCCGGTGCGCATCGGCGTCAACTGGGGCTCGCTCGACCAGGACCTGCTGACCCGGCTGATGGACGAGAACCAGGAGAGCGGTTCGCAGCTGACGGCGCAGCAGGTGACGCGCGAGGCGATCGTCCAGTCGGCGCTGCTCTCGGCGTCTGCTGCCGAGGAAATCGGCCTGCCGCGCGACAAGATCATCCTGTCGGCGAAGGTCAGCCAGGTCCAGGACCTGATCGCCGTCTACACGGAGCTCGCCAGACGCTCCGACCATGCGCTGCATCTCGGCCTGACCGAGGCGGGCATGGGCACGAAAGGCATCGTCGCCTCTTCCGCCGCGATGGCGATCCTGCTCCAACAGGGTATCGGCGACACCATCCGCATCTCGCTCACGCCGGAGCCGAACGGCGACCGGACGCGCGAGGTCCAGGTGGCGCAGGAATTGCTGCAGACCATGGGCTTCCGCCAGTTCGTGCCGATCGTCGCAGCCTGCCCCGGCTGCGGGCGGACTACCTCGACCGTCTTCCAGGAGTTGGCGCAGACCATCCAGGAGGATATCCGCCGCAACATGCCGTCCTGGCGCGAGCGCTATCCCGGCGTCGAGGAGCTGAAGGTCGCGGTGATGGGCTGCATCGTCAACGGGCCGGGCGAATCGAAGCATGCCGACATCGGCATCTCGCTGCCGGGGACGGGCGAGACACCGACCGCGCCCGTCTTCGTCGACGGCCGCAAGGCGGCGACGCTGCGCGGCCCCAACATCGCCGAAGAGTTTCAGAAGATGGTCGCCGACTACATCGAGCGACGCTATGGGCGAGGTGGAAAAGAGGCGGCGGAGTAGGGCGCTATGCGCGGTCGCGGCACTCGTTGCGGCGGCCATCCTGTCGCCGCCGGCTACCGCCGATCCGCCGAAGAGCCCGAAGCTCGTCACGGTCGGGCGGGTCTGCGACCTGATCGAGGTTCATGCGCAGGCGCACGGCCTGCCTCGCGAGTTCCTCGCCCGCCTGATCTGGAAGGAGAGCAGGTTCGACCCGAACGCGGTCAGCCCCGCCGGCGCGGAAGGCATCGCTCAGTTCATGCCGGACACGGCGGCGCGGCGCGGCCTCGCCGACCCGTATGACATCGACCAGGCGATCCCGGCCTCGGCAAGCTATCTCTCCGAGTTGCGGACCGGCTTCGGCAACCTCGGACTCGCCGCGGCGGCCTACAATGCCGGAGAGAACCGCATCGCGCGCTGGCTGTCGCGTGGCGGCTTCCTGCCGCTTGAGACCGAAAATTACGTGCTCGACATAATGGGCGAGCCGGTCGACGCCTTCGCCGACGCCGCCTATGCCGGGACGGTCGCGCCGCTTCAGGAAAAGTCGAGCTTCGGTGCGGCCTGCCGCACGTTGCCCATGCGTGCGACGGCGACGGTGCCCATGGCCAGCATCGCCACCAAGCCGTGGGGCATCCAGGTCGCGGGAGGCTTCCGCCGCGCCGCGGCGGTCAGGCAGTGGCAGCGGTTGGCGGCTCGTTTCCCGGCTCTCCTCGGCGGCGTCGAGCCGGTCGTCAGCCGGGTACGCTCGCCACTCGGCCGCAGCGGCGTCCACGCCGTGCGCATAGGCGCCGACAGCCGCGAGGAGGCGGATCGGATCTGCGCGCGCCTGCGCGCGGCCGGCGGTTCCTGTATCGTGATGCGAAACCGCTGAGGTAATGATGCAAGAGGACCGGCTCTACAGCGATCCCGCATTGGTCGATTTCTACGACGTCGAGAGCACCGGCCGTGCCGACTTCGACCATTGCCGGCAACTCGCGCGCGGGCGCCGCTCGGTACTCGACCTCGGCTGCGGCACCGGCGAACTGGCCGCGAGCCTGTCCGGCGCCGCCGAGATCTTCGGCGTCGATCCGGCCGGAGCGATGCTCGACGTGGCTCGGAGGCGCCTGCGCGGCGACGCCGTGACCTGGGTCGAGGGCGACGCCCGCAGCGTCCGCCTCGGCAGGCAGTTCGAACTGGTCCTGCTGACGGGGCACGCCTTCCAGGTGTTCCTTACGGCCGACGACCGGCGCGCGGTGATCCAAACGATCGCAGCGCATCTTGCGCCTGGCGGGCATTTCGTCTTCGACACGCGCAATCCGGCGCGGGAGGAATGGCGCGAATGGACGCCAGAGCGTTCTCGGCGGACAATCGAGCATCCAATCCACGGTCTTGTCACGGCGTGGAACGGCGTTGAACGCGACCCGGCGACAGGCATCGTCACCTACCGGACGCTCTACCGCCTCCCGGATGGAGTCGTCTTGTTCGCCGACTCGCAGATCGCCTTCCCAGACAGGGAGGAGATCGCGCAGGCAATCGAAGGAGCAGGCCTCGCCGTGGAGCGCTGGATGGGTGACTGGAACGGAGGAGACTGGGGGCTTGAAACCCTCGAGATCATCCCGTTCGGCAAACGGGCGCGTGACACGCTAACGTGAAGAAGCGGTCAGGCGGTCCTGGCAAGCGGCCTGTCCGACAGCCATGCCCCGATTTTGGCGCCCAGGCGGTTCGGCGAAATCGGCTTCGACAGATAGTCGTCCATTCCCGCCTCCATGCACTTCTCCATGTCGCCCTTGAGCGCATGTGCAGTGACGCCGATGATCGGCGTACGCGTGCCGTCTGCCGCTTCCGCCGCGCGGATGGAACACGTCGCCTCGTAGCCGTTCATTTCCGGCATCGATACGTCCATGAGGATCAGCTTCGGTCGCAGCGCCCGGTGAAGTTCCACTGCGGTCCGTCCGTTCCCCGCGATGCGATAGCTGAATCCGAGGCCGTCGAGGATCTGGGCGAAGACAAGCTGGTTCACCTCATTGTCCTCGGCGATCAGTATATCGACCGGGCCAGTCGGCGCGGCTGTCTCGACAGGCTTCGGCGCCAACGACACCCTCGGCGCCGGCGTGGGGCGAGCGGCGGGCACGGAGACGGACTCGCGGACGAACGTCGCCGTTCCGGCGGCGCTTTGTGCCTTCTGGATGACGGAGATGATCGTGCCCAGCAGCGCCGACGACCGGGCCGGCTTGGTGAGACAGGCGGCGATGCCGTAGTCGATGGCGAGGCGGCCGAAATCGGCCTGATCGACGGAGGTCAGCATCACCACGGGAATGCCGGAGATGCGCGAGTCCGCGGCGACCGCCTTTGCCACGTCGGAGCCGTTCATTCCGGGCATCTGATAGTCGAGGATGATGCAGTCGACGCCGGCGCCGATGCGTGCCGCATGATCGAGGACTGCGAGCCCGACAGCGCCGCTTTCGGCGGCGGCGCAATCGAACCGCCAGCTGCGCAATTGCTCGACCAGAATCTGGCGGTTCACCGGATTGTCGTCGATGACGAGTACGCGCGCGCCTCCAACATCGACCGGGACGGGCGCAGCGGGTACCTCCGCCTCATGGACCGGGAGCGGGACCGAGAACCAGAATACCGATCCGCGCCCGACTTCGCTCTCGACGCCGATCCGTCCGCCCATCAGGTCGACGAGTCTCGCGGCGATGGCAAGGCCGAGCCCAGTGCCTTCGTGCCGCCGCGTCGACGAGCCGTCGACCTGGGCGAACTTCTCGAACACGGACTGGAGCTTGTCGGCCGGGATACCGATCCCGGTATCGGCGACCCTGATCTCGAGATGGGCCGTTCCGTCGCGAACTTCGCCGCCGACGTCGATGAGGACGTGACCGTGCTCTGTGAACTTCACGGCATTGCCGAGAAGGTTGGTGACGATCTGGCGGAAGCGGCCGACGTCGCCGGTCACGGACGCGGGAAGATTGGGGTCGACCCGCACGATCAACTCGAGGTTCTTCTCGGCGACGCGCGCCGAAACGAGGGTCGCCACATCCTCGACCGCCTCGGCAAGAACGAAGGGCGCCGGATCGAGGACCATCTGGCCGGCGCTGATCTTGGAGAAGTCGAGGATGTCGTTGATGATGGTCAGCAACGCGTTGCCCGACTTGAGAATGACTTCGGTGAACGACTTCTGCCGCGTGTCGAGGTTGGTACGGTCGAGCAACTCTGCCATGCCGAGAACGCCGTTCATCGGCGTGCGGATCTCGTGGCTCATGTTGGCGAGAAACTCCGACTTCGCCCGATCGGCGGCCTCGGCCTTCGCCAGGGATGCTTCGGTCTCGTCGAAGGCGCGGCGGATCGCGCGCTCCATCGGACGGAAGACCCACAGGCCGACGGCGCCGAAGGCAAGGATCAGCGCTACGCTCGCCCACAGCACGAAGGCTCCGGCGGATGCTTCGGCCCGGCGGCGCTCCTCGTCCAACGCGGTGCGGGCACGAACCAGCATGGGCTGCGCGAAGAGTTCGAACTGGTTTTTGATGGCCCGCGGCGAGAAGTCGTCTTTCGCCTGGGCGGCGGCGAGCACGCCGAGATTGCGGACGATGTCACGACTCGACCAGAGCAGGTCGTCGTTGACCGACGCGGAGGAGATTTCGTCGACCGTCGGTTTCGAGAGGCGTGGGCGGAGCCGCTGGAGTGCGGGTTCGATCGAGAGTATTCCGGCATTAAGGCGCTCGACATGGCTGAGCGCGGCACTTGTCAGATCGGAGCGCGTGGCGACGCTCCAGGTGCGGGTCGTCTGTTCGGCGAAGCTCGCGGCGTTGCGCAGATCGCGCGTGAAGCCGACGATCGAACTGCCGAGCGCGTCGACCTCATGCTGGTAGGCATTCATGCGGTTGAGTGTGATCATGGTCGCGCCTGACGCGGTGGCGATGATCAACAGACCGGAAAGGTAGCGGACCCGAACGGATCGGATGAAGGACGTATACTTGGACACCGCCACGCTCCCGAACGCATGCACAAATTCGAGCGCCGCAATTAATTCAAATTTGCATTAAGAAACCGTTCTGTACGGCATCGGGTCCCTCGTCGGGCGCCTGCCTGGACACCGCCACGATCTAGCGTCGCCGCTCGGCGATGAAGGACGCGGCCTCGACGAGGTGTGCCGCCTTGCTACCGAACGGCTCGAGCAGCGTGCGCGCCTGGTCGACGAGGCCGCGAAGCTGGCGTTCCGTCCAGTCCTGGCCGTGCAGGGCGACGAGTGTCGCCTTGCCGGCGCCTTTGTCCTTGCCGGTCGCCTTGCCGAGCTGGGCGGCATCGCCGGTGACGTCGAGCAGGTCGTCGGCGAGCTGGAAGGCCAATCCGATGGCCGATCCGAACTCGGCGAGGCGCTCGCGGTCGGCCGCATCGGCCTGCCCTGCGACGGCACCCGCCTCGCAGGCATAGCGGATCAGCGCGCCGGTCTTCATCGCCTGGAGGGTGACGATGCCGGCCTCGCCGGGACGGGCGCGGGCGGCGTCGAGGTCGAGCATCTGGCCGCCGACCATTCCGCCAATCCCGGCGGCACGGGCAAGGCCGAGCACGAGCTCAAGCCTGGTCGCGGCCGGCAGGCCGGTGGCGTCGTCGGCGAGGATGTCGAAGGCGTAGGTAAGCAGCCCGTCGCCGGCAAGGATGGCCGCCGCTTCATCGAAGGCGCGGTGGACGGTCGGCTTTCCGCGGCGGACGTCGTCGTTGTCCATCGACGGCAGGTCGTCATGGATGAGCGAGTAGCAGTGCACGCATTCGAGCGCGGCAGCGACGCGCAGCACGGCCTCGCCGCCGGCGTCGAAGATGGCCGCGCTCTCCATGACGAGAAAGGGCCTGAGCCGCTTTCCCCCGGCGAGCACGCCATGGCGCATGGCCTCGAGAAGCCGCCCCGGACGGGCGATCTCACCGTCGCGCAGACGGCCGTCGAGCAGCCGCACCAGCGCGGCTTCGACCGCCAAGGCGCGGGATTCCAAGGCTTCCTCGAAGGAAATGGCTGGGTTCCCGGTCATCGCGGGAGCGGTAGCCGACAGTCGGGCGTTGCGCAAGGAGCCGGTCGCCTTTATGCCCGAGGAGCGTCGGCGGCCGTTTAGCGGAAACGGCGTGCCGAGCGCAGGATGGACGAGGTTGAGCGAACCGACGGTGCAGGTGGACAGCGAGGAGCTCGACATGCCGAGCAGGGCGCGTGGCAGGAAAACGGCCGTCAGCGTGTGGCTGAGACGCGCGCTCCTCGTTCTCGTCGCGATCGTCCTCGTGCCGGCGGTCCTGACGCTCGCCTACATCCCGTCCTTCGTCCATCCGGTGTCGACGCTGATGCTGAAGGACCTCGCCACCTTCACCGGCTACGACCGGCGCTGGGTGTCGCTCGACGATATCGCGCCGGTGCTGGCGCATTCGGTGATGATGTCGGAGGACGGGCAGTTCTGCTCCCACCACGGCATCGACCTCGGCGAGCTCAACGCCGTCCTGGAGGACGCGCTGGCGGGCGAACCGACGCGCGGAGCCTCGACGATTCCCATGCAGACGGTGAAGAACCTGTTCCTGTGGGGCGGCCGGTCCTTCCTGCGCAAGGCGCTGGAGCTGCCGCTGGCGGTCTATTTCGACCTGGTCGTGCCGAAGCGGCGCATCATGGAGATCTATCTCAACATCGCCGAATGGGGACCGAACATCTACGGCATCGAGGCCGCCGCGCAGCATCATTTCGGCAAGTCGGCCAAGAACCTGAGCCGTCGCCAGGCGGCACTGCTCGCCGTGACCCTGCCCAATCCGGCGACCCGCAATCCGGCGAAACCGTCGTCGGGCATGAACCGGCTGGCGACGGTGATCGAAAGGCGCGCCGCGGGGGCCGGCGACTACGTGCGCTGCCTCGACTGAACGCTGTCGGGCGCGGAGACGATTTTTTCCGCGCGGCGCTGGTCAAACGCGGCCGTCCCGTGTATAGGCCCGCCACTTACACCCCATCACGGCCCCATGTTGCGGCCCTTTCGCGAGGGAGCACGGGGGTGCATAGACCACCGAGTGGAGCAGTTCCATGGCTGTACCGAAAAGAAAGACCTCCCCGTCGAAGCGCGGCATGCGCCGCTCCGCCGACGCGCTGAAGGCCCCGACCTATGTCGAGGACAAGAACTCCGGCGAGCTGCGCCGTCCGCATCACGTCGACCTCAAGACCGGCATGTATCGCGGTCGCCAGGTGCTGACGCCGAAGGAAGGCTGATCGCCTCATCGTCCATCGCATGCAGCAAGGCCGGCCGAAAGCCGGCCTTTCCGTTTTGGGCGGCCGGTACGTCGGGACGGCTCTTGACGGACGCTTCGGTCCGCTCTCTACAAGAGGCGGCGCACAAATGCGGAGCACGTCGATGCTGGGCCTCGTTCCCCTGCTGATCATCCCCTTCATTCTCTACAATCTCGGGCTGACCGGCCTCTTCGGCGCCGGCACCGGCGACCCGTGGGCCAGCGAGATCGTCTCGGTTTCGATGATGTCGGGGGGCGTCTGGACAATGACGCTCGGCGACCTGCTGATCGTCGTGGCGCTGGTTCTGCTCTTCATCGAGATGATCAAGTCGACGCGCACCTCGAATGCGTCGGTGGTCGACCACCTCCTGTCGACGTTCGTCTTCGTCGCCTTCCTGGTCGAGTTCCTGCTCGTCCAGGGCGCTGCGCATTCGGTGTTCTTCACCCTGATGGTGATCGCGCTGTTCGACGTGCTTGCCGGATTCTCGGTCTCGCTGCGCTCGGCCGGCCGCGACGTGACCTTCGGGCGGTAGGATCCTCAGCCGCCGTCGGCGCCGAAGCCAGCCGCCTCGATGCCAGCGACCGCGCAGGCCTCATCCTGATCCGACGTGTCGCCGGAAACGCCGACTGCGCCGAGGATCTCGCCGCCAGCATCGCGGATGAGAACTCCGCCCGGCACCGGAACGATGCGGCCGCCGGAAACGCCCGACAGTCCGGCAAAGAAGTGCTGCCTGTCCATCGCAACCTTGCCCAGCGCGCGAGAGCCCATACCGGTGGCAAGCGCGCCGAATGCCTTTCCGGCCGCGATCTCGTGGCGCATGAAGGAGGCACCGTCCTGGCGCTGGAAGGCGAGCAGATGGCCGCCGGCATCGAGTACGGCGACGCCGAGCGGCTTGAGCTCGAGTTCGCCGGCCCTGGCGAAGGCGGCCTCGATGATACGATTGGAGTTGGCGAGCGTCAGTCGTGTCACGGCTTGGCCTCCCTTTTTCCGGCGATCCTGCCTCTACCCGACAATGGCGGCAATTGGTACCAAGCGGACCGCCGCCTTGGCTACTTGGGCATCGCGCAACGCAACAGGTGAGATCTTGAGACAATTCGACCGCCCCGGCCGTTCCCCCGTCATTGCCGAGAACGGCATGGCCGCCACGTCCCATCCGCTGGCGACGGCGACCGCGCTTGCAGTGCTCAGGGAGGGCGGCAATGCCATCGACGCGGCCATCGCGGCGTCGGCGACGCTGGTGGTGGTCGAGCCGCACATGACCGGGATCGGCGGCGACTGTTTCGCCATCGTCGCCGAGCCTGACGGATCCATCCACGGCCTCAACGGCTCGGGGCGGGCTCCGCGCGAAGCGGACGCCGCGCGCTACCGTGCGCTGGGCCATACGGCCGTGCCGGAATTCGGCCCGCTGTCGATCACAGTGCCCGGCGCGATCAAGGCCTGGGAGACGCTGCATGATCGGTTCGGCAGCCTCGGCTTCGACCGGCTGCTTGCCGACGCGATCCGCTACGCGGAGGAGGGGTTCGCCGTCCACGCCCGCGTGGCCAGCGACTGGGCGCGGGTGGCGCCGCGCCTGGCGGCGGACGAAGGCGGTCGAGAACATTTCCTTGTCGGCGGCGAAGCGCCGCGCCATGGCTCGCGCTTCCGCGCCCCGGGGCTCGCGGGGACGTTGCGCGCCATTGCCGACGGCGGCGCGAAAGCCTTCTACGAGGGCGCCATCGCGGCGGAGATGGCGGCGACGGTGAGGGCTCTCGGCGGCTTCTTAGGCGAAGACGACCTCGCCGCGGTCACGGCCGACTGGGTCGAGCCGATTTCGGTGGCCTATCGCGGCCACGACGTGCTGGAAATCCCGCCGAACGGCCAGGGCATCACGGCGCTGATCCTCCTCAACCTGCTCGACCGGCTGGGGGCGGCGAAACTTGCGCCCGACAGCGCCGAACGGTGGCACCTCGAAATCGAGGCCGGCCGCCTCGCCTTCTCCGTGCGCGACCATCTCGTCGCCGATCCGGCGGCGATGACGGCAACACCCGGCGAGCTGCTGTCGCCGGGCTTCACCGAGCGGCTGGCGGCCGGGTTCGACGCAGCGCGGCGCAATCCCGACGTACGGCTGCCGGACATGCCCCACGCCGATACGATCTACCTGACCGTCGTCGACCGCGAGCGCCGCGCCGTCTCGTTCATCAACTCGGTCTACGACAGTTTCGGCTCGGGTGTGGTCACGCCGAACTCGGCGATCGCGCTGCAGAACCGCGGCGCCTGCTTCTCGCTGCGACCGGGCCATCCCAACGAACTCGGTCCGCATAAGCGGCCGATGCACACCATCATCCCGGCAATGACGACCCGCGACGGCAAGGCGGCGATCGCCTTTGGCGTGATGGGCGGCGACTACCAGCCGATGGGGCACGCGCACGTCCTGTCGAACATGCTCGACCACGGCATGGATCCGCAGGCGGCGATCGACCATCCGCGCCTGTTCTGGGGCGAGGACGGCGTGCTCGAGGCGGAGGCCGGCATCGGCGAAGGGGTGCGCGCAACGCTGGTCGCCAAAGGCCATGCGGTCCGCGACGCGGAACGTCCGCACGGCGGCGGCCAGGCGATCGTCATCGACCGCCAGAGCGGATTCCTGATCGCCGGCTCCGACCCCCGCAAGGACGGCCTGGCGCTCGGCTGGTAGGGCGCCCAGGCGACCTGCCGTTCTCAAGACCTGCGAGGAGCGGCGGCGCCCCCTCGCCCGTTCATCCCGCCGCCGGTCGGCGGGCGCGGCGGCGCGTGAGGTAGGGAAGGGCGAACATGTAGAGGCCTGTGAACATGAGCAGGAAGAGCGGTAGGAGCGGCGAATAGACGATCCAGGCGGGCGGCTCTCCCGCCGCCATGGCGGCGAAGTTGGCGGCGACCGTCAATGTGAAGACGATCGACAGCCAGCGGTGAATCTGGCGGATCACCTGGTTCCAGTTCAACGGAAACTCCTTTCGATGAGAGGGCCGGTCGCCTTCGGGCCCGGCTCGGACCCGGCTCCGGCCGGTCAGCGGGTCTTGCGGGACAGGTTGTGCGCCACCGCGGCGCGGACGAGCGCCTTGAACGCGCCGGCGTCGATTGCAGCCCCCTCGCGGAAATCGATGGCGCGCCGGGTATTGCCTTCGAGGCTGGCATTGAACAGGCCCGACGGGTCGTCGAGTTCGGCTCCCCTGGCGAAGGTCGTCTTGACGACCTCCTTGTAGGCCTCGCCGGTGCAGACGATGCCGCCGCGCGACCAGACCGGGACCCCGCGCCACTTCCATTCCTCGACGATGGCGGGATCGGCCTGCCTGATCAGGGCGCGCAGGCGGGCGAGCGTCACGCCGCGCCAGCCGCCCAGTTCCGCAATCCGCGCGTCGATCAGCCGCGAGGCAGGTAGATCGTCTCTTTCCAGGCTCTGCACGTCCATCTCCCCTTTCGGGCTTCCGGTGATACGTCGACACGATCAACTGCCGTCGGAGTCGCTCCGCTGCGGACGGCGGGCGCAGCCGCTGGGGCGTCCGCGCCACGGCATCACCCGAGCCGGGCCAGAACCTCTTCCATCGCGGCAAGGAACCTCTTCCACCCGACGGTCGCGCCGCGATAGTAGGGCTGCTGGTCCGCCCGGAAGCCCGACTGCTCCATGCGCAGCAGCGTTCCCGCGCCGTTCGGGACCAGGGTCCATGTGACGACGCTCTCGAGATCCTTGGTCTGCCACGTATAGGTCAGCGTCCGGTTCGGCTCGACGTCGACGACCCGGCAATCGACACCGCCCCAATCTGCCTCCAGGCTGAAGCGATGGCCCTCGAGGGGGCGGAAGTCGTTGCGCATGAGCCACGCCTCGATCAGGTGCGGCTCGGTCAGCGCGCGCCAGATCTTCTCCGGAGGATGCGGGATCGTGCGCTCGACGACGACCGAGAGCGCTTCGGCCGAGGCGCCGTTCACTGGTCCATCCTCGCGAGCAGTTGCTCGAGTTCGTCGAACCGGCCTTCCCAGAAGCCCGACATCCGCTTCGTCCAGTCGACCAGCGGCGTGAGCGCGCCGGGTTCCGCGCTGTAGTGCGTCAGCCGCCCCTCGTGGCGGTCGCGTACCAACCCGGCGCGCTTGAGCACGCCGAGGTGTTTGGAGACGGCCGGCTGCGAGACGCCGGCGCCGGCAGTCAGGGCGCCGACGGTCAGGGCACCGTCGCGGCAGAGCCGCTCGAAGATGGCGCGGCGGGTCGGATCGGCGAGCGTGGTGAAGAGAATGTCGTGCGACGGCTGCATGAGATTCCATAACCAGTTGGCTATAGATTGTCTCATAACCTGCGGGATATGGATAAGTCAATCCCCACACCGCGACCCGGTGCGGGGCGCCGGCCCGGACGTGGTTTCCAGGGCCATTGCCCCTGCAAACGACGCCTAGCGCAGAACCCGCAGCTCCGTGTGGCGCGACAGCAGCGGCAGCAGGCGCGCCATGGTGCCTCGCGAGACGGCGACACAGCCTTGCGTCGGCGTGTAGTCCGGCCGGGCGCGGTGGAAGAAGATGGCGCTACCGCGGCCGCGCCGCCGCGGGCGGATGTTCCAGTCGAGCACGATGCAGGCGTCGTAGAGGCCGTCCTCGCGCAGCATGCGCTCGTGGCTCACAGCATAGGGCAGGCGCACGGGGCGATTGTAGTTGCGATCGCCGGGCACCTCGCACCAGCCGAGGCTCGGCCCAATTGGCAAGAGCGGCAAGCTCGAGGCCCGCGGGAACGTGCGGCCGCGCAGATAGCCGCCGAGAAGCGCCATGCGCGCCAGCGGCGTACCGCCGTCGCCTTCGCGCTTGGCCGCAGTGATACCGCCGCGGCCGAGCGCGCAGCGAAAGACGGTGCCGGCGACGTTCATCAGCCCTTGTGTCGGCACGCCCGGACGGGCGCGCACGGCGAGGACGAGTCGACGTGGCTTCTGCCACTTCCCCGCCGCATTCGGCCGCCTATGTTTGACATGTGATCTTTGCATCGAACAAATCATCGTGATCGGCTTACGTGTCCGGGACGATCCGCATAAACAGCCGCGCGGTCAACTGAAAGCCATTTCGAGACAATGGATTGAGACATGAGCACACGGACCATCCTGATCGTCGACGATGACGAGGATCTGCGCGCCACGCTGGTCGAGCAGATGTCGCTCTACGAGGAGTTCGACGTGCTCCATGAGACGAATGCCGCCAAGGGAATGGCCGCGGCGCGCGGCGGCATGGTCGACCTCCTGATCATGGATGTCGGCCTTCCCGACATGGACGGCCGCGAAGCGGTGAAGATCCTGCGCAAGGGCGGCTACAAGGCGCCCATCATCATGCTCACCGGACACGACACCGATTCCGACACGATCCTGGGGCTCGAGGCCGGTGCCAACGACTACGTGACCAAGCCGTTCCGCTTCGCCGTGCTGCTTGCGCGTATCCGCGCGCAACTGAGGCAGCACGAGCAGAGCGAGGACGCCACCTTCACGGTCGGGCCCTATACGTTCAAACCGAGCCAGAAGCTGCTGATCGACCAGCGCGGCAGCAAGATCCGGCTGACCGAGAAGGAAGCCTCGATCATCAAGTACCTCTTCAGGGCCGAGCAGCGGGTGGTGACGCGCGACGTGCTGCTCGAGGAAGTCTGGGGCTACAACTCCGGCGTGACGACGCACACGCTCGAAACCCATGTCTATCGCCTGCGCCAGAAGATCGAGCGCGATCCTTCCAATGCGGAAATACTTGTGACAGAAAGCGGGGGTTACAAGCTGGTTCCCTGACCCGCAGGCGACGCGCGGTCCCGCGCGGGCCGACAGGGACCGCCGCCATGTGGGGACCGAATGGCGCTGGAGGAAGACGTCCGCATCCTGTCGGGCGTTCGGCTGTTTGACGGGTTCACGCAGGAGCAGTTGCGCCTGCTGGCCTTCGGCGGCGAAGCGATGAGACTTCCCGAGCGCCGCGTGCTCTATCGCGAGGGCGACGAAGCGGACTGCGCCTTCGTCATCGTCGACGGCGCCGTCGACCTCTCCCAGGAGCGCGACGGACGGCGCGTGCCGGTGCGCCGCGTCGGCCCCGGCACCATCCTCGGCGAACTGGCCCTGATCGCCGATTCGAACCGCATGACCGACGCCACGACCGCCGCCGACACGGCGCTGATCAGGCTCGGGCGCAAGCAGTTCCGCAAGATCCTCGAGGAATTCCCCGACCTCGCCGTGCTGCTGCACGACCGCATCGCCGAGGAACTGCAGCGCATGATCGCCGAGATCGAGCGACAGGCGCCACGCTTCGCCGGCTGATCGATGCCCGGCCGGAAGCGCCCGGCGGTTCACTCCCAGGCGAATCGGGCGATGACCGGCACGTGGTCGGAGGGTCGCTCCCAGCCGCGCGCCGCACGGACGATCTCGATGCCGGCGAGGTCCGTGCCGATGTTTGCCGAGGACCAGACGTGGTCGAGACGGCGGCCGCGGTCGGACTGCGCCCAGTCCTGGGCGCGGTAGCTCCACCAGGTGTAGATCTTCTCCTCCGGCGGGATCTTCCGGCGCATCAGGTCGACCCAGCCGGCGTGACGGCGCATCGCCTCGAAGCTCTCCGTCTCGACCGGCGTGTGGCTGACGACGTTGAGGAGCTGCCTGTGCGACCAGACGTCGTTCTCCAGCGGCGCGATGTTGAGGTCGCCGACGAGGATCGAGCCGGAAAAGCGCGGGTCGTCGGCGGGGACGCCGCGCATCTCCTCGACGAAGTCGAGCTTGTGGCGGAACTTCGGGTTGACCTCCGGGTCGGGTTCGTCGCCGCCAGCGGGTAGGTAAAAGTTGTGCAGGACGAGCGGGCGTCCGCCGGCCTCCAGGCTGGTGGCGAGGTGGCGGCTGTCGGCGATGCCGCAGAACCGGCGCTTCTCGACGATCGCCAGCGGGCGGCGGGCAACCGTGGCGACGCCGTGATAGCCCTTCTGCCCGTTGACGGCGACGTGGCCGTAGCCGAGCGCGGCGAACGCCTCATGCGGAAAGAGGTCGTCGGGGCATTTCGTTTCCTGCAGGCAGAGCACGTCGGGTGCGTACTCGGCGAGGAAGCGCTCGACGATCGGCAGGCGCAGGCGAACCGAATTGATGTTCCAGGTAGCGACGGTGAAGGGCATTCAGGGAAGGTCCGCGAAACGGCCGGCAAACTGCCAGCCGTCGTCGACGAAGGCAAGCGGTCCGAGCCTGCTTCCGCAAAGTGGCCGCGGGCGACGCCCGATCAGCGGTTGTTCTTCATCTCGGTGCTGGCGGCGACCTTGGCGTAGTCGATCTTGAACATGTCGGCCGGAATCTTCACGCCCTGCTGCACGTTGAAGATCATCACCGTCGTGTCCTTGCCCTGGGCGTCGGTGATCGTCCACTGACGAAGTTCGTATGTCTTGGGATCGAACATCATCGTCAGCCGGGCGTTGCCGAACACCGACTTGTCGGCGAGCTGGATCGTGGTCAGGTCATCTTCCTGCTTGACGCCGGTGACCTTGCCGCCACCGAGGTCGATACGCTCGTCGAGGAGAAGCTTCAGCGGTGTCTTCGACAGGGGATAGAGGTCCCAGGTCTTGAGCTTCTGATTGTTGAGCACGACCGACTTGCCGTCGGAGATGACGCGGAAGGCGGCCGGCGCCTCGTAGTTGAAGCGGATCTTGCCGGGCCGCTCGATGAAGAACTTGCCGCCGGTCTGCTCGCCCTTGGGGCCGAACTGAACAAACTCGCCGGCCATGGTGCGCACGCTGGAGAAATGGTCGGCGATGCGCTGGGCCGCATCGGCGGAGGCCTGCGCCTCGGCGACGGGTGCGAGGCCGGGAACGAGTCCGCCGGTAACAACGGCACCCATTGCAGCAAGCGTCATGCCGACGAACCGGCGGCGGGTGGGGTGGATCAGTCGAGTCATCGTCGTGCCTTCGGTTGCTTTCGCGCGCTTCGCGTCCGGCGCGCAGCCTGTCTGTTTCCGCCGGTCGGTACCGCGTCAGTTGGGCTTAAGTTTGGCCGGTTCAAGAGGTTCCCTTGTCCGGCCGCCGCGACCTCAGAACTTGTCCTCCTCGGTCGGCACGAGGATCTCGCGCTTGCCGGCATGGTTGGCCGGGCCGACGATCCCATCCTTCTCCATCTTCTCGATGATCGAGGCGGCGCGGTTGTAGCCAATGCCGAGCCGGCGCTGGATGTAGCTGGTCGACGCCTTGCCGTCGCGCAGCACCACGGCGACCGCCTGGTCGTAGGGATCCTCCGAATCGTCGAAGTTGCCGCCACCGCCCGAGCCCGAGGATTTCGCCGGCGCATCGTCGTCATCGTCCTCGTCGTCCTCGGTGATGGCGTCGAGGTATTCGGGCGCACCCTGCAGCTTGAGGTGCGCGACCACCTTTTCAACCTCGTCGTCGGAGACGAAGGGGCCGTGGACGCGCTGGATTCGGCCGCCGCCAGCCATATAGAGCATGTCGCCCATGCCGAGGAGCTGCTCGGCGCCCTGCTCGCCGAGGATGGTGCGGCTGTCGATTTTCGACGTCACCTGGAACGAGATGCGGGTCGGGAAGTTGGCCTTGATCGTGCCTGTGATGACGTCGACCGAGGGGCGCTGGGTGGCCATGATGACGTGGATGCCGGCCGCGCGGGCCATCTGCGCCAGCCTCTGGACGGCGCCCTCGATGTCCTTGCCGGCGACCATCATCAGGTCGGCCATTTCGTCGATGATGACGACGATGTAGGGCATCGCCTCGAGGTCGAGCGATTCGGTCTCGTAGATCGCCTCGCCGGTCTCGCGGTCGAAGCCGGTCTGCACGGTGCGGGTAATCGACTCGCCTTTCTGCTGGGCGGCGGCTACGCGTGCATTGAAGCCGTCGATATTGCGCACGCCGACCTTGGACATCTTGCGGTAGCGGTCCTCCATCTCGCGGACCGTCCACTTGAGCGCCACGACCGCCTTCTTCGGATCGGTGACCACCGGCGTCAGCAGGTGCGGAATGCCGTCATAGACGGACAGTTCCAGCATCTTCGGGTCGATCATGATCAGCCGGCACTCCTTCGGCGTCATCCGGTAGAGCAGCGACAGGATCATGGTGTTGATGGCGACCGACTTGCCGGAGCCGGTGGTGCCGGCCACCAGCACGTGCGGCATCTTGGCGATGTCGACGATGACGGCCTCGCCGTTGATGGTCTTGCCGAGCGCCAACGCCAGGCGCGCCTTGGTCTGTTCGAAATCCCGCGACGCCAGGATCTCGCGCAGGTAGACGGTCTCGCGCTTGGCGTTGGGAAGCTCGATACCGATGGCGTTGCGGCCCGGCACGACGGCGACGCGGCAGGCGATCGCGCTCATCGAGCGCGCGATGTCGTCGGCCAGCCCGATGACGCGCGACGACTTGATGCCTGGTGCGGGCTCGAGCTCATACAGCGTGACGACAGGGCCGGGACGGACGTGGATGATCTCGCCCTTGACGCCGAAGTCCTCGAGCACGCCTTCGAGCAGCCGGGCATTCTGCTCGAGCGCGTCCTTCGACAGGCTAGCGTCGCGAACGACGTTCTTCGGTTCGGCGAGGAAGTGCAGGGTCGGCATCTCGAAGGCGCCCGAGCCGATCAACGAAGCCTGCGCCTCGCGCTGGACGCGCGCACCCTGGACAGGGCGCGGCGCCGGCGTGGCGACGCGTGCGCTTCCGGCAGGGTGGGGCGCAGCCGGGCGCTGGGCCGTAGCCTGGGTAAAGGGTACCGGTGCCGTCACGCCATCGAGCGAATCGTCGTCGTCGAAAGGTGCTGCGTCGTAGTCGTGCGCCGCACCCGCTCCGGCCGCGTCGAATTCGGGTTCGATCCGCCCGCGAGCGCCGGCGAGGCTACGCCTCTCCGAAGGCATGTCGGGCGCGAACTCGTCATGCTCGGGCGTCCGGCGCGCCGTGGGCAGGTCGGCGGCGCGGCGGGTAAAATTGCGGCGGACGAAGGCCTGCGCGGAGAGCCACCAGTGCGCCAGCGCGCCGAGCGCCAGCATGCCCTCGTCGTCGTCATCCTCGTCCTCCTGCCCGGCGTCGCGCGCGTCATCATCAGCGCCGGGACCGCTCTGTTCGCGGCGGCGGGTCAATCCGGCACCGAAGGCGAACAGCCAGAGGCCGGGAACAGCGAAGAGGACCCCGACGACGATCGACGCTATGCCGGACGGATAGGCGCCGATGAACAGGGCCGGCAGGCGCAGCGCCAGATCCCCGAGGACGCCGCCGAGACCGGTGGGCAAGGGCCAGGTCGGCGGCGGCGCGAGGCAGCCGGCCACGCCGGCGGCCAGAATCGAGGCGGCAAGCCATGCCGCGAGCCGGCGCGGCATCCGGTCGATGCCGCGCGCCGAGACGAGGAGGATGCCCCAGACGACGGCCGGGACGAGCCCGACGACGGCCGAAAGGCCGTAGAACTGCATGGTCAGGTCGGCGAAGACGGCGCCCGGATAGCCCATGGCGTTGGTGACGGGATTCGACGTCGCGTGGCTGAAGCTCGGATCGGCGACGTTCCACGTTCCCAGGCTGGCGAGAGCGAAGGCGACGAGTATGAACAGGCCGATGCCGGCGAGGCGCCGCACCTGGCGAAGCGTGAAGGCATGCAGACCGCGCTCGCGTCCCGACAGCGTTAGCTGTGCAGTTGTCCCTGAACGCATGCCCGAAACCCCGTGAGCGAATGGACATCCGACGGTTCCGAACGGAGCCGGCGGAATCGAACGGACTCTATCGGGCGGAAGGTTAAGACGGCATTAACCATGGACCTACCGGCGGGAGCGCCAACGAAGCGAGCAACAAGAAAAGAAGGCCCGGACGATGCCGGGCCTTAGGTGTGACCGCCACTGCGGGCGCGCCACGACGGGAGGATGCGGGCCGGCGGCAGGGCCGCCGGCCGGTTGTCACGAGTGATAGGCGACTTCGCCGTGCGAGGTGAGGTCGAGGCCTTCGCGCTCGGCTTCCGGGCTCGGGCGCAGGCCGACGATCAGGTCGACGACCTTGTAGAGGATCGCCGAACCGACACCGCACCACACGATGGTCACCAGCACGGCCTGGATCTGCACCCAGGTCTGCGCAGCGGCAGAAAGGTCGCCGTAGCCGATGCCGCCGAAGGACTCCGAGTTCAGGATGCCGGTGCCGACGGCGCCGATGATGCCGCCGATGCCGTGGATGCCGAACACGTCGAGCGAGTCGTCGTAGCCGAACTTCAGCTTCACCACCGCCACGAAGAAGTAGCAGACGGCGCTGGCGACGGCGCCGAGCACGATGGCGCCGACGGGACCGACGAAGCCCGCAGCCGGGGTGACGGCGACGAGGCCGGCGACGAGACCGGAAGCGGCACCGAGCATCGACGCCTTACCGCGGATCAGGCCTTCGATGACGACCCAGGCGACGATCGCGCCGGCCGTGGCGGTGAAGGTGTTGATCATGGCGAGCGCGGCACCGCCGGTCGCCTCGAGGTTGGAGCCGGCGTTGAAGCCGAACCAGCCGACCCACAGCATCGAAGCGCCGACCATGGTGAGCGTCATCGAGTGCGGAGCCATGTTGTCTTTGCCGTAGCCGACGCGCTTGCCGACCAGGAGGGCGCCGACCAAGGCCGCGATGCCCGCGTTGATGTGGACGACGGTGCCGCCGGCGAAGTCAAGCGCGCCCCAGCCGTAGAGCAGGCCGTCCGAATCCCACACCATGTGGGCGATCGGGAAGTAGACGAAGGTGACCCACAGGACGACGAAGGCGATCACGGCGCGGAACTTGATCCGCTCGGCGAAGGCGCCGACGATCAGCGCCGGCGTGATGCAGGCGAAGGTCATCTGGAAGCAGATGAAGACGTATTCCGGGATGACGACGCCGGAGGTGAAGGTCGCCGCCTGGCTGTCGGCAGTGACGCCGGCCAGGAACGCCTTGCCGAGGCCGCCCCAGAAGGCACTGGGCGCATCGCCGAAGGCCATCGAGTAGCCCCAGAACACCCAGACGATGATAACCGTGGCGGTGATCATGGTGCACTGCATGAGGACCGAGAGCATGTTCTTGGTGCGGACAAGACCGCCGTAGAACAGCGCGAGGCCGGGCAGGATCATGAAGAGGACGAGGATGGTCGAGATCATCATCCAGGCGGTGTCGCCTTTGTCCATGGTTGGGGCGGGAGCCGCTTCGGCAGCGGCCGGTGCGGCCTCCTGGGCGAAGGCGGCGGCGGCGCCCAATGCGCCGAGCGCCAGCGCGCCGAGCAGCAGCGTCCGTCCGGCGGACTTGATCGAGGTCGGAAGGTTCATGAATGTCTCTCCTGGAAAGGCTGTGCCGTGCTTAGAGCGCGTCGGTGTCGGTTTCGCCGGTGCGGATGCGCACGGCCTGATCGATGCCGAAGACGAAGATCTTGCCGTCGCCAATCTGGCCGGTCTTGGCCGAACTGGAGATGGCCTCGACGGCCTTGTCGACGAGATCCGCCGGGACGGCGATCTCGATCTTGATCTTGGGAAGGAAGCTCACGGCGTATTCGGCGCCGCGGTAGATTTCCGTATGTCCCTTCTGACGCCCGTAGCCTTTGACTTCGGTGACGGTCAGGCCCTGGATGCCGACGGCGGTGAGCGCTTCGCGCACCTCGTCGAGCTTGAACGGCTTGATGATTGCCATCACGATTTTCATAAGGTTGTACCCTCTTCTCTTTGCGGGTCCCCGCAATTTCCGTGACATCGCCGCCGGCCCGAAGGCGGTGGAGATTGCGCATAGCAATTCAAGCTCCGTGCCAGTTGCACGAAACGTCTGTTAACCTCCTGTTATTCAATGAAAGTCGGTGCTAGCACCGGACCGTGCTTCGCACGTTAAGCAAGACGACTGCACAAAATTTGTGCAAAAAAGGAAAAATGCCTAATCCTTGGTCTTGGTCCGCACGCGGACCAGGCCTTCCTGTGCCACCGAAGCGATCAGGGTTCCGTCGGCAGTATAGATCATGCCGCGCGTGAACCCTCTCGCGCCGGAGGAGGACGGGCTGTCCTGCGCATAGAGCAGCCAGCCGTCGAGGGCATTCGGCCTGTGGAACCACATGGCATGGTCGATGCTGGCGACCTGCAGGTCGGGATCGAAGATGGCGCGGCCGTGGGCGAAGGTCGAAGTGTCGAGCAGCGTCATGTCGGAAAGATAGGCGAGCACCGCCGTCTGCAACGCGCGGTCGGCGGGCACCGGCCCGGTCGTGCGCATCCAGATGTTCTGCCGCGGCGGCAGTTTCTCCCGGCTGATATAGTGCTCGAGGCTAACCGGGCGGATGTCGAGCGGCCGCTCGCGTGCCCAGTAGCGGCGCACCGCCTCGGGCACATGCTCGGCCCGTTCGAGCAGTTCGCGCTGCGAGGCGAGCGACTCGGGATCGGGCATGTCGAGCGGCGCCGGAAACTGGTGCTCCAGCCCCGGCTCGTCGACCTGGAAGGACGCCTCGAGCGAAAAGATGGCCTCGCCGTGCTGGACGGCAACGACGCGGCGCGTGTTGAACGAGCCGCCGTCGCGGATCCGGTCGACCTCGTAGACGATCGGCACGGACGTGTCGCCGATGCGCATGAAATAGCCATGGAGCGAGTGTACATGACGATCCGCGGGAACAGTCCGCTGCGCGGCAACGAGCGCCTGGGCGATGGTCTGGCCGCCGAACACCCGCTGCCAGGTGGTTTTGGGGCTGCGACCGCGATACAGGTTGTGCTCGATCTCCTCGAGATCGAGAATGGCGAGGAGTTCCTGCATAGCGGCTGACATCGATCGCGTTCCCGGATACATACCGGGCCGGTTTCAGCCCGCAGCCGTGCGGTGTCAAGGCGGGTCGAGGCAATGGTGATGGACTGGCAGGCTTCTTCGGGACAGGGTGCGAAGATCGACGTACTGATCGCCGGCGCCGGCTATGTCGGCCTGGCCGCCGCCGTCGCCATGCGCCAGGCGCGGCCGGCGCTCTCCGTCGCCATCGTCGACGCCGCACCCGCCGGCGTCTGGCAGAAGGACGGGCGCTGCTCGGCGATCGCCGCCGCCGCCTGTCGCATGCTCGACCGGCTCGGCGCCTGGGCGGAGATCGCGCCCGACGCCCAGGCGATCACCGAGATGATCGTCACGGATTCGCGCACCGGCGATCCGGTGCGCCCGGTGTTCCTCACCTTCGGCGGCGAGATCGCGCCCGGCGAACCGTTCGCGCACATGGTGGCCAACCGCGCGCTCAACGGCGCGCTGCGCCACCGCGCCGGGGAGCTCGGCATCGACATCATCGAGGGCGTGGCGGTGGCGGCTTTCGAGGCCGGTCCGCAGCACGTTTCCGTGCATCTCGCCGACGGCGTGACCGTCGACGCCCGCCTGCTCGTCGCCGCCGACGGGGTCAGGTCGCGGCTGCGCGACATGGCCGGCATCAAGACCGTGCACTGGGACTACGGCCAGTCGGGCATCGTCTGCACCGTCGCCCACGAACGCCCGCACGGCGGCCGCGCCGAGGAGCACTTCCTGCCCGCCGGGCCGTTCGCCATCCTGCCGCTGAAGCCCGACGAGAAGGGCGGCAACCGCTCGTCGATCGTGTGGACAGAGCGCACCGCCGACGCCGACCGTCTGGTCGACGGCGACGAGATGGTCTTCGAGGCCGAACTGGAGCGCCGCTTCGGCCTGAAGCTCGGCGAAATCCGCGTCGAGGACCGCCCCCGTGCCTGGCCGCTCGGCCTGACCCTGGCGCGCGACTTCGTCAAGCCGCGCTTCGCACTGGCCGGGGACGCAGCGCACGGCATCCATCCGATCGCGGGCCAGGGCCTCAACATGGGCTTCCGCGACGTGGCCGCGCTCGCCGAGGTTGTGGTCGAGGCCGACCGGCTCGGCCGCGACATCGGCGCGCTCGACGTGCTGCAGGACTACGAGCGCTGGCGCCGCTTCGACACGGTGCAGATGGGCATCACCACCGACGTGCTCAACCGCATGTTCTCCAACGATTTCGGTCCGCTGCGGGCGGTCCGCGACATCGGCCTCGGCCTGGTCGAGCGCATGCCGCGGCTGAAGGACTTCTTCATCCGCCAGGCCTCGGGGCTGGGCGAGGCGACGCCGCGCCTGCTCAAGGGCGAGCCGATCTGACGAGGCCGACCGCCGCCGCCGCGTGCGCGATGGCGAAGCGGCGGGAACGCGCTATAGTTCTCCAGGACCCGTCCGGGCCGACAGACAATCAGGAGACCCCCCATGGACCGTCATGCCACCGCGATCTGGAAAGGCAACCTCAAGGAAGGCACCGGCACGCTCGACACGCAGAGCGGCGCCATGAAGGGCCAGCCCTACTCGTTCGCGATGCGCTTCGTGGACGAAAGCGGCAAGTCGGGCACTAATCCCGAGGAGCTGATCGCCGCCGCGCACGCCGGCTGCTTCGCCATGCAGCTCTCGCACTTCCTCGCCGAGAACGGCACGCCGGCGGAGAAGCTCGAGGCCAGAGCCGTGGTGACGCTGGTCCCCGGGACCGGCATCACCGGCAGCGCGCTGACGCTGGTCGGCACCGTGCCCGGCATCGACCAGGCCAAGTTCGCAGAGCTCGCCGACAAGGCCAAGGCCGGCTGCCCGGTGTCGAAGGCGCTCGGCGCCATCAACGTGACGCTCGACGCCCGTCTCGCCTGATCGGGCCCGCCGCGCACTTTTCGCAACGCACATGCCCCGGCTGACGCAAGGTCACGTCGCCGGGGCGGTCATCTTCGAAACCAAATGACCGGCGTTCCGGTTTAGCCTCCCGCCATCCGTATTCCGTCGCCCGCGCCCCGCGGCGGAGCGCGGCAATCCCAGGGAGGAAGTCCATGCTGCATGCCCTCGACACCCGCCGGCTGCGCCTGCCGGCGGAGGAGACCACGCTTTCGCTGACCGACATCACCGCGCTGGCCGCCAGCCTCGGCGCCTATGACGGGCACGAGCGCGTCTGGCTGGGCAGGGACGAATCGCGCGACCTCACCGCGATCGTGGCGGTGCATTCGACCGTGCTGGGGCCGGCGCTCGGCGGCACGCGCATCTGGCCGCACGAGAGCTTCGAGGCGGCGCTGACCGACGCGCTGCGCCTGTCGCGCGGCATGACCGACAAGGCGGCGATAGCCGGCCTGCCGCTCGGCGGCGGCAAGGCGGTGATCGTCGCCGACCCGCGCAGGCAGAAGACGCCGGAACTGTTCGAAGCCTATGCCGAGATGCTGACCGCGCTCGCCGGCCAGTACTACACGGCCGAGGACGTCGGCATGACGCTCGCCGACGCCGATTTTCTCGGACAGCGCGCGCCGAACGTTGCCGGCACGACGCGCGGCGGCTCGGGCGACCCCTCGCACTACACCGCCCGCGGCGTCTTCCTCGGATTGAAGGAGGCGCTGCGCCGCCGGCACGGCGCTACGGGCGTCGAAGGGCTGACGGTCGCTGTCCAGGGCCTCGGCTCGGTCGGCTGGGCGCTCGCCACGGCGTTGCATGGGGAAGGCGCCAAGCTCGTCGTCGCCGATCTCGACCGCGGCCGCGTCGAGAACGCAGCCGACCAGTTCGGCGCCGCGGTGGCGGGACCGGACCGCATCCACGCGACAGACGCCGACATCTACGCGCCCTGCGCGCTGGGCGGCATCCTTTCCACGGCGACCATCCCCGAGATCCGCGCGAAAATTGTCGCCGGCGCCGCCAACAACCAGCTGGCCACGGCGGAGGACGCCGAACGTCTTGCCGCCCGCGGCGTGCTCCACGCGCCCGACTTCGTCATCAATGCCGGCGGGCTGATCAACGTGGCGGCGGAAGTGGCGCCGGGTGGCTACGACCGGGCGGCCGTTGTCGAGAAGGTGGAACGCATCCCGGCGACGCTTGCTGCGATCTTCGACCGTTCGGAGGCGGAAGGGCGCGCGCCCGACGCGGTGGCGCGGGCGATCGCGGCAGAACGGGTGACCAGAGGCTGAGGCCGCCCCCCTCCACCATGCTTCGCATGGTCCCCCTCCCCCGCTTCGCAAGGGAGGATCCGAGGTCGCGATGTTCGGTCGCAGGCGAGCGCCTAGTCGCCCAGGCGCGACAGGAGCTCGGCCATCTTCGCCTCGAGCGCGCGGACGCGCTCCTCCAGCGCCGCGAGCGCGTCAGGCGAAGGCGAATGGGCGCGGGACGGCGCCGGCGCGGCGGCGCTCGCCTCGACGTCGCCGCAAAGAAGGTGGGCGTAGCGGTCCTCGCGCTGGCCGGGGGCGCGGCCGATCTCCTTGACCAGCGGCGGGCGCTTGCCGATCAGCATGTCGAGCTCGGTGCGCACCGCGTCCTCTGACGAAAAATTCGCCATGCGCTCCGTGCGCGTCTGCAGCTCGTTCAGCGTCTGCGGCCCGCGCAGCATGAGCATGGCGACCAGCGCACTCTGCGGCGTGGTCAGGCTAAACCTGCGCGCCGCCGTCTGCTCCCAGCGGTCGACCCGCGAGGCCATGACACGCCGCGAAAGCCCCTTCTCCTCCAGCGACTTCAGCGTCCGGTAGATGTCGGCCGGCTCGAGTGCCATGACCGGCTCGCGCGAGGTCTTCTGGTTGGTCGCCGCCTGTAGCGAATTCAGTGTCAGCGGATAGACGTCGGGCGTCAAGAGCTGCTTCTCCATCAGGCAGCCGAGCACGCGGGCTTCGAGGGCGCTTAGAAGGGGGAGGTCGTTGGTTTGGTTCATTCCTGACCGCGTAGATATGGCTTCCGAGACGGCTTCACCCTTCTTACAGGGAATGCCGGCTTTCGGCCATCCTGGTCCAGACCGACAAGGTTTGATCGGCGACCGCCTCGGGCGAGAATTCGGTCTCGACGCGCAGCCTGGCCGCCTCGCCGAGTCGGGCTCGCAGCGCCTCATCGCTGGCAAGCGCCTCCAGTGCGATCGTCCAGTCGGCTTCCTTCAGCGGCAGCGAGTAGCCGGTGGCGCGGCCGCGCACGAGATCACCCGATCCGCCGACATTGGTCGCCAGTACCGGAACGGCCGCCGCCATCGCCTCGATCGTGGCCAGGCCGAAGGCCTCGCCGGGGTTGCGCGTCGATGTGCCGTAGCAATCGAAGGCAGGAATCGTCGCGGCGCCCGGCTGGCGGCCGAGAAAGCGGACGCGGTCGCCGCCAGCCCGCCGGACATCGCGCAGATCCGCTTCGTCCCCCGGCCCGACCACTGCGCAGATCGCGTCGTGACGCATCGCCGCCACGGCGCGCGCGAGGAAGGCGACGTTCTTGATCGGCCGCAGGCGACAGACGGTGCCCACGATGAAGGCATCGCGCGGCAGGTCGAGACTGTCGCGCAGTGCGTCGCGGTGGGCACGGTCGGTGCGCGCAGGCACGGAGTAAGGATGGTGGATGACCTCGACCTTGCCGGCGCCGAGGGCCGCGGCGAGGAAGGGACGGCCCATCCACTGGTTCAGCTGGCCGTAGCTCGGCACCACGACCTTCGAGATGCGGCGGCTGAAGAAGGTGGCCCATTCGATCGGGCTGAGCAGGTTCAGCCCTCCGATCGCGCCCTGCTCCATGGCCATGGGCAGCCCGCGCCTTCCGCCAAGCGCCCGCAACGCCGCGAGAGCTACCGAGCGGCCGGGACCGATGTGGACGAGGTTGGGGTCGAGACGCTCCGCCGCCCTGCGAATCGGGTCCAGCACGGATGGCGGGGGAAGATAGCGCGCCAGCTTGCGAGCCACGCCCGAAGCGGGCACATCCCGGCGCAAATCCGCGAGACGCAGGCGTTCGATAGTGACGCCCCGCGCTTCCAACACCTGCCAAGCCAATTCGTTCAGCGCGCCGGATTCGCTGATGGACAGGACGCGCAGGCCCATGGCAAATCTAGACCCTGCGCTCCACCATCATCTTCTTGATTTCGGCGATCGCCTTGGCCGGGTTGAGGCCCTTCGGGCAGGTCTGCGCGCAGTTCATGATGGTGTGGCAGCGGTAGAGGCGGAAAGGATCCTCGAGATTGTCGAGGCGCTCGCCGGTGGCCTCGTCGCGGCTGTCGATAAGCCAGCGATAGGCCTGAAGCAGCGTCGCCGGGCCGAGATAGCGATCGCCGTTCCACCAGTAGCTCGGGCACGACGTCGTGCAGCAGGCGCACAGGATGCACTCGTAGAGCCCGTCGAGCTTAGCGCGGTCCTCGTGGCTCTGCAGCCATTCCTTGGCCGGTTCGGGCGACACGGTCTTCAGCCACGGCTCGATGGAGCGGTGCTGGGCGTAGAAGGTGGTGAGGTCGGGCACGAGGTCCTTGACCACCGGCATATGCGGCAGCGGGTAGACCTTCACGATGCCGTCGATGTCGTCCATGCCCTTGGTGCAGGCGAGCGTGTTGCCGCCGTCGATGTTCATCGCGCAGGAGCCGCAGATGCCCTCGCGGCAGGAGCGGCGCAGCGTCAGCGTCGGGTCGACCTTGTTCTTGATCCACAGAAGCGCGTCGAGAACCATCGGCCCACAATCGTCGAGGTCGACGAAATAGGTGTCGATGCGCGGGTTCTCGCCGTCGTCGGGCGACCAGCGGTAGATCCGGTATTCGCGGATGTTCTTCGCGCCTTCCGGCTTCGGCCAGGTCTTGCCCTGGCGGATCTGCGAGTTCTTGGGAAGGGTGAGTTCGACCATCTCTTGCGCTCGCCTTAGTAAACCCGCGCCTTGGGCGCGATCTTGGCCGGATCGATGCCGCCCTGCTCGACCGGCAACATGGTCTCGGTGTGCACGGGCCGGTAGGTCAGCGTAACGTTGCCGGCGGCATCCAGCCTTGCCAGCGTGTGCTTGCGCCAGTTGGCGTCGTCGCGCGCGGAGAAATCCTCGCGGGCGTGCGCACCGCGGCTTTCCTTGCGCGCCTCGGCGCCGTGGACCGTGGTGATGGCGCAGGCCATCAGGTTCTCCAGCTCCAGCGTCTCGACGAGGTCGGAGTTCCAGATCATCGAGCGGTCGGTGACCTTGAGGTCGGGAAGCTCCTTCCACAGCGCCGACATGCGCCGGCAGCCGCTTGCAAGCGAGTCCTGCGTACGGAACACCGCCGCGTCCTCCTGCATGGTGCGCTGCATCTTTTCGCGCAGCGCCGCCGTCGGCGTGCCGCCATCGGCATGGCGGAGCCGGTCGAAGCGGTCCATGATCCTCTCGACCGACGCTGCGTCCGGCGCCGGTACCGGCGCATTGCGGTCGACGACCTGGCCGGCGCGAATCGCCGCGGCGCGGCCGAAGACGACGAGGTCGATCAGCGAGTTGGAGCCGAGACGGTTGGCGCCGTGCACGGACGCGCAAGCCGCCTCACCCACGGCCATCAGGCCGGGCGCGACGCGATCCGGATCACCCTCGGCCGGGTTCAGCACCTCGCCCCAGTAGTTCGTCGGGATGCCGCCCATATTGTAGTGGACGGTCGGCAGCACCGGGATCGGTTCGCGGGTGACGTCGACGCCGGCGAAGATCTTCGCCGACTCGGAAATGCCGGGAAGCCGCTCGGCAAGCACCGCCGGATCGAGGTGATCGAGGTGCAGGAAGATATGGTCCTTGTTCTTGCCGACGCCGCGGCCCTCACGGATTTCCATCGTCATGCAGCGCGAGACGACGTCCCGACTGGCGAGATCCTTCGCCGACGGCGCGTAGCGCTCCATGAAGCGCTCGCCCTCGGAATTGACCAGATAGCCGCCTTCGCCGCGAGCGCCCTCGGTGATCAGGCAGCCGGCGCCGTAGATGCCGGTCGGGTGGAACTGCACGAACTCCATGTCCTGGAGCGGCAAGCTGGCGCGCGCGATCATGCCGTTGCCGTCGCCGGTGCAGGTGTGGGCGCTCGTCGCCGAGAAGAAGGCGCGGCCGTAGCCGCCTGTGGCCAGCACCACCATCTTGGCCGAGAAGCGGTGGATGGTGCCGTCATCCAGATTCCAGGCGACCACGCCGGTGCAGGCGCCGTCGGGCGCCATGATCAGGTCGAGGGCAAAGTACTCGATGAAGAACTGCGCGTTGTTCCTCAGCGACTGGCCGTAGAGCGTGTGGAGCATCGCATGGCCGGTGCGGTCGGCGGCCGCGCAGGTTCGCTGCACGGGCGGGCCGTCGCCGAAATTCATCATCATGCCGCCGAACGGCCGCTGGTAGATCCGTCCGTCCTCGGTGCGGCTGAACGGGACGCCGTAGTGCTCGAGTTCGTAGACCGCGGCCGGAGCCTCGCGCGCCAGATATTCCATGGCGTCGACATCGCCCAGCCAGTCCGAGCCCTTGACGGTGTCGAAGAGGTGCCACTGCCAGCTGTCCGGACCCATGTTGCCGAGCGACGCGGCGATGCCGCCCTGGGCCGCGACCGTGTGCGAGCGGGTCGGGAAGACCTTGGTGATGCAGGCCGTCTTCAGCCCCTGCTCGGCCATGCCGAGCGTGGCGCGCAGGCCGGCGCCGCCGGCGCCGACGACGACGACGTCGAACTTGTGATCGACGTAGGTGTAGGCCCGCGAGGCCTTGTTCTGTGTTTCAGCCACGGTTCAGTTCCCGAGTGCCAGTTTGAGCAGGGCGAACGCTGCGACGGCGCCGACCACGAATGCGAAGAAGGTGTTGAGCATGAGAAGCGCCAGCTTCGTGCCTTCTCCGTGGACGTAGTCCTCGATGACGATCTGCATGCCGAGGCGCATGTGGTAGAGCATCGAGAACATCGCCAGCGCCAGCATCAGAGCGACGAAGGGATTGGCCAGCGCCGCCCGAGTCTCCGCGTAGCTCGCACCATTGAGCGAGATCAACAATCCGACGAGGAACAGCACCAGCGGTATATTGGCTACCGCCGTGAGGCGCTGGCGCCAGAAATGCATGGTGCCTTCGCGCGCCGAGCCGAGACCGCGCACCTTGCCGAGGGGTGTCCGCATGTCGGCCATCTCAGAACCCTCCGCGCGCCGCGTAGCCGGCGATCCAGATCAGCAGCGTCAGCGCGAGCGAACCAGCCAGCGTCGCCCAGGCGAGCTTAGAGGCGGTTTCCTTTTCCAACGCCGCGCCGGTGTCCCAGACGAAGTGGCGGATGCCGCCCAGCATGTGGTGCATGAGCGCCCAAGTGTAGCCGAGCAGCACGATCCGCCCGATCCACGAGCCGAACACCCAGCTGACATAGTCGAAGTAGGTTTCGGAGGTGGCCGCGGAAATCAGCCACCACACGACCAGCAGCGTGCCGAAATAGAGCGCGCCGCCGGTAATGCGGTGCACGATCGACATCGTCATCGTGATCGGCGGCCGGTATATCGTCAGATGCGGCGACAGCGGACGCTGGCGGGTGGCTGGTGATCGGCTCATGGCTCCCCCAGGGTCGAGGCCATGCGACCCCGAAAACGGCATTGACGCGCCCGGATGCGACTTCGGACTGCCGCTTTCTAATGCGCTTTCCGCACCGCGTCAAAGCAGGAAAAAGCCTTTGCCGCCATCAATTTAGTTTCAATCGATATGATCGCCGCAGCGTCCCCCGCGCTGAACCGATTTATGTGCGCTGCAGCGCGGAGATGCGCTTCAGCGCACGCAGGTCCAGGGTTCCCGGCGGCCGCGCATGTAGAGCGCCTCGCGGCCTTCGATGACGATCGCCGACACCCCTTCGCCGAATCGGTTGCGCTGGCCGGGCGGCGAGGCGGGCAGTTCGACGATCGAGCCGTCGGCTTCCGTGACGCGGACGCCTGCGCCCGTGAAATCCACCTGGATGCGGCCGTCTCCGCCGCAGTCGTAGACGCCGGCAACCGACGGTGCCGCCGCAACGTCGACCGCGGCCGGCGCCGGCGCCGGCTTATGGTCCTCGACGCAGGCCGAGACGAGCGCGATCAAAGCGAACGCGGCACCGCGGAGCCCGCGGCGTTTCGCCGGAGCGTGGGAACGGGCGGGCGCCACGGTTGCGGCCTATCGCCCGTCGAAACGCAGCACGAAGCTGGAGAAGTCCGCCGGCACGGCGATCTGCTCGTAGAGCTTGCGGCCATCCTCGGGCTGGCGCGGCGCGTTGAGGATCAGCTTGGTCCAGCCGCGTTCCTCGGCCTGGTCGGCGAGCACGTCGATCAGCGCCTTGGCGATGCCCTTGGCCCTGTGTTCGTGGTGGACGTAGATGTGGTCGCAGGCGCCGCAGCGCATGCCGGACACCGGTTCCGGCAGGTCGGTGAAGATGGCGAAGCCAACGAGCTTGCCGTCGATGCGCGCACCCAGGATCTCGGCCGAGCGGTCCTGCAGCAGCGTCTCGGCGTAGTAGAGATCGGGCCGGCGCGGGGCACCGCGCTTCAGCGCCTGGGCGTAGGCGGCGAGCAGCGGCGCCAGTTCGAGCGCGTCCTTCAGACGGAGCAGTCCGATGTCGATGGTGTGGTTCTCGGCCATGCGCCCTCCATGGGAAAATTAACCATGTCTGTCAATCACCGCCGGCAGCCCCCGTGACAAAGGTTAACAAAAGGTTAATTTCTCCAGGGAGAACACCGTCCGCGAGAAGAGGAGAACGCCGATGATCTGGACCCGGACACCATCCGTCGCAGGCGCGCTGGCCTGCGCGGCGATCGTCGCGCTCGCGCCGCACGCAGGCGCCGATACCCGCGTGCGCGACCGCGTGTATGCCGATTCGTTCGGCAACCTCGTCATCCACAGCGCGGCCGGATACAAGCGCATTGTCGTCGGCGAAGGACACCTTGCCAAGGAACTCGGCGCCTACACCGGATCGGACGAGCCAGCCGTCGTCGAGTACCAGCCCGTGCGCGTCATCGTGCGCGATTGTCCGGCGGTGCTGCTCAAGGGCCGCAGCTACATGTACGGCCTGCCCGACCGCGTCGTGCCGCAGCCGGCGCTGGACCACTGCGACTGACCGCTACTGCGACTGGCCGTTCCGTCGAAGCGCCGAACGGAGCTCCCAGGCCCTTGCCGTGGGCGTATCGCCCGAGATGCGCACACAGTCGCGGCCGCTGTTCTTGGCTTCGTACAGGGCTGCATCGGCTCGCCGCATCAGCGACGAGACGCTTTCGCCGGGCAGGAGTTCGGCGACGCCGAAACTCGCGGTGACCCGCCGGTCTTCCGCCAGCCCCTCCACGGGCATGGCCGCGAGTGCGCTGCGCGCGCCTTCGGCGAACAGCCGGGCGGCCATCAGGTTGGTACCGGGAAGAACGATGGCGAACTCCTCGCCGCCGATCCTGCCGGCGACGTGGTGGTTCGACGCCGCCGTGCCGAGGAAAGCGGCGAAGGCGGCGATGACGTTGTCGCCGGCGGCGTGACCATAGGTGTCGTTGACCGATTTGAAATGATCGATGTCGGCGATGACCAGCGAGACGGGAAGCCCCTGGTCGACCGCGGCCGCCATTGCCGCATCGGCGCGCCGTTCGAAGCCGCGGCGGTTGAGTAGTCCGGACAGCGCATCGGTCTCCGAGCGCGCCGCCATCTCGAGCAGGGTATCGCGAATCAGGATCACGAGCATGGTCAGCGCGACCGCCATCGCGAACACGGCGCCGGCGGTCTGCGAGAACAGGGCATAGTTGCTGTGAAGATAGGCCTGGGGATCGGCGCCCCAGCCACCGACTGCCTGGGCGAGAAACGGTTTCAGAATGAAGTGCAGGGCGCTCGCGGCAAGGAGCAGGGCGAAAGCCGTGTCGATGATCCGTCGCGTCCGCCGCGACAGGACGATCGCGACGGCGATGACCTGCATGACGGCGAAAGGCGCCTGATAGGCCATCATGCGCGGAAAGGCATGGCGTGGCAGATCCTGCACGGCCGCCACCGCGGCCACGAAAAGAACGAACAGGACCCCCATCAACCGCCACGGACAGGACACGCCGTACTTCCGTGCGACGCCCGCATTGAACAGCACCGTGGCGCCGAGGAACATGGCGAAGCCGAAGACAACAGGCAGCCTGGCATCCTCGAAGAACGGGATCGCGGCCTCGACGGCGTAATAGCCGACGCCGCAGAGATAGGCGAAGGCCAGCCATCGCGATGCGGACTGACTGCGGTCGTAGAGGCCGACGAGAAAGAACGCGGTCGCCAGCAGCCCGGCGACGGACATGTTGATGGCAAGGATGAAGACCGCGCTGCCCATGGACCTTCTCTGTGTCTCCATCGTATTGGAACACGGCCGGACGAAGATCGGGTTAATTCAGGAACCGCCGCAGCCGGCAGGCGGGGAGCCTAGCCTTGCGGGGCGGATTGGCCGCAAACGGAAGACGGGAGACGACGATGGTCGATACAGTAACGCTGACCGAACACGAGGCAATCAGGGACTGGGCGGCGGCACGGGCCGGTTTTCCGGCCATTGTCGATGTCTCGCCTGCTGCCGGCGTGCAGCCCATGCTCAGGCTGGTCTTCGACCAGGCCGCCTACCTCGACAACGACCGCGCCGAGCGGCCGATGAACGCAGGGGGCTTCGAACTCGTCGAGTGGGACGAGTGGTTCAAGCTTTTCGACGAGCAGAAACTGGCTCTCGTGGTCGCCCGCGACCAGCCGGGACGGCGCGAGCAGTTCCACGAGATCATCCGCCGCGCGGACTGAGATTTCGCCGAAACCTCGGCCCGGGCCCGACTGGAGCCCGGGCGTTCAGGCCGTTTCCGCGTCATGGGGAAACGGCCCGGCAGCAACCGGTCAGTGCCAGTCGCGGATGTCGACGAAGTGGCCGGCGATCGCAGCCGCCGCCGCCATCGCGGGCGACACGAGGTGCGTGCGGCCCTTGAAGCCCTGGCGGCCCTCGAAATTGCGGTTCGACGTCGACGCACAGCGTTCGAGCGGCTTCAACCGGTCGTCGTTCATCGCCAGGCACATCGAGCAACCCGGTTCGCGCCAGTCGAAGCCGGCGGCGATGAATATCTTGTCGAGACCTTCCGCCTCGGCCTGTTCCTTCACCAGGCCAGAGCCTGGAACGATCATGGCGCCGACCGTAGGGGCGACGTGCTTGCCCTCGACTACCTTGGCGGCGGCGCGCAGGTCCTCGATGCGGCCGTTCGTGCAGGAGCCGATGAAGACGCGGTCGATGGCAATGTCGGTGATCTTGGTGCCCGGTGTCAGGCCCATGTACTCGAGCGCGCGCTTCTTCGAATTGCGCTTGTTCTCATCTTCGATGAGGTCCGGATCCGGCACAAATCCGGTGACCGAGGCGACGTCCTCGGGCGACGAGCCCCAGGTGACGATCGGCGGCAGCTTGGCGGCGTCGAGTACGACGACCTTGTCGAAATGCGCGCCCTCGTCGGTGTGAAGCGTCTTCCAGTAGTCGAGCGCCATGTCCCAAGCCTTGCCGGTCGGGGCGCGCGGCTTGTCTTTGACATAGGCGAAGGTTGTCTCGTCCGGCGCGATCAGGCCGGCGCGGGCGCCGCCCTCTATCGACATGTTGCACACGGTCATGCGGCCTTCCATCGACAGCGAGCGGATCGCCTCGCCGGCATATTCGATGACGTAGCCGGTGCCGCCCGCGGTGCCGATCTCGCCGATGATGGCAAGGATGATGTCCTTGGCGGTGACGCCCTCCGGCAGCTTGCCGTCGACTCGCACCAGCATGTTCTTCGCCTTACGCTGGATCAGCGTCTGCGTGGCGAGCACGTGCTCGACCTCGGAAGTGCCGATGCCGTGAGCCAGCGCGCCGAAGGCGCCGTGCGTCGAGGTGTGGCTGTCGCCGCAGACAATGGTCATGCCGGGGAGCGTGAAGCCCTGCTCCGGGCCGATGATGTGGACGATGCCCTGCCGGCGGTCGTTCTCGGAATAGTATTCGACGCCGAAGTCGGCGGCGTTCTGCGCAAGCGCTTCGACCTGGATGCGGCTTTCCTCGTTCTTGATGCCGAGCTTGCGGTCGGGCGAAGTCGGCACGTTGTGATCAACGACGGCCAGCGTCTTCTCCGGGTGGCTGACCTTGCGTCCGGCCATGCGCAGGCCCTCGAAGGCCTGCGGGCTGGTCACCTCATGGACGAGGTGGCGGTCGATGTACAACAGGCAGGTGCCGTCCGGCTGGCGGTCGACGACGTGGTCATCGAAAATCTTGTCGTAGAGGGTGCGCGGTGCGCTCATGGTTTCAAATCCGTCGATCGATCAGGAAGAATAGGAGTAAGCCGGCGCGGCGCCGGAAACCCGTCGGCTCAGGCGAGGCGGCTGGTGAGCGCGCCAGAAATCCGCGCAAAGAACCGCGCCGGCAGGCGCTTGCGATCCTGCAGCACGAAGCCCTTGTAGGCGGGGTCACCGAAAAGCTCTTCCATCGGGCCGCTCTTACCAGCGTTTAGCCGGCCCGGCAATTACATAGCGTCCTCAGTCGTCGCTCTGGCCGAGTTCCATCCGGCGGGTCAACGCATGCAACAATCCGAGAACGAGAAGCGCGAGCAGCGTCGCGAACAGCGCAATCTGCCAGAGGCCCAGGCCCGCGGCGACACCGATCGCGCCGGACAGCCAGAGCCCTGCGCCCGTGGTCAGGCCATGGATCTCGCCGCGCGCGACGATGACGACGCCGGCGGCAAGGAAGGCGACGCCGGAGGTGACCGCTTCGACGATGCGAATCGGATCGAGATGCACGCCCTCCTCATCAAGCATCGGCTGGTTAACCATCTCCAGCGCAAGTACCGCGAAGACCGCTGCGGCAAGGCACACAAGGATATGCGTACGCAGGCCGGCGGGGCGGTTACGCCATTCCCGCTCGAAACCGATCGCGGCGCCACAGGCGGCCGCCAGGACCAGCCGCGCCGCGAGTACGCCGAACGGCGTGGTGGTCGCATGACCGAACTCCGACCAGATCTCCATCATTCGGCCCTCCGCCTCCGGGAACGCAGCAGCGATTGCGGGGTTCCCTGGCGGCGAAACCCGGCAGCGCCACTGTCGTGGCGTCGCGGTCGATCCGGATCGGCGCATGCTTAACGGTTTCTTCTTCGATGGCTGTGCATCTTCCCCGCGTATTCCTCGGACCCCCCTCGATGGCCATGGAAAAACGCGATCAAGATATCTGGAAGACGGCATTGGACCGCGCCAAGCTCGGTCTGTGGGACTGGGACCTGGCGAGCGGTACCTGCTTCTATTCGGCGACCTGGGCGCAGATGCTCGGTTACCGGGAAGACGAACTCGCCCACGACGCCGATCTGTGGTTGCAGCTCACGCATCCCGAGGACCGCGAGCAGGCCGTGTCGAGCGGCGAGCGTCACCTCTCCGGACAGACCGACATCATCGAAACCGAGCTTCGGCTGAAGCACAAGGACGGTCACTGGGTGTGGGTCCTCGACCGTGGCGGGGTCATCGAGCGCGACGAAGATGGCAAGCCGCTGCGCATGGTCGGCGTGCAGACCGACATTACCAGACAGAAGCTCGCAGAATACCAGCTCGAGCAGATCAACGCCCGATTCAAGCTGGCGCTGGCCGCCAGCGGCATCGGCGTCTGGCATTTCGACATGGCGACCGAGCAAAGCCATTGGGACGAGAAGACCCGGGAGATCTTCGGCATCGACGGCAGTTCTCCGGAAGTGCCGCGCGACGCCTGGCATGGCTATCTGCATCCCGAGGACAAGGAGCGCGCCGAGCGTGCGCACGACCTCGGGCCGGACTCCGGCGACGTGACGGCGGTCCGCTACAGGATCGTGCGCCGCGACGGCGAGGTGCGCCACGTCGAAAGCCTGCTGCGCTTCGTCGAGACGGCCGGGGCCGCGGGCCAGATCCTCGGCACGGTCAGGGACGTGACCGAGAAGGTCCTGCACGACGAGGAACTGGCCCATGCGGCGCGCCACGATCCGCTGACCGGCCTGCTCAACCGGATCGCCTTCGACCGGCTGTTCGCCGAGCAGGTGGCGCTGGCCAGGCACCTTCCGCTGGCGGTATTCTATATCGACCTCGACTACTTCAAGGCGCTCAACGACTTTGCCGGCCACGCAGCGGGTGACGCCGCGCTGCGCGCCATCGCCGCCGCAATCCGCGCCGTGCTGCCCGCGGAGGGCTACGGCGGCCGCCTCGGCGGCGACGAGTTCGCGGCGATCGTGCCGCGCTGCGAAGGAAGAGAAGCCGAAACCTTGGGCAACGCCCTGCTTGCGGCGATCCGGACGGCCGATCTCGGCGTCGCGGTGGGCCACCGGCGCCTCGCCGCCAGTATCGGCATCGCCATCGTCCGCGACTCGACCCTATCGGCCGCCGACGCGCTCGCCTGCGCCGACGACGCCTGCTACGCGGCGAAAGCCGCAGGCCGCAACCGCTGCGCGGTGTTCACCCACGACCCGGACACCGCCGTTGGTGGCCTAAACGCGGCGCGCATGGCCGCGGAAACGCTGGACGCCCTCGATACCGGCCGCCTCGTCCTCTACGGCCAGCGGGTTCGCCAGCTCGGCGATTCGCGCTTCGACGGCGCCGAAATCCTCGCCAGGCTTGTTGGCCGCGACGGACGGCTGATCCCGCCCGGCGAGTTCATTCCGGCGGCGGAGCGGTTCGGCATCGCGGCCAAGCTCGACCGCTGGATCATCACAACAGCGCTGCAACGATACGCATCGGTGATGGCCTCAAGCGGCCTGGTGCTCGGCTTCAACCTCTCGGCGCAGACGTTGAGCGACCCGCAACTCTGGCCCTTCGTCGACCGGCTGATCGACGAAACGGGCGCCCCGCCGCAGAAGATCGTCTTCGAAATCACCGAGACAGCTGCCGTCACCAATTTCGACGCCGCCGAGCGCTTCGTGCGCGGCGCCCGGGGACGGCAGTGCCTCGTTGCGCTCGACGATTTCGGTTCGGGGCTAAGCTCGTTCGAATACCTGCGCCGATTCCCAATCGACACCATCAAGATCAATGGGTCGTTCATCCAGCATATGGCCGAAAGCAAGTTCGACCGCGAGATCGTCGGCGCCATCAACGGCATCGCCAAGAGCCTCGGCTACATGGTCGTAGCCGAGCACATCGAGAACCAGGAAACGCTCGACATGCTCGTCGACATGGGCGTCGAGTTCGGCCAGGGTTACTTCCTGCACCGCCCGGAACCGCTGGAGAACATCGTCGACGAACACATCGGCCTCGCAGCCGCCCGCCGCGCCCGGAAGACCCAGCCCGGCTGACGCCGCGCTTCCGGTCCGGCCGTTCACAAGACCTCGAAGACGAAAGCCTGGACGAAAACGTCAGGCTCGGCGATGGCGAAGGCGCGGAAAGGCGGGCTCTCCTCGACCGGACGCCAGCTTCCGGCGCTCTCCAGTTCCACGAACCTGGAGCGGAAGCCGCCACGCTCGAGCACCACGTCGCGCACCGTGAACACGGCATGACCGCCTGGCCGCGTCGCCCGTACCAGTTCGTCGAGGCCCGAGGCCGGCGCATGGCCCTCGGTGAAGACGCCGGTGGAGAAGAATGCCGCGAAACGGCCGTCGGCATAGGGCAGCGGGTCGCCCAGCGCCGCCTGTGTCAGCGCCGAGTAGGCGCCTCGCTGCGCCGCGAGCGCCAGCATGTCGGCGGAGAAGTCTAGCCCCTCGATGTCGGGGTAGCCGAGCGCGCGCAGATATGGCCCCGAAAGGCCGGTGCCGCAGCCGGCATCGAGCAGCGGGCCGTCGCCGCGCGGAACATGGCGCGCCACCCAGGCGGCGATCAGGAAAGGCAGGCAATAGCCGAGCGACAGCGTCTCGCGGTCGTAGTCCGTCGACCAGCTCGAATAGGCGTCGGCGAGGCCGGCGGCGGTGCGCGCCGCGTAGACCTTCTCCAGCCCCTCGCTCATGCGTTCGCTCATCTCGGCAGTCCCTTTCGCATGCGCCGCTCGAGCGCGCGGAGCGCCAGCGAGAGGCCGACAGTGAGGATCAGGTAGACGTAGGCGACGATGGAATATGTTTCGAAGAAGCGGAAGGTGCCGGCGGCGTAGATCTTGCCCATCTGCGTGACGTCGGCGACGCCGAGCACGGAGACCAGCGAGGAATCCTTGACCATGGCGACGAAGTCGTTGCCGAGCGGCGGCAGGATGGTGCGGATCGCCTGCGGCATGACGATCAGCCGGAAGCGCTGCCAGCGCGACAGGCCGAGCGCCTTCGCCGCCTCGACCTGCCCGACCTCGACGGACTGGATGCCCGCCCTGAAGACCTCGGCGATGAATGCCGAGTAGCCGATGGTGAGCGCGATGATGGCCCGCCACAGCAGGGAGACGTCGCGCACCTGGAGTTCGCCGATCAGGCCCGCCTGCTGGAGCGGCGCCGCGATGTAGTTCCAGCCCGCGACGAAGGCCGGAACGCCCGCAAACGCGATCCAGAACAGCAGCACGATGATCGGCACGCCGCGGATGATCTCGACGTAGAAGCGGGCCGTCTGCGACAGGATGAGCGAGCGCGACAACGCCATCAGCGCCACGCCGAGGCCGAGCGCGGAGGCGAGCGCGAAACCAACGATCGTGACGAACAGCGTGATACCGACGCCCTTGGCGACGATGGCGAAGATCTCGCGGTAGAGCCCATTGGCGGCGACGAGGATGCCGATGCCAGCGGCGAGCGCCGCCGCCACGACGAGCCACCAGGGAAAACCATCGTCCGCGGCACGGGCGCCTGCCATGTTCAGCTCCGTGCCCGGCGGGCGAAGAGCTGTTCCCTGACGCCGCCCTGCCACTGGTCGACCGCGCTCTCCTCGGCCAGGACGAAGCCGTGGCGTTCGTAGAGGGCGCGGGCAGCGCCCAGCCCGGCGAAGGTGGTCAGCCAGCAGCGTCCGTCGCCGACCGCGCTGCAATGCGCCATGGCGCGGTCCAGCAGCGCCTTGCCGAGGCCGGCGCCCCGCGCCGCTTCCGAGACGATGAACCAGCGCAGGTGTGGCCCGCGCGGGCCGCCGCCAGTGACGTCGAGGGTGACCGAGCCATCGAGACGGTCGCCGGTCCAGGCGGTCAGGAAGAGGTCGCGCCCCTCCTCCATGCGGCCGAGGAATCCGGCGAGCTCCGACGCGACCTTGGCCTCGAAGGCGAGACCGAATCCCCAGTCGCGGGCGTAGTAGGCGGCGTGCAGCCCGACCACGCCGGCGAGGCTTCCGGGCCGGTATCCGGCGAAGTCGTGCACGGCCCGCGGCGCGCGGTCAGGGCTGGTAGTCGACGAACCATTTCTTGGTGATCGCGTCGAACGTGCCGTCGGCCTTGAGCGCGGCGATGCCGGCGTTGATCGGCGCGACCAGATCCGAACCCTTCGGGAAGATGAAGCCGAACTCCTCGGACTGCAGCGGATCGCCGATCATCTTCAGCTTGCCGCCCGACGCCTTGACCAGCGCGGCCCCGCCTGCGCTGTCGGTGAGCACGAGATCGACGTCGCCCGCTTGGAGGGCAGCCACGGATGCCGCGAAGGTCTCGAACAGCTTGATGCGCGGGTTCTGCTCGTTCCCGTCGAGCACGTTGTAGACGGCGACGTAGAACGGCGACGTGCCGGCCTGGGCGCCGACCAGGAGCTTGTCGTCGGCGGCGAAGGCCTTCGGATCGGCGAAGCGGCTCTCGTCGGCGCGCACCAGCATGAAGATCTCGGAGAGCATGTAGGGATCAGAGAAGTCGACCTTCTCCTTGCGCTCGTCCTTGATGGTGATGCCGGTCATGCCGAGATCGTACTGCTTGTCCGACACCGCCTGGATCATCGCATCCCAGGAGGTGTTCTTGTACTCGACCTTGAAGTTGAGCTTTTCGGCCAGCGCGCCCATGGCGTCGTACTCCCAGCCGACCGGCTGGCTGGTCTTCGGGTCGACGAACTGCAGCGGGAAATAGGCGTTCTCGGTGACCACGGTGACGGTCTTTCCGCCGAGGTCGGGAAGATCCGCCGCCGCGGCGGGCAGGACGACGAGCGCCGCGAGGGCGGCAAACAGGGATCTGAGGTACTTCATGACGCGCTCCTGAATGGCGGCCCAGCAATGCCGCGCGGAAAGCCGACTTTATCGCGGCGCGTCGGACGCGCAAGCGGGGCCGATGCCGGACGGCCTGGGCGCACCGGGAAATTCCTGCGTCTCGTCGCGTTTTCGCAGGACGGATTTTCTTCCACGGCCACCGCCTCGGGCAGGTCGCCGAAAACGAAAAAGGCGGCCTGAGCCGCCTTTATCGGGATACTCGTGGGGCCGGCCTATTCTGCCGCCGCAGCCTTCTCGGCGGCGGCCTTCTCGGCGGCGAGCGCCTGGGCGGCAGCCACCTTCTCGGCCTCGACGCGGGCCTTCTCGGCGTTCAGCGCGTCGCGCTCGGCATCGTTCAGCTTGCGGGCGCGCACGCCGGTGTTCTCGGAGATGCGGGCCGACTTGCCGCGGCGGTCGCGCAGGTAATAGAGCTTGGCGCGGCGGACCTTGCCGCGGCGCACGATCTCGACGGCCTCGACCAGCGGCGAGTAGACCGGGAAGACGCGCTCGACGCCTTCGCCGTAGGAGATCTTGCGGACCGTGAAGTTTTCCTGGAAGCCCGAACCCGAGCGGGCGATGCAGACGCCCTCGTAGGCCTGGACTCGGGTGCGTGAGCCTTCCGTGACGCGCACCTGGACGCGGATGGTGTCGCCCGGCTGGAATTCGGGAAGCTTGCGCTTGGCTTCGATCTTGGCGGCCTGTTCGGCCTCGAGCTGACGGATGATGTCCATCTTACGGAACCTTTCTTCGTTCTTGCGCCAGCCAGAGCGCCCGCGCTTGCCGATCAGTTCTTCGACCGTCCGGCTATGCTCCCCGGAAAGCGGGAAGCAGGGGCGAATTCACTTGGGTCTTGGTTGCGGTACCGGGTTTTCCCGATTTCCGGGTGGGCCGATACACCATCGCGCGACGTTTGTCCACCGCACGGCGATCTTGCGTCGTAACCGGATGAGTTGTGGGAGGAGCAGATTGGCTACGGGGCCGAAGGGTGCCCCGTTGCATTGTCCGGTCCGCCTGCCTAAACCCGGCAACGACCTTCCGCCGGAACCTCCCCGAAATGACGCTTGCCATCGCCGCCATGCTCTTCCTCGCCGGCTTCGTCTCCGGTGCGGTCAACGCCGTCGCCGGCGGCGGTACGTTCATTACCTTTGGAGCGCTCTCTCTGGCGGGCATCCTGCCGATCTCGGCCAACGCCACCTCCTCGGTCACCCAGTTCCCCGGCTACATCACCTCGACGCTGGCCTACTGGAAGGACATCCGGACCATGTGGCACGAGGCCGTTGTGATGGCCGTCATCTCCGCGGCCGGCGCGCTGGCCGGCGCGTTGCTGCTTCTCGCGCTCGACAATCCGTCCTTCCGCGCGCTGGTGCCCTGGCTGCTGATCGGCGCCACCGCCCTGTTTGCCGCCGGACCCTGGCTGAAGCCGAAGCCGAAGGCCGGCCGCGAGGCGACGATCGGCACCGTCGCCGGCTCGGTCGTGCAGTTCGCCACCGCCGTCTATGGCGGCTTCTTCGGCGCCGGCATGGGCGTGATGATGCTCGCCACGCTCGGGCTGACCCAGACCGGCGACTACCACCGCCTCAACGCGCTGAAGAACATGCTGTCGATCGTGATCGCCGCGGTCGCCATCGCCGTCTTCGTCTCCGGCGGCGTCGTCGCCTGGCCGGAGGCGCTGGTGATGGTGCCGGGCGTGGCGCTCGGCGGCTATGCCGGCGTCTGGGCAGCCAAGCGCGTGCCGCAGGTGGCCGTGCGCGGTTTCGTCATCGCCGTCGGCGTGTTCCTGGCGGTGTACTACTTCGTCACGGGGTGAGGCGCAGGCATCAGGTCCGGCCGGCGCTCGGCGGTCAGCCGTTCCGCCTGTTCGCGCCGCCACGCGGCGATCTTCGCATGGTTGCCGGACGTCAGCACCTCGGGGATGGTACGGCCTTCCCATTGCTGCGGCCGCGTATAGTGCGGGTGCTCGAGGAGACCGCCCTCGAAGCTCTCTTCGGCGCCCGACGCCTCGTTGCCCATGACGCCGGGCAGCAGCCTCACCACGGCGTCGAGCAGGATGAGGGCCGCCGGCTCGCCGCCCGAAAGGATGTAGTCGCCGATCGATACTTCCTCGAGGCCGCGCGCGTCGATGACGCGCTGGTCGACGCCTTCGAAGCGGCCGCAGACGATCACCGCGCCGGGCCCGGCGGCGAGTTCGCGCACGCGCTCCTGGGTGAGCGGCCGGCCGCGCGGGCTCATCAAGAGTTTCGGGCGGGGATCGCCGGGCGGCGCTGCCTGGTCGATGGCGCGGGCCATGACGTCGGCACGCATGACCATGCCGGCGCCGCCGCCGGCCGGCGTGTCGTCGACCGTGCGGTGCCGGTCGGTGGCGAAGTCGCGGATCTGCACGGCGTCCAGAGACCATACGCCCTGTTCCAGCGCGCGGCCGGCGAGCGACAGGCCGAGCGCGCCGGGAAACATGTCGGGATAGAGCGTCAGGACGGTGGCGCGGAATGTCACCGGTTGCCCCCGGCGCCGCGCGGGCCGCGCGGCCGCCGCTTCGGGTCGAAGCCATCGTCGGCCTCGGCGTGGTGCTCGCTCAACTCGTCGTCGCCGGTCACCAGCCCGGCCGCGAGCGGATCGACGACGACGAAGCCCTCACCGGTCGCGATCTGCGGGACCGCGGCCTTGGTGAACGGGATCAGCGCGTCGTCGCCGTCGTCCATCGCAACCTCGAGAATGTCGCCGCCGCCGTAATTGAGCACGGCCTTGACCTTTCCGATCGTGTCGCCGACGGTGTCGCGCACGGCAAGCCCGACGAGGTCGGCGTGGTAGAACTCCTCGTCCTCAAGGTCGGCGGGGAGTGCTGCGCGGTCGACGAAGAGCTCGATTCCGTTCAGCGCCTCGGCGCCACTGCGGTCGGCGATGCCGCGGAACTGCACCACGACGACGGTCGCTTGCGGCCGGATGGAGACGATCTCGAAGACGCGGCCGTCCCTGGCATGGAGCGGGCCGTAGTGGGCGAGCCCGAGCGGATCGGCGGTGAAGGTCTTGACGCGTACCTCGCCGCGAATGCCATGCGCGGCTCCGATGACCGCCATCTTCACGGGTTTCTTCGGCTTCGGCATGGGCGATGTCCTTTTGCCTGATCTATTCCGCCCGGAGGCGCATTTCAATCGCGCAGGACTACACCGGATGCTAACCTGCCCGCGTCAATTTGAACCCAAGAGGTTCAGGATATGCAGCAATTCCTCATCCCGGCGAAGGACGACCTCAGCAAGGCCCGCGCCGAGTGGCTGAAGGCACTGTCGCGCGAGCGACGTTTGTCGCCGCTCACCGTGGAAGCCTACGAGCGCGACACGCGGCAGTTTCTGCAGTTCCTCACCGGCCATTGCGGCGGCCCGCCGGGCATTGCCGACATCGAGGGGTTGCGGCCGGCCGATCTGCGCGCGTTCCTGGCAAAGCGCCGCACCGACGGCGCCGGCGCGCGCACTCTGGGGCGCGGTCTGGCCGGCATCCGCTCGCTGCTTCGTTTCCTCGAGCGCCGCGGCCTGGTGAACGCGGCCGGTGCGGTAGCGCTGCGCTCGCCGCGCCAGCCGAAATCGCTGCCCAAACCGTTGACGGCGGCCGACGCGCGCAAGGTGGTGGCGGCCGACACCCAACTCGCCGAGGAGCCGTGGATCGCCGCGCGCAACGCCGCCGTGCTGACGCTGCTCTACGGATCGGGCCTGCGCATCTCGGAAGCGCTCGGCCTCACCGGCGCCGATATCTCCGGCACCGGCGCGCAGACGCTGCGCGTTACCGGCAAGGGCGGCAAGACGCGCCTCGTCCCGGTGCTTCCGGTCGCCGCGGCGGCCGTGGCCGAATACCGGCGTCTCTGCCCATACCACATCGATGCAAGGGACCTGCTCTTCCGCGGCGCTCGCGGCGGACCGCTCGACCCGGCGATCGTGCAGCGCGAGATGCGACGGCTGCGCTCGGCGCTGGCGCTGCCGGAGACCGCGACGCCGCATGCCCTGCGCCACTCCTTCGCCACGCATCTCCTGGCGCGCGGCGGCGACCTGCGCGCCATCCAGGAACTGCTCGGCCACGCGAGCCTCTCGACCACCCAGGTCTATACCGGGGTCGACGCCGCGCGCCTGCTCGACATCTACGAAGCGGCACATCCGCGCGCCTGAGAGGCGAATGGGCGGCGATTGTCGAGACCCAGTTAACGGAATAGCCGCTTTTGGATCCTAGAATCGCTCGCATGAACCGCGCCGTCGCCCTCGCAGACCGCCTCGCCGTGCCGGCGCTCAAGCTGCTGGCGGCGATCAACGTCCTCTTCTTCCTGTCGTTCCTGCTCGTGGCGGCGCTCGCCGTCGGCCAGGCGCGGGCGGAAACGCCGGCATGCACAGGGATCGACCTCATGGAGGCCCTGAAGAGGGACGACCCGGCCGCGGCGCGGAAGATAGAGGACGACGCCCGGGCGACGCCGAATGGCAGCGGGCTCTTGTGGAAGGTCGAGAAGGCGGGCTTCGACGCCTCCTACCTGTTCGGCACCATGCACATGACCGATGCTCGCGTCACGACGCTTCCGCCCGCCGCGCAGGCCGCCTACGACGCCTCCTCTACCGTTGTCATCGAGACCACCGACGTTCTCGATCAGGCAACTATGATGGCGGCGATCATGCAGAAGCCCGAACTGATGATGTTCACCGACCAGACGACGCTGCAGTCCCTGCTTGCGCCCGCAGACGCGGCGACGGTGGAGGCGGCGCTCGCCGCGCGTGGCATCCCGCTCGCCAGCGTCGCCAAGATGAAGCCGTGGATGCTGGCGGCCATGGTGGCATTGCCCGCTTGCGAGATGGCGCGCAAGGCGGCCGGCCTGCCTGTGCTCGACGTCAAGCTGGCCAAGGACGCGGAAGCGGCCGGCAAAGAACTGCGCGGTCTGGAAACCGTGACCGACCAGCTCGAGGCGATGGCCTCGCTGCCGATGGAATTCCACATCCGCGGCCTCGTCGAGACGCTGAAGCTCGGCGACCGCATCGACGACGTCATAGAATCGATGATCTCCCTCTACGTGAAGGGTGAAGTCGGCATGATCTGGCCGCTGTTTCGCGCCGTGCTGCCCGACGGTGCCGTCGATGACGGCTACGCCGCTTTCGAGGAGGTCATGGTCACGGCGCGCAACAAGACGATGGCGATCGAGGCCGAGCCGATCCTGATGGAGGGCGGCGCCTTCGTCGCCATCGGTGCGCTTCACCTGCCCGGTCCGGAGGGCGTCGTCGAGTTGCTGCGAAAGGCGGGCTATACCGTCACGCCCGCGTCCTGATCACGCACACCTCATTTCCCGCGCCCGCGACGATCGGCTAGTCTCCTCCGACGGGAATGGACCGGAGATGAAGTCGATGACCAGACTGCTGATGATCGCCGCTGCCCTCACCCTCGCCACATCGGCTGCGAGTGCCTGCGAGAGGATGCGCAGCGCATCCGCGGGAATTGACGAGACGACCGTGGCAAGCACGACCTCCATGCCGATGTCGACGCCTGAGAAGACCGACGCGATCGCTGAACCCAAGGCCAACGACGAAGGCGAAGGCTGAGCGATCGGTTTCCGCAGAGCGTGAAGGACCGGCCCGCCCCCTACAGCTTTGCGCGGGAGGTCGGCAGGTTCCGGTAGGCTCGCTGCCAAGGTCGATGAAACCGGATGCCGTTTCGGGCGTTGATCCGTCACTGTTGTTCGACGGAGGAATTCCCCATGGCCAATCCAGTCCGGAACTACGACGACCCTCGGACGCGCGATCCGCGCGTCGTCGAAGACTCCTTGAATCCCGTCCCCCCGCTGGGGCCGGATCCACGCACGCCCGAGCCGCGCTACGCCTCCAACGATCCCGCGCCCGGCAGCACGACGGTGGTAAAGGCCGACCGCGGCACCGGAACCGGCGTCCTCATTGCCGCAGTGGTGATCGTCCTCGCGGTCATCGCCTTCTTCGTCTTTGGCCGTAACGGCGCCGACATGCCGGCCGATACCGTCACGGCTCCCGGGCAGCCGGCGGTGACCGAGCCTGCCGCGCCGGGCGCCTCCGCGCCTGAAGCGGCGCCGCCGGCCGGCCAGGCGGCACCTGCTCCCGAAGCGACCGCGCCTGCCGAACCCGCCGCACCTGCGCAGCCCGCCCCGGAAGCCGCGGAGCCTGCACCCACAGAGCCGGCGCAGCCAGCGCCCGCGCAGTAGCTGGTTGGCAATACGCGCGATGCCGAATGAAGGGCGGCCCGGTTCGGCGGGCCGTTCCTTTTCAGAGCGCCTTGGCTGCGACCCGCTCTCAGATGTGGATCGACTTGAAGAAGGCGCCGAGCGCGGCTTCCTTGACCGATTCCGACATTGTCGGGTGGGCATGGCAGGTTCGGGCGAGGTCTTCCGCCGACCCGCCGAACTCCATCAGCACGGCAGCTTCGTGGATCATTTCGCCGGCGCCGAAGCCGACGATATGAACGCCGAGCACGCGGTCGTTCTCCTTCGCCGCCAGCACCTTGGCGAAGCCGTCGGTCTGCAGCATGGCGCGCGCCCGGCCGTTCGCCGAGAACGGGAACTTGCCGACCTTATAGGCGATGCCTTCAGCCTTGAGCTGCTCTTCTGTCCTACCGACCGAGGCGATCTCGGGACTGGTGTAGACGACCGACGGGATGACGCCGTAGTTCACGTGGCCGGCCTGGCCGGCCATGATCTCGGCAACCGCGACACCCTCGTCTTCCGCCTTGTGCGCCAGCATCGGTCCGGCGATCACGTCGCCGATGGCGTAGATGCCGGGAACCGAGGTGCGGTAGTGGCCGTCGGTGCGAACGCGGCCGCGCTCGTCGAGCACGACGCCAGCCTCGGCGAGGCCGAGCCCGTCAGTATAGGGCTTGCGGCCGGTGGCGATGAGTACCGCGTCCGCGGCGATCGTCTCGACTGCCCCGCCCTTGACCGGCTCGAAGGTGACGGTCGCGCCCTTCTTCGCCTTGGCGACGGCGGTGACCTTGGCGCCGAGCCTGAACTCGAAGCCCTGCTTACCGAGCATGCGGTGGAACTGCTTGGCGACCTCGCCGTCCATGCCGCCGAGGATCGTGTCGAGGTATTCGACGACGGTGACCTTGGCGCCCAGCCGCGCCCAGACCGAGCCGAGCTCGAGGCCGATGACGCCGCCGCCGACGACCACGAGGTGTTCCGGCACCTTGCCGAGTTCGAGCGCCCCGGTCGAGGAAACGATCACCTTCTCGTCGATGTCGACCGCCACGCCGGGAATGCCGGCGACGTCGGAGCCGGTGGCGATAACGATGTTCTTCGTCTCCAGCACCTGCTCGCTGCCGTCCTCGGCGGTGACGGCGACCTTGCCGGCGCCGACGACGCGGCCCGTGCCGCGGATGCCGTCGATCTTGTTCTTCTTGAAGAGGAAGGCGACGCCGCCGACATTGGCGGCGACAGTGGCGTCCTTGTGCGCCAGCATCGCCTTGAGGTCGAGCTTGGGTGTGCCGACGCCGATGCCGAGCGCGGCGAAGGAGTGGCCGGCCTCGGCGAACATCTCCGAGGCGTGCAGCATCGCCTTGGACGGGATGCAGCCGATGTTGAGACAGGTGCCGCCATAGGTGGCGCGCTTCTCGACGACGGCGGTCTTCAGTCCGAGTTGCGCGGCCTTGACCGCACAGACATAGCCGCCGGGCCCCGATCCGATAATGACGACGTCATATGTGGTGGACATTTGGTCCCCTTTCCCGATTTCCTGACGCGCCGGCTATTCAACGAGCCGCCACAGAATAATGACAAGGCCGATCGCGCTGACGTTCCAGATCAGCGTTCGCACCCAGACGACACCCGCCAGGTAGGCGGGTAGAAAAGCAACACGGCACCAGAAATAGAGCGCGGCACCGAATCCGGTCCACCAGTCGGCCGCACCGAGGACCTCGACCGCCAGCGCCAGCGCCGCAAAGGCCGGGAAGGTCTCGCGGAAGTTGGCGTAGGCGCGGGCAGCACGACCGGCGACGCCCGTCGGCTGCAGGCCTTCGTCACGGGCGCCCACCGTGTAGCGGTTGCCGACCTGCGCCTTGAAGGTGAACGACTGCACGGAAAGGTGCACCAGAAGAAGCACGACCGACAGGGTGAGATAGAACATCTCATGCGAAAGATGCGCGACGGCGAGGTTCATGCCGCAACTCCCCGGCCTTAGCGGCCGCCGCTCACGTTCAAGATCGCGCCCGTGGTATAAGACGCTTCGTCGGAGAGAAGCCAGAGGATGGCGTGGGCGACTTCGTCCGCCTCGCCCTCCCGCTTCATCGGCACCAGGCCGCGCAGCCGCTCGAGCCGGTCGGGCTGGCCACCCGACGCGTGGATCTCGGTGCCGATGAGACCCGGGCGCACCGCGTTCACACGGATGCCCTCTTCGGCCACCTCGCGGGCAAGACCCACGGTGAAGCTGTCGATCGCGCCCTTTGATGCGGCATAGTCGACATACTCCCCCGGCGATCCGTGCACCGCCGCCACCGACGAGACATTGACGATGACGCCACCCCTGCCGCCGTAGCGCGTCGACATGCGCCGCACCGCTTGCCCGGCGCAGAGAAACGAGCCGACGACGTTGGCGCGGAACATCCGTTCGAGGCGGGCGGCGTCCATTTCGTCGACGCGCGCCTTGCGGTCGACGACTCCGGCGTTGTTGACCAGGGCGTCGAGGGGGCCGAACGCCGTGTCGACGGCCTCGAACATGCGCAGGACGTCGGCCTCGACGCCGACGTCCCCCTTGACTGCGACAGCTTCGCCACCTGCTTCGCCGATCGAGCGAACGAGGGCGGTCGCCGCCGCCTCGTTCACGGCGTAGTTCACCGCAACGCGCCAGCCGCGCGAGGCTGCTATCCTGGCGACGGCGGCGCCGATGCCGCGGCTTCCGCCGGTGACGAGAAGCGTCCTTCCGCTCATTCCTGGCACCCGCTCAACTTGAACACGTCCCACGGCACCCTGGAAAAGCCGTTCGCGCCGTAAGCCGCCGAATGGCGGAGCGACGGGCCGAGGTCGGGGAAGATCAGCTTCTGCGGCGCGGCGACGGCCTCGGGCGGCAGGAGCTCGATGTTGCCGAGATCGTCGGACGTGTAGATCACGCCTTCCCACATCGTGCAGGCGGCGAGTTCGGCACTGGTGGAATCGCCCTCCGGGCACTTGTAGGTGAGCATGCCATAGGGTCGGCCGATGCCTTCCGACCACATGACGATGCCGTCGAGCACGACTTCGTTGTCGAGCAGCATCCTGAACGTATTGGTGACCGCCGCGCCCTCGGCGGTCGGCGTGAACTCGACGGAAGCCGCGTTTTCGAGATCGCGGTAGGTCGCCAGTTCGACCGCGCAGTCGGCGAGCGTCGCGGACGACGCCATGGCGAGAGCGGCGGCGAGGAGAGCCGCGGTCGCCAGGCGTTGTTCCTTGCGGAAAGCCATGCGCGCTCCTTCGACCGCCTCTTCCTCCTAGAGGTCGAGCACCAGCCGTTCGGGATCCTCGAGACTCTCCTTGACGCGGACGAGGAAGGTGACCGCCTCCTTGCCGTCGACGATGCGGTGGTCGTAGCTGAGCGCCAGATACATCATCGGACGGATGACGATCTGGCCGCCGACGACCACCGGCCGGTCCTGAATCTTGTGCATGCCGAGGATGCCCGACTGCGGCGCATTCAGGATCGGCGTCGACATAAGCGAGCCGTAGACGCCGCCGTTGGAGATGGTGAAGGTGCCACCCTGCATGTCGGCGACCGACAGCTTGCCGTCGCGCGCGGCAATGCCAAGGCGGCCGATCTCCTTCTCGATCTCGGCGATCGACATGGCGTCGGCGTTACGCACCACCGGCACGACGAGGCCTTTCTCGGTGCCAACGGCAACGCCGATATGGGCGTAGTTCTTGTAGATGATGTCGGTGCCGTCGATCTCGGCGTTGACCGCCGGAATCTCCTTCAGCGCATGCGTCACCGCCTTGGTGAAGAAGCCCATGAAGCCGAGCTTTACGCCGTGCTTCTTCTCGAAGACGTCCTTGTACTTGTTGCGCAGGTCCATGACCGCCTTCATGTCGACCTCGTTGAAGGTGGTCAGCATGGCGGCCGTCGACTGCGCGTCCTTCAGCCGGCGGGCGATGGTCTGGCGCAGCTTGGTCATGCGCACACGCTCCTCGCGCGACTCGTCGTCGGCGCTGACAGGGGCGCGGGCGGCAACGGGGGCGACGGGCGCCGGCGACGGCTGGCTGGCGGCGCCCTTGGCGAGAGCCTCGAGCACGTCGCCCTTGAGCACCTGGCCGCGCTTGCCCGAGCCCGACACCTGGTCGGCGGAGAGATTGCTCTCGGCGAGCAGCTTGGCGGCGGCCGGCGCCGGCGGCATCCTGCGCTCCGCGACCGGCGGCTCGCCGGCGATCTCGGCGGTCTTTTCCTCGGCCTTCTTCATGGTCGACGCACCGGCGCGGCCAGCGGCCGTCGCCACCGCTTCCGGCTTGGTCGGCGGCGTTTTCGCCGCGGCGCCGCCTTCGGCGATCATGCCGAGCAAGGCGCCGACGCCAACGGTCTCGCCATCTTTCGCCGTGATCTCGGCGAGTGTGCCGGAGGCCGGGGCCGGAACCTCGACCGTAACCTTGTCGGTTTCCAGCTCGACAAGAGGCTCATCGGCGACGACAGCATCGCCGGCCTTCTTGAACCACTTGCCGATGGTCGCCTCGGAGACCGACTCGCCCAGCGTCGGGACGCGGATTTCAGTAGCCATGGTTCAGATCCTGACCTTGAGTTCTTCTTGTCGCCCAATCCGTGTCATTCGCCCAGCGCGTCTTCGAGGAACGCCGCAAGCTGCGCCAGATGCTTCGACATCAGGCCGGTCGCCGGCGAAGCCGCCGCCGGGCGGCCCGTGTAGCGGACCCGCTGGTACTTGGCGTCGATGTGGGCCAGCACCCATTCCAGGTAGGGATCGATGAACGACCAGGCGCCCATGTTCTTCGGCTCCTCCTGGCACCACACCATCTCGGCGTTGCGGAACCGCGACAGCTCGGTGATCAGAGCCTTTGCCGGGAACGGGTAGAGCTGCTCGACTCGCAAGAGATAGACGTCGTCGATTCCGCGCTTCTCGCGCTCCTCGTAGAGGTCGTAGTAGACCTTGCCGGAGCAGAGAACGACGCGGCGGATCTTTGAGTCCTTGACCAGCTTCACCGGCTGGTCGGCGAGGTACTGCGCGTCGTCCCAAAGCAGGCGGTGGAACGAGCTCTCGCCGGACATTTCGGCGAGCGCCGATACCGCCCGCTTGTGGCGGAGCAGCGACTTCGGCGTCATCAGGATCAGCGGCTTGCGGAAGTCACGCTTCAGTTGCCGGCGCAGGATGTGGAAGTAGTTCGCCGGCGTGGTGACGTTGGCGACCTGCATGTTGTCCTCGGCGCAAAGCTGGAGGAAGCGTTCAAGCCGGGCCGATGAATGTTCCGGTCCCTGTCCCTCGTAGCCGTGCGGCAACAGGCAGACGAGCCCGGACATTCTCAACCACTTGCGCTCGCCCGAGGAGATGAACTGGTCGAAGACCACCTGCGCGCCGTTGGCGAAGTCACCGAACTGCGCCTCCCACAGCGTCAGCGCCTTCGGCTCGGCAAGCGAGAAGCCGTATTCGAACCCGAGCACGGCTTCTTCGGAGAGCATCGAATTGATGACCTCGTAGTGGGCCTGGGCCGCCGACAGGTTGTTCAGCGGGATATAGCGGTTCTCGTCGCGCTGGTCGTAGAGCACCGAGTGGCGTTGTGAAAAGGTGCCGCGCTCGGAATCCTGGCCGGAGAGGCGGATCGGATTGCCGTCGAGCAGGATCGAACCGAAGGCCAGCGCCTCGGCGGTCGCCCAGTCGATGCCTTCGCCGGTCTCGATTGCCTGGCGGCGGTTTTCCAGGAAGCGTCCGATCGTCCTGTGGACTTCGAAGTCCTTGGGCACGTCGGTCAGCTTCTTGCCGATGTCCTTCAGCGTCTTTACCGGTACGGCGGTCTTGCCGCGGCGCTGCTCATCCTGATTGTCGGCGGTGCGCAGGCCCGACCATGCGCCGTCGAGCCAGTCCGCCTTGTTGGGCTTGTAGCTCTGGCCGCTCTCGAACTCCGCTTCGAGGTGGGCGCGCCAATCGGCCTTCATCTTCTCGAACTCGCCCTCGCTGATGAGGCCCTCGTCGATCAGCTTCCGGGCGTAGATCTGCGTCGTCGTCGGGTGCGAGCGGATGCTGCGGTACATGATCGGCTGGGTGAACGCCGGTTCGTCGCCCTCGTTGTGGCCGAAGCGGCGGTAGCAGAGCATGTCGATAACCACCGGCTTGTGGAACTTCATGCGGAATTCGGTGGCGATCTTGGCCGCGTAGACGACCGCCTCCGGATCGTCGCCGTTCACGTGGAAGATCGGCGCTTCGATCATCTTGGCGACGTCCGACGGATAGGGCGAGGAGCGCGAGAAGCGCGGGTTCGTCGTAAAGCCGATCTGGTTGTTGATGATGAAGTGGACCGTGCCGGCGACGCGATGGCCGCGCAGGCCCGAAAGACCGAGAATCTCGGCGACGACGCCCTGGCCGGCGAAAGCCGCATCGCCGTGCAGCAGGAGCGGCATGACCTTGGCGCGTTCCTCGAGCGGGACGAAGTCCTCGCGCTTGCGGCCGAAGATCTGGTCCTGCTTGGCGCGCGCCTTGCCCATGACGACCGGATTGACGATCTCGAGATGCGAGGGATTGGCGGTCAGCGACAGGTGAACCTTGTTGCCGTCGAACTCGCGGTCCGACGAAGCACCGAGGTGGTACTTGACGTCGCCCGAGCCCTCGACGTCATCCGGCGCGAACGAGCCGCCCTTGAACTCGTGGAAGATGGCGCGGTGCGGCTTGGCCATGACCTGGCTGAGCACGTTGAGGCGACCGCGGTGGGCCATGCCCAGGACGATCTCCTTCAGGCCCAGCGCGCCGCCGCGCTTGATGATCTGCTCGAGGGCGGGAATGAGCGATTCGCCGCCGTCGAGGCCGAAACGCTTGGTACCCTTGTACCTGACGTCGATGAACTGCTCGAAACCCTCGGCCTCGACCAACTTGTGCAGGATTGCCAGCTTGCCGTTCTTGGTGAAGGCGATGCCCTTGTCCGGCCCCTCGATGCGCTCCTGGATCCAAGCCTTCTCCTCGGGATGGGAGATGTGCATGAACTCGACGCCGAGCGTCGAGCAGTAGGTGCGCTTCAGGATCTCGATCATCTCGCGGACGGTCGCGAATTCGAGGCCGAGCACGTGGTCGATGAAGATCTTGCGGTCGTAGTCGGCTTCCGTGAAGCCGTACGCCGACGGCGACAGCTCGTCGTAGTCCTCGAAGGGCTTGGCGATGCCAAGCGGATCGAGATTGGCGTGGAGGTGTCCGCGCATGCGGTAAGCGCGGATCATCATGATGGCGCGCACCGAATCGCGCGTCGCCCGGGTGAGATCGGCCTCGGAGAGTCCGGCGCCCTTCACGGCCGCCTTCTCCTTCACCTTTGTCGAGATCTGCTTCTCCAGCGCGCCCCAGTTGCCGTCGAGCGCCGAGACGAGCTCGCCGTTGGCGGCGACCGGCCAGTTCGGCCGGGTCCAGGAGGCGCCTTGCGCGTTGCGGCGCACGTCGGCGGAATCGTCCTTCAGCGCAGCGAAGAAGGCCTGCCATTCGGCGTCTACCGACGAGGGGTCTTCCTGGTAGTTCGCATAGAGTTCCTCGATGTAGTCGGCGTTGCCGCCGTAGAGGAACGAAGTCAGGGAAAACTGGTCGTTGGCCTGGTCCTGCCGTGCCATCAAATCTCCGGAGCTGAGCGCTCCGTCTCCTGTTTGTTACGGCAATCGGCAGTCGGCAGTTGGGAAAAGCGAGGTGTTCCGTTACGACTGCCGATTGCCGACTCCCGACTGCCTAACCCTTGATCGCCTCGACCAGCGTGGTTCCCAACCGCGCCGGCGACGGCGACACGCGGATGCCCGCCGCCTCCATGGCCGCGATCTTGTCTTCCGCGCCGCCTTTGCCGCCCGAGATCACCGCGCCGGCATGGCCCATCGTGCGCCCGGCGGGCGCGGTGCGGCCGGCGATGAAGCCCGCCATCGGCTTCTTGCGGCCGCGCTTCGCCTCGTCCTTGAGGAACTGCGCGGCGTCCTCTTCCGCCGAACCGCCGATCTCGCCGATCATGATGATCGACTTGGTGTCGTCGTCGGCGAGGAACATCTCCAGCACGTCGATGAATTCGGTGCCTTTCACCGGATCGCCGCCGATGCCGACCGCGGTCGTCTGGCCGAGGCCGACATTGGTCGTCTGGAACACCGCCTCATATGTAAGCGTGCCGGACCGCGAGACAACACCGACCGAACCCTTCTTGAAGATATTGCCCGGCATGATGCCGATCTTGCACTCCTCGGGGGTCAACACGCCGGGGCAGTTCGGGCCGAGCAGCCGCGACGTCGACCTGTCGAGCCGCGCCTTGACCTTGACCATGTCCATGACCGGGATGCCCTCGGTGATGCACACGATCAGCGGGATCTCGGCCTCGATCGCCTCGATGATCGCCTCTGCGGCGCCTGCTGGCGGCACGTAGACCACGGAGGCTGTCGCGCCGGTGCGCTCCTTGCCCTCGGCGACCGAGGTGAAGATGGGCAGGGTCTCGCCCTTCGATCCGGTCCACGTCTCTCCACCCTTCTTGGGGTGGATGCCGCCGACCATCTTGGTACCGTAATAGGCGAGCGCCTGCTCGGTATGGAAGGTGCCGGTCTTGCCGGTCAGGCCCTGGACGAGGACCCTGGTGTTCTTGTCGACGAGAATGGACATCGGATCAGTTCCCCTTCACAGCGGCGACGATCTTCTTCGCCGCGTCGTCGAGATCGTCCGCGGGTATGACGTTCAGTCCGCTGTCCCGGATGATCTTCTTGCCCAGTTCGACGTTGGTGCCTTCGAGGCGCACGACCAGCGGCACCTTGAGACCGACTTCCTTGACCGCCGCGATGACGCCTTCGGCGATGACGTCGCACTTCATGATGCCGCCGAAGATGTTGACTAGGATGCCCTTCACCGCCGGATCGGCAGTAATGATCTTGAACGCCGCGGTGACCTTCTCCTTCGAGGCGCCGCCGCCGACGTCGAGGAAGTTGGCCGGCTCGGCGCCGTAGAGCTTGATGATGTCCATGGTCGACATGGCGAGGCCGGCGCCGTTGACCATGCAGCCGATGTTGCCGTCGAGCGCGACATAGGCGAGGTCGTACTTCGACGCCTCGATCTCCTTTTCGTCCTCCTCGGTCGTGTCGCGCAGCTCGACGATCTCGGGGTGGCGAAAGAGCGCATTGTTGTCGAACGAGATCTTGGCGTCCAGCACGCGCAGCCGGCCGTTCTTCATGACGATCAGCGGATTGATCTCGAGCAGGCTCATGTCCTTCTCGACGAACGCCTTGTAGAGCAGCGGGAACAGCGTCTCGCCGTCCCTGGCCGCTTCGCCGGAGAGCTTCAGCGCGCCGTTCAGCTTCGCCACGTCGGCGGCGGTGACGCCCGCCTCGGGATCGATGGCCAGCGTGACGATCTTCTCCGGCGTATCGTGGGCGACCGCCTCGATGTCCATGCCGCCTTCCGTAGAGACGACGAAGGCGACGCGGCCGACCGAGCGGTCGACCAGGATCGACAAATAGAGCTCGCGGTCGATATCGGCGCCGTCCTCGATGTAGAGGCGGTTGACCTGCTTGCCGGCCGGGCCGGTCTGCTTGGTGACCAGCGTGTTGCCGAGCATCTCGTTGGCGTTGGCGACGACCTCTGCGACCGACTTCGCCAGGCGCACGCCGCCCTTTGCGTCGGGGGAAAGCTCCTTGAACTTGCCCTTGCCGCGGCCGCCGGCGTGGATCTGGCTCTTCACCACGTAGAGCGGTCCCGGCAGCGCCTTCGCCGCGGCCTCTGCCTCGCCGGCCTTGAGGACCGGCACGCCGGCCGCGACAGGCGCGCCGTAGGACTTCAGGAGCTGCTTGCCCTGGTATTCGTGGATGTTCATCGGTCGCGACCCCTTACTTCTTCTTGCCCAGCGACGGCGCGATGCTGGCGCACGCCTCGCAGAGGCCCTGGACCGCGGCGACCGATTTGTCGAACATCTTCTGCTCGGCCTTGTTGAAGTCGATCTCGATGACGCGCTCGACGCCCGCCGAGCCGATGACGACCGGCACGCCGACATACATGTCCTTCAGCCCGTACTGGCCCGACAGGTGCGCGGCGCAGGGCAGCACGCGCTTCTTGTCGCGCAGATAGCTCTCGGCCATGGCGATCGCGGAGGCCGCCGGGGCGTAGTAGGCCGAGCCGGTCTTGAGCAGCGCGACGATCTCGCCGCCGCCCTTGCGGGTGCGCTCGACGATGGCGTCGAGCCGCTCCTTGGTGGTCCAGCCCATCTTGACCAGGTCCGGCAGCGGGATGCCGGCGACGGTGGAGTAGCGCACCATCGGCACCATGTCGTCGCCGTGGCCGCCGAGCGTCATCGCGGAGACGTCCTCGACGGAGACCTTGAACTCGTCGGCGAGGAAATAGCGGAAGCGGGCCGAATCGAGCACGCCGGCCATGCCGACCACGTGGGTCTTGGGCAGGCCGGAGAACTTCTGCAGCGCCCACACCATGGCGTCGAGCGGGTTGGTGATGCAGATGACGAAGGCCTTCGGCGCGTACTTCTTGATGCCCGCGCCCACCTGCTCCATGACCTTGAGGTTGATGCCGAGCAGATCGTCGCGGCTCATTCCCGGCTTGCGCGGCACGCCGGCAGTGACGATGCAGACATCGGCGCCCTCGATGGCGGAATAGTCGTTGGCGCCGACATAGCGCGCATCGAACCCGTCCACCGGCGAGGACTCGGCGATGTCGAGGCCCTTGCCCTGCGGAACGCCCTCGGCGATGTCGAACATGACGACGTCGCCAAGTTCCTTGAGGCCGATCATGTGGGCGAGCGTGCCGCCGATCATGCCGGATCCGATGAGCGCGATCTTGTTGCGTGCCATGGTGGAGAGTATCCCTGTCTATAGGCCGTCGTGGACGGACCGGTGAAAGGCGTTAGAAGGCGAGCCTGGGAGGCCGGGGGATTTCGCCGCTGCCATAGACCGGAAGGCGGTTTTATTCAACCGATTCTTTCGTTATCAAGGTTTTCAATCGGTTAGATGCAATGGCATTTACGTAAACGTCAATAATTTACGTATTGGTACAACCGCGAACCCATCATGCAGCCTTGCTCCGATGCCGCGCCGTCCACGCATCCAGCCAGTCGCGGCTCTGCATCTCCATCAGCCGCGAGGCGGTGCGGTCGAACTCGAATGCCTCGTGGCCGCGCCGGCCGCGGTAGAGTTCGCCGGGCGGCGCCGCCGCGCTGACCACCAGGCGGACCTTGTGGTCGTAGAGCGTGTCGATCAGCAGGATGAAGCGCTTCGCCTCGTTGCGCCTGTGGTCGTCCATGACCGGCACGTGGTCTATGAAGATCGTGTCGAAACGGCCGGCAATGGCGAGATAGTCGCGCGCGCCGAGGGGTTTTTCGCACAAGTCGTGGAACGTGAAACGCGCCGCAGTCGCCGCAGCGAGCGGGACGCCGACGTGGCGGCCCTTGACAATGACCTCGGCAGCGGCCGCGGGCTCATCGTTTGTCATCAGAGCCCAGCTTTCGTCCATCTGCCGGTCGGCATCGGCGTCGGCCGGCGCGAGGTAGACGGGCAGCCGGTTCAGCCGATCGAGGCGGTAGTCCTTCTGCGCATCGAGGGAAAGCACTTCGGCGTGACGCCTCAGCAGGTCGACGAAGGGAAGGAAGAGTTGCCGGTTGAGGCCGTCGCGGTAGAGGCTCCCGGGCTCGACATTCGAGGTCGCGACCAGCACCACCCCGGCCGAAAACAACGCCGAGAACAGCCTGGACAGGATCATCGCGTCGGCGATATCGGTCACCGAGAACTCGTCGAAGCACAGCACCCAGGCCTCGTCGGCCAGCGCCCTGGCGACCGGCGGGATCGGATCGTCCTCCTTGATCGTGCCGTCCTTGCGCGCCTGGCGGTGCTTCTGGATTCGGTCCTGGACGTCGGCCATGAAGTCGTTGAAGTGAACCCGCCGCTTGCGCCGCGCCGGGACCAGTTCGAAGAACATGTCCATCAGCATGGTCTTGCCGCGGCCGACACCGCCGTGGAGGTAGAGCCCGCGGATCGGCTCGCGGCGCGGATGCTTGCGGGCGAACAGCCAGCCGAGCGCGCTCGACTTGGCCTCGAGCCGGCGGTCGGCGATGCGGTCGATGAGATCGTCGAGCGCGGCGGCGACCGCTTCCTGCGCCGGGTCGTTCTGGATGGACCCGGTCTCGACCAGGTGCCGGTATTTCTGCACGACGGCAGGATGGGTCTGGATACCGTCGCGCAGATTCATGGCTCGGGGGAAATTCGCAAGCTGGACTGCCTGCGGCCGCTTATCACCGGCTGAGCGAAATCGGAAGTCCGCCCTCGGTCTGCCCGTCGAATTTCTCACCGCCCGACGAATAGAGGCGCGCCAGCGCGGCGCCGCTCTCGTCGTAGAGGGTGAGCTGTTTGCCGGAAACGTTCCACGATTTGACGCCGTCGAGCGGCGCGGGGCAGCGTAGCGGTCCGGCGCGGTAGCCCTGGCCGAACTTGGTCTGCGGCGTCGCAACCTTGCAGCTTTGGCCGGAGACCGTGGCGTTCCAGACGCCGGCAACGCTTCCGGCCGTCAGATCGGGGGCGCCCGCTGGCGGCTGGGCGTTAGCCGGCGGTAGCGCAGCGACGTTCGTCCCCTCGCTGCCCGGCGGCGGCGGGAAGGCGGTGGGATCGGTCGTGCCCGCCGCGGCCGGCGGCGGCAGCTGCGAGGTCGTCACCGTCCCCGTAGGCGCGGCCGGGAGCGGCTCCGGACGCGTGCTCAGCGACGACAGCCGCGTGCTCGAGCATCCGGCGGCGGATAGCGCCGCCAGCGAAACGACGACGAGAACCATCTTCGACGACTTCATCCAATACCTCCGTCGGAGTCCGGCGGCACTCCGGCCGTGAAAACCCAAAGCACCCAAATCGGCGATGGTGGCAGAATTGCAACCGGATATGGTTAATAATGCGTATCGGCGTAAAAAATGTTGCCGATCTGCCGCAATTCAGCGGCGCATTTTCAGCCGATCGGCCGGCTCGGCACGAAGACGTAGCCGAACGGCGCGACGACATGCGCCTCGCGCAGGCCGTGCGGCTTGTCGATGGCGCCGGCGAGAATGACATGGCCCTCGCCGCGGGCCCGCGCCTCGATGCGGTCCGGGTCGGCGCCGTAGAGCCTGATCTCGACGCCGGCGCCGCGCGGCTCCACGCCGGCGACGGCCCTGCCCAGTTCGTGATCGAGGTAGGAATGGTCAGCGTGGAGCATGAACACGGAACCGAGCAGCTCGACCGCAGCGAAATCCTCGTCCGCATAGATGGTGTTGGCGCCAAGGACGGTCCGGCAGAACGCCTCCATCGGCGCGATCTCCGGGACGAGCAGGTTCAGGCCGACGCCGCGCGGCAGCGAGCGGCCGAAATCGTCGGCCTTCATCCAGGGCTGGCGGGTCCGTTTCATCGCCATGGGGCTTCTCCGCAGGTTGCCGGCGACGGCGCCGGAAACCGCCCATTCTAGGACGATTGCCGGGCCGCGCCTTGGCATTGGCGGCAAGAGCGCTTGCGCCAACGCCGAGCGATCCTATGTTCCCCAGATCGAGGCGCGGGAGCAGGCATGGCGAAGAGGAAGACCGCAGGCAACCGCTACTACCAGGGCCCGACGAGCGATCATTTCGACGGCAACCGATTCTTCAATCCCGGCGGACGGCCTCCCGGCGGCCTTCGCGACCTGCTGCGCTGGCGGCTGAACGGCGCCCGTGCGAAATGGCCGGCCGCGTGGCCGAGCCCGCATCCGCCCGCAGTGCCCGACCGGCGCATCGACGGCGCGGCCCTGCGCCTGACCATGGTCGGCCATTCGACGCTGCTGCTGCAGACCGGCGGCGTGAACATCCTGACCGATCCCGTCTGGTCGGCGCGAGCCTCGCCGGTCGCCTTTGCCGGGCCGCGCCGCGTCAACGAACCCGGCATCCGCTTCGAGGACCTTCCGCCGATCGACGTCGTGCTGCTCAGCCACAATCACTACGACCATATGGACGCGCCGACGCTCAGGCGGCTGGGCCGCGAGCACGCGCCGCTGGTCGTCACGCCGCTCGGCAACGACCGCCTCGTGGCGCCCCTGTCGCCGCGGCTTCGCATCGAGACGCGCGACTGGGGAGAAAGCGTCAACGTCGCCGACACCATCACCGTTCACGTCGAGCCAGCGCATCACTGGTCGGCGCGCGGCGCCGGGGACCGGCTGATGGCGCTCTGGTCGAGTTTCGTTGTCGATATGCCCGGCGGCAGGATCCTGTTCGCCGGCGATACCGGCTTCCACGGCGGGCTGCACTACCGGCGCTTCGCGGAGCGCCACGGCGGCTTCCGCCTGGCGATCCTGCCGATCGGGGCCTACGAGCCGCGCTGGTTCATGGAACCGCACCACCAGAATCCCGAAGAGGCGGTGGAAGGCATGGCGCTGTGCAAGGCGTCCTTCGCCGCCGGCTGCCACTGGGGCACGATCCAGCTCACCGACGAGCCCATCGACGAGCCGCGCCGGCGGCTGCTCGCCGCGCTCGACGAAAAGGGCATTGCCCGCGAGCGCTTCCGCCCGATGCTGGCCGGCGAGGTCTGGGACGTGCCGCCGTCGGCGGGCTGAAGGGGCCGGCGGAGCGATCCAGGGTCTACAGGAAGCGCCGCAAAACGGCGACGGGCGGACCCGAGGGCCCGCCCGTCGGTATGATGCCAATGCCGGCGCCGGCTCCTATCAGGACGCGGCGGCCTCTCCCGCAGCGGCGAGAGCCTTGGCGGCCTCTTCCTGCGCCTTCTTGATGGCGTCCGCGCGTTCCTGCGCCTTCTTGCCCGGCAGGGCCTTGGTCGGGTTCGAGCGGGCTTCGCGCCTGGCGATACCGGCCTGGTCGAGGAAGCGCAGGACGCGATCGGTCGGCGTGGCGCCGTTGCCGAGCCAGTGACGGGCGCGGTCTTCGTCGATCTTGACGCGGTCGCCGTCGCGCGGCAGCAGCGGGTTCCACGAGCCGATCGCCTCGATGAAGCGGCCGTCGCGCGGACTGCGCGCATCGGCGACGACGATGTGGTAGTAGGGGCGCTTCTTCGAGCCCGCGCGGGCCAGTCTGATCTTCAATGCCATTTCAGTCTCCTGATCGTTCCGTTCTTGGGTTTTTCCGGTTTCTTCTCGCCGTCGCCGGCGAATCTCACGCCCCCTGCGGGGCCGTGTCCTTCTGCGCGGCGCTGTCGGCCGCGATCTGCTCGTGGTGGCGGATCACTTCCTTGATGACGAAGTTGAGGAATTTCTCGGCGAAATCCGGGTCGAGGTGAGCGTCGCGGGCGAGTTGCCTCAGCCGCGCGATCTGCTGGCCTTCGCGCGCCGGGTCCGCCGCCGGCAGGCCGTGGGTCGCCTTGAGCACGCCGACTGCCTGGGTGCAGCGAAAGCGCTCGGCGAGCATGTGGATCAGCGCCGCGTCGATGTTGTCGATCGAGGCGCGGTACTGGGCGAGCTGGGCTCGCGCCGCATCCGTCCTGGTGTCCGTCATCTCCCCCTCACTTCTTCCTGCCGATGCCCGGCAGGCCGCCGAGCCCCGGCAGCTTCGGACCGCCGAGGCCGGGAAGGCCGCCGCCCATGCCCGGCAGGCCGCCGGGAAGGCCCTTCGGCAGGCCTCCGCCGAGACCGGCCGCCTCCGCCTGCTTCTGCAGCGCCTCGAGCTGCTTGGGATCCATCTTCGACAGATCCGGCATGCCGCCCATCCCCGGCATCATGCCGCCGAGGCCCATCTTGGATGCCAGGCCGCCCATCATGCCGCGCATCAGGCCGCCGCCCTTGCCCTTGCCGCCCATGGCTTTCATCATGTCGGCCATCTGCCTGTGCATCTTCAGGAGCTTGTTGATCTCGGCGGCGTCGGTGCCCGAACCCGCAGCGATGCGCTTCTTGCGGCTGTGCTTGAGGATGTCGGGATTGGCGCGCTCGGCCCTGGTCATCGACTGGATGATGGCGATCTGGCGACCGAACATCCTGTCGTCGAGCCCGGCGGCGGCCATCTGGTCCTTCATCTTGCCCATGCCCGGCATCATGCCCATGATGCCGCCCATGCCGCCCATCTTCTTCATCTGGCCGAGCTGATCGGCGAGGTCGTTCAGGTCGAACTTGCCGGCCTGCATCTTCTTCGCCATCGCCGCGGCTTTTTCGGCGTCGATGGTTTCGGCGGCCTTTTCCACCAGCGAAACGATGTCGCCCATGCCGAGGATGCGGTCGGCGATGCGTTTGGGATGAAACTCCTCCAGCGCATCCATCTTCTCGCCGGTACCGATCAGCTTGACCGGCTTGCCGGTGACGGCGCGCATCGATAGCGCCGCGCCGCCGCGGCCGTCACCGTCCATGCGGGTAAGCACGAGGCCGGTGATGCCGACGCGTTCGTCGAAGTTGCGCGCGAGGTTGACTGCGTCCTGGCCGGTCAGCGAATCGGCGACGAGCAGAATCTCGTGAGGCGACGACACCTTCTTGATGTCGGCCATCTCCGCCATCAGCGGCTCGTCGATGTGGGTGCGGCCCGCCGTGTCGAGGATGACGACGTCGTGGCCGCCGAGTTTCGCCGCCTGCACCGCGCGCCTGGCGATGTCGACCGGCGTCTGCCCGGCGACGATCGGCAGGGTCGCGACCTTCACCTGCTCGCCGAGCTGGCGCAACTGTTCCTGGGCGGCGGGACGGCGCGTGTCGAGCGACGCCATCAGCACCTTCTTGCCCTGCCGCTCGGAAAGCCGCCTGGCGATCTTGGCGGTGGTCGTGGTCTTGCCCGATCCCTGCAGGCCGACCATCATGACGACGACCGGGGCCGGGGCATTGAGATCAATCGCCTTGCCTTCCTGGCCGAGCATGTCGACCAGCTCGTCATGGACGATCTTGACGACCATCTGGCCGGGCTTGATCGACTTCAGCACGGCGGCGCCGACGGCCTTCTCGCGTACCTTGTCGGTGAACGAGCGCACGACTTCCAGCGCCACGTCGGCCTCGATCAGCGCGCGGCGGACCTCGCGCAGCGCGGCCGAGACGTCGGACTCCGACAGCGCACCGCGGCCGGTCAGGCCGTTCAGGATCGAGCCGAGGCGTTCCTGCAGCGATTCGAACATTCGTCTTCCTCTTTCCCGGTCGGTTCTGACCGGGAGGTAGTGCCCGCGAGGCCCGTTTCCAAGCCGATTGCCAAAGCCGAAAAGCACCCGGGGGCGCATCGCGCTGCCGGGTGTTGGCTTCCGGGATCGTCTCGGCCTTTGCCTTTTCGGCGGGCTGGCGTCCCGGTCAGCGGCTCGGAGTCAGGACTCTTCGCGGGATTTCGCGCCGGTTAAGACAGGAAAAGGGCGCCGGAGTCAAGGTCTCGGCAGGAATCGCGGACGATCGCGGCCGGGTCCAGCCCTGCGTTCGAGGCGGACGTCCAGGCAACGGAGAAGTTCGCGGACAGAATCCGCTTGTCGTGACCCTGACGAGTAGCTATGTGTGCGCCGCGCCGGCGACGGCCCGACCACGACCGCGGAGAGGTGGCAGAGTGGTTGAATGCACCGCACTCGAAATGCGGCATACTCGCAAGGGTATCGGGGGTTCGAATCCCCCCCTCTCCGCCATGGCCCCTTGGGTCCGTTCCGGACACATAGGTTACATTTCATTCCGACGACATGGGTAACACCTTTGACCCGAATGGGTTTTGAAGGGGTTCGAGTCGGCACGTCTCATCGTCGAAATATCCCAGATCGTAGTCCATGAAGCTGACGAGCCATATGTGGTCGTCGGTCTGCTTGATGCCGA
>CAJPFN010000009.1 GCA_905339215.1 Rhizobiaceae bacterium
TGGACGCACTGACCGGTCGTTGACGCGTTCCCGATAGCGCTGCAGCCGCGGCGTCGGACGGTCCCGTAGCTCAGCTGGATAGAGCACCGGCCTTCTAAGCCGATGGTCACAGGTTCGAATCCTGTCGGGATCGCCATAATATTCAATGAGATAGAAGTCATTTCTACCGTCGCCCGGGACATCGCGAATTCGCCCGCCGACGCCGCTGGGGCATTGCTGGTCGCGCGGCGCGCGTCGCTTTCGCGTCCCGCCATGTTGGGATCCGTGCACGTCCGCGCCCGATCGTGACGTTTTCGGCCGGCTTACCGTCCGTGGCGATGGCAATAAACGCACATTGTCGGCAAAATTCATCGACCGTTAATTGCTTTGTATGCAAAATGCATTCTCGCGGCATCGCTGCCGTTCAACCCGCGGTTCGGGCGCTTTTTTTTCCTCGCGCCTCGCCGCCACAATTCGGGAGTTACCATGGCCGAGCCGTCTCCGATCGCAACCTCCGCTGCCGACGGCGCCGCGCCATCCGCGGCCGTCCGCTTCGATCGCGACGCGCTGGAAACGCTCGGCAGGATGATCGACACATTTGTCCTGGCAACCGTCGAGACGCTCTGCGCTGCCGATGCGGCCGCGCCGGGACTGCGCAACTCGCCGGTCCACAAGAGCCGGGTCGCCAAGGTCATGGCCGACCTGGAAGATGTCGAGGCGGCCGTCGTCAAGCTGAGGGCGATGTGGGCAGCGGAGGCGGCCAGTCCGCCCCCGGCACCCGCCGTGGACAGCCGTTCCGCGGCGTGACCGGCGGAAGAGGTCGTTCTTCCTAGAGCTTCGCCGCCGCCAGCCCGCGCTCGATGTCGGCCTTGAGGTCGACGACGTCTTCCAGGCCGATCTGCAGGCGGATCACCGGCCCTTCCTTCGGTCCTTTCGCGATGGTCCGGTCGCCGAGGTGGACGTGGACCGCCAGGCTCTCGTAGCCGCCCCAGGAATAGCCGAGGCCGAAGACCGTGAGCGCGTCGAGGAAGGCATACGCCTCCTTCTGCCCGCCGCCGTCGAGCACGATCGAGAAGATGCCGCTCGAGCCGTTGAAGTCGCGCCGCCACAGCGCATGGCCCGGGTCGCTTTCCAGTGCCGGGTGCATCACGCGGGCGACGCCTGGCTTTCCTTCCAGCCACTGGGCGATCTCCAGCGCGCTCTTGCGATGATGTTCGAGCCTGACCCCCATCGTGCGCAGGCCGCGCAGCACCTGGTAGACGTCGTCGGGCGCCGCGCAGCAGCCCATGGTGATGAAGGTCTCGTGCAGCCTTGCCCAGCAGGCCTCGTTGGCCGAGACGGTCCCGAGCAGCACGTCCGAATGGCCGGCCGGATACTTCGTCGCGGCATGGATCGACACGTCGACGCCGAAGTCGAGTGCCCTGAAGTAGAGCGGGGTGGCCCACGTGTTGTCCATCATGACGACGGCGGCGGCGGCGTGCGCCGCAGCGGCGATCGCCGGGATGTCCTGCATCTCGAACGTGTTCGAGCCCGGCGACTCGGTGAAGACGACCTTCGTGTTCGGCTTCATCAGCGCGGCGATGCCCGCCCCGACATGCGGGTCGTAATACTCCACCTCGACGCCCAGCCGCTTCAGCATCGTGTTGGCGAAGTTGCGCGTCGGCGCATAGACGCTGTCGACGATCAGCACGTGGTCGCCGGCCGAGAGGAAGGCGAGCAGCGGGATGGTGACGGCGGCGAGCCCGGACGGCACCAGGATCGTGCCGGCGGAACCCTCCAGTGCGTCGATCGCCGCGCACAGCGCATCGGTTGTCGGGGTGCCCCGCGTGCCGTAAGTGTATTTCTGGCTCCGCCCGGCCATGGTGGCAGCATCGGGGAACAGAACCGTCGAGGCGTGCACCACGGGCGGATTGACAAAGCCGAAATAGGCGTGTGGATCGTTGCCCGAATGGGCAAGCCGCGTGTTGATGCCCCAGTTCTCGTCGCTGTGCTTTGCCATGGAATCCGAACCACTTCCGAAAGACGCTACGCATAAGGGCGAGCCGCGCGCTCCGCAACCCGTAGGCGATGTCGCGGTCTCGCGCACCGGGCGCAGCCTCCGCGGACGCTTCGGCGAGACGATGGCGACCGCCCATCGCCGCGTGCGCCGCCCCCGCTTCCATCGTCCCGAACCGGTCTGGCCGCGGCGGTTCGACCGGCTGCTGCTGCTCGGACTGCTGTGCATCGCCGGACTGAGCATGTTCGACGCTGCGGCGATACAGTTCGTCCGCGGCGGCGACACCCTTCTGCTCTCCGCGATGCGCGCCATCACCGACATCGGCGAGTCACAATGGTATCTCGTGCCCGCGGCGCTGCTCTTCCTCGGCGCGGCGTTCCTCGACTGGCGGGCGGTGGGCTTCCGCGGCCGCCGCCGGCTGCTGCTCCTTTTCGGCCAGGCCGGCTTCGTCTTCGCCGCCGTGGCCTTGTCGGGGCTGCTCGCCAACCTCGTCAAGATCGTCGTCGGGCGCGCCCGGCCGGTGTTGTTCGACGAGTTCGGGCCGCACCATTTCGAGCCGTTCTCGGTCGGCTACGCCTATGCCAGCTTTCCCTCGGGACATGCGACCACGGTCGGCGCCGTCACGGCACTTCTTGTCCTCTGGTTTCCGCGCTACGCGGCGCTGTGGGCGCTGATCGGCATCTTCCTCGTGGCGACGCGGGTCGCCGCGACGGCGCACTATCCGTCCGACATCGCCGGCGGCTTCCTGTTCGGCCTGGGCTTCACCGTGCTTGCCGCGCGCTTCCTCGCCCGCCGCGGCGTGGCTTTTCGCTTCGAACGCGGAAAAATCCTCCCGATCGTCGTCGGCCGTCCGATAGCAAGGCGCAGGTAGATCTTCGCTTTTCGCGAAACGCCCGACCGTTTCCGCGCGCCGCGGCGCAATCCTGTTCCCCGGCCGGCCGTGGCCGGCCGGACGCACGCGGCCATTCGTACTTGACCCGAAACGAATAATCGCCTTCGATACAACCCGTGAACGGGATCGAGGGCCATCGCGTCGATGACGACGCGGCTCCGGAAATGGGCCGGAGTGCCGATGCCTTCGCACGGGACGACAGGGCTGGCCCCTGACAACAACAGAAGAAAAGGGTTTGTGGGTATGAAAAACGTTCTGACTGGTATGCTGGGCGTTGCCGCGCTGGCGCTGACCGCATCGGTCGCCTCCGCCGGTACGCTCGACGACGTCAAGGCCAAGGGCTTCGTGCAATGCGGCGTCAACACCGGCCTCGCCGGCTTTGCCGCGCCGAACGACAAGGGCGAGTGGTCGGGCTTCGACGTCGACTACTGCAAGGCGCTGGCCGCCGCGATCTTCGGCGACGCGAGCAAGGTGAAATACACGCCGACGACCGCGAAGGAGCGCTTCACCGCGCTGCAGTCGGGCGAGGTCGACGTGCTGATCCGCAACACCACCTGGACGCTCAGCCGCGACACCGCGCTCGGCTTCAATTTCGCCGGCGTCAACTATTATGACGGCCAGGGCTTCATGATCAACGCCAAGCATCTGGCGGGTGTGAACTCTGCCCTGCAGCTCTCCGGCGCCTCGGTCTGTGTGCAGACCGGCACGACCACCGAGCTGAACCTTGCCGACTTCTTCAAGACGAACAAGATGGAATACAATCCGGTCGTCTTCGAGAAGCCCGAGGAGGTCAACGCCGCCTACGATTCCGGCCGTTGCGACGTCTATACCACCGACCAGTCGGGCCTCTACGCGATCCGCCTGACGCTCGCCGCGCCGGACGACCACGTCGTGCTGCCGGAGATCATCTCCAAGGAGCCGCTCGGACCGGCCGTCCGCCAGGGCGACGACCAGTGGTTCGATATCGTCAAGTGGGTCCACAATGCGTTGCTGACGGCCGAGGAGCTCGGCATCACCCAGGCCAATGTCGACGAGATGAAGGCCAATGGCGGTCCCGAGGTGAAGCGCGTGCTCGGCCAGGAAGCCGACAGCAAGCTCGCCGCCGACCTCGGCCTGTCGAACGAGTGGGTGGTCAACATCGTCAAGGCGGTCGGCAACTACGGCGAGGTCTTCGAGCGCAACATCGGCTCGGGCAGCCCGTTGAAGATCGCCCGCGGCATCAACGCCCAGTGGTCGAAAGGCGGCCTGCAGTACTCGCCCCCGATCCGCTAATCGCGGCTTAGCGAACGGAAGGCGGATTCCCCGCCTTCCGTTTTCGTCGAAGGGGAACCCATGGCATCGCAGGAAGCACTCCGCAACGACGAGGCCGCGCGGGTCTCGGTGTTCAACGACCCGAAGGTTCGAGGCTTGGTCTATCAGGCCGTGGTCTTCATCCTCCTTGTGGTCTTCGTCTATTGGATCGTCGGTAACACGATTGAAAACCTGAAGCGGGCGAACATCGCCTCGGGCTTCGGTTTCCTCAGCGGTCGCGCCGGCTTCGACGTCGGCCAGAACCTGATCGAATTCAGTTCCGATTCGTCCTTCGCCCGGGCGCTGGTGGTCGGCCTGCTCAACACGCTGCTGGTGGCCGTCACCGGCATCATCACCGCTTCGGTCGTCGGCTTCCTCGTCGGCATCGGGCGGCTGTCGCGCAACTGGCTGATCCAGAAGATCTGCACGGTCTACGTCGAATTGTTCCGCAACATTCCGCCGCTGCTCGTCATCTTCTTCTGGTATCTCGGCGTGCTGTCGGTCCTGCCGGTGCCGCGGGACAGCATCGGCCTGCCGTTCGGGAGCTATCTCAACAGCCGCGGCCTCTACCTGCCGAAGATGGTCTGGGCGGAAGGCGCCTGGCTGGTCGGGGTCGCCTTCGTCGTCGCCGTCGCGCTGTCCTTCTTCGTCGCGCGGCGGGCTCGTGCCCGCCAGATGGCGACCGGCCAGCAGTTTCCGGTCCTGTGGACCTCGCTCGGCCTGCTCGTCGGCCTGCCGCTGCTCGCCTTCGTCGTCACTGGCTTCCCGCTGAGCTTCGACTTCCCGCAGCAGTCGACGTTCAACCTGACCGGCGGCCTGCAGATCAAGCCGGAGTTCATCGCGCTCTATCTGGCGCTGTCGTTCTATACCGCGTCGTTCATCGCCGAGATCGTCCGGGCCGGCATCCTCGGCGTCGCCAAGGGCCAGTCCGAAGCGTCGTTCGCCCTCGGCTTGCGGCCGGGCCAGGCGCTGCGCCTCGTCGTCATTCCGCAGGCCTTGCGCATCATCATCCCGCCGCTGACCAGCCAGTACCTCAACCTGACCAAGAACTCCTCGCTGGCGGTGGCCGTGGGCTACGCCGACCTGGTCGCCATCGGCGGCACGATCCTCAACCAGACCGGGCAGTCGATCGAGATCGTGGCGATCTGGATGGTGGTCTATCTCGGGCTGAGCCTGCTCACCTCCGTCTTCATGAACTGGTTCAACGCGCGCATGGCGCTGGTGGAGCGCTGAGATGGCCGTCACCGATTTCTCCTATGTGCGCACGGAAATGTCGCCGGCCGAAAAGCCGCCGCACGGCGCGCGCGGGCTCGCCGCCTGGCTGAAGAAGAACCTGTTCGCCTCGACGGGCGACACGATCCTGACGGTGGTCGGGCTGCTGCTCGTCGCGGCGATCCTGCCGCCCTTCATCCGCTGGGCCTTCCTCGACGCAGCCTGGGTCGGCGCCGACCGGTCGGTCTGCTCCACCGTCGTTCAGGGCGGCGTCCAGCCGGAAGGCTGGTCGGGTGCCTGCTGGCCTTTCGTCAAGGCCAAGTTCGAGCTGTTCATGTTCGGCCGCTACCCGATCGACGAGCGCTGGCGCGTCATTCTGGTCGGCGTCATGTTCGTCGCGCTGCTCGTTCCGCTGCTGATGCCGCGGGCGCCGCGCAAGGGCCTCAACGCGCTGCTGTTCTTCATCGTCTTCCCGGTCGTCGCCTTCGTCCTGCTGGTCGGCGGCTGGTTCGGGCTGGAGCATGTCGAGACCTCGCTGTGGGGCGGCCTGCTGGTCACGCTGGTCATTTCTTACGTCGGCATCTCGGTGTCGCTGCCGCTCGGCGTGCTCTTGGCGCTCGGCCGGCGCTCGAAGCTGCCGGTCTTGAAGATGCTGTCCGTCATCTTCATTGAGGCGGTGCGCGGCGTGCCGCTCGTCACTGTGCTGTTCATGGCGAGCGTCATGCTGCCGCTGTTCCTGCCGCCGGGCACGACCTTCGACAAGCTGCTCAGGGCCTTGATCGGCGTTGCGCTGTTCGCCTCGGCCTACATGGCGGAGGTGATCCGCGGCGGACTGCAGGCGATTCCCAAGGGGCAGTACGAGGGCGCCGATTCGCTCGGCCTCGGCTATTGGCAGAAAATGGGTCTGATCGTCCTTCCGCAGGCGCTGAAGCTCGTCATTCCCGGTATCGTCAATACCTTCATCGGCCTGTTCAAGGACACCAGCCTGGTCTCCATCATCGGCATGTTCGACCTGCTCGGCATCGTCCGTCAGGCTTTCTCCGACACCAACTGGGCGTCGCCGCAAACGCCGATGACCGGTCTCGTCTTTGCCGGCTTCATCTTCTGGATCTTCTGTTTCGGCATGTCGCGCTACTCGATCTACACCGAGAAGCGGCTGGACACCGGACACCGCAAATGAGCCTGAACGCAGGCCACGCATAAAAGGGGAACAACGATGGCAATCGAGAATGCGGTCAGCGCAGAAGAGATAAGGGTCGATGCCGCCAAGATGCACATCTCGGAGACCGAGGTGGCGGTCGACATCGTCGGCATGCACAAGTGGTACGGCGAGTTCCACGTGCTGAAGGATATCAATCTCCGGGTCATGCGCGGCGAGCGCATCGTAATTTGCGGCCCGTCGGGATCGGGCAAGTCGACGCTGATCCGCTGCATCAACCGGCTGGAGGAGCACCAGAAAGGCAAGATCATCGTCGACGGCATCGAACTGACCAACGATCTGAAGCGTATCGACGAGATCCGCCGCGAGGTCGGCATGGTCTTCCAGCACTTCAACCTCTTCCCGCACCTGACCATCCTGGAGAACTGCACGCTGGCGCCGATCTGGGTGCGCAAGATGCCGAAGAAGCAGGCCGAGGAGGTCGCCATGCACTTCCTCACCCGCGTCAAGATCCCCGAGCAGGCGAACAAGTATCCCGGCCAGCTGTCGGGCGGCCAGCAGCAGCGCGTCGCCATCGCCCGCTCGCTGTGCATGAACCCGCGCATCATGCTGTTCGACGAGCCGACCTCGGCGCTCGATCCCGAGATGATCAAGGAAGTGCTCGAGACCATGGTCGGGCTCGCCGAGGAAGGCATGACCATGCTCTGCGTCACCCACGAGATGGGGTTCGCCCGCAAGGTCGCCAACCGGGTGATCTTCATGGATGCCGGCCAGATCGTCGAGCAGAACACGCCCTCGCAGTTCTTCGACAATCCCCAGCACGAGCGCACCAAGCTGTTCCTTAGCCAGATCCTGCATTAGGTCTGGCGTCGGGCGGGCCGCATGCAGCCGCCCGCCCGGGCACGGGGACGGTGATGGCCAGGACGATGCGCCGCCTCGGCGCCGCGCTTCTTCTGATCGCGGCGCTGGTGCTGCTTGGCGCGGCCGTTCCGCGTCCGTTGTGGCAGAGTGCGGCCGGCGGCGCGGGTGAGCGGCGCATCCTGGTGCTGACCAATCCGATCCATACCGACATTGCGATTCCCATCGATGCGGCGGTCCGCACGCGCTTCGCCTTTCTGGAGGCGGAAGGCATGCCGACCGGCGATCCCGGCGCGCGCTGGCTGGTGTTCGGCTGGGGCGGTCGGGCGTTCTATCTGGAGACCCCGACCTGGGCCGATCTCAAGCCGCTGCCGGCGCTGAAGGCGCTGACCATCGACCGCGCGGTGATGCATGTGGACATTGCAGGCGACATCGCCGAACCGCACCCGGCGGTGGCCGGCTACGAACTCGACCAGGCCGGCTTCGACCGCCTGGTGGCGTTCATCGCGCAGAGCTTCGAGGTGGAGGGTGGACCCCCGCGCATCGTTCCCGGCGCGGGCTACGGTCCCTACGACCGCTTCTACGAGGCGCGCGGCCGCTTCAATGCGTTCGTCGGCTGCAATACCTGGACCGCGCGCGCGCTGCGCGAGGCCGGCCTGACCACGGGCTGGTGGAACCCGCTGCCGCAGTCGCTCGCCGTGTCGCTGGATCTGTTCAACTGACGGAGCGGGGACGGACCGAGGCGGTCCCGCGTCAGGGACCCGGCGCCTTCCAGCCGTAGAGCCGGTCGAGGTCGGTGCCTTGTCGCGGGCAGCACCATGTCGCGCGCCGCTTGCCCGTGGATGACGAAGCGCGACGTGAAGCGCCTCCAGCCGGCCCGTTCGGGCGTCGGAAATGCGGGGACAAAATTCGTCGTCCGCTTCAACGGAATCAACGTCTTCCGCGATTTCTGCTCGATCTGCCCGCGGTTTTATCCCCCTCCCGAAAGACCCGCCGTAGAATCGCGGCGGCAAAGGGAGGCCCGACATGGAGGGTGCTTCGCAGGACAGGGGGACGTTCAAGGGCATCGCAGCGACGCCTCTCGCGCTCGCACTCCTTGCCGAACGCGCCGCCGGCCACTCCTTTCCCGTCCGCTTCATCGTCCTTGCCATCCTGCGGCGCGCGGAATCCGTGGCCAGCGCCTTCGTCACGACGGCGACCGGCGCCGACTGTCTCGCCGAACCGCCGGCCATGCACTACGGCGTGGTCGATGCCGAACGCCTCGCGCTGCGCCTGCGCATGCTCGCCGCCGTGCTCGGCGTGCTGGCCGACGCGGCCGGCGATTCCGATGACCGTTCCCACGAGGCTGCCTACTGGTCGCACCGCCCCGGCGACGCGCCACTTCGGCCGGTGCTCCTCGTCGTCCGGCTTCCCGTTAGGCGCCGGCCGCCCCGGCCTCACGACACGTCGTAACGGTCAGCGCCAGGCGACCAGATCCCGAATCCGCGATCGCGCCATGCCCTTCAGGGCACGAACGCGCTTGTCTACACGGAACGGCGCTGCCGTCTCTGCCTCCCCTCAGCCTTCCGGCGCCTTCCAGCCGTACAGCCAGTCGAGGCTGCGCACGAGCTGGGAGGCGGGCGTGATGGCGAGGATGCGGTCGCGGGCAAAGGCGACCGCGCCGCCGGCGTGCCAGGTGAAATGGTTGAAGGCGCCGCGCCTGACGACCCGCGCCACGCGCGGCCGGCGCGCCGCCTGGTAGTCGGCGAGCGCGGCCGCCATGTCGTCGCGGCGGGCGGCGACGCAATGCGCAAGGACCGCGGCGTCCTCGATCCCCATCGCTGCTCCCTGTGCGGCGAACGGCGTCATGGCGTGGGCGGCGTCGCCGACCAGCGCGATGCCGCCCGGAGCGATCCACGGATGGCCGGCCTCGACCATATGCAGCGGCCAGGATGTCCACGGCCGCGCCTCCGCGGCGAGCCGTACCAGTTCCGGCGCGCAGCCGCGCATCGCTTCGCCGAGCACGGCCGGATCGACCTCGCGCGACCAGACCTCGCCCATCGGCTCGCCGGCGGTGACAGCGACGAGGTTGATGGCGCCGCCGCCGCGCACGGGGTAGGCGATCAGGTGCACCGACGGATGCATGAAGGCGGTGACCACGTCGGTCGGCGCGATCTTCTGGAAGGCCCGGCCGGCCTCGCTCTCGGCACGGACGACCGTGCGCCAGGCGATGCGGCCGGAGAACCGGCTGCGCCCGACCGAGCCGAGGCCGCGGATCGTCGACCAGACGCCGTCGGCGCCGACCAGCAGCGCCCCGGCCATTTCCGTCACCTTGCCTTCGCGGTCGATCGAGGCGGTGATGCCGCGCCTGTGCACGGCGACGTCGCGGACCGCCGCACCGAGCGAAAGGGTGATGTCGGGATGGCGTCCGACCCGGGCCAGAAGCGCGCTCTGCAGGTCGGCGCGGTGGGCGACGAGATAGGGCGCGCCCCAGCGCGCCTCGGCCGCTGCGCCGAGCGGGAACCGCGTTCTTTCCGCCAGCGTCGCGGCGTCGCGCAGCACGACGGCTTCCGGCTTCACCGCGGCGGGGCGCAGGAGGTCGAGGACGCCGAGGCGGGCGAGGATGTGGGTGGCGTTGGGCGACAGCTGCAGCCCGGCGCCGACCTCGGCGAGGCCCGGCGTGCGCTCGAAGATGTGCACGGAAAAGCCGCGCTCGGCGAGCGCAAGAGCCGTTGTCAGCCCGGCGATGCCCGCACCGGCGACGACCACCTGTCTGGAAAGCGCTTCCATGGCCGGAGCCCGGCTTCCGGCTCCCGCCTCAGGCGGCCTTGTCGTGATAGGCGCAACCGGCCGGCCGGCTCTCGGCGGCGGCGAGCGATGCGTCGTAGCGATAGAGTGTCGAGCAGTAGGGGCAGACCTTTTCCGCCTCGTTGCCCATGTCGAGGAAGACGTGCGGATGGTCGAAGGGCGGATTGGCGCCGACGCACATGAATTCCTTGACGCCGATCTCGATCGCCGGATGCCCGGCGTCGTTCTGGAAGTGGGGAATGGAGCCACCGGCCATAGACTTGCCCTCGCGCTTGCGACGCGGACGCCCCGGCGCGTCCTGCCGTCGAGAGCGTTTGGAACATCTCGGACACCATTGCAAGGGAGTGAAATGAAACTGTTGCAAAAGCCTGCCACAGGATAACCTGATCAGAAACTCAGCCGGCTCAGGGAGGCCGGCCGCGGAGACCCGACCGACATGACCGCATTGAGACCCGTGCAGACCGAATTCGTCACCGGCGCGGCGGCGACCGGGGAGGCGGAGGGCAATCCCGACCGTTTCGTCAACCGCGAATTCTCATGGCTTCAGTTCAACCGGCGCGTCCTCCAGCAGGCACAGTTCGCCAGCCATCCGCTGCTCGAGCGGGTGCGCTTCCTGTCGATCTCGGCCACCAATCTCGACGAGTTCTTCATGGTGCGCGTGGCCGGTCTCGCCGGCCAGGTGCGCGAGGGCATTGCCATCCGCAGCCCCGACGGCCGTACGCCTGAGCAGCAGCTCGACCAGGTGTTGCGCGAAGTGGAAAGGCTGCAGGAGGACCAGCAGGCGATCCTCTCGGACCTGATGGGCCTGCTGAAGGCGGAGGGGATCGAGACGGTTGCCGCCGACGCGCTCAGCCGCGACGACAGGTCCTGGCTGGAGGAGCATTTCCTCGAATCGGTCTTCCCGGTTCTCACGCCGCTCTCGATCGATCCGGCGCATCCGTTCCCGTTCATCCCCAATCTCGGCTTCTCGATCGCGCTGCAGCTCCGCCACATCAAGAACGGCGAGGAGATGACGGCGCTGCTGCGCCTGCCTCCCGCGCTGAAGCGCTTCATTCGGCTCCCCGACCGCAAGGGCACGATCCGTTTCGTCCTGCTCGAAGACACGGTGAACCTGTGCATCGCGAAGCTCTTTCCCGGCTACGAGGTGAAGGGCTCCGGAACCTTCCGCATCATCCGCGATAGCGACATCGAGGTGGAGGAGGAGGCCGAGGACCTGGTGCGTCTGTTCGAGACGGCGCTGAAGCGACGCCGCCGCGGTGCGGTGATCCGCATCGAGTTCGACAACGTCATGCCCGAGGTGTTGCGCGAATTCGTCGCGGGTGAGCTCGGCCTTTCGGCCAACCGCATCAGCGTGCTGACCGGTCCGCTGGCGGTGAACCAGATTTCCGAGGTCGTCTCGGTGGCGCGCGACGACCTGAAATTCACGCCCTACAACCCGCGCTTCCCCGAGCGCATCCGCGACCATGGCGGCGATTGCTTCGCCGCGATCCGCGAGAAGGATCTCGTCGTCCACCACCCTTATGAATCCTTCGACGTGGTCGTGCAGTTCTTGCGCCAGGCGGCCGCCGACCCGGACGTGGTGGCGATCAAGCAGACGCTCTACCGCACCTCCAACGACAGCCCGATCGTGCGCGCCCTGGTCGATGCCGCCGAGGCAGGCAAGTCGGTGACCGCGCTGGTCGAGCTGAAGGCGCGTTTCGACGAGGAGTCCAACATCCGCTGGGCACGCGACCTCGAGAGGGCCGGCGTGCAGGTGGTGTTCGGCTTCCTCGAACTGAAGACCCACGCCAAGATGTCGATCGTGGTGCGCCGCGAGGACCAGAAGCTCAGGAGCTACGTGCACCTCGGCACCGGCAACTACCACCCGATCACGGCGCGCATCTATACCGACCTTTCCTACTTCACGTCCGACCCGGCGATCGCCCGCGACGTCACCCAGATTTTCAACTTCATCACCGGCTACGCCGAGCCGGCGCGCGAGATGAAGCTGGCGATCTCGCCGTTCACGCTGCGCGCGCGCATCCTCGGCCACATCCGCGACGAGATCGAACACGCCCGCGCCGGGCGTCCCGCGCGCATCTGGATGAAGATGAACTCTCTGGTCGATCCGGTCGTCATCGACGCGCTCTACGATGCCAGCAACGCCGGCGTGGAGATCGAACTCGTCGTGCGCGGCATCTGCTGCCTGCGGCCCCAGGTGCCCGGCCTGTCGGAGAACATCCGCGTCAAGTCGATCGTCGGCCGCTTCCTCGAACACAGCCGCATCTACTGTTTCGGCAACGGCCACGGACTGCCCTCCGACGAGGCGATCGTCTATATCGGCTCGGCCGACATGATGCCGCGCAACCTGGACCGTCGCGTCGAGACGCTGGTGCCGATCACCAACCTGACCGTGCACGAGCAGATCCTCGGCCAGATCATGCTCGGCAACATCATGGACAACCAGCAGAGTTTCGAAGTATTGCCAGACGGCACCTCGCGCCGGATGATCCCGGACGAGGGGGAGGAGCCCTTCAACGCCCAGGAATATTTCATGACGAATCCGAGTCTGTCGGGACGGGGCGACGCACTGAAGTCGCACGCGCCGAAGCGGATCGCGCAGTTCAAGCGGCAGAAGAAAGCCGTCCAAGCCGGTAAAGCATGATCGCAAACTCCCAGGGCCGGCTCCCCGACCGCCGTCCCCTGTCCATCATCGACATAGGATCGAACTCGATCCGACTGGTCATCTACGAAGGCATCGCCCGCTCGCCGACGATTCTCTTCAACGAGAAGATGCTCGCCGGCCTCGGCCGCGGCCTCGTCGCCACGGGAAAGCTGGATCCCGAAGCGGTGACGCGTGCAGTCGAGGAGTTCCGCCGCTTCCGCGCGTTGTCCGAGCAGGCGGGGGCGGCCAGGCTGCACGTCATCGCCACCGCCGCCGCACGCGAGGCGCAGAACGGCATGGACTTCATCCACCGCGCCGAAGACATCCTCGGCGTGCCGATCCGCGTGCTCAGCGGCCGGGAAGAGGCCTACTATTCGGCGCTCGGCGTCATCTCCGGCTTCCATCCCGCCGACGGTATCGCCGGCGACCTCGGTGGCGGCAGCCTCGAACTGATCGACATCCGCGGCGAGACGATCGGCGACGGAATCACGCTGCCGCTCGGCGGCCTGCGACTCCAGGACATGTCGAGGAATTCGCCGGCCGCCGCTGCACGAATCGCCCGCGACGAGCTGGAGCGTGCCAGGCTCTTGAAGGGCGGCGCCGGCAGGACGTTCTATGCGGTCGGCGGCACGTGGCGAAACCTCGCCCGCCTGCACATGAGCGCCACGGGGTACTCGCTGGCGGTCATGCACCACTACGAGATGTCGGCGTCGGCGTCGGCGGATTTCCTGAAGCAGGTGGCGCGCGGCGAGGTCGAGAAGATCAAGGGCATCGAGCGGGTGTCGAAGAGCCGCCGCGCGCTGCTGCCCTACGGCGCCGCCGTGCTGCAGGAGATCGTGGCGCGGCAGAAGCCGTCGAAGATCGTCGTTTCCGCGCTCGGCGTGCGCGAGGGATTTCTCTACTCGTTGCTGGCCGAGGACGAGCAGAGACGGGATCCGCTAATCTCGGCGGCGGAAGAACTGGCACTGCTGCGCGCCCGCTCGGTCAAGCATGCGCACGAACTCGCCGCCTGGACCGGCGAGACGCTGCGCGCCTTCGGCGTCGACGAGACGACGGACGAGGCGCGCTACCGGCACGCGGCCTGCCTGCTCGCCGACATCGGCTGGCGCGCGCATCCCGAATACCGCGGCACCCAGTCGCTCAACATCATCGCCCACGCCTCCTTCATCGGCGTCGATCATCCGGGTCGGGCCTTCATCGCGCTGACCAACCTCTATCGTCACGAGGGAATCTTCGGTGACGCCGCGTCGCCGGAGATGCAGGCGCTGGCGACGCCGCGCCTTCTCGAAAGGGCGCGGCTGCTCGGCGCCATCTTGCGCGTGGTCTACCTGTTCTCCGCGGCCATGCCCGGGGTCATCCCGTCGTTGAAATGGGAGCCGAGGCCGGGCGATGCGCTGGCGCTGGTCATTCCACCGGCTTACGCGGCGCTGAACGGGGAACGGCCCGCCGGCCGGCTGGCGCAGCTTTCCCGTATCCTCGGCAAGCCGCTGGAACTCGCCGTCGGTCCCGCCGACTGAGTACCCGCATCGCCGCCCGCAAGTCGTCTGGATGTGCGTTACGGAACGGTTTTCAGGAATTCGTCGATCGCGGCGAACATCTCGGCGTTGTGGCCGACCCAGACATGGCCGCCCGTCGGGTAGCCGACCAGCCCTGCGCCGGCAATCTTCGCGACCATGTAGCGGGCAGCGTCATAGGTGCCGAAGCGGTCGTCCTCGAGCGAGATCGCCAGCGTCGGCACGGAAATCCGCTCCAGCGCTTGCGGAGCCGGATTGCCGGCCAGCTTTGCGTCGTTGATCAATCCGCGCTGGCGCCGGCTGACCGGCAGGATGTTGCGCAGGATCTGGTCCACCCGTGCCTGGTCGTCGAGGGAGGCGGCGTGGACGAGGGCAGGGTCGGTGGCGAGCATGGTGCCGACCATCTGGTCGCGCAGGAGCTGGAGTGCTGCCCAGAACAGGAAGTCGGAGCCAAGCATCGCCCGCATGACGCGTTCCTGCATCGGGCTCATCGGTGCGAAGGTCGGCCGCTCCGGCGCATAGGTCGCCGGTACGATGGCGACCAGCGCGCTGCAGCGGTCGGGGTGGCGGATGGCGAATTCGATCGCCGGCAGCGCGCCGGCCGATCCGCCGGCCACCGGCAGGCGGTCGATGCCGAGCGCGTCGAGGAGGTCGACGAAGGCGTCGGCCTGGGCGGCCGAACCCGCATCGGCGGGGTAGTCGCTGCGCAGGTAGCCGAAGCGCGACGGCGCGATCACCCGGTACCCGGCGACCACAAGCGGCGCCCCGAAATGCAAGCCCTGGTCGAAGCCGCCGCCCGTGCCGTGGATCATCAGGAGCGGCCGGCCGGCGCCCTTCTCCGCATATTCCATCGTGCCGGCGCGCGTGGCGATCGTCACGCTGCCGGCGGCGATGCGAGCTTCTGCCAGGTCCAACTCGGTCCGGTAGGCCGAACGGACCGCGCCGCCCGCGACGGCCGCGGCGCCGGCGACGATCCCTAGTCCGAGTACGGTCCTGCGCGATACCATCGAAGGCGCTCCATCACCGTGCGGCGGGAAGCTGACAGTTTCACGGTCCGTCGCGCCTTGACGGGGGTCAATGGCGATGTGGCGGGTTCAGGGCGTGAAGACGCGGATCTTGCGTTTGTCGAACTTGACCGCGATTTCGCCGCGCACCAGTTTCAGCGCCTCCTCGCCAAAGACCTCGCGCCGCCAGCCGTGGAGCGCCGGAACGTCGGCGGTCTCGCCTTCCGCCGCGATGCGGTCGATCTCGTCGGAGGAGGCGAGCACCTTCGCTGCCACGCCCTCGCGCTCGGCGACGATGCGCAGCAGCACCTTGAGCAGTTCCGCGGCCGCGCTCGATCCCTCCTGGTTCGGTTGCTGCCTCGGCAACCTCGGCATCTGCTCCTTGGGCATGTCGACGGCCGCGTTGACGACGCCGATCAGCGCCGTCGCGGTCGACGAGCGTTCCCAGCCCTTCGGCGTGGTGCGCAGGCGGGCGAGGGCGGCCGCGTCGCGCGGCTGCTGCTGGGCGATCTCGTAGAGCGCGTCGTCCTTGATGACACGTCCGCGCGGCACGTTGCGCTCGCGTGCCTCGCGCTCGCGCCAGGCGGCGACCGCTTGGAGCACGGCGAGCTCGATCGGTTTCCTCACTCGCATCTTCAGCCGCTTCCATGCGTCTTCCGGATGCGGGTCGTACGTTTCGCGGGCGGTGAGGATGTCCATCTCCTCCTTGAGCCAGTGCGCCCGGCCCTCGCGCTCGAGCTCTGCCTGCAAATGGAGGTAGACGTCGATCAGATGGGTGACGTCGGCCAGCGCGTAGACCAGCTGCTTTTCCGATAGCGGCCGGTGGCGCCAGTCGGTGAAGCGCGACGACTTGTCGATCTGCGCCCCGGTGATCTTCTGCACCAGCTGGTCGTAGGAGACGCTGTCGCCGAATCCGCAGACCATCGCAGCGACCTGCGTGTCGAAGACCGGATGCGGGATGAGTCCGCCGCGGTGGAAGACGATTTCGATGTCCTGCCGGGCGGCGTGGAAGACCTTCAGGACGTGTTCGTCGGCCATCAGCCTGAAGAAGGGGGCGAGGTCGAGGCCGTCGGCCAGGGGATCGACGAGCGCAGTCACGCCGGGCGCGGCCATCTGGATCAGGCAGAGTTCGGGCCAGAATGTCGTTTCGCGGATGAATTCGGTGTCGACGGTAACGAACTCTCCGAGCGACAGTTTCGCGACCACGTCTTCCAGTTCTGCCTGCGTCTTGATCAATTGCATCGATTGTCTATCCGGCGACGGTGTCGCCTCCAATTGCTGTTTCGACCCGCCACGCGGCCTCCGGACCCCGACCGTCGCAGGCTTGATGGCGATCAATGCTCAATTAGCGGGCGCTACTCAAGTTCATTCTCCATTCCAAGGAGCCGGAAGCGTGGACATCGATGGTCTGGATGACGAGCGGAGAGCGCTGTGGGAGCGCGCGAGCGGGCTTTGGGAGATGCTGCTCAAGCGCGACGGGGATTCGATCCGGGCCGCAATCCATCCCGCCTACAGCGGCTGGGTGACCGGCCAGCCGCAGCCGCACGGCCGCGATGCGGCACTGGCGGCGGCGGCCGGAGAGGCGCCGCGTCTAAGGGAGTATCACCTCGATCCGGTCGGCATCAGCATCGCCGATGGCACGGCCGGCATCGTCCACTACCGCTACGCTGCGACGCTCGAAACGGAGGGAAGGACTGAACGCGTCAGCGGCCGCTGGACGGAAGTCTACCTGCGGCGCGGCGGCATATGGACGATGATCGGCGTCAGCGGCGGCCCGGACGGCCAGCGCTAGGCGTGGTCGTCGCGGTTGCGGCCGTCGCCGCGCTTCGCCAGCCTGGCGAAGATCGTCGAGGTCCGGAGCAGAGCGGTGAATCGCGAGCGGCTTTCCGCCGGCACGCCCGGCCGCGCCCGCATGCGGTAGAGGATGATCAGGATCAGGACGCCGTAGACGATTGCGTTGAAGGTGAACAGGAAGGACGGGCCGAACAGCTGCATGGACAGCGCGGCGAGATAGGGGCCGCCGATCGCGCCGAACGAATAGAACAGCATCAGCGCCGCGTTGACGAGCACGAATTCGCCCTTGTCGGCGCGGTCGTTGGCGTGGGCTGCGGCCAGCGAGAACATCGGCATGGCGAAGCAGCCGAAGACGAAGACGTAAGCGAAGTTTGCCAGCGGCGCGCTGCCGGCGAGATGGGAAAGGGCGAGCGCGGCGGTCATGGCGAGCCCCGCCGTCAGCATCAGTACCGTGCGACGGTCCCAGCGGTCGGAGAGATAGCCGAGCGGGTACTGGATGAACGCTCCGCCGACGATGCCGACGCTGACGAAGGTGACGACGTCGGTGACCGACATGCCGATATCCTCGGCATAGACGGGCGAGAGCGTGCGGAAGGCGCTGTTGGTGACGCCGACGGCGATGCAGGCGATCGCAGCCAGCGGCGAGATCCGCCAGGCGCGCGCCAGATCGAGCTTCACCTCCTCGGGCGGGGCGGGATTCGAGCGGTCGCCGAGCGACACCGGCACGAGCGACAGCGTGATCATGATTGACATGATGGCGAAGATGGCAAAGCCGCCGGCGCCGAATACCGGGATCAGGAATTGGCAGCCGGTCACCGCGCCGATGTCGATCATGCGGTAGATGGCGAGCACGCGGGCGCGGTTCTCGTTGGAGACGCCGGAGTTGAGCCATGCCTCCATCACGGTGAACAGCCCGGCGAAGCAGAAACCGGTGACGAAACGTATCGCCGACCACACGACAGGGTCGATGACCAGCACGAGCAGCAGAGACCCGACCGACGCCATCGCCGCGAGCGCCGAGAAGGAGCGTACGTAGCCGACGTCCCTCATGATGCGCGTGATCGCCAGGCAGCCGAGCAGGAAGCCGGCGAAATAGGATGTGCCCATGAAGCCGATGACGGTCGGCGAGAAGCCCTCCTGCGCGCCGCGCAGCGCGATCAGCGTTCCCTGCAGGCCGTTGCCGCCGAGCAGGATGCCGGCGGCGGTGAGCAGGGGAATTAGCGGGCGGATGGATGACATTGTTCCGGAACGGATTCGCGATCCGGATTCAATAGTCGGATCAGAAGTGCAAATCGACAAGGATCGCCCTGGAGCGACGCATTTGCGGCGCCTGCGCCAACGCCGCCGTGCCGGTCTCGGCGGATATTGCGGTCGGGGCATTCGCCGGAGGGCAAGATGGTCACATTGACGACGACGACGGCCGTATCCGACGACGTGGCGGACCTGATCGGCGACGGGCTCAACGGCTTCAATAGGGAGCGGGCAGGTTTTCCGGACGAGCGGATGCTGTGGATCGTCGCCCATGACGAGGACGGCTCAGTCGCCGGCGGGCTGAAGGGCAGGAGCGAGTTCGCCTGGCTGTTCGTCGACTGGCTGTGGATCCGGGCCGACCGGCGCGGGCAGGGCATCGGGCGACAGCTGCTGGAAGGCGCCGAGGCGGAGGCGCGGGCGCGCGGCTGCGCCGGTGTCTATCTCGGCTCGTTCACCTTCCAGGCGCCGGACTACTACAAGCGCGCGGGCTATACGGAGTTCGGACGCATCGAGGGCTTCCCGCCGGGCCACGCGCTGGTGTTCCTGCTGAAGCGGCTCTGACGCCTGGACTGCCGGGCCGGGCAGGGGGGCAGGAGCGCGGTGCCGCCGCGACCTCGCTTGCCTTGACAAACCCTACCTCCCATGCGCTTTTCGCGCCGAAAATCGGACCGGCCGATCTGATCCGCCGTCCTTCCCTTGCTTTAATGAACTGGACCGTGAAATGCACCGCTACCGCAGCCATACCTGCGCAGAACTGAAGACCGGCCATGTCGGCCAGACCGTCCGCCTTTCCGGCTGGGTCCACCGCGTGCGCGATCATGGCGGGCTGCTCTTCATCGACCTGCGCGATCACTACGGCCTGACCCAGATCGTCGCCGATCCCGACTCGCCGTGCTTCCGTACCGCCGAGACCGTGCGCGGCGAATGGGTGATCCGCGTCGACGGCGTCGTCAAGGCGCGCACGCCGGAGACGGTCAACGCCAACCTGCCGACCGGTGCGATCGAGGTCTTCGCCCGCGACATGGAGGTGCTTTCTGCGGCGAAGGAGCTGCCGCTGCCGGTGTTCGGCGAGCCCGACTATCCGGAAGACATCCGGCTGAAGTACCGCTTCCTCGATCTGCGCCGCGACACGCTGCACAGGAACATCGTGGCGCGCACGAAGATCATCGCCGAGATGCGCCGCCGCATGGGCGAGGCGGGCTTCACCGAATATTCGACGCCGATCCTGACCGCCTCCTCGCCGGAAGGGGCGCGCGACTTCCTAGTTCCCTCCCGTATCCATCCGGGCGCGTTCTACGCGCTGCCGCAGGCGCCGCAGATATACAAGCAACTGATCATGGTGTCCGGCTTCGACCGCTACTTCCAGATCGCGCCCTGCTTCCGCGACGAGGATCCGCGCGCCGACCGCCTGCCCGGCGAGTTCTACCAGCTCGACCTGGAGATGAGCTTCGTCGAGCAGGACGACGTGTTGCAGACGATGGAACCGGTGCTGCGCTCGGTCTTCGAGACCTTCGCGGAAGGCAAGCCGGTGACCCAGGCGTTCCCGCGCATCGCCTACGACATCGCCATGCGCAAGTACGGTTCCGACAAGCCGGACTTGAGAAACCCGATCGAGATGCAGGACGTCTCCGAGCATTTCCGCGGCTCGGGCTTCAAGGTGTTCGCCAACATCCTTGCCAACGATCCGAAGGCCGAGGTCTGGGCGGTGCCGGCGAAGACCGGCGGGTCGCGGGCTTTCTGCGACCGCATGAACTCCTGGGCGCAGGGCGAAGGCCAGCCAGGGCTCGGCTACATCTTCTGGCGCAAGGAGGGCGAAAAGCTCGAGGGCGCGGGACCGATCGCCAAGAACATTGGCGAGGCGCGGACGGAAGCCGTTCGCCAGCAGCTCGACCTCGGCGAGGGCGACGCCGCCCTCTTCGTCGCCGGCGATCCGAAGAAGTTCGTCAAGTTCGCGGGCGATGCCCGGACGCGGGCCGGCGAAGAGTTGAACCTCGTCGACCGCGACCGCTTCGCGCTCTGCTGGATCGTCGACTTCCCCTTCTTCGAGTGGAACGAGGACGAGAAGAGAATAGAGTTCGGCCACAACCCGTTCTCTATGCCGCAGGGCGGCATTGAGGCGCTCACCGGCCAGGATCCGCTGTCGATCAAGGCCTTCCAGTACGACATGGTCTGCAACGGCTTCGAGATCGCCTCGGGCGGCATCCGCAACCACCTGCCGGAGACCATGGTCAAGGCCTTCGAGATTGCCGGCTTCAGCCGCGAGACGGTCGAGGAGCGTTTCGGCGGCCTCTACCGCGCCTTCCAGTACGGCGCGCCGCCGCATGGCGGCATGGCGGCCGGCGTCGACCGCATCGTCATGCTGCTGCTCGGCGCGAAGAACCTGCGCGAGATCACCATGTTCCCGATGAACCAGCAGGCCTACGACCTCTTGATGAACGCGCCCGCTCCCGCCACGCCGCAGCAGCTGCGCGAGCTTCACCTGCGCGTGGCGTCGCCGAAGAAGGAAAGCTGAGATGAAGGAGGCGCAGTCGCATCGCCGGCCGCGCATCCTCGTCACCGGCTTCTCGTCCTTTCCTGGCGTATCGCGTAATCCGACCGAGCGGCTGATTGCCGAGCTCGAAAACCGCAGGGCCGAAACCGCCGCGCTCGGCGACATCCGTCTCGCCATGCTAGACGTCGACTACCGGAACCTGCCGCAGGCGCTGTCGCGGCTCGGCGCCGAGGTCCGGCCCGACATCGCCATCCATTTCGGCCTTTCCGGCAGGGCCGGCGGCTTCATGCTCGAGCGGCTGGCGCGCAACGTCGTCGGGCCGCTGCCCGACAATGCCGGCCACGTGCCCGAGGCGCGTACGATATGCGCGCTCGCCGACGCCTACCCGTCGACCCTGCCGCTGGACGAGATGCGCGATGCGCTGGCCGGCGCCGGGCTGCCCGTCGACTGGTCGGACGACGCCGGCGACTATCTGTGCAATTTCCTCTTCTACCATTCGCGCGCCGGGCTGGCCGATGGCTTCGCGCCGCCGCTGTCGGGCTTCGTCCACGTGCCACCGCTCGTCGACGATCCCGGAGCGGACGGGGGAGGCGGCGCGCCGATCGCCTTCGACCGTCTGGTCGAGGGTGCACTGGCGATCCTTTCGACGGTCGCCGGCCACTGGCGTGGCAGGCACCAGATGTAGAAAGGCCCGGCGTTGCCGCCGGGCCGCATCCCTTTCGCGACAGCCGTAGGGTTCAGTCCTCGTTCGCGGTCACGGTGACGCCGAGCGTCTTCGTCAGATCCTGCGGCGAGGGCGACATGGCGCCGGCCATGATCACGGCGAAAGGAACCGCATTGGCCGGCTCCGCGGAGACCTGGATGCTTTTCGGGTCGTCGAGATAGGCCGAAACCGCGGCGGTCACCTGCGTGGTCAGTTCGGGATTGTTGAGCTGCGCCATCAGGAACGGAACGATCGCCTTCGCCTGGTTGGCGAGGTCGGGTCCCTTCATGCCCTGCTGGGCGGCGAGGAAATCGAGCACCTTGCCGGTCAGCGAATCGTCGTCGAAGCGGAGGCTTGCCGAATGGAAGCTCAGTTGCTGCATGAGGCCGAGCATGGCGAGGCCCTGGGCCGAGTTGTCGGCGCCTTCCGGCTGTGCCGCCATCTGCTTCTGCATTTCCTGCATCGACTTGATGAAGGCGGGCGTGTAGCCGCCAAGGTCGAAGGTGAATCCGATCGTGCCGGCGTTCTCGATCGAGATGTCGTACTGCGAGAGTTCGAGGCGGCCGTCGGTCGGCTGCCAGGAGCCGGCGAGTTCGAAGTAGCCGCTGATCGTCTGGTAGCCGAGCGCTTCCATGGTCTTCTTCGATTCGGCGTCGTCGACCAGCGTCAGATCGGCGGTGAACTTCTCCGCGGCGCCCGAGAACTCCATCGGCTGGCCGTCCGCGGGCGGCGTGATCTCGAAATGGAGCTGGTTCATGGAGAACGGGAGCTTGTCGCCGATCCGCACCGTCAGGCTCTCCATGTCGGCGGTTTCGTAGAGCATCAGTGCCGCGACCGGGTCCTGGTCGCCCTCGGCAGGCAGTTTCAGGCCGGCGAGCGAAATGCCCGTGATGTCGACCGTCGCGCCGTCCTCGGTCACGGAATAGTTCGGCAGCGTCACCTTGCCGATCGTGTAGGCGCCGTCCGCCTCGGTGATGTCGGAGAGGGTGACGGTGCCGATCGCGGTTTTAGTGGGTACGCCCGTGACCGTGAAGGATGCGTCCGTAATGACCATTTCGGATGCATCGCCGCTGATGTTGCTCCACGAGACCTCGATCCCCTGGCCGGCGAACGCGGCCTTCAGGCGCTCGCCGACGGCGTTGGCATCCTGGGCCATCGCCGCCTGGAAAGGCACGGCAACGAGGAAGGATGAAAGGGCAAAAGTCCGCAATGCTGAGCGATGAATGTTCATGGCGTGTTCCCTGAGAGGATGGTCTTTTCGACAATTCACGCTTTCTCCTGTCGCCGGGAATCCCGACCGGAAAATGACGCGTTTCGGGCACTACCGCAAAATTTTCGCGAAAAGGCAATCGGCCGCCATTGCGAAAGGTTATCGCGGGATTGCGATACCAACCGGTTCTCGCCGGCCCTTGCCGCGAATCACCATCCCCGATAGTCGGAAACCATGGGAAAAGCCCTTGTCCCGCCCGGCGGCGGAAGTGACGACAATATCGAGCCGGTCGATCTGAAGGCAGCGCTCGAGGAGCGCTATCTCGCCTACGCGTTGTCGACGATCATGCACCGGGCGCTGCCCGACGTGCGCGACGGGCTGAAGCCGGTCCACCGGCGCATCATGCACGCCATGCGCCTGCTCAGGCTCAATCCCGAGCAGGGTTTCGCCAAGTGCGCCCGTATCGTCGGCGAGGTGATGGGCAAGTTCCACCCGCACGGCGACCAATCGATCTACGACGCGCTGGTGCGCCTCGCCCAGGATTTCTCGGTGCGCTACCCGCTGGTCGACGGGCAGGGCAATTTCGGTAATATCGACGGCGATAACGCGGCGGCGATGCGCTACACCGAGGCGCGTATGACCGATGTCGCGACCGCGCTGCTCGAGGGCATAACCGAGGACGCGGTCGACTTCCGCCCGACCTACAATGAAGAGGACGAGGAGCCGGTCGTCCTCCCCGGGGCCTTCCCGAACCTGCTCGCCAACGGCTCTTCGGGCATCGCCGTGGGCATGGCGACGTCGATCCCGCCGCACAACGCCGCCGAACTGTGCAATGCCGCGATCCACCTCATCGACCATCCCGATGCCACCGTCGCCGACCTGATGACCTCGCCTGGGCAATGGGAAGCGATGGCCGGCGATGCCGCGGCACGGCTTGGCTGCAAGGTCCGCGGTCCCGACTTCCCCACGGGCGGCACCGTCGTCGACGACTGGAGCGCCATCCTCTCGGCCTACGAAACCGGCCGCGGCGGCTTTCGCGTGCGCGCCCGCTGGACCCAGGAGGACCAGGGCAGGGGCACCTGGACGATCGTCGTCACAGAAATCCCCTACGGCGTGCAGAAGGCGCGGCTGATCGAGAAGATCGCCGAGCTGCTCATTGCGCGCAAGCTGCCGCTGCTCGAGGACATCCGCGACGAAAGCGCAGAGGACATCCGTGTCGTGCTGGTGCCGAAGAGCCGCACCGTCGACCCCGGCCTGCTCATGGAATCGCTTTTCAAGCTGACCGAGCTGGAGATCCGCTTCCCGCTCAACATGAACGTCCTGTCGCGCGGCAAGGTGCCGAACGTGCTGTCGCTGAAGGCCGTGCTGCGCGAATGGCTCGACCACCGCAAGGACGTGCTGGTCAGGCGCTCGCGCCACCGCCTCGCCGAGATCGAAAAGCGTCTGGAAATCCTCGGCGGCCTGCTCGTTGCCTATCTCAACATCGACGAGGTGATCCGCATCATCCGCGAGGAGGACGAGCCCAAGCAGGTGATGATGGCCCGCTGGTCGCTCACCGATGTCCAGGCCGAGGCGATCCTCAACATGCGCCTGCGCGCCTTGCGCAAGCTGGAAGAGATCGAAATCCGCAAGGAATTCGACGAGTTGAGCAAGGAGAAGGCTTCGATCCTGGCTCTGCTCGGCTCCGAGGCGACGCAGTGGAAGACCGTGCGCTGGGAAGTTGTGAACCTCCTGAAGAAGTTCGGCCTCGACACGGAGATCGGCAGCCGCCGCACCCGGTTCGACTCCGCGCCCGACCACGACGTCGAGGATATCCAGCAGGCCATGATCGAGAAGGAGCCGGTAACGGTGGTCGTCTCGGAAAAGGGCTGGCTGCGGGCGATGAAGGGCCACATCTCCGACCACTCGCTGTTCACCTTCAAGGAAGGCGACGCCCTCAAGCTCGCGTTCCCGGCCCAGACGACCGACAAGATCCTGGTCTTCACCACTGGCGGCAAGTTCTACACGATCGGCGCCGACCGCCTGCCCGGCGGGCGCGGTCATGGCGAGCCGATCCGCATCATCGTCGACATGGAGAACGATCAGGACATCGTCACGGCTTTCGTCCACGATCCGAAACGCAGACTCCTGCTCGTCAGTCACCAGGGCAACGGCTTCATCGTGCCGGAGGCCGAGGTCGTCGCCAACACGCGCAAGGGTAAGCAGGTGATGAACGTCAAGGCGCCAGACGAGGCGGCCAGGTGCCTTCCTGTCGCCGGCGACCACCTCGCTATCGTCGGCGACAACCGCAAGATGCTGGTCTTCCCGTTGGCCGAGATTCCCGAGATGGCGCGCGGCAAGGGCGTGCGCCTGCAGAAGTACAAGGACGGCGGCGTGCTCGACGCCAAGACGTTTGCCATGGAGACTGGACTCACCTGGCAGGATTCCGCCGACCGCGTTTTCACCCGCAGCCGCACGGAACTCGCCGAATGGATCGGCGATCGCGCCGCAGCCGGCCGGATGGTGCCGAAGGGTTTCCCGAGAACCGGCAAGTTCGGCTGATTATTTGCCCTCGCCGCCACGGGGCCGAGCCCCGCTACATCTAGGATTCACCATTCCGCCTGTTGCGCCGCAAGCGTCGCAAGTGCACCCTTGAATGCGAATGATCGTTCGCATAAATAGAGAGCGAACGTTCGCTCTTCTAGGATTCCCATGGACGACTTCCTCCTCGTCAAAGATTCCGCGCCGCTAGCAGAGCCGGGTGAGCCGGTGTCACGCGCCGAGCGCCGCGACCTGCAGACGCAGCGCATCCTCGATGCTGCCAAGACCTGCTTCGTGCGCCACGGCTTCCAGGGTGCCTCGATGAACCAGATCTGCACCGAGGCCGGCATGAGCCCTGGCGCGCTCTACCGCTACTTCGCCTCGAAGGAAGCGATCATCGAGGCGATCACGGATCAGCACCGGCGCGACGACGCCGAACTCTATGGTCGTATGCTGTCCAATCCGGACGTCATCGACGGCGTCGTGGAGACGGCGCTTGCCCATGTCCGCCAGGTCCATGAGCGTGCCATGGCGCCGCTCTTCGCCGAGATACGCGCCGAATCGATGCGCAATCCGGCGGTAGAGCGCTGCTGCATGCTCAACATGGAGACGATACGCATCCAGTTCCGCGACTATCTGAGCGCTGCCGAGGAACGCGGCGAGATCGATCCGCTGGTCGACCTCGACACGCTGATGACTGCGCTGATGGCGATCGGTGAGGGGCTGGCGCTGAACGACCTGCTCTCGCAGGGCGTCGACCCCGACAAGTTGGAGACGCTGGTGCGCGCCTCGGTCATCGCCCTGCTTCGCCCGAGCGCGTCCCGCGCCGCCGCAGGCTCCCGACCTTCCGCGCGGTGAGCAAAATCATGTCCACGGGCCTTCGATTGTTCCCCGTCCTTGCCGTGCTGCTTGCGTCATTCGCGCCGGTCATTGGCCCCGCTGCTGCGGCAGGGCCGTCCGTATCCGTCGTGCAGGCGCCGCCGGCAATCCGCGTCGTCGCCGCAACGAGCCGCGAACTCGTCGAGACGCTCTCCGTCACCGGGACGGTCGTGGCACGCGAGGAAGCCGCCGCGGGAACCGACCTCGCCGGGCTGACCGTCATGCGCCTCGACGCCGATCTGGGTGACGTCGTCACGAAGGGCGATGTGCTCGCCATTCTCGACCGCTCCGCGTTGGACGTCCAGCATGCCCAGATCCAGGCCAGCCGCGCCCAGGCGGTCGCCGCCGCGGCGCAGGTGAAGTCGCAGATCGCCGACGCCGAAATCGGCGTCCGCCAGGCCGGCGAGACACTGGAGCGCGCCCGCGCCTTGCAGGACAAGGGGATCGCCGCGAAGTCGCAGCTCGACAGTGCCGTCAACGCCTACGACAGCGCCAGGGCCAAGCTCGCCACCGCCGAGAAGGCGCTCGCCGCTGCCGAGGCGCAGATCGCCGTCGTCGACGCGCAGGAACGCAACGTGTTGCTGCAGATTTCGAAGACCGAGGTGAAGGCGCCTGCCGACGGGCTGGTGCTGGCGCGCAACGCCACGCTGGGCGGCATCGTCTCCGCCGCCGCAGGTCCGCTCTTCCGCATCGCCATCGGCTCGGAGTTCGAGCTCGCCGCGACCGTCGCCGAGACCGCGCTGCCGTCGATTGCTGTGGGCATGCCGGTACGCGTCACGGTGGCGGGCGCGTCGACGCCTGTCGAGGGCAAGGTTAGGCGCGTCTCGCCGGAGATCAACCAGGTCACGCGGCTGGGCTCGGTACGCATCGCGCTCGCGGCGAATTCGGGTGCGCGCGCCGGCAATTTCGCCCGCGGCGAGGTAGAATTGGTGCGGCGCGATGGCATCGCCGTTCCCGCGTCAGCGCTGGTCTATCGCGGCGAACAGGCTTTCCTTCAGCTGGTCGAGGACGGCAAGGTCCGCGCCGTGCCGGTCAAGGTCGGCGTGCGTGCCGGCGCAATGGTCGAGATCGTTGAGGGCGTCGCGGAAGGCCAGGAAGTCGTCGCCAGGGCCGGTACCTTCGTCACCGACGGGGACGCGGTGACGCCTGTGCGCGAGGACGCCACAGGGGCGGTGCGTCCATGAACTGGAACTTTTCCGCCTGGTCGATCCGCAACCCGATCCCGCCGATCCTGCTCTTCATCGTGCTCTTCACGCTCGGCGTGATGAGCTTCATGTCGTTGCCGGTGACGCGCTTCCCCAACATCGACCTGCCGATCGTCTCGGTCGTCGTTCGGGACCCCGGCGTGGCACCGAGCGAACTCGAGACCCAGGTGACGAAGCGCGTCGAGGATGCCGTCGCCAACATAGCCGGCGTCAAGAATGTCTTCTCCAACATCACCGAAGGCAATTCTCAGACCCTCGTCGAGTTCCGTCTCGAGGTCGACACGCAGACCGCGGTGAGCGACGTCAAGGACGCCATCGAGCGCATCCGCTCGAACCTGCCGGCCACCGCCGACGCGCCGGTCGTCAACCGGGTCGACGTCGAGGGCCAGGCGATCCTCACCTACGCCGTCTCGGCGCCGGCGATGACGCTGGAGGAACTGTCCTGGTTCGTCGACGACACGGTCATCCGCAAGCTGCAGGGCGTCAAGGGCGTGGCCCGCGTCGATCGCTATGGCGGCGTGACGCGCGAACTGAAGGTCGAGCTCGATCCGGACCGGCTCGAGGCGCTCGGCGTCACTGCGAGCGCCGTCAATGCCGCGCTGAGGGCGGCCAATTCCGACCTGACCGGCGGCAGCGGCGAGTTCGCCGATCGCGACCAGACGATCCGCACGCTCGGCTCGGCGAAGTCGATCGCCGACCTCGAGAGCCTGGAGATTCCGCTGGGCGGCGGGCGCATCGTCAAACTGTCCGACATCGCTACGGTGACCGACACCTGGGCGAAGCCGAAATCCTTTGCCCGGTTGAACAACCAGACCGTCGTCTCATTCGGCATCTTCCGCGGCAAGGGCGAGAGCGACGTCGACATCAACGAGCGCGCCATCGCCGCGATTGCCGATCTCCAGGCCGCAAACCCGGGCGTGACGATCGCCAAGGTCGACGATTCGGTGACCTTCACCGAAGGCAATTACGATTCGGCGATGGAGACGCTGATCGAAGGCGCCGTGCTCTCGGTGATCGTGGTCTTCCTGTTCCTGCGCGACATCCGCGCCACGCTGGTGGCGGCCACTGCGTTGCCGCTGTCGATCATCCCCGCCTTCTGGGCGCTCGACCTGCTCGGCTTCTCGCTCAACCTGATCAGCCTGCTCGGCATCACGCTGGTCGTCGGCATCCTCGTCGACGACGCCATCGTCGAGATCGAAAACATCGTCCGCCACGTGAAGATGGGCAAGTCGCCTTACCGCGCCTCGCTGGAGGCAGCCGACGAGATCGGGCTGGCGGTCATCGCCATTTCGGCGACGATCATGGCCGTGTTCGCGCCGGTCTCCTTCATGGGCGGCATTGCCGGCCAGTATTTCAAGCAGTTCGGCCTGACCGTCGCCATCGCCGTGTTCTTCTCGCTGCTCGTCGCCCGCCTGCTGACGCCGATGCTGGCAGCCTACTTCCTGCGCGGCCACGCCCATGCTGAACCGAAGCCGGGCTGGATCATGCGGCTCTACGAACAGGCCTTGCGCGCGACGCTGCGCTTCCGCTGGATCACACTCCTCGGCGGCATCGGCTTCTTCGCCGCATCGATCTACGCGATCGGCTTCCTGCCCTCGGGCTTCATCCCCCGGGAGGATGCCAGCCGCATCGTCTTCTCGCTGGAACTGCCGCCCGGCAGCCGGTTGGAGGACACGCGCCTGGTCACCGACCACGTGACAGACCTGTTTCGCGAACTGCCCGAGGTGGAGAACGTCTACGTCATCGGCGGCTCCAACCCGACCGGCACGCTGGAACCGCGCCGCGCCACTGTCGTCGCCGACCTGATACACAAGTCCGAGCGCGACATCGACCAGGGCGCGATCGAAGAGATCCTGCTCGGCAAGCTCGAGGCCGTGCCGGACCTGCGTGCCTACTTCGTCAACCCGCGCGGCCAGCGTTCGCTCGAACTCGGCGTCATGGGTTCCGACGGCGTTACCCCCGACGAGCAGGCGCGCAAGATCCAGAGCGCCATGGCGGCGAGTGGGATGTTCCGCGGCGTGGCTTCAAACGCCGCGCTCGACCGGCCCGAAGTCACCGTGATCCCCGATCTCGACCGGCTCGCCGAACTCGGCATTTCGACCGCCACGCTCGCCGAGACGATGCGCGTGGCAACGATCGGCGACATCGACGCCAGGCTCGCCAAGTTCACCGTGGGCGACCGCCAGATCCCGATCCGCGTGCAGCTCACCGAAGCCGCCCGCGACGACATGGCGGTGATCGGCGCGCTGCCGGTGCCGACTGCATCGGGTGTCTCGGTGCCGCTGTCGTCAGTCGCCGAGATTCGCTACGGCCAGGGCCCGTCGTCGATCCAGCGCTACAACCGGGAGCGCCGCGTGGTCATCGGCGCGGACATGGCCGTCGGCTACGAGTTGGGCCAGGGCCTCGACGCGGTGTGGGCGCTGCCCGAGGTGAAGAACATGCCGGCGGGCGTGCGTATCCAGGAGACCGGCGACGCCGAGATCATGGGCGACGTCTTCGCCGGCTTTGCCATGGCGATGACTGTCGGCCTGATGCTGGTCTTCGTCGTGCTGATCCTGCTGTTCGGTTCGGTGTTCCACTCCTTCACCATTCTTGGCTCGCTGCCGCTCGCCATTGGTGGCGTTGTCGCCGGCCTGTGGCTGACGGGCTCGGCGGTGTCGATGCCGGTGGTCATCGGTATCCTGATGCTGATGGGCATCGTCACCAAGAACGCCATCATGCTCATCGATTTCGCCATCGACGCGGTGCATCGCGGCGTGTCGCGGACCGAGGCGATCGTCGATGCCGGCCGCAAGCGGGCGCGCCCGATCGTCATGACGACCATCGCCATGTCGGCCGGCATGGTGCCGGCGTCGCTGGCGCTGGGCGACGGCGGCGAATTCCGCGCGCCGATGGCGGTGGCGGTGATCGGCGGCCTGTTGGTGTCGACAATGCTGTCGCTGGTCTTCGTACCCTCTTTTTACGCGATCATGGACGACGCGGCGAACGGCGCGGCGCGCCTGTTCCGCTGGCTGGTGCGGCCGAATCCGAAAGACGACCCGCTGGACGAGCCGGCCCCTGCCGCGCCGGAGGTGCCTGGCGCCGCCGCTGCGGCGCGTGCCGAGGCTCCGCTGCCGCTGGCGGCCGAATGAGCCGGTTTCGCGCTGCCGCATCTTGAAAATACTTAGACCCCTGTCCAATTGGCAGGGAGCGCCGCTTCCGTCACTATGGTGGCCGTGACCGGGATCCAGAAACTCGGCACGGGGTGAACAAGAGCAGAGGCCAGCCGACCGTGACCGTATCCGATCCGCGCATCCGCGCTGGCGAGCCGCTGCTGATGGGTCGCTCGGCGCCGACCCGCGTCGGCCTGATCCCGCCGCTTTCTGCGGCGCGTTGGCTTCTCGTCCTCATTGTTGCGGCCGGCATCTACTTCTTCCACGGCTTCCTCGTGCCCGTGCTTGCTGCGCTGGTCATCGCCTTTGCCAGCTGGCCGCTCTACCGGCGCCTGCTCGCCGCCGTCGACGGCAGCCGGACGGTCGCTGCGGCGATCGCGATCCTGGCGATCGTCGGGTTCCTCGTCGTGCCGATCGTGCTGGCGGTTACCTATGCCACGAATGAGGTCAGGATCTGGGTGCAGTGGTCGATCGAAACCAACCGCGACGGCGCGCCGACCCCGGACTGGATCGCCACCTTGCCGGCGGTCGGCGAATGGCTCGACGCGCAGTGGACCCGCTATATCGGCCACCCGGGCGCCATTGGCGAACTCATCCAACTCGTCAGCGGCGCCAACATCGGCAACATCTACCGGGCGCTGCTGGCGGCCGGCGGTGGCGCCTTCAGCCTGTTGCTCACGCTGCTCTTCATGCTGATTGCCCTGTTCTTCACCTATCGCGACGGCGAGGCCTTCGTCGCCCAGGTCGACCGGCTGGGTGAGCGTATATTCCCCATGCGCTGGGAGCGCCTGTCGCGTGTGGTTCCGGCGACCATTTCCTCGACGGTCACCGGCATGACGCTGATCGCCATCGGCGAGGGCGTGGTGCTGGGCATCGCCTACTGGCTGGCGGGCGTACCGTCGCCGGTGACGCTCGGCGCGCTGACCGGCCTTATGGCGCTGATCCCGGGCGGCGCACCGCTCTCGTTCACGCTGGTGTCGATCTATCTCGTCGCCAGCGGCTCGTGGATGGCAGGCCTGGCGCTGTTCGCCTGGGGCTCGATCGAGTTGTTCATCGTCGACAAGACGCTACGGCCCAAGCTGGTCGGCGGGCCGATCAAACTGCCCTTCCTGCCGACCTTCTTCGGCCTGATCGGCGGCGTCAAGACGATGGGCCTGCTCGGCCTATTCATCGGCCCGGTGCTGATGGCCCTGCTCGTCGCCATCTGGCGCGAGTGGGTACGCGAGGTCGTCGCGGGCGACGACGCCGCGCAGGCCCTTGCCGACGCGACGGCGTCTGCTGAGTCGCACGCCGACGCCAGCCTTCCGCCGGCTGCCCACGGCGGCTGAGCCGCCGTGTCGCCGGCGTCAGGCGGCGCCCCGCCGTTCGGGCCGCAGCATGCGCATCAGCACGTCCGACTTGACGACGAAGTGCTGGTAGAGCGCGCCCACCGTGTGCAGGGCGACGAACAGGATGATCACCGGCTTGCCGATCTCGTGGATCGTGCCGAAGGCTTCGACGCCCAGGAACCAGGCGATGCCGCCGCTGACCGGCATGCCGAGGATGACGCCGTAGAGCACGATGTGGGTCGCCACGGCGATCCATTTCTGCGCCGCACTTTCCCCTGCGGGCGCCGCTGGCGCGCCCCTGGCAACGCGGATGGCGAGACGGATGACCGCGAGTGCGAAGATGGCGATGCCGACCCAGACATGGATGTCGGCGGCGAGCAGTTCGTCGGCAGTAGACTCGGTGCCGCGCAGGAAGGCGCGGAAGGCTGGGACGATGTCCTCGCCGAAGATGACCTGGAACACGACCAGCGCTGCGATGATCCAGTGCAGTGCGATCTGGAGGGTCGAATAGCCTGTAGGATTATGGGTGGTAGTCATGGGTGCAATGCCTTCATGTCAGACGCCTTGGGAGGGTCGCAACGATAGTCGCTCCGCGCCTTGATCGAGGGCAAGTTAAAGTATTTTCATGAACGCTGTTTGCGGCACTTACCGGCTTCAGGCTTGGCCGGCGTTACCGGAAACACGGTGGCGGCGGCTTTCCACGAGTTGCCAGATCGAATGGGCGACGAGGGCGGTGATCAGGATGGCGCCGCCGATCAGGCTGTTGGTGGTCGGCACTTCGGAGAAGATCATCCACACCCAGACCGGCGCCAGCACGGTTTCCAGGAGATAGAACATCGCCACCTCGGCGCCGGAGATGTACCTCGGCCCGGCCGCCAGGCAGAAGAACGAGATCGGCATCACCACCGCGCCGTTGAAGATGATCCACCACGGAGCGTCCACCCGGTAGCCGGTGTCCCCGGCGACCACCGCCAACGCCACCATGAAGGGCATGATCACGCCGATCAGCGCGGTGAAACCCATATCGCGTCCGCTCGCCCGGCTGACGGTGATCGCGGACGCGATGAGGAAAGACGAGCAGAGCGCCATGAAGTCGCCGAACACGTTGCCGGTGCCGACGGAGTCGCCGACGATGATCAGCACCCCGACGATCATCGCCGCCATGGCCAGAAGCGTCGCCGGGCGCGGCCGCTCCTTGAGGAATAGCCACGACAACAGCGCGGCGAACATGGTGGTGAAGGCTAGGATGAAGACGAGGTTGGCTGTCGAGGTGCTGAAGACGGCGGTGACGAAGGTGATCGAGCCCAGGCCGTAGAGTGCGGCAACGACGACGCCGGCGCGCCCCGGCAGCAACTGCGGGACTTGCGGCGTGATCAGGCGCCAGACCGCCCAGATGACCAGCGCCGCGACGAAGGTCGTCCCGGTCCTGAGCAGCAGGATCGACCATGCTTCGCCTTCGGCGAGACGGATCAGCGGGATGTCGACGGTGAGCGTCAACCCGCCGATGGCGGTCAGCAGCAGTCCCCTCTTGTGGTCGGTCTGGATGGCGGACATGGCTCGGGCTCCGTCGAGAGGCAACGGCAGCGTCCGGTGACGGCGGGCCGGCTGGGGTCAGTCTTGCGCTTCGTAGCGGTCCCAGCCCTTCGGGCCGAGGTGCTCCTGCGGCAGGAAGCGGACCTTATAGTTCATCTTGCGCGAGCCGTTGACCCAGTAGCCGAGATAGACATGGGGCAAGCCGGCGGCGCGGGCCCGGGCAATGTGGTCGAGGATCATGAAGCTGCCGAGCGAGCGATCCTCCAGGTCGGGATTGTAGAAGGAATAGACCATCGACAGACCGTCGCTCATCCGGTCGGTCAGGGCGACCGCAATCAGTTCGCCTTCGCCCTTGCCGGTGAAGAACGTGTCGGGTCCGCGGCGGCGGTACTCGACGACCTTGGTGTCGACATGGGTATCCTCGACCATCATCGCGTAGTCGAGCACGGTCATGTCCGACATGCCGCCGCGGCGATGGCGGGCGTCGAGATAGGAGCGGAACAGCGAATATTGCTCCGTCGACGGCTCGGCATCGTGGACGACGCCGATCAGGTCCTCGTTGCGCTGGACGACGCGGCGCATGCTGCGCGTCGGCTTGAACTCGCCGGCGAGGATGCGCACCGACACGCAGGCGCGGCAGGTCTCGCAAGCCGGGCGGTAGGCGATGTTCTGCGATCGGCGAAAGCCGCCCTGGGTGAGCAGATCGTTGAGTTCGCGCGCCTTCTCGCCGATCAGGTGGGTGAAGACCTTCCGCTCGAACTGTCCGTCGATGTAGGGGCAGGGCGAGGGCGCCGTGAGGAAGAACTGCGGTGTATTGGTCGGGTGCTGCGTCATCTTTTCCGCGCGATGCCCATGGGATCGCCATACCTTGGCTGCCGCCGAAAAAAATTCAACAGAAGAATGATTAATGAAGGAGTCTCGGCGAGCCCTTGGGCGCCGGCATTCGGATCGGGCAACGCCACTGCGATTCAGAAACGGTCGGAGCGCGTGACGACCGTCCCGAGGAGGAGATCGTGCAGGGTTCGCTTGCGTTCCGAGAAAAGCGTCACCAGCAGGATCAACGGGGTCAGCACGACGTTGCCTGCCCAGAACAGGAAGGAATGGACCACTGCGGTGAGCCCGTCGATGCGGCCGCCGTCCAGACGGTCGAGGCGCACGCCCATCATGCGCATGCCGACGGTCGCCTGTTCGGGGCCGCCGAGCGTATTCCAGACGTAGATTGCGGCAACGAGGGGTGCGAGCACGCCGAATAGCGACCAGCCGAGGCCGAGCGTGAGCAGGCCGAGGACGAAGACCAGGATGCCGAACGGCACGAGCAGCAGCCCGACGATGATGTAGTCGAGGATACAAGCCATCACGCGGCGCGTGCGCACACCGTCATAGGCGCGGATATCGTCCAGCCGCGTGGTGATGATTTCTCCGTCGAGGACGCGCGTCGCCATGGTTTCCTTTCCGGCCGGCGCCTTGATGCGCCGCAGGCCTTTGAAATGGTGAGCCGCGGCGGCAATTCAAGCGTTCTGCCGCGCGAGCCGGCGCGCAGGGGAGGCGCCCGCTCAGTCCGCGTCGCCGCGCCGCCAGATCGCGCCGATGGCAACGACGATCCAGCCGAGGATGGTCAAGGTGCCGCCGCCCGGCGCGGCCATGGGAAAAATCCGCTCGCCCGTGAACTCGCGCATCAGGAGGTCGCCGGAAAAGAGGAGCGGCCCGACGAACAGGAGGACGCCTCCGAGGCGGACCACGCCGTCGCCACGCCGTCCGCCGAGCAGGCCGATGGCGACGAGCGCCGGCGCGTGGGCGAGCAGGAAAGACGCGGACGTCCCGACGTTGGTGCCGCCGATGTGAGCATTCACCGCTAGAAGCGCCACGCCCGCTGCGCCGAAGAGCCCGCCGACGAAGAGAAGGATGCGGCCGAGGATCATGAAGCGCTCCACTTGCTCGCCGGCGCCCGCCGGTCTTTCGCGGGCGGATTCATATGGCCAGCCGGGTCGTACCGCAACGCCGCCGCCGCGGCACAGGTCCGGTTCAGTCCTTCAACATCTCCGCAACCTTCGGCGCAAAGTAGGTGAGGATGCCGTCGCAACCGGCGCGCTTCATCGAGAGCAGCGATTCCATCATGGCGCGGTCGCCGTCAATCCAGCCATTGGCCGCGGCTGCCGTGATCATCGCGTATTCGCCCGACACCTGGTAGGCGAAGGTCGGCATCGCCAATTCGTCCTTCAGCCGACGGACGATGTCCAGATAGGGCAGGCCGGGCTTGACCATCAGCATATCGGCGCCCTCGTAGACGTCTTGCTCAGCCTCGCGCACGGCCTCGTCCGAATTGGCGTGGTCGATGTAGTAGGTCTTCTTGTCGCCCTTGAGCAGCCCGGCCGTGCCCACCGCCTCGCGGTAGGGACCGTAGAAGGCCGAGGCGAACTTGGTCGCATAGGACATGATCGCCACGTCCTGGAAGCCGTTGGCGTCGAGCGCGTCGCGGATCGCGCCGATGCGGCCGTCCATCATGTCGGACGGCGCTATGATGTCGGCGCCGGCTGCTGCTTGGCCGACTGCGGCCATGGCGATCTGTTCGACCGATTCGTCATTGGCGATGACCCCGTCGCGCAGGATGCCATCATGGCCGTGGCTGGTGAACGGATCGAGCGCGGCGTCGGTGATGACGCCGATCTCCGGAACGGCCGCCTTGATGGCGCGCGAGGCACGGTTGATGACGTTGTCGGGATCGAGAATATGCGAGCCGGTCTGGTCGCGCCGCGAAAGCGCGATGTTGGGGAACGTCGCGATCGCCGGGATGCCGAGTTTCGCCGCGCGCTCGGCCTCGCGCACGGCGCGGTCGACGGTCATGCGGTAGACGCCGGGCATGGCGGCGATCTCCTCGACGCGGTCGTCGCCGTCGATGATGAAGATCGGCCAGATCAGGTCGTCGACCGTGAGCCGGTTCTCCTGGACCAACCGCCGGGACCAGTCGGCCTTGCGCATGCGGCGCAGGCGGCGGCCCGAGGTGATCTCGTCGACGCTGCGCTGCATCGTGGCGCGGGCTGGGGTGAACTTGTTCATGGCGTGGCCTCCGCGAACTTCTTCCGCGATGGCCGGCTCTTAGCATGCGCAAGCCGCGGAGGGCAAAGCGCAGGGACGTCGGCCTTCGCGCCTTTCCGGGTGCCGTCTGGCGAAAATGTACTGTTTGTGATGTGATCGGCCGGTCTCGGCGATACGACGGTGTGGGTGCCTCGCGATGTCGATGGAGAATGGACTTGTCATCCGATCGGTGAGAACGCGCGCCGTTCGCGTTCCTCTGAACTTCACCCTTGGGACAAGCGCTGCGATCGTCCGCTCCGTTCCGCTCGTCCTCATGGACCTCGTCAGTGCGGATGGCGTGGAAGGGCGTTCCTACGTGTTCTGTTACACGAGCGCCGGAGCCAAGGCAGTCGCCGCCCACGCCGCCGAGGCGGTCGCGCTGCTTGAAAAGTCCCCGGTCTCTCCGCGGCGATTGTGGGAGGTCGCTGCGCGTCGCCTCGCGCTGCTCGGCGTCACCGGACCAGTGAGGATGGCGCTTTCGGCCCTGGATGTCGCCTTGTGGGACGCGATTGCCATCCGCGCCGCAATGCCGCTCGCCACATTGCTGGGCGGCGCGCCTCGCGCGCTGAAAGCTTACGATAGCCGCGGCCTGGGACTGATGCCGAAGGAACAGCTCGCCGCGGAGGTCGACAAGCTGCTCGCGGGCGGCCTGCGGGCACTGAAACTCCGACTGGGATACCCCACGGTCGACGAGGATCTGGCGGCTGTCCGCCTGGTTCGCGGCCGGATGCCCGACGGGTCGGAGCTGATGGTCGACTACAATCAGGCTCTCGATCTCCATGAAGCGACGCGCCGGGGTCTTGCCCTGCAGGCTGAGGGCCTGACCTGGCTCGAGGAGCCGATCCGTCACGACGCCTACCAGGACTATGCCGCGCTTTGCCGGAAACTCGACCTGCCGCTCCAGATCGGCGAGAATTTCAACGGCCCCGAAGCCATGATGGACGCGGTCTTGGCGGGGGCGGTCGACCTGGCGATGCCGGACGTCTCGCGGATCGGTGGTGTCACCGGCTGGATGCAGGCCGCGGGCCTCGCATCCGCGCGCGGAATACCGTTGTCGTCGCATCTCATGCCGGAGATAAGCGCCCATCTGCTGGCGGCCTCGCCGACCGCACACTGGCTGGAGTACGTGGACTGGGCGGATTGCCTCCTGCTGCAGCCTTTGAGGATCGCGAACGGCGAGGCGATTGTCCCCTCGCGACCGGGACTCGGCCTCGAATGGAACGAAGACATGATCGGGCGCCTCGAACGGATGGACTGAAATCCGCACATCGGCTTTGCGTGGCTCCGCCCTCGCCGGGCGCGGTCATTGTTGACGATCTCCGTCCCGCCCCTTAGCACTTCTGCCCGGTACGGTGGAGGAAGCGTTGGGCATCGACTTCGGCGGCGGCGACGAGATCCGGTTCGAGCGCGTCGGCAGGGCCGGCGTCGTCACCATGACTCGTGCCAAGGCGCTCAATGCCGTGACCCACCGCATGGTGCGGGCGCTCTCCGCCGCGCTGGATGCGTGGGAGCGCGATGCGGAGGTCGCACTCGTCATCGTCCGCGGCGAGGGTAGGGCGTTTTCGGCCGGCGGCGACATCCTCGATATCTACAAGGCCGGCCTCGCCGGCAATCCTCCGGTCGGATTCTTTGCCGACGAATACCGGCTGAACGCCCGTATCGCGCGTTTTGCGAAACCCTATGTCGCGCTGATCGACGGAATCGTCATGGGCGGTGGCGTCGGCGTCTCCTTTCACGGCTCGCACCGCGTGATGACGGAAAACGCGCTGTTCGCCATGCCCGAAGTCGGCATCGGCTTCTTCCCCGATGTTGGCGGCAGCCACATCCTGCCGCGCCTGAAGGATGGATACGGTATGTATCTGGCCCTAACCGGCAATCGTATACGCCGCGGCGACGCTCGATGGGCCGGCCTCGCTACGCACTGCATCCCCGCGGCGGCGCTGGAGGCGCTGCTTTCCGCGCTGTGCGCAGGTGAGAGACCCGATGCCGCGATCGGGCGATTCGCCGAAGATGTCCCACCTGAGACGGATGAAGCGACCCGCCGATCGATTGCCCGCCATTTCTCCGGGGAGAGTATAGAGACGATCGTCGCCAGCCTCACCGCTGACGCCGATTCCTTCGCTGCCGCTACGCTGCAAACGATCCGCAAGCGCTCCCCCACCAGCGTCAAGGTCGCTTTCCGCCAGGTCCGCGCCGGCGCCAATCTTTCCATGGACGCCTGCATGCGCATGGAGTTCCGTATCCTGACCCGCATGCTGGCGGGAACCGATTTCTATGAGGGCATCCGCGCCGCGATCGTCGACAAGGGCTCGACACCGGTCTGGAATCCGGCGACCCTCGAAGAGGTCGGCGACTTGGCCGTCGACGCCTATTTTGCGCCGCCGGGCTCCGGAGACCTCGTCCTTTGACCGCCTTCGACGCACCCGCGCGTTTGCCGAGGCAGAGCCTCGCCGAGATCGCGTTCGTCTGGTTCCAGAGGGTGATCGCCGGCTACTGTCTCCTGTTCGGCGTGCTCTACTGGACCCGCCTGGTCGGCCTGTACTCCGGCACGCTGTGGCGCTTCGACCTGATGCCGGTCTATTGGCAGGTGGCGGGTGTGGTGCTCGCCGTCTTTTTTCCCTTTGCCGCGATCGGCCTGTGGATGCTCGCTTCCTGGGGGCCGGTCATCTGGGCGATCTGCGCGGTGACCGAAACGATCATGTATGTCGTCTTTCCCGATCTATACGGGCACCGCCCAATCATTCCGGTCTCGCACCTGTTCATCGCCGCGCTTTACGTCGCCTTTCGCGTCGTGATCCACCTGGAGAAGGTTCGCGAGAGCCGCAGGAAGGAATCGGCGCAATAGCGTCAATTTTTCCTTCGTGCGTGACCCTTCGTTAAGGCTCTTTCGCGTCGGCGCTGTCGTAAGCAGCTGTTAAGCCTTACGTTTAAGTCGAATTTTATCGGCATTCGATAGGGTCGCGACCAAGGTGAAACAAAAACCATCACCGGGCGACAAACGAGAGGCCAACCCCATGATCACGACGCGCCAGGCGGCGAAGCCCGCCCCCGTTCAGGACGACCGCCGCGATGCGATCCGCTCGCTGTATCTCGAATCCCTCCAGCTCGTCGAGAGGCTGCATCGCCGCCTCCTCGACGTCATCAAGGACGAATTCGACCGCAACGGACGCAGCGACATCAACGCCATCCAGGCACTGCTGTTGTTCAACATTGGTAATGCCGAGCTGACCGCCGGCGAGTTGCGTTCGCGCGGCTACTATCTCGGCTCGAACGTATCCTACAACCTGAAGAAGCTGGTCGACCTCGGTTTCATCAACCACCAGCGCTCGCGGATCGACCGCCGCTCGGTGCGCGTCAGCCTGACGCCGAAGGGCCAGTCGGTGGCCGAAGTTGTCGCCGGTCTCTACGAGCGGCACATCGGATCGATTGAGCAGGTCGGCGGCATCAACCAGGAAGAGTTCCGCATGATGAATCGCGCCCTGCAGCGTCTCGATCGCTTCTGGAACGACACGATCGCCTATCGCATGTAGGAAAAAGCTCTTCAATCAACCGCGGCGTGAGAAGACGACCGCGGACCTCCGGCAGCTCAGGACCGGCGCCAGCGCGGCGTCCGGTCCTCTCCTTTTTACCGGCTGTTCACGGTTCCGTGTCGGGGGTGGCCACGTTGCCGCCATATTCGGATGGGAGCGAGGATACGGTCGGGCAGGATGTCCGGTGTGCGGCGCTCGATGAGGATGCTCCCCGGACGATGCGGCGGGAACCCCTTTCGGACTGCCGTCATGGTTGGCGAAATGTTAAGGTCGGACCGCTAGGATCAACAGCTGTGTCCTGCGGATAACGGAAATGTCTGGGAAATTATGAAAGCAAGTCGCCGCTATTTCCTCACCGGCGCCTCCGCCATTGCCGCCGCGGCAATCGCCGGTGCGGCCCGTGCCGAGGACGTGATCGCCGATTTCCTCAATTCGCCGCACCGCGGCAACTGGAACGAGCAGTTCGACGCCAGCGTTTCGCAGGGCGGCAAGGTCGCTTCCAACCTGCCAATCTTCAGTCCCGAGACAGTGATCTATCTTGAGCAGGCGATCGCGCAGTATACGAACATCGTCGGCATGGGCGGTTGGCCCGTCGTGCCGGCGGCCAAGAAGCTGAAGCTCGGCGTCGTCGATCCCGATGTCGAAGTGTTGCGCAAGCGCCTCATGATCTCGGGCGACCTGTCGACGCGCGCCGGTATCAGCCAGGCTTACGACACCTATGTCGATGCCGCGGTGAAGCGCTTCCAGGCGCGCCACGGCCTGCCGGCCGACGGCGTCATGGGCAAGTACACCTACGCCGCCATGAACGTCAGTGCGCCCGTCCGCCTCGGCCAGCTCGAGACTAATCTCGTCAGGCTGCGTTCGATGTCCGGCTTCCTCGGTGACCGCTATGTGATGGTCAATGTACCCGCTGCCCAGATCGAGGCGGTAGAGAACGGCCGCATCGCGTTGCGCCACACGGCTATCGTCGGAAAGGTCGACCGTCAGACGCCGATCCTCAACTCCAAGATCAACGAAATCATCATCAACCCCTATTGGAACGCGCCGGAATCGATCGTCCGCAAGGATATCATTCCGCTGATGCGAAAGAACCCGCAGTACCTGACCGAGAACAATATCCGCATTCTGGGTCCGAACGGCACCGAGGTCGATCCGGCGACGATCGACTGGAACACGGAGGATGCGGCCAAGTTCCGCTTCCGCCAGGACCCGGGCTCCGGCAATGCCATGGCCTCGGTGAAGATCAATTTTCCGAGCCCGGAAAACGTCTATATGCACGACACGCCGCAGCAGAGCCTGTTCTCCAAGCTGATGCGCTTCGATTCGTCGGGCTGCGTGCGGGTGCAGAATGTGCGCGACCTCGTAACGTGGCTGCTGCGCGACACGCCGGGGTGGAACCGCCAGCGCTTCGAGCAGACGATCAAGAGCGGTGAGAGCGTGCCCGTCCAGATCCCCAATCCGGTTCCTGTCTATTTTACCTACATCTCGGCCTGGTCCACCGGCGATGCCGTCGTCCACTTCCGCGACGACATCTATGGTCGCGACGGTGTTGACGAGTTGCAGATCTCGGCCCTCTGAACGGTAAATGTCATCCATGAAGGGGCTGCCGGCGATGGCGGCCCCTTTCGTTTTCCGTCCGGCCGCAAAGCGGCGATGAAAATTCGCTTCTCGTACGTGGATGACCATGGGGATGTGTGCTAGAGCGCGCGCCACCCTGCGATTTCAGCTCATCGAGGAACGGAACCAATGGCGACAGAGAAGGCCGCGACGGCCCAGTACGAGTTCTTCTTCAACGGCGCCCTCGAACAGGCGGATCCGGAGATCTTCGGCGCCATCCGTAACGAACTCGGCCGCCAGCGCCACGAGATCGAACTGATCGCCTCGGAGAATATCGTTTCCCGGGCCGTGCTCGAGGCGCAGGGCTCGATCATGACCAACAAGTACGCCGAGGGTTATCCCGGCAAGCGCTACTATGGCGGCTGCCAGTTCGTCGACGTCGCCGAGGAGCTCGCCATCGAGCGCGCCAAGAAGCTGTTTTCCTGCAACTTCGCCAACGTCCAGCCCAACTCGGGCAGCCAGATGAACCAGGCGGTGTTCCTCGCGCTGCTGCAGCCGGGCGATACCTTCATGGGCCTCGATCTGAACTCGGGCGGCCATTTGACCCACGGTTCGCCCGTCAACATGTCGGGCAAGTGGTTCAAGGTCGTCTCCTACGGAGTTCGCCGCGACGACCACCTGCTCGACATGGACGAGATCGAGCGGCTGGCGCACGAGCACAAGCCCAAGCTGATCCTCGCGGGCGGCACCGCCTATTCGCGCATCTGGGACTGGAAGCGCTTCCGCGAAATCGCGGACTCGATCGGCGCCTGGCTGATGGTCGACATGGCCCACATCGCCGGCCTTGTCGCCGGCGGCGTGCATCCGTCGCCGCTGCCCCATGCCCATGTCGTGACAACGACGACGCATAAGAGCCTGCGCGGCCCACGCGGCGGCATGATCCTTACCAACGATGAGGACATTGCCAAGAAGATGAACTCAGCCGTGTTCCCGGGCCTGCAGGGCGGGCCGCTGATGCACGTCATCGCTGCGAAGGCAGTGGCCTTCGGCGAGGCGCTGAAGCCTGAGTTCAAGACCTACGCCGCGAACGTCGCCGCCAATGCCAGGACGCTCGCCGCCTCGCTCAAGGACACCGGCCTCGACATCGTCTCGGGTGGAACGGACAACCACCTGATGCTGGTCGATCTCAGGCCGAAGAACGCCACCGGCAAGCGCGCCGAGGCGGCGCTCGGCCGCGCCAACATCACCTGCAATAAGAACGGCATCCCCTTCGACCCGGAGAAGCCCTTCGTCACCTCGGGCGTGCGTCTCGGCACCCCGGCCGGCACCACCCGTGGTTTCGGCGCGGCCGAGTTTCGTGAGATCGGCCAACTGATCGCCGAGGTCCTAGACGGGCTCAAGGCGGCGAACTCCGACGAAGGCAATGCCGCCGTCGAGGCCGCGGTGAAGAAGAAGGTCGTGGCGCTGACCGACCGCTTCCCGCTCTATCCTTATCTGGGGTGACGTCAATAACCGGCGTCGTCCGCGCCTGCTAGCAGGACGGGGTTCCGATACTGGATCTTCCGGCAGGGTGCTGCCCGAGAGCTGTCCGGACGGCATGGCGTCGCCAACGTACGAACCTGCGGTCGCCGAACGGGCTCGCAATCGCGCGCCTGCGTCGCTATCTCCTGAGTACCTCCCTTTGCACGCTCGGCGGAAAGGCCTTAAGCCTTCCGCACGTTAAGAATCGCAACCGCAAGGACCGCCATGCGCTGCCCCTATTGCCAGTCCGAGGACACCCAGGTGAAGGATTCGCGGCCGGTGGAGGACGGATCGGCGATCCGCCGCCGGCGCGTCTGCCCCGATTGCGGCGGCCGCTTCACCACGTTCGAGCGCGTGCAACTGCGCGACCTGGTTGTCGTCAAGCGATCGGGCCGCAAGGTTCCCTTCGATCGCGACAAGCTCCTTCGCTCGGTCGAGATCGCCGTGCGCAAGCGCAACGTCGAGCCGGAGCGCATTGACCGCGCCGTCACCGGCATCGTGCGCCAGCTGGAAAGCTCCGGCGAGACCGAGATCCCGTCAGCCGAGATCGGGCGGCTCGTCATGGAGGCGCTGAAATCGCTCGACGATGTTGCCTATGTGCGCTTCGCATCGGTTTACCGCAACTTCCGCGAGGCCAAGGATTTCCACGACGTGCTCGGCGAGTTGAAGGGCGAGGGGGACGCCGTCGCGGAATGACGCGATTGCCGGCGGAACAGGATACGCTCGATCGCCGCTTCATGGCGGCGGCGATCCGCCTGGCGCGGTCGCATCAGGGCCTGACCTCGACCAATCCGTCGGTCGGAACGCTGATCGTGCGCGACGACGGCAACGGCCCGGTGATCGTCGGCCGCGGTATCACCGCCCTCGGCGGCAGGCCGCACGCCGAGACCGAGGCGCTCTCCGAGGCCGGCGAGCGGGCTAGGGGCGCGACCGCCTATGTGACGCTGGAGCCCTGCGCACATCACGGCCGAACGCCGCCATGTGCCAACGCACTGGTAGCGGCCGGGGTGAAGCGCGTCGTCGGCGCTGCCAACGATCCCGATCCGCGGGTCGCCGGCAGGGGCTATGCGATCCTGCGCGAAGCCGGCATTGCGGTCGATGAGCGGGTACTCGCGGACGAAGCCGCCGACGATATGGCCGGATACCTGATCCGCTCCGTGAGGAAGCGACCAGAAGTCATTTTGAAGCTTGCACTTTCGGCTGACGGCATGATTGGTCGGCGCGGCGAGGGCCAGTTGCCGATCACCGGCCCGGTCGCGCGTGCGGAGGCGCACATGATGCGCGCCGCCAGCGATGCCATCCTGGTCGGTATCGGCACCGCGCTCGCCGACGACCCGCAACTTACCGTGCGGCTGCCGGGCCTTGAGGCGCGGTCGCCTGCGCGGATCGTGCTCGACCGCATGGCCCGCCTGCCATCGGGATCGAAGCTCGTCGCAACCGCGCACCAGGTGCCGGTGATGCTTGCCGCCTCGCTGGAAGCCGATCGCGCGCGGCGCGTGGTCCTTGAAGCGCTGGGGGTTCGCTTCCTCGCCACCGAGACCTACGACCATCGCATCGCGCTCCCCGAACTGCTCGAGGATCTCGCCGCACAGGGCCTGTCTACGTTGATGGTCGAAGGTGGCGCCGAGACGGCCCGAATCTTCCTCGAGGAGGGCCTCGTCGACCGCATCGCGCTGTTCTCGGGGCCGGTGCGGATCGGCGAGGGCGGTATTACCGCGCCGGTTTCGGCCGAACGCATTCCGGCCGGCTTCTGCCTCGTGCGCGAGGCGCGCTTTGGCGACGACACCTATGCGGAGTGGCTGAGGAGGATCTGATGTTCACCGGGATCGTCACCGATGTCGGCAGTGTCGCCGCCGTCACCCCGCTCGCCGAAGGGGTCAGGCTGCGCATCGACACGGCCTACGATCCCGCGACGATCGCCATCGGCGCATCGATCGCCTGCGCCGGCGTCTGCCTCACCGTGACCGGCCTTCCGGAAGCCGGCTCCAACCGGCGCTGGTTCGAAGTCGAGGCCTGGGAGGAGGCCCTGCGTCTTACGACGGCCGCCTCATGGGTCGCGGGTACTCACATCAATCTAGAACGCGCGCTGAAGATCGGCGACGAGCTTGGCGGCCACATCGTCTCGGGCCATGTCGACGGCACGGCGAACGTCGTCGCCCGCCAGGCGGAAGGCGATGCGGTTCGTTTCACGCTGGAAGCTCCACGCGAACTTGCCCGCTTCATCGCGCCGAAAGGGTCGGTCGCCCTCGACGGCACGTCCCTCACGGTCAACAAGGTCGAGGGGACGCGTTTCGACGTGCTCCTGATACATCACTCGTTGCAGGTGACGACCTGGGGCGAACGCCAGGTCGGCGACAGGGTCAACCTGGAGATCGACACGATGGCACGCTACGTGGCGCGTCTCGCCGAGGCGGCGAAGGAAGGGCTCTGAGCCACTGAACCATCGAATCCTCAGTCCGCAGGCACCCGATCGGGTAGCAGCGCAACGGACCTTGCCAGGTCAGACCGGATGCGCTCGAGGGAGTACCAGGGCGCGAGCGCGTCTGCGCGGCAAAGGTCCGGATTGCGGGCGATGAACTCCTCGGCGTTCGCGTAGCGCGACGCAAACATCCGCTCGGCGATCAGGCTCATGAATGCCCATGTGATCGTCGCATTGGCCTTCTCCGGAACGCCGGCGCGCTCTGCCATCGTCTTGATGCCGGCGTAGACCAGTTGCACCGCTTCCGCAAAGTCGTGGGTGGCGAGCGCTTCGTAGGCGACGCCCACATGGTCCCGGTGCGCGAAATCGGCCACGTCGATCTCGTTGTGGATCAGCCTGTCAAGCATCGACCGATAGGAATCAGCCATTCGTACCTCCTTCGCCTTCTCTGAGTCGGTGACTGTCTTCCGCGTTCAGGTCTAGGTCGTAGACGATCTTCAACTGGCGGATCTTCTCCATCGTCGCGGCCGAGAATGGCGGCCTGCCCTCGAAACTGTGCAGCGCGACGCCCTCGAGAAGCTCGGCGACCGAAATGTCTAGATGCTCTGCGAGCCCCTTCAGGACCTTCAGCAATCGTTTCTCGATCCGCAGGCCGGTCTGTACGCGTTCGATTTGCTTCATGGTGGTACCTTACATGATAGGTACCTAGGTAACAAGATGGGACTTTGGTGGCGCGCCTGTGAGGGTAGCCCAGCGGAGACGGCTTGCGGTCGCGGGCGCTTCGGCATAAGTCACCGGCGACCCGGAGCACATCATGGCATCGACCCATCAGCACGGCTCGGCCTTCCTCAAGCCGGAAGGCAAGCCCCACCTCCTCATCGTCGAGGCACGTTTCTACGACGACCTCGCCGACGCCCTTCTCGACGGCGCCAAGGCCGCGCTTGACGAGGCGGGAGCCACCTTTGACGTCGTCACCGTTCCCGGCGCACTCGAGATCCCGGCCGTCATCTCATTCGCGCTCGACGGTGCGGAGGAGGGCGGTACCGACTACGACGGGTTCGTCGCGCTGGGCACGGTGATCCGTGGCGAGACCTACCATTTCGAAATCGTCGCCAACGAATCGAGCCGCAAGCTGATGGATCTCGCCATCGCCGAGTCTCTCGCCGTCGGCAACGGAATCCTCACCACCGAGAACACTGAACAGGCTTGGGCGCGCGCACGGAAGTCGGAAGGCGACAAGGGCGGATTCGCTGCCCGTGCCGCACTGACCATGATCGCGCTGCGCCAGCGCTTCGGAGCCTGATCATGATCGGGGAGACCGGCAAGCCCGGGCAGGTCGTCCGCCAGGCCAACAAGCGCGGCGCCGCACGCCTCGCGGCCGTGCAAGCGCTCTACCAGATGGACGTCGCCGGTAGCGGCCTGCTGGAGATCACCGCCGAGTACGAGACCTTCCGCCTCGGCAAGGAGGTCGACGGCGCGCTCTACCGCGAGGCCGATGCCCAGTGGTTTCGCGCCATCCTCGCCGGCGTCGTCGAGCACCAGAAGACTCTCGACCCGATCATCCGTGAGGCGCTGACCGAAGACTGGCCGCTGTCGCGCCTCGATTCGACGTTGCGCGCCATCCTGCGCGCCGGCGTCTATGAACTCATGGAGCGGCGCGACGTCCCGGTCGCCGTAATTGTTTCCGAGTACGTCGACATCGCCAAGGCCTTCTACGAGGAGGACGAGCCGAAGCTCGTCAATGCGGTTCTCGACCGCGTGTCGCGCCGCGTCCGTGGCGAGGGAAAGGGCAAGGACGCATCATGATGGATCCGGTCGCGGAGCGCGAAGCCCGGCGTACGGCGCTCATCCTCGCCACCTCGCAGGCAATCGTCGGCTCCGCCGCCCCCATCGCGATCTCGATCGGCGCGCTGGCCGGCCACTACCTCCTCGATGCCGACAAGTCCCTGGCGACCGCGCCCGTCACCGGCTTCAATCTCGGCGTCGCGCTCGGCGCCCTGCCGGCAGCGGCATTGATCCGCATGGTCGGCCAGCGCAGCGGTTTCATGACCGGCACCGGCATGACGGCGCTTGGCGGCTTGATTTCGACCATGGCGCTGTTCTCGGGTTCGTTCTGGCTGTTCGTCGCCGGATTGATGGTTGTCGGCCTTGGTGGCGCCTTCGTCCAGCAGTTCCGCTTCGCCGCGGCCGACAACGCGCCGTCCGAATTCAAGGCGCGCGCCATCTCCTTCGTCCTCGCGGGCGGAGTCATTACTGCGATTCTAGGCCCGCAGATCGTCATCTTCACCAGAGAACTGCTGGCGCCGGTGATGTTCGCCGGGTCCTTCGCCGCGATCATGCTGCTGGCGGCGGTGGGCGCCGTCATCCTCTCCTTCCTCCGCCCGCGCGCCGCGGCCTCCGGTGGCCCCGCCGTCTCCGACATCGCGCCTCGGCCGCTGGGCGAGATCATCCGCCAGCCGCGATTCGCCATCGGTCTGCTCTGCGCTGTTGGCTCCTATGCGCTGATGAGCCTGGTCATGACCGGCGCGCCGCTCGCCATGGTCGGGTGCGGCTTCACGCCTGACGAAGCGACCCTCGGCATCTCCTGGCACGTCATGGCGATGTTTGCGCCGAGTTTCGTTACTGGGCGCATCATCCAGCGTTTCGGCGTCGAGAACGTCATCGCCTTCGGTCTCGTCATGCTGATCGGCTGCGCCGCAGTGGCGCTGTCCGGCATCGCGCTCTGGCAATTCTGGACGGCGTTGATTCTGCTCGGTCTCGGCTGGAACTTCGCCTTCATCGGCGCGACGGCGATGGTCGCGAATACCTACCGGCCAGCGGAGAAGGGTCGTGTCCTCGGCTTCCACGATTTCGTGCTGTTCGGATCGGTCGCCTTCGCTTCCCTGATGTCAGGCACGGTCTACAACATCTGGGGCTGGGACATGCTCAACTGGATCGTCTTCCCGGTCTCGGGTATCTGCCTGGCGGGACTGGCCTTCCTGTGGACGCAGCGCCACACCGCACTCCCGCGTTGAGCGAGAAGGCGTCCCACGGGCCGAGATCGCGGCGAAAACGGGGCAAACTCCCAACAATTTCTTGACGTTCCCCGACCCGTTCCGCATAAGCCGCTGCGAAAGAGCCGGAGACCGGGCCTGCGCCCGCCGGCTCTCGTCTTAACGGTCCGGGGAACGGTCTTCCGGACCACATCAGGGAAACCCGCAATGACCATGCTCTACGTCGTCATTCTCTGCGGCCTGCTCTCTGTCCTCTACGCCATCTGGGCGACGCAGTCGGTCCTCGCGGCCGACCAGGGCAATGCACGCATGCAGGAAATCTCCGCTGCCATCCGCGAAGGCGCGCAGGCCTATCTGGCGCGCCAGTACACCACGATCGCCATCGTCGGCGCGGTCGTATTCCTGCTCGCCTGGTGGCTGCTCACGGGCGTTGCCGCGATCGGCTTCCTGATCGGCGCGGTGCTTTCGGGCGTCGCCGGCTTCATCGGCATGCACGTCTCGGTCCGCGCCAACGTGCGCACCGCCCAGGCCGCTTCCAACAGCCTTGCCGCCGGCCTCGATATCGCCTTCAAGTCGGGTGCCATCACCGGAATGCTGGTCGCTGGCCTCGCCTTGCTCGGCGTCTCCGTCTACTACTGGGTGCTCGTCGGCCCGGCCGGCTATGCCGCCAATGACCGCACCGTCATCGACGCGCTGGTTGCGCTCGGCTTCGGCGCCTCGCTCATCTCCATCTTCGCCCGTCTCGGCGGCGGCATCTTCACCAAGGGTGCGGACGTCGGCGGCGACCTGGTCGGCAAGGTGGAAGCCGGTATCCCCGAGGATGATCCGCGCAATCCGGCCACGATCGCCGACAACGTCGGCGACAACGTCGGTGACTGCGCCGGCATGGCCGCCGACCTGTTCGAGACCTACGCGGTGACCGTCGTCGCCACCATGGTTCTCGGCGCCATCTTCTTCGGTGCGGCGACGAACCTGGCCGACATCATGGTCTATCCGCTCGCCATCTGCGGCGCCTGCATCATCACCTCGATCGTCGGCACCTTCTTCGTCAAGCTCGGCGCCAACGGCTCGATCATGGGCGCCCTCTACAAGGGCCTGATCGTCACCGGCCTGCTCTCCGTCGTCGGTCTCGGCGCCGCCACCTCGATGACCATCGGCTGGGGCGATGTCGGTTCGGGCGAGTCCATGGTGAACGGCACCAACCTTTTCATCTGCGGCCTCATCGGTCTCCTCGTGACCGCGCTGATCGTCGTCATCACCGAGTACTACACGGGCACCAACAAGCGCCCGGTCAACTCGATCGCCCAGGCTTCGGTGACCGGTCACGGCACCAACGTCATCCAGGGTCTCGCGGTTTCGCTGGAATCGACCGCGCTGCCTGCGATCGTTATCGTCGGCGGCATCATCGCCACCTTCCAGCTCGCCGGCCTCTTCGGCACGGCGATCGCCGTTACCACGATGCTTGGCCTGGCCGGCATGATCGTTGCGCTCGACGCCTTCGGTCCGGTCACCGACAACGCCGGCGGCATCGCCGAAATGTCGGGTCTGCCGAAGGAAGTCCGTCACTCGACGGACGCGCTGGACGCGGTCGGCAACACAACCAAGGCCGTCACCAAGGGCTACGCGATCGGCTCTGCCGGCCTCGGCGCACTGGTGCTGTTCGCCGCCTACAGCTACGACCTGCAGTACTTCGCGGCCAACGCCACGCAGTACCCGTACTTCGCCGATCTCGGCGCTGTGTCGTTCGACCTGTCGAACCCCTACGTCGTCGCCGGCCTGATCTTCGGCGGGCTGATCCCCTACCTGTTCGGCGGCATTGCGATGACGGCCGTCGGCCGTGCGGCAGGCTCGATCGTGGAGGAAGTGCGCAAGCAGTTCCGCGAGAACGCCGGCATCATGGCGGGAACGGCCAAGCCGAACTATGCTCGCGCGGTTGACATCCTCACCAAGGCGGCGATCAAGGAGATGATCGTCCCGTCGCTGCTGCCGGTGCTCGCCCCGATCGTCGTCTATTTCGGCGTCCTGCTGATCTCCGGCTCCAAGGCCTCGGCCTTCGCCGCGCTCGGCGCGTCGTTGCTTGGCGTCATCGTCAACGGCTTGTTCGTCGCGATCTCGATGACCTCGGGCGGCGGCGCCTGGGACAACGCCAAGAAGTCCTTTGAAGACGGCTTCACCGACAAGGACGGCGTCAAGCACCTCAAGGGTTCCGAGGCGCACAAGGCGTCGGTGACCGGCGACACGGTCGGCGATCCCTACAAGGATACCGCGGGCCCGGCCGTCAATCCCGCCATCAAGATCACCAACATCGTGGCCCTTCTCCTTCTCGCCGTGCTTGCGCACGCAGCTTGAGCGAAGGCCGTCAATGCAAAGGCCCGCGGGAGCGATCTCGCGGGCCTTTTCGTTTCAGATCGATGTTGGCCAGTCGACAAGGAAGGCGAACACATCGGCGTCGTCGACACCTCCGCCTTCGGGGCCGAAATCCTCGATCAGTTCGCGTGTGCGGGAACGGATCGCGCGGTAAGCCTCCTCCGGCGTCACCTCGACGACGCTGCTTTCACCGGTCATGGTGTCGCCCGACTTCAGCAGCCAGCGCCCGCCGCGATGGTAGAGGACGGCAAAGCTCTCCTTGTTGCCGGCCAGAGTCATGCCGCCGCGGCCGCCGATTAGCGCCAGGACCTCCGCTTGCGCGTCGGATTGCGGAAGAGGAACCTTGCGGTGGTCTTCTGCCATCTTCCCGGAATCTCCTCAGGCAGGTGCGCCGGCGAGCGTCGGCCCGCGACGGGACGGACTCTCGCGTAGGTCTAGAGCTTTCAGCGCCTAACCGCCGAGCGCGCGCCGGGCCTGAGATGCGCCCCCGCCCGCAACGCCGGACAGCAGCTGGCCGATGAAAGTCTGGTCCTTGCCGCCCGTCGGCGTGGTGCGCGAGATGAAGTCGAACACCTTGCCGTCCTGCATGCCGTAGTGGGCGATGTTGTTGACGCGCCCGTCCTCGCCGAAATAGACGGCGAGCACGCGCTGGTCGACCAGGCGCGGATTCATGAAGGCGACGCTGCGCACGCGGGTCTGCGAAATGTAGTAGAAGACTTCGTTGTCGAAGGTCGCGGTCGTCGACGGCGATCCCAGCGTCAATAATACCTGCTCGCGGCTCGACCCGACCGGGACGAGATCGATCTGCTGCTGGTCGACGACGTAGCCCTGGGCGAGCGTCTCCCGTGGATTGAGGGCCCCCGACGTCGAGCAGGCCGAGAGCGCCGCCGTGGCGGCGACGAGCGACGCGGCGATAGCGGCCCGGCGCGACGATCCGGTCTTGAAATCCTGCAAGGGCGACGACAAATCCATGAAATCCTCTTGAATGCCTCGGCTTGCACCGCGCGGCAAAAGCGGTAAACCAGCTTTCACGCCGATGCAACACGACCACGGCGCGAAACCCTTCCCGGGAGACGGCATGGCATGTTCAGACGTTTGTTCGGCCGATCCAGCCTCTCCAACCGCGAGATAGTCGACCGCGTCTACGGTCAAATCGTGGCGGCGGCGCGGCAGCCGGCGCTCTATTCGCGCTGGTCGGTGCCCGATACGCCGCTCGGCCGCTTCGAGATGGTCGGCCTCCATCTGTTCCTCGTTTTGCACCGGGCGAAGGGGGAGGCGGGCCTCTTGAAGGAGGTTTGCCAGGATCTCACCGATGAGTTCTTCCGCGACGTCGAGCACTCGATCCGCGAACTTGGCATCGGCGATCTCGGCGTGCCGAAGCGCATGAAGATGTTCTCGCGTATGTTCTACGGCCGTATGCTCGCCTATGACGATGCGCTCGACCGCCGCGACCAGGCAGCGCTCGAAGCCGCGGTCGCACGCAACGTGCGGCCCGACGAACCGGTCTGGGACGGAGCGCGGGGGCTCGCCGCCTACGTACGCGTCGCGGCCGACGGCCTTGCCGCCCGGCCGGCGGCCGACCTCCTTGATGGTGGCGCCGTCTTTCCACACGCGGAAAAGATCTGAACCGCGGAGGATACAATGGATCCCAGCGCAAAAAGCCCCGTTTCGTTCCTTGCCCATGTCGCTCGGCTCCCACGAAAGGGCATGCCGGTCACCGTCGAGGCCGATCCGCGCCAGCGGGTCGCCCTTGCGCGCGAACACGGTCTCGCCGAGGTCAAATCGTGGCGCGCCGATCTCCTCGTCGAGCCGTGGAAGCGCAATGGGGTCAAGGTGTCGGGCCGAGTCGTCGCCGATATCGTCCAGGAATGCGTGATTACCCTCGATCCGCTGGAGAGCCGCATCGACGAGGCAGTCGAGGGACTGTTTCTTCCCGAGGATTCGAAACTCGGCCGGCTCGGCTTCGAAGGCGCCGGCGAGATCATGATCGCCGCGGAAGGACCGGACAGTCCCGAGACGTTTTCCGGCGACTCGATCGACGTCGGTGCGCTTGCGGAGGAGTTCTTCGCGCTCGCCATCGATCCCTATCCGCGCAAGAAAGGCGCCGAAATCGCCCCTGCCGGGCCGGAGGAAGGCGACACCGAGGCCGATGGTCCACTGCAGCAGAAGCTCCGGGCTTTGCGCGACAAACTCTGAATCCCTGCCGACATGACGATTTGCCGGTTGTGTCGGGTGGCAAAACCGCTATTTTCGCCCGACTTTCCGCCGCCGCGGGGCCGGGCCAACGAGAGACGACAAACCACGTGATACGCATCTCCATTGACGCCATGGGCGGGGACCACGGCCCCGAGGTGGTTATTCCTGCACTGGTCGGCGTCGCCGAGCGGCGGCAGGACGTGCGCTTCCTGATTTACGGTATCGATGAGCAGGTGCGTCCGGTCATGGAGCGCCATCCCCGGCTCGCTGCCGTCAGCGAGTTCTTTCCCTGCGAGATTGCCGTGCGCATGGACGACAAGCCGAGCCAGGCCCTGCGCCATGGCCGCTGGAAGTCGTCGATGTGGAAGGCGATCGAAGCCGTCAAGAACGGCGATGCCGATGTCTGCATCTCGGCGGGCAACACCGGCGCGCTGATGGCGATGTCGAAGTTCTGCCTGCGAACCATGGCGACCATCGAAAGGCCGGCGATTGCCGCGATCTGGCCGACCATCAGAGGCGAGAGCATCGTTCTTGACGTTGGCGCCACGATCGGTGCCGACGCCCACCAACTCGTCGACTTCGCCATCCTTGGTGCGGCCATGGCGCGAGCCCTGCACGAGACCGAGCGCCCGACCGTCGGCCTGCTCAACGTCGGGGTCGAGGAGATCAAGGGGCAGGAAGACGTCAAGGAGGCCGGGCGCATCCTGCGCGAGGTCGAGCCGATGTCGATGGAGTATCGCGGCTTCGTCGAGGGTGACGACATCGGTAAGGGTACGGTCGACGTCGTGGTCACGGAAGGATTCGCCGGCAACATCGCCCTGAAGACTGCGGAGGGCACCGCTCGTCAGATCGGCGAATACCTGCGCGCCGCGCTGGGCCGGACGATGATGGCGCGCATCGGCTACGTCTTTGCCAAGGGCGCCTTCGCCCGGCTTCGCGAGAAGATGGATCCGCGCCGGGCCAACGGCGGCGTGTTCCTCGGCCTCAACGGCATCGTCGTGAAGAGCCATGGCGGCACCGACGCAGAAGGCTTCATGGCCGCGGTCGAACTCGGCTACGACATGGTGCGGAATCGTCTGCTCGACAAGATCAGGTCCGATCTCGACATGTTCCACTCCCGTACGCCGCGCCCCGGCCGGATTTTGCCCAGCGCCGACGATGCGGCGTCAGCGGCGTCTTGAACCAGGAACGACAATGATCAGATCAGTGGTGTGCGGCATCGGGTCGGCCTTGCCGCGCCGCATCATGAAGAACACCGACTTCGAAGGCGTTGTCGATACCACTGACGAATGGATCGTTCAGCGCACGGGAATCCGCCAGCGCCACATCGCTTCCGACGACGAGACGACCGCCTCGCTCGGCGAGGCAGCGGCGCGCGCAGCCCTTGCCGATGCCGGCCTGAACGTTGACGACATCGACCTCATTATCGTGGCGACGTCGACGCCCGACAACACCTTCCCGGCAACGTCGGTCGACATCCAGCGCCGTCTGGGCATGCGCCACGGCTTCGCCTTCGACATGCAGGCGGTGTGCAGCGGATTCGTCTACGCCATCACCACGGCCGACCTGCATCTGCGCGGCGGCATGGCCAGGCGCGTGCTTGTCATCGGCGCAGAGACCTTCTCGCGCATCCTCGACTGGAGCGACCGCTCGACCTGCGTGCTCTTCGGCGACGGCGCCGGTGCACTCATCCTCGAGGCGGTCGAGGGCGAGGGCACGATCGCAGATCGCGGCGTACTCGCCGCCAGCCTGCGCTCCGACGGCACGCACAAGGAAAAGCTCTACGTCGACGGTGGCCCGTCGACGACGGGAACCGTGGGCCACCTGCGTATGGAAGGCCGGGAAGTCTTCAAGCACGCCGTCGGCATGATCACCGACGTCATCGAGGCGACCTACGCTCAGGCGGGCATCGGCTCCGCCGACCTCGACTGGTTCGTCCCGCATCAGGCCAACAAGCGCATCATCGATGCTTCGGCGAAGAAACTCGGCATCGCCGACGAGAAGGTCGTGGTCACCGTCGATCGGCACGGCAATACGTCGGCGGCGTCGGTTCCGCTCGCCCTTTCGGTCGCCGTCGCCGACGGGCGCATCCGCCGCGGCGACCTCGTGTTGCTGGAAGCCATGGGCGGCGGCTTCACCTGGGGCGCGGTCCTCTTGCGCTGGTGAGGCGAATGGCGCCGCGCTACCGGTTAAGTCCTTGACCGGGCGGGTCATCTTCCCCTAACGTCTGCGGCGTTTGGATCGCTGTGTTTCATTAGAGGATGGTTGGACGGTCGCCATGGGGGCAAAGACACTGACTCGCGCCGACCTCGCCGAAGCCGTCTATCGGAAGGTCGGATTGTCCAGGACCGAATCGGCCGAACTCGTGGAGACCGTGCTCGACGAGATTTGCGAGGCGATCGTCCGTGGTGAGACCGTCAAGCTATCGTCCTTCGCCACGTTCCACGTCCGCTCGAAGAACGAACGCATTGGACGAAATCCCAAGACGGGCGAGGAAGTGCCGATCCTCCCGCGCCGCGTAATGACGTTCAAGGCCTCCAACGTATTGAAGAACCGCATTCTCCGCTCGCACCAGGCAAACCGGAGCAAAGGCGACAAGTAGGCCGTCATCGACGACGGGTTCACTCCCGCCGTTCAGTGCGGGCTTGAATAACTTGTGCCAACCGGCTGAAATAGGCGACGAATCGCCTTTTTGGGACCGCAAATGGAAAAGAGCCCCGACGCCTTCCGGACGATCAGCGAAGTTGCCGAAGACCTGGACCTTCCGCAACACGTGCTGCGTTTCTGGGAGACCCGCTTCGCCCAGATCAAGCCGATGAAACGGGGCGGAGGCCGGCGTTACTACCGCCCGCAGGACGTTGAACTGATCAAGGGCATACGCCACATGCTCTACGACCAGGGATACACGATCAAGGGCGTTCAGAAGCTCCTGCGCGAGCATGGCGTCCAGTTCGCTGTCGCCGTCGGCAACGGCGACCTGGCCGCCATCGAAGGCATCGCCCAGCGCAAGCAGGCGGAAGCGCCACCGCCGCTGACTGCGGCAGCACAGCCCCCGCGCCACCACGAGGACGAGATGCTCGTCGGAGAGCCGAAGATCAAGCCGAGCCGGCGGTTCTTCGGGCTCGGCAAGGCCGACGACGAGGGACCGGTGCCGCCAGGCAGCGGCAAGCTTTCGCGTGATAACCGGGCCTTGCTCCAGGAAGCGCTGTTCGACCTTCTGGAATGCAAGCGCCTGCTCGACCAGGTGCGCTGAGCCCCGGTCACTTGCGTCGGCGATAGTCCTGTTGTGGGCGGCGTGCACACGCGCCGAGGCGAAAGTCGCGTCGAAGATCCCGTCATGATGGCGCAGGTCGTCCCGCGCGGCGGGGAGTGGCGCTCCACTACTGGATTGGTGACACGCCGGGCGATGGATAGCGGGCGCCGCCTCCGCCGGCCATGCGAGCAAGCGGAAGGTTCGGCGCGATCGGGGCCTCGTCCGCCCTTGCCATCAACCGTCGTTCGAAGCGTTGAGTTCATCCGGTCGCAGGCCCTCGTCGGCGTTGGCGACAAGGCCGCGCGCCGTTGCCCAGTCGCGGAACGCCGCTACGATCGCTTCGGAGCGGTCCATCTCCGGATGATCCCGCTCGATGAAGCGGTCGAGCGCTGACGACAGTTCTCGCGGTAGCTCGATGCTGAAGGTTTCGGACTCCTGCTCAGCCGGGGAACCGCGCTCGGTTCGATCGGGGTCGTGTCTCTGGATCATTCCTGAACCTATCATATAGAAGGACCGTCCGGACAGGGGTTCGCCGCGAGCGCAACGGTCTGAAGGATGGTGTGGAAGGGGGCATTCATGCCGGCAGGCGAGCTTTCCGGGCGCGGTCGGATCCGCGGCATGGTCGCAGGGCTCGCGGCGACGGCGACAATGCTCGTCGTTCCCGCGCCCGCCGGGATGCCCGCGGAAGCCTGGCTTGTCGCCGCCGTCGCGGTCCTGATGGCGTCCTGGTGGATCAGCGAGGCCGTCCCGCTCCCGGTGACGGCGCTGATCCCGATTGTCCTCTTCCCGCTCCTGGGAATCGCTCCGCTGGCGAAAGCTGCGGCGCCCTATGCCGATCCGGTGATGTTCCTCTTTCTCGGCGGATTCCTCCTCGGCATTGGCCTGGAGCGCCGCAACCTGCACAAGCGTGCCGGCCTGCACGCCATCCTCTTCATCGGCACCTCGCCGCGCCGTCTCGTCGGCGGTTTCCTCGTCGCCACCGCCGCCTTGAGCATGTGGGTCAGCAACTCGGCCACTGCCGTGATCATGCTGCCGGTGGCGACGGCCGTGCTCGGCCTGTTCGCCTTTCATTGTCGCGTCGACGTGGTCTCGCAGCGTAATCTCGGCGCCGCGGTGATGCTCGCCGTCGCCTACGGTGCATCGATCGGCGGGCTCGGTACGCTGATCGGTACGCCACCCAACGCGCTGCTTGCTGCCTACATGGAGCGCGAGCACGGCGTGACGATCGGTTTCGCTCAATGGATGCTCATCGGCTTACCGATGGTCTTCGCAATGATCGCGATCACTTGGCCGCTGCTGGTGCGGCTGCATCCGATTTCGGCTGGAGCGGTGGATGCCGGCCCCGCGATCCGGGTCGAACTCCAGTCGCTCGGCCCGATGGGTTCGGCCGAGCGGCGCGTTGCCGCGGTCTTCCTGGTGACGGCGCTGGCCTGGGTCGCCCGGCCGCTCTACGGCGCTTACGTTCCCGGCCTCGACGATTCGGTCATCGCCATCCTCGGCGCCCTCTGCCTGTTCGTCATTCCTTCCGGCGAAGGGGATGGCGGGCGCTTGATTGGGTGGGAGGACACCCGTGCGCTGCCCTGGGGCATCCTCATCCTGTTCGGCGGCGGATTGAGCCTCGCCGGTGCGATTTCCTCGTCCGGTCTCGCCGCATGGCTCGGAGGCGCGATGGCTGGGCTCGGCAGCCTGCCTGTGCTCGCCGTTGTGGCGGCGGCGACGCTTGGCATGATCTTCCTGACCGAACTGACCAGCAATACGGCGAGCGCGGCGACGTTCCTCCCCGTCGGCGGGGCGATCGCGTTGGGCATCGGCATCGAACCTGCGCTGCTGGCCGTGCCGCTGGCGCTCGCCGCATCGTGCGCCTTCATGCTTCCCGTCGCCACGCCGCCCAACGCCATCGTCTTCGCGAGCGGCGCGGTGACGATCGGCCAGATGGCGCGGGCCGGCCTCTGGATCAACCTCCTCGGAACCGTCGTCATCGTCACGCTGAGTTATGTACTCGCCGGGACACTGTTCGGCCGATGAGGACCGGTTATTCTCAGCCGGGCCGGCCGGAAAACTGAACAACATGAGCCCGTCGCGTATCGTTGCCGTCGTCCTCGTCTTCGTTTTCGCTGGACCACCCCTGGGCGCGCTGACGGTGAGCCTGGCGGGCAGCCTTTTGGCCTTCGTCTTCGGCGACGAGGCCGGCATGGTGGACCTGGTCTTCTACTCCGGCCTCCTTGCAGTTCCTGTTTCGTGGTTGTTCGGCGGTCTGCAGGCGGCGTTCGCCGGCGCCGCATTCGCCGCCGACGCGGCGATCTGCAGGCGCCCCTCGATTTCCGTCGGGATAGCGGCCGGCCTCGTCGGCGGCTTCATATACCTGGTTCGCGAAGACCAGGACTGTCCGACATACGGTGTCGTCCTGGTGGGTCATGTCGTCGCCGCCGCCACCTGCAGCGCGATCGGGAAATCGATGCTGCGAGATGTCGCCGCCGAGGTCAGCCGCATCAGCTGCGGATCGGGTGGGTCAATGATAGGGATCGGGAAAAAATGGTCGGAGCGGCGGGATTCGAACCCACGACCCCTTGACCCCCAGTTTAGTAGAATGGCTATCAGTCGCTTTCAATCTTTATCAGTCTGCCTCTGCGTGACTGGGAATAGTCAGACATATCAATGAATTATGCCGTCGGTTGATATGCTCTGAAACCCAAGCCCACTTGACTTTTCCTTCGGTTGCGCCCATGTGCTGGCTATACAGGCCGCTATAAATTGAGGGCGCGGGCGATGAAGATCACAGCTGAGACGGTTGCGAAGACCATCGCCGAACTCAAAGTGGAGCGGCCGAACAAGACCCGGTATTTTTTTGATGATGACCTGAAGGGGTTCGGTTTCTATGTGACTACGACTGGCCGCGGCACATGGTTTGCCGAGTTTCGCCCAATCGCGGGCGGCAGTAAAAAACGCCGCACTCTCGGCCCCGTCGGCGTGGTGAAGGCTGGCGAGGCGCGCGAGGCGGCAAGGCTCGCCATCGCCCATGCGGCGCTTGGCAAAGACCTTGCGCAATCGAAGGCCGACGAGCGGGCCAGCCCGACCGTCGCAGAGTTGGTCGAGGAATACATCGCCGGTAAGGCGATGAAGGAGTCGACGCGCGAATTCTATCGGATCACGCTCAAGACACACATCGTGCCAACGCTCGGTAACATGAGGGCCGTCGCCGTCGCATTCCCCGATGTGCAGCGGGCACACGACAAAATGAGCAAGAAGGCACGATACAGCGCCAACCGCGCGGTCGCGCTGCTGTCTGCAGCCTTTGTGTGGGGCGCCAAGCGCGGTCACGTGCCGATGGGGCACAATCCAGCATCTAAGATCGACCGAAACAAGGAGGAGGCGAGGCAACGCTACCTTACGACGGAGGAGATGGCCGCGCTCGGCGATGCGCTGCGGGAGGCTGAGACGGTTGGTATTCCGCATAGGGAGTCCGATAGCAAGCACGCGCCGAAGGAGAAGGGCCGAACAATCTATGGGCCGCACGTAACGGCGGCCATTCGCCTGTTGATGCTGACCGGCTGCCGGTTGCGAGAGATCCTTCACCTGCGCTGGACAGAATACGACCCCTCGCGCGGCCTACTGCAGCTCCCAGACTCTAAGACTGGAAAAAAGACCGTTGTCCTGTCCGCTGCTGCGCAGGCTGTATTGGAAGGCGTTCCGCGCGTCGGGGCCTATGTTATCGCTAGCCGCTCAGTCGCTACGGACGACGAGGCGCCGCGCGCGGATCTGAAGAAGCCATGGGCGGCGATATCGCGAAGGGCGGGTATTGAGGACGTTCACATTCACGACCTAAGGCACACCTTTGCCAGCGTAGGGGCGGGGGACGGTATGTCACTTCCGATTATCGGGAAACTGCTGGGCCACGCTGACGCTGCCACCACGGCCCGCTTCGCGCATATCGACGTCAACCCTGTGCGAGCGGCAGCGGACGCTATCGCAAGCAAGATCGCCGGCCACATCGGGAGTGGCAAATAGGCAACAGCCCTCTGCATGTGTCAGGATTTTGTCTGACACGCCGTGATCTTTTTCGGTCGAAAACCCTATAAATGGATACCACCTGCAATGATACGCACAAAAAGCGCCTCATTAGCACGTACGTCAACATCTCTACGCGGAGGATTTTCACGATGTCAATGGTCATGCGCACGCCCGAAGCGGCGCGTTATATCTCTAAATCGCCAAGCTGGCTCAACAAATCCCGCGCAGACCTAAGCGGCCCGCCCTTCATGCGCCTTGGGGCCACCATTGTGTATGCGGTAAGCGACCTCAACAATTGGATGGCCGACCGCAAGGTGGCGGCCAACGATAACCAGCATACGCGGGCCGCTTAGCGGCCCGCGGCGCCTCCAAGCAAGACCGGCAGCAAGCCGGCTAGCCATTCCAGACCAACCGGGAACATCAAATTGAAAATCCTTTACCTGCGGCGTGAGCCGCCAGGCGCGTCGGCGCTCGCCATCGTTAACGTTGAACTGCCGTGCGGCGTGAAGCTATTCGGTATCAAGGTCAAAGAGCGTTCGGGCCGATACTACGTCCACGCGCCGAACGCGGGCGGCGCTGGCGTTGTTACCTTCCCGCCCGCCGTCGTCGAGGAGGTCGCCGCGCTCACGCGTGCCGAATTGGAGCGTACGCCGCATGACAGCCGATAACGGGTTGGGCCTGCGGATCGTGCGGGCCGCGGTCGCGAAGGCCGACCGCAGCATCGGAGCCGCCGCAGCATCAGAGCCCGCCACAAAACAGCGGACGGCACCTAGCACGCCCCGCGTCCCTGCCAACAACAACACGCCGGCCAAGCCGGCAGCATCGCTTATCGCCGTGCATCAATTCCAGCTTCGCGGGACGGCAAGCATCCCTCGCCGCGAGTTTCTTTACGCGCGCCACCACGTCCGAAAATTCATGGCCGCGCTGTTCGCCGCAGGCGGTTTGGGCAAGACGTCTCTCACAGTCAGTGAAACCCTAGCCATGGTTACGGGCAAGCCGCTTCTCGGCCACAAGCCGGAGCGGCCCTTGCGCGTTTGGCTGATCGGGGCCGAGGATCCGCGGGAGGAACTGGAGCGAAAGATCGAGGCAACCGCGGCGCACTTTGGCGTCACTAACGCGGATATCGGTGGGCGGCTATTCCTTAGTTCCGGGCGCGAGTCCGACTTTACGGTCGCTATCGAGGCTCGGAAGGGCGTGGAGGTTCAGGCACCGATTGTCGAGGCGATCGTTCAGCATGCCAAAGCCAACACCATCGACGTCATAATCGTTGACCCGTTCGTCTCAACACATCAGGTCAACGAAAACGACAACGCAGCAATCCAGAAGGTCGCCGCGACATGGGTCTCGATTGCCGACGCGTTAGGCTGCTCGCTTGAACTCGCGCACCACGTCACGAAGGGCGGCGGCGAGGTTACGGAAGACTCGGGCCGCGGCGCAGGCGCCCTAAAGGACAAAGCACGGGCCGTCCGCGTCCTGAATCGCATGACGGCGGAGGAGGCGAGCCGATGGAATATCGATCGCGAGGACCGCAACTCGTATTTCCGTTGCGACCTCGCGAAGGCGAACCTCGCGCCGTCGGGCCGCGGCTCGGAATGGTATAGGTTCGTAAGCGTTCCCATGGGCAACGGCGACGGGCTTACCAAGCCGCAGGACCACACAGGCGTTGTCGAGCGCTGGACGCCGCCCACCGCGGAAGACACAACCGCAATCAAGGCGGGACGCGAAGCGGAAGCGCGGGCGGCGTTGGTCGCGCACGTTCGTCCCGACCAGCTTGCCGGGATCAAGGTCCGTCTTCAGAACTCCGGTTACAAATTCGACCCTCAGGGCAAACCGTGGGCCGGCGAGCTGGTCGCCGAAATCCTGGGCCTCGACCTTGCGGCCGAAGGGCAGCGCGGCACCATTAAGGAAATGCTCCAGGCGTGGGTGGAGTTGGGCGAACTGAGCGTCAGCGAAGAGTACGACGAGACGTTGCGAAAACCCCGAAAATTCCTCCGTCCCGCCTTTTGCGCCACCTGATTTTGGGGTGGCGCAAAAGGGTGGCGCAAGTGGCGCAAAACACTGCGCCGCGCCACCCCAACCCCTTAATGGGTGGGGGGTGCGCGGTGTTGTGGTGGAAGAAAAATGAGGTGGCGCAATTCGTGAGGTGGCGCACCTGAAACCCGGCCCTTTGGGCTTCATGCAACAGAGGAGAATATTAGAAAGAATGCATATACAATGTTCGCAGTTGAACCTTATCGTGTCGAATTCGAGGACACCCGTACAGGCAAATGGAAACCCGCCCGCGTGGTCGGAGTCGCGATGAATGACGGCGAGCCGGCATACGTCATCGAAACGGCGGGAAACGTCGCCTGTCTGCTTGTCGTCGCCTACGTCAGGCATCCGGCGCCGAGCGCCTAACGTGCCGCGCCGCCGCTATACGACGGACAGCGGCGTCGAGATGCGGCGCCTCTCAATCGGCGACTTTTACAAGATCCGCCCGGACCTTCGTCCTGCTAATGACAACGCCACCGACGAGCCGCAAGGGAAAGAAGAATGAGCACTGACCGCCGCGCCACAGGCGCGCGCACGTTACCGTGGTCAGCATTCGCGGCGCTGACGGGCCTGCCCGTGCCTGCCTCTGCGGTTGCCACAGAGCGGCGACCCGAGCCGCGGCGTCGCGCTGGCGCGCCAGCGTCGAGGAGCTTTCCCCGGTCGCTGCTTGACCCGTCCCGGCGCTGGAGCGGCTGGCCGGTGCGACCGACGGCGCGACAGGATGGTCCGACCATGGCCGAGCTATTGCGCCCGCTGTCAGCGAAATCCATGGCGCGTCGCCGGCGCGTCATGGCCGTCGATGAGGCGGCGATAACCGAGTGGAAGCTGCCGCCAGACGAGGGGCGGATGCCGCTGCTTGAGGAGCGACAGGCTGGCCGGATTGGCGACCGCGCTTGGGCCGGATTGGCTTGGTTCGCCGCGGCAACGGGGCGACCAACGGACGCGCTTCGCCAAGACAACGAATCCCTCGAACTCTCCACGGGCGGACGGCGTTCGGAGGACACCGGCATCACGCAATCCTTCCTCTGCCGCGACCCACTGGCCCTGTGGCCCGCCGAAGCCGCCGCCGACCATGCTCTGCGCATTGGACGCAGTGTGTCGCGGCTGGGGCAATTACGGCATGTTATCGAACGCGCCATTGCCGGCGCCGAGATGCGCGAGCTTGCGCCGACCGGATCTTTCGCCAAAGCGAACATAGCCGCGGCGGGGCGGCTACGCTTACTCGCGGCGCTGGAGATCTGCGCGCTTCTGGCTGAGGAGGAGCACGGCGGGCCATTGGCCGCCGGAGCTATCACGACAGTGCTAGCCAACCTCGCTGAATCCGTCAGCAGAATTGCAGCAACGCGACGGATGCGTGTCGCAAATGACAATATTCCCTTGCGGCGGGCTGCTTGATTTCGTTGCGCTTTTCGCATTCGCGCGAGGGGATCAGCATGCTTGCGCTATAATTCATGTATAGATTGGCTTCATGCCGCGAAGCTCGCCGTCAAGAGCGAGCTTTTATTTGTCAAAACCTAATAGGAAAACCTTTATGGCGACTGCTGCGCAATTCGCGGGCGTGCTTTCGCGCGCCCTAGGCCTTTCGGAGGGTCGCATCGGCTGGTGCGCCACTAGCCTTCGCACGGCAGGTTACTTGCGGAGTTCGCAAGGTGTCCCGATAGACCTCGCGAATTCCGAGTTGGCGCTAGTCTTGATCGCCGCACTCCTCGGAACGCCAGCCGGGTCCACGGCGGGCCGTGTGATGCAATATGCGCGCCTTGTCTCCGATGGAGGCTGCACACTAGCCGACAGCATCGCCGGGCTTCTTGACCGTCCTGCGGACCTAGTCCGACTGACGATCGATATTACGCAACCCGCGGCCGTTCTCATCATCGAAGGCGACGGCGAGACCCACGTTGGCCACTTCGGCCCGCCCGAGGCTGACTTTTCGCGTTGCTCGATTCTGAGTGGCGACAACCTTTCCAAAATTCAACGCATGGTCCGCGCCCTACCCTTGAAGCGCGCCGGCCGGCCTCAAAACAGAGCACGATATGCTGTCTAAAATCATCGACCGACCAACTAACGCAACCGCCTTTAGGCCGTCGCCCGCCATGGTAGCGGGGCGCGCCAAGATCTCCGTTCTCCGTAAAGCGCGCGACGAAGCGCTTGACGCGGAACGCCGTGCCGCTGAGGCGTTCAACACGCCGGGTAACGCGTCCGTCTCACTCGCCGACGTCCATGCCGCGGAAGGCGCAGCGACGGCCGCCGAGGAGCGCCTTGCGGACGCGCGGCGCGAATATGCTGCCAAGCGGGCCGAATTCGGCGAGCGCTTCCTGGCCCGCCTCGCGCCGATTGCTGCCGACCTTCGAGCGGATTTGGGCGACATCGCGGACGCGCTTGATCGCGCGATCGCGCCCGCACGCGAGGCAGACGCCTTTGCGACGGCTACCGGTTTGCCCGTATCGCACCTCGTCGGCGCATCGACGCGCCTGGCCGGCATCGCCGCGGAACTGCGGCGCCTTTCAAATCCCGCTGGCGCTCTTTAGCGACGCGGACAGCGCCGCGGTAGCGTCCGCGATTTTCATCATTTCGGCGGCCCTGCCGCGGCGCACCTATTACGGTTACAGAACATGACAGGAAGACCAAATCGCGCGCGAGCGCGTGGAATAATTGACGCCACGAACACCCTACTCGGCCGGTGCCCGCGTCTGGAGGCCGCGAAGGCGCTAATAGGGTACGAGCCGCCAAAAAATCCCGGGCTCATCTCGATAGACGTCCGCGGCGAGGTTAACGACGCGATGGCCGGTCGAGTGATTAAGCAAATCGCCGGGGCACCGAAAGCCAACACGATTCACATGACAGTCGACTCGCCCGGCGGCGATCTACGCGCGGGGGTACGCATTGCGGATGCGATTCAAAAGCATCCGGCGCGTCGCAAGTTGGCGCTGGGAACCGGAGACGTCGCTTCCGCGGCCGCAATCATCTTTGCCAGCGCAGACGTCAGACGCCTAATGCCTACTGCGCGCGTGCTCCTGCACGGAGTGTCACTAGAGCCGACCAGTTGCGGACGCTGGTCCCGAGCCAAGTACGAGTCGCACGCGGCGACCCTGGCAGCGCTGGATGAGTCAGTGGCGGCACGGCTGGCAGAACGCACGGGCGCGCCGCTTTCCGTCATAGAAGGCGAACTTACCACCGAGGCACCGATGCCGCTGCCAAAAGCCCTGTCCATCGGCCTCGCGCACGAAATCGTAGGCGTCTCGCCACCATTGGCGAAGGCGTGGCCAGCGGCCGCACGAGCGGCGTTGAAGCGTCAGGACAGATTTACACATGGGGCGAACGCCCATCGCTACGCGCCGGGCTTTCTCGCCGCGTGCGAGATTGGAGGAACTTGAAATGAGCAACAAACTACTGGCCGCGCTGACGGATGGCGTCGTTGCCATCAAACAAGCGCTACCAGCATTCGGAAAGCCGCGGCCCATTGGTAAGGGCGAGGTGGCGACGACGTGGCGAGAAGTTACAATCGGGGCGGACTCTTTCCGCGTGCTGACGTTGGAGGATCCGAAGTGAGTGATATTGAATCGCGCCTGTCCGCCCTCGAAAGCGCCGTGCGGTCAATGCAAGCGCGGCAAGCGGTCGACGAAGCGGCAGGCATTGCCGCGCTGCGAAAGCTGCGCAGCTTGGCGGAGCGTCCGGAGACGCCGCCCGACCTCGCCGAGATACTGGCGCGCGCTGGGATTGATTAGCCCGCAGGCGGCGGGGGCCTCGATATCCTCTGTGGCATCGCCGGCCCGGACCGGTGGGGTCCAATGGCGCATATGCGCCTTGCCCCGGTTGGGAAAATATTCCGCAGCGCCAGAAAGCCCCGCTCGGCAAGGATTCCGGCCTTAGAAACAACGGAAACAACGATGGCAGAAACGCCTAAAGCGCCTGCGCATTTGCGCGCGGCAACGCGAAAATGGTTCAAAACCGTCCTGGCCGACTATGATTTAGACGGCCACCACGTCCGCCTGCTTACGCTGGCGGCCGAGGCTTGGGATCAAGCGCAAACGGCCCGCGAAGTCCTGGATCGCGAGGGGCAGACATTCATAGACCGATGGGGACAGCCAAAAGAGCGTCCGGAGTGCGGCATCTTGCAGGCCGCGCGCATCAGCTTCGCTAGGCTCATCCGCGAGCTAGCGCTCGATGTCGCCGAACCGCCGGAAGCGCCGCGCCCGCCGCGAACGCCCGACTACGGGAGTCGCCGCTGATGCCGGTTAGGCGGCGTGTAGACAAGCGCGGCGCAGCCGCGGACGCTTGGGATGAAATTTTTGTCTTCGGATTCGATATGCTCCATCGCGCTAGCATGGCTGGTATCAGGATTGATGAACGGCTTCGTCCCGATATAGGCGAAGCGCGTTCGGCGTGGCGGCGTTACGGCGCGCAGTTCCTCAGCGAATATGGCGACGACGGCGAGGCTTGGGCGCTTACGGAATTCGGCAAGCCGGGTGGCATGCATGCCGGTTAGGCGGCGTATCGATCGGCGTCGCGCAGACGATGCCAGGGCGTGGGCCGGCTACTTCCTTTCCGGTTGCGACTTTTTCGACGACCTTGAGGCCGTTGGACTAAACGAGGAAACCGCGGCGCCGATCGCCGAGGAGACTTGGCACGCAATCGGCCACGACGTCATTCGGTATCTTGACGACCTTCACCGCGGATTCGCGCCTGTCGAGCGGCCCATATGGGCAGAAGAGCAGTACGGGCCGCCGAACGGCGGACGAAGGCGGCCGGGGACCGCAAGATGGCGGAGCGGCTGAAATGGGGCCGGAGAACGAACCCGCTCGCGCGGGAGGGCGCTTGGGGTTGAGGTAGAGGGCACAGGCCGGAGGCCGGGCCTCCATTGAGGGTCGCGCGGCAGCGGCAGAGCATGACGGGCTTCTTCAACAAGGAGCCTGACGATGT
>CAJPFN010000010.1 GCA_905339215.1 Rhizobiaceae bacterium
CGACGAGACGGCCTACATCGACGGCTACTCTTGGCCGCGCTTCTTCGTCAAGATCTTCATGCCGCTGATCGCGTCGGGCATCGGCGTCACCGCCTTCTTCTGCTTCATGTTCTCGTGGGTCGAGATGCTGCTCGCCAAGTCGCTGACGGCGGTGGCCGCCAAGCCGATCGCCGCGGTGATGACCCGCACGGCCTCGACGTCCGGATACGAACTCGGCCTGCTCGCCGCGGCCGGCGTGCTGACCATCGTGCCGGGTGCGCTCGTCATCTACTTCGTCCGCAACTACATCGCCAAGGGCTTCGCCCTGGGGCGCGTCTAGGGAGGCTGGAATGTTCGACCTGACCTGGATGGCGTGGACCTGGCAGACGGCAACCTTCTTCGCCGTCATCCTGGCCTTGCTCCTCGGGATGACCGTGTGGGAATGGGCCAGCCCCGGCGGCGCACCGCGGGTCGGCGTGCTCGGCCTTAGGACCACGCGGGGCGACCGCCTGTTCATTTCGCTGCTCGGCAGCGCCTACATCCATCTCGCATGGCTGGGTCTCGTCGGACCCGACCTGCGGTGGGCTCTCGCTCTCTCGATCGTCTACGCCGTCGGCGTGTTTCGATTCGTTTAGAGGGGGAAACGGTGGAGCGGCCGCGTGCCGGCGGCCGCTCCGATCGCACTTGCAACCTTGTAAGGGAGGAACTCATGCGACGGCACTTTCTAACATCAACGACGGCGCTGGCACTACTCGTCTACGCGGGCCACGCCCAGGCGGGCATGGACGAGGCGAAGGCTTTCCTCGATTCGGAGATCGCCGGACTCTCGACCCTCGACCGTGCAGCCCAGGAAGCGGAGATGCAGTGGTTCATCGATGCGGCGAAACCCTTCGCCGGCATGGAGATCAACGTGCTTTCCGAAGGCATCCCCACCCACACCTACGAATCGACCGTGCTGACCAAGGCTTTCGAGGCCATTACGGGCATCAAGGTGAACCACCAGATCCTCGGCGAGGGCGAGGTGGTGCAGGCCGTGCAGACGCAGATGCAGACCAACCGGAACCTTTATGACGCGTATGTCAACGATTCCGACCTGATCGGCACGCACTCGCGCATGCAGCTGGCCGTGAACCTGACCGACTTCATGGCCGGCGAAGGCAAGGACGTCACCCTGCCGACGCTCGACCTCAACGACTTCATCGGCCTCAAGTTCACGACCGGGCCGGACGGCAAGCTCTACCAGCTTCCCGACCAGCAGTTCGCCAACCTCTACTGGTTCCGCGCCGACTGGTTCGCCCGCGACGACCTCAAGGAGAAGTTCAAGGCCAAGTACGGCTACGATCTCGGCGTGCCGGTCAACTGGTCGGCCTACGAGGATATCGCCGAATTCTTCACCAACGACGTGAAGGAGATCGACGGCGTCCAGGTCTACGGGCACATGGACTACGGCAAGCGTGCACCCGACCTCGGCTGGCGCATGACCGACGCCTGGCTGTCGATGGCCGGCACGGGAAGCGCCGGCGAACCGAACGGCATCCCGATCGACGAATGGGGCATCCGCATGGAGGCCGGTTCCTGCAATCCGTCGGGCGCGTCGGTGTCGCGCGGCGGCGAGGCCAATGGCCCGGCTTCGGTGTTTGCCATCGCCAAGTGGGACGAGTGGCTGAGGAAGTACGCGCCTCCCGGCGCGGCGAGCTACGACTTCTACCAGTCGCTGCCGGCGCTCAGCCAGGGCAACGTCGCCCAGCAGATCTTCTGGTACACGGCGTTCCTTGCCGACATGGTCAAGCCCAAGTCCGAAGGCAACAACACCGTCGACGACCAGGGCAACCTTCTGTGGAAGATGGCGCCCTCGCCGCACGGCCCGTACTGGAAGACCGGGCAGAAGGTCGGCTACCAGGACGTGGGCTCGTGGACGATCCTGAAGTCGACGCCGCTCGACCGCGCCAAGGCCGCCTGGCTCTACTCCCAGTTCACGGTCTCCAAGACGGTGTCGCTGAAGAAGGCCCATACCGGCCTGACCATCATCCGCGACTCCGACATCCGCCACCAGTCCTTCACCGACCGCGCCCCCAAGCTCGGCGGCTGGGTCGAGTTCTACCGCTCGCCCGACCGCGTGCGCTGGTCGCCGACCGGCATCAACGTGCCCGACTATCCGAAGCTGGCGCAGATCTGGTGGCAGCAGATCGGCGACGTGAACTCCGGCGCCTTCACGCCGCAGGAAGCGATGGATCGCCTGGCCGAGGAGATGGACGTCACGATGGCCCGCATGCAGGCGGCCGACGAGGCAGCCAACGTCTACGGCGGCTGCGGCCCGCGGCTGAACGAGCCGAAGGATCCGTCCGAATGGCTCGGCAAGGAGAACGGCCCGAAGGCCAAGCTCGAGAACGAGAAGGAACCCGGCCAGACGATCGCCTACGAGGAACTCATCAAGCAGTGGACCTCACAGTAGCGGCCGGTTCGGCCATATTGTGGAAGGCGGCCTCCGGGCCGCCTTTCGGTTTTATGGCGGCAGGGACGATCCGGGTAGTCGCAGAACGCGGTTTTTCCCCGCCACGGATATGCCCGACCCGAATTCGCGACGCGCCGCCGGACTGGCCTTCCCGTGGGGCTTGCGGATCGGACAGGCTCGGACGACTGTCCGCCTGACCGAATCGGCGATAGATTGCCGGAGATCAGGGAGCCGTGCCGACGTGACCGCCCATCGAGGAACCGCCTTGCCGCAGGCGCGGTCCGCCACGCCCGACCCCGGCTCGCAAGGCCGCTCCGGGCCGGACCGCGCCCTGTCCGCGGTCTCCGCGGGAGGGATCGATGCTGCGGCGGCCGGCGCGGTCCTGACCGTCGATCTCGGCGCGCTCACCGCCAACTACCGGCTGCTCCGGGACATGGCCGGCGGCGAATGCGGCGCCGTCGTCAAAGCCGACGCCTACGGCATCGGCATGGGTCCGGTGGCCGCGGCGCTTCATGCCGAAGGCTGCCGCCACTTCTTCGTCGGCCATCTTTCCGAAGGCGTGGCCTTGCGCGCGGCCCTGCCCGACGCGGCCATCTATGTCCTCAACGGCGTTCCGCCGGGCGCCGAATGCGATGCCGCTGCGGCGGGCCTGATCCCGGCGCTCAACAGTCCGGAACAGATCGCCGCCTGGAAGACGACCGCGCGGTCCCTGGGCCGCCGGCTGCCGGGTGCGCTGCAGTTCGACACCGGCATGACCCGGCTCGGCCTTTCGCCGGCCGCGGTGGAAGCCGTCGCTGCGGATGGGGAGACCCTCGACGGCATCGACCTTCGCCTCGCGCTCAGCCACCTCGCCTGCGCCGACGAGCCGCAGCACCCCGCGAACGCCGCACAGGCGGCCCTGTTCGCGCGGCTCGCCGCACGCTTTCCCGGCGTGCCGCGATCGCTGGCCAATTCGTCGGGCATCTTCCTCGGCGCGGCGTTCCGCAGCGACGTCGCCCGCGCCGGAGCGGCGCTCTACGGCATCAATCCGACGCCTCGGGCCGGGAACCCGATGCGCGCGGTCGTGGGCGTCCGGGCGAAGGTGATCCAGACGGCCGACTGTGCCGCCGGCGTCGGTATCGGCTACGGCCACGACTTCCACGCCCACCGGCCGATGCGGCTCGCCACGATCTCGCTCGGCTATGCCGACGGCTGGCCGCGCCGGGCCCGCGGCGCCGCCTTCCACCGCGGCGTGCGCCTGCCCTTTGTCGGCCGCGTCTCCATGGACAGCATCGTCCTCGACGTCTCTGCCCTGCCCGCCGGAACGCTTCATCCCGGCGACCTCGTCGAGGTGATCGGCGACGACCAGACGGTCGACGATGTCGCCGCGCTCGCCGGTACCATCGGCTACGAGATCCTCACCGGCCTCGGCAACCGCTTCCACCGCCGCTGGATCGGCTGATGCGGGCGGAACCCGCGCGGCGGCGGACGCGTTTTCTCCCGGTTGGAACCGAGGGAGACCCCGATGATCAAATGGATCCTGATACTTCTGATCGTGGCCGCCGTGGCGAGCCTGCTCGGCTTCAATTCGCTCGCCGGCGCGGCAGCGACCGGTGCCCGCATCCTGATCGCCATCGTGCTGATCCTGTTCCTGCTCGCCGTGCTCGGCATCTACGCCATCGCCTGAGCGGCAGGCCGCGGCGGTCCGCACTGGTAATTGGCGCGCGTTTCCGCCATATAGCGGCAAAAGCAACCGGATCCGCCGCGACATGCCAAGGGCGCCCTTCGCCAAGATGAACGGGCTCGGCAACGAGATCATCGTCGCCGACATGCGGGGCCGCGCCGACCGCGTGGCGCCGGCCGCGGCGATCGCGCTCAACGCCGACCCGGCGACGCGCTTCGACCAGATCATGGCGATTCACGATCCGCGCACGCCGGGCACCGCCAACTACATCGAGATCCTCAACTCCGACGGCAGCCGCGCCCAGGCCTGCGGCAACGGCATGCGCTGCGTCGTCCAGGCGCTTGCCGCCGAGACCGGGCAGAAGCTGTTCACCTTCGAGACCGTGGCCGGCATCCTCAATGCCGAGGAGCATGCCGACGGCTCGATCTCCGTCGACATGGGCGTGCCGCGTTTCGGCTGGCAGGACATCCCGCTCGCCGAGGAGTTCCGCGACACCCGCGCCATCGAGCTTCAGATCGGCCCGATCGACGCACCCGTCCTGCATTCGCCGTCGGTCGCCTCGATGGGCAACCCGCACGCCATCTTCTGGGTCGACCGCGACGTCTGGAGCTACGAACTCGACCGCTTCGGCCCGCTGCTGGAGAACCACCCGATCTTCCCCGAGCGCGCCAACATCACGATCGCGCAGGTGACCGCGCCCGACACCATGACCATCCGCACCTGGGAACGCGGCGCCGGGCTGACGCGCGCCTGCGGCTCGGCGGCCTGTGCCGCCGCCGTCAGCGGTGCCCGCACGGGACGCACCGGACGCGAGGTGACCGTCACCGTGCCGGGCGGCCCGCTCCATGTCGCCTGGCACGCCGACGACCATGTCGTCATGACCGGACCGGCCGAGTGGGAGTTCTCCGGCGCCTTCGATCCGGCAACCGGCGCCTGGGAACGAGACCGGCAGGACGTCGCCTGATGGCGGTCGATGTCGTCACGTTCGGATGCCGGCTCAATACCTTCGAGTCGGAAGTGATGCGCAAGGAGGCCGAAGCCGCCGGACTGGGCAGCATCGGCGATGGTGCCGTCATCTTCAACACCTGCGCGGTTACCGCCGAAGCGGTGCGCCAGGCGCGCCAGTCGATCCGCAAGACCCGGCGCGACCGGCCGGGCGCGCGCATCATCGTCACCGGCTGCGCGGCGCAGACCGAGCCGGGCGCCTTCGCGGCCATGGGCGAGGTCGACCTGGTCATCGGCAACGACGAGAAGCTGAAGGCATCCGCATACCGTGCCCTTCCCGACTTCGGCGTCAACGACACGGAGAAGTGCCGGGTCAACGACATCATGAGCGTGCGCGAGACGGCTTCGCACATGGTCGACGCCATCGAAGGCCGGGCGCGTGCCTTCGTCCAGGTGCAGAACGGCTGCGATCACCGCTGCACTTTCTGCATCATCCCCTATGGCCGCGGCAATTCGCGCTCGGTGCCGATGGGCGCGGTGGTCGACCAGGCGAAGCGGCTGGTCGACAACGGCTATGCCGAAATCGTGCTCACCGGCGTCGACATGACCAGCTACGGCGCCGACCTGCCGGGCGCCCCGAAACTCGGGCGCCTGGTGAAGACGATCCTGCGCGAGGTCCCCGGCGTGAAGCGTTTGAGGCTGTCGTCGATCGATTCGATCGAGGCCGACGCCGACCTGATCGAGGCGATAGCCACCGAGAGCCGGCTGATGCCGCACCTGCATCTGTCGCTGCAGGCCGGCGACGACATGATCCTGAAGCGCATGAAGCGGCGCCACCTGCGTGCGGATTCCATCAGGTTCTGCAAAGAGATCAGGGCGCTGCGCTCCGACATCGTCTTCGGCGCCGACCTGATCGCCGGCTTCCCCACCGAGACGGACGCAATGTTCGAGAACTCGCTGGCGATCGTCGGAGAGTGCGGCCTGACCCACCTCCACGTCTTCCCCTTCAGCCCGCGCCAGGGCACGCCGGCGGCGCGCATGCCGCAGCTTCCCCGCGCCCTGGTCAAGGAGCGCGCGGCGAGGCTGCGCGCGGCTGGAATTGCCGCCTACGCTCGGCATCTTTCGTCGCTGGCCGGCACGGAGCAGATGGTTCTGGTCGAGCGCGACGGCCTCGGCCGCACAGAGGATTTCACCCTCGCCGCACTCGACTTCGGCGCGCCGGGTGAGATCGTCGCCGCGCGCATCGTCGGCCATGACGCCGCCCGCCTTACCGCCATGCCGCGCGCCGCGGCTGCCGCCTGACGGACGCGATAATGGCCCTCGGTTTCATCAAGAAGGTCTTTTCGTTCGGCAGGCGCGACGAGCCGAAGCCGGAGACGCAGGAACCCGTCGCAGAGTCGTTGCAGCCGGACGCGGCGGTCGAAACGCCTGCAGTCGAAACGGCAGCTCCGCTGACGCCGCCTGCGCTGGAGCCGGAACCGGTCGCTTCAGCACATCAACAGCCGGCTAAGGAAACAGTCGCGGGTGCGACCGCGCCCGCTCTGCCCCAACCGGAAGCAGTGCCCGAAGTCCTGCCGGCAGCTCCGCCCGAGGCAGAGATTCCGGCGCCGATCCGCCAGCCGTCGCCGGTCGAGGCCGATCCACTCGCCGCCGAACTGGCGCCCGAACCCTTGTCCGTGCCGGCACCGCCGCCGTTGCCGCCGGCGCCCGCCGGCACCAGGGTGACCGTGGCAAAGACCGTCGAGACGAAGGCCGCGTCCGTCGCGCCCGCCACACCGGCCGAGCCGCGCCAATCCTGGCTGCAGCGCCTGCGCGGCGGCCTGGCGCGGTCCTCGCGCGAACTGACCGGCAACATCGCCGGCGTCTTCACCAAGCGCAAGCTCGACGAGGAGACCCTCGAGGAGCTCGAGGACGTGCTCCTGCGCGCCGACCTCGGCATGGAGACGGCGATCCGAATCACCGGCGCGCTGGCTCAGGGGCGCCACGGTCGCAACGTCTCCGACGAGGAGGTGCGGGCGATCATGGCTCAGGAGATCGAGAAGGTGCTTACGCCGGTCGCGGGGGCGCTCGAACTCGACCTGTCGCACAAGCCGCACGTCGTTCTCGTCGTCGGTGTGAACGGCACGGGAAAGACGACGACAATCGGCAAGCTCGCCGCCAAGCTCGTCGCCGGCGGACTGAAGGTGACTCTCGCCGCCGGCGACACGTTCCGAGCGGCGGCCATCGAGCAGCTGAAGATCTGGGGCGAGCGGACCGGCTCGCCGGTGATCGCCTCGAAGCTCGGCGCCGACGCCGCGGGTCTCGCGCACGACGCCTATACGACGGCCCGCGCCGCCGGTTCCGATGTGCTGATCATCGACACGGCGGGCCGGCTGCAGAACAAGTCCGAGTTGATGGCGGAGCTCGAGAAGATTGTCCGCGTACTCGGCAAGCTCGATCCCGATGCCCCGCACACGGTGTTGCAGACGGTCGACGCCACCACCGGCCAGAATGCGCTGAACCAGGTCGAGATCTTCCGCAACGTCGCCGGCGTCAACGGGCTGGTCATGACCAAGCTCGACGGCACGGCGCGCGGCGGCATCCTCGTCGCCATCGCCGCCAAGCACCGGCTGCCGGTCTACTTCGTCGGCGTCGGCGAGCAGGTCGACGACCTCGAACCCTTCTCGGCGCGCGACTTCGCCCGGGCAATAGCGGGAGTGTCCTGAACGATGGGCGAACCGATCTTCGAACGCGATCCTGCCGATCCGAAGCGCAAGGACATCAATCCCCTGCTCAAACTCGCCCTCGAGCTGGGACCTCTGCTCGTCTTCTTCTTCGCCAACACGCGCGGCGAATGGCTGATCGAGACGCTGCCCGCGCTCGGCGTCCTCGGCGGGCCGATCTTCGTCGCCACCGCCCTGTTCATGGTCGCGACCGCGATCGCGCTGGCGGTGTCCTGGGTTCTCACACGCACCTTGCCGATCATGCCGCTGGTGTCCGGCGTCGTCGTCTTCGTCTTCGGCGCCCTGACGCTCTACCTGCAGGACGACGTCTTCATCAAAATGAAGCCGACCATCGTCAACACGCTGTTCGGCGCGGTCCTGCTTGGCGGCCTCGTCTTCGGCAAGGCGCTGCTCGGCTACGTATTCGACAGCGCTTTCCACCTGGATCCGCAAGGATGGCGCACCCTCACTCTGCGCTGGGGCCTGTTCTTCCTGCTCCTCGCCGTGCTCAACGAACTGGTGTGGCGCAACTTCTCCACCGACACCTGGGTCGCCTTCAAGGTGTGGGGGATCATGCCGATCACGCTCGTCTTCACCTTCAGCCAGATGCCGCTGATCATGCGGCACTCACTGGACGAGAACCGGCAGAAATAGGCCGCGCCGGATCCGGTCCGGCCCGGCAGATGCGTATCAGGCCCGGAGACGCGCCGTCATTCCGGTTCGTCCGACGATGAGGCGACGTGCCGCGGCGGCGTCCTGCGGGCGTCCGAACAGATAACCCTGGCCGCCGTCGCAACCATGGGCGCGAAGCCAGTCGCGCTGCGCTTCGGTCTCGATGCCTTCCGCCACTGTCTCCAGGTCGAGGTCGCGTGCGAGCGACAGGACCGCCGCGACGATTGCCGCCGCGCCCTTGTCGCGGTCGAGGTCGGCGACGAAGGACTGGTCGATCTTGATGCGGTCGAGCGGCATCAACCGCAGATGGTTGAGCGACGAATAGCCGGTGCCGAAGTCGTCAAGGGAGATCTCGATGCCGAGCTGCTTCAGCGTCGTCAGCGTCTCGCGCGACAGACGCTCGTCGGCGAGCAGTGCCGTCTCCGTGACCTCGAGCTTCAGCCTGCCCGGCGACATCTCGAAACGCCCAAGGATACGGATGACGTCGAGGGCGAAACCGGGTTTGCGCAGCTGCACGGGTGACAGGTTGACGGATATCGAGATGCCGGGCGGCCAGGCCGACGCCTCGCGGCAGGCTTCGGTCAGCACCCACTCGCCGAGCATGCCGATGATGCCGGTCTCTTCGGCGAGCGGGATGAACTCGCCCGGCGGGATCACGCCGCGACGCGGATGCGTCCAGCGCAGCAACACCTCGAAACCGGTCAGCGCGCCCGTGTCGAGCGACACCAGCGGCTGGTAGACGAGATGGAACTGGCCGCCGTCGATGGCGTGGCGAAGGTCCTCGATGAGATCGCGCCGCGCCTGCAGGAAGGCCTCCATCTCGGGCGCATAGTGACGGAACGTGTTGCGGCCCGACTTCTTTGCCGCCTGCAGGGCGAGATCGGCGCGGCTTCCGAAGCGCCGCAGATCGTCGCCGTCGCAGCGCGAGCGCGCGATGCCGATACTCGCGCCGACGGAAACCGGCCCGTTATCGAGCGCAAACGGCGGCGCGAAGGCGGCAAGCAGCCTTTCGGCGAAGCGTTCACCGTCGGGATCGACGTCCGTGGCGGGCAGGATAACGCCGAATTCGTCGCTGCCGAGACGGGCGAGGAATGCGCAGGACGGCAGGGCGGCCTCGAGGCGCCGCGCCGCGGCCTCCAGCAGCCGGTCGCCGGACTGGTGGCCGAAGGAATCGTTGATGCTCTTGAAGTCGTCTATGTCCAGATAGAGCAGGTTGACCGATCGGGCGGCTGCGAGGTCGGCCTCGACCCGTTCGTGGAAACGCGCCCTGTTCGGCAGGCCGGTCAGGGTATCGTTGTAGGCAAGTCGCTCGATGCGATCCTGGGTCTCCGCGTGTTCGATCGCGATGGCGCAGAGGTGGACGGCCGTATCCACGATGAGCCGCTCGGCATCGCTGGGGCCGCGCGGCGCGCGATAGTAGAAGGCGAAAGTGCCCGTCACCCGGCCGGCCCGCGAGCGGATCGGGCTTGACCAGCAGGCGCGCAGCCCATGGACAAGCGCGAGATGCTTGTACGGCGCCCAGAGCGGGTCGGTCGCAATGTCCGTCACCTCGACCGGCTCGCCGCGATAGGCCGCGGTGCCGCAGGATCCGGTGCTGGGCCCGATCGCGAGGCCTTCGAGCGCGGCCGAATAGTCTTCGGGCAGGCTCGGCGCCGCGAGCGGATGGATGAAGCCATGCGGATCGATCGTCAGCAGGCTGCATACCGCGTGGGGCGCGAGCTGTTCGGCATGCCGGCAGACGCGCTCGGCGACCGATAGCAGCGATTCGCCGGTCGCCACAGCTTCGAGCGTCTCGCTGCGCAGCCTGTTCAGCCCCTCGAGGATGGCTCCGTCGACCATGGAATACCTCAAACTCAGCCGATCCTAACCCCGAACCGGTAAACCGTCTGTCAAACCGCAGATGGAATTGCCGACCATCTGGTCGCGGAAAGATTGCTGACAAGACGAGGTTCCCTCCGGACGCGCCTCCGAAGTAACCTTGCCAAGACGAGAAGACGGAAGAGGATGCTTCAGCATGGATTTCATTACGACGCGCGAACGGTTGCGGTCGATCTACAAGGCCCCGGGAACAGCCGCGGTGCGCAAGGAATTGCGCCGGCTCGACAGCCACTGCCGCAACTTCATCGGACGCAGCCCGTTCGTCCTCATCGGCTCGTCCGACGGTGAGGGCAACGCCGACGTCACGCCCAAGGGCGACCGGCCGGGTTTCGCGCTGACAATCGACGATGCCACCATCGCCATCCCAGACCGGCCGGGAAACAATCGTCTGGATACGCTGGAGAATATCCTCGTCAATCCGGCGGTGGGTCTGCTTTTCCTCATCCCCGGCATGAACGAGACGCTGCGTGTCAATGGCCACGCCCGCCTGACGTCGGATGCGGAGCTGTGCGAACGCCTGTCGGTCGACGGCAAGAAGCCGCAATGCGCGATCGTCGTATCGGTGCGCGCGGCCTATCTGCATTGCGCCAAGGCCTTTCTCCGCTCCGCCCTTTGGGAGCCGTCCACCTGGATCGACCGCGCGACGATGCCCACTCTCGGGCAGATGCTGAAGGACCAGCTCGAGCTGCCCGAGCCATCCGAAAAGACCGACGAGTGGCTGGAAACGAGCTACCGTAAGTCGATGTGGTAGCGCTCGCCAGTAGCGGCGACATATGCGCGATGCGCATTGCTGCATTGCAGCATGATTTATTGAATTGCATGCTGGCAACCGCGACCTTTGCGGAGGGAGGAGCAAACGCCGTCAGGGGATTGCCATGACCGTTTCCTCGATCGTTCGCCGGGCGCGTACGAGCCTCGCACGCCGCAGCGAATACAACCGTCTCTTTCGCGAGATCGAGGGCTTCTCGGATCGCGAGTTGCGCGAGATGGGAACCACCCGCCAGGACATCCGGCGCGAGGCGTGGCGTGCCGTCTACGGGTGAAACGGCGAATACCTGACGATCAGGCGGCGTTCGGGGCCGCCGGAGAACCGCCATGCTTGATCAGGTAGACGACAACGGCCGCCGTTATATAGGCGATCAGGCCGTAGATCGCGGGCGGAATCGCCATCTCCGAATTGTTGAGCAGCGTCGGGCTCAATGCAATGGCGATGACCAGCGTCGAGTTGTGGATGCCGACCTCCATGCAGATCGCGATCGCCTGCCGCCGCTCAAGCCGCATCAGGCGCGGGACGCCGTAACCGATCGCCAGGCTGATGAGGTTGAAGGCGAGCGTCGCGATGCCAATCACCGGACCCCAGGTCAAAAGCGTGTTCCATTCCTGGATCAGAGCGATGACGACGATGCCGGCGAGGAACAGCGACGACAGGATCTTGACGGGCCGGTCCAGCGTGACCGCCAGCGCCGAATACCTGTTGCGCACGATCATGCCGATCGTCACCGGGATCAGCACCAGGGCGAAAACCTGGAGCACCTTGTCAATCTGCAGCGGGATGACCTTGCCCTCGCCGTAGAAGAACAGCAGCGAGAAGTTGACGATGATCGGCAGCGTCACCAACGCCAGTACGGTGTTGATCGTGGTCAGGGTGATATTGAGCGCGACGTCGCCGCCGGCGAGGTGACTGTAGAGATTGGCCGAGGAACCGCCCGGGCTTGCCGCCAGCAGCATCATTCCGACGGCAATCGCTGCCGGCAGGGCCGAAACGTAGACGATACCGAAACAGATGACGGGAAGGATCAGCGCCTGGCAGATTAATGCAACCACAATGGGTTTTGGCCGCGAAATAACCCTGCGGAAATCCTCGACCGTCAAGGACAGTCCAAGACCCAGCATGATGACGACAAGCGCCATCGGTAAAAGGATGCTGAACACTGCGCTCGATTGCATCCCGAAAGCGCCCCTCAATCGGATAGAATCTGCAAGAATAATTTAGCCGATGTGGGAGCGGTAACGAAGCGCCTTCGCAGACGCTGCCATCTGGACCAAGATGAAGGAAGAGACTGGCCTAACCCGTCGCGCCGTCCGCAAGTGCCCGTTCGATGATCGGCATCAGCTGCGCGCGCACCGATTCCTCGGTCAGCGGTCCGACATGCTTGAACAGGATAGTGCCGTCCTTGCCGATGACGAAGGTCTCCGGCACGCCGTAAACGCCCCATTCGATCGCCGCGCGGCCGGCCGGATCGACGCCGATGGCGCCGAACGGATTGCCAAGCTCGCCGAGGAAGCCGCGGGCGTCCCCGGGTTCGTCCTTGTAGTTCAGTCCGGACAGCGCGAATCGCCCGTCGGCGGCAAGTGCGAGCAGGACCGGATGTTCCTCGCGACACGGCGCGCACCAGGAAGCAAAGATGTTGAGCACCGTGACCCTGCCGGCGAAGGCGGCCGAATCGAGACCAGGCACCCCCAAACCGTCGAGGGCGTCCAGAGCGGTCTTCGGCGCCGGCTGGCCGATCAAGGCCGACGGAACCACCGATCCGTCGCGGCCGGACAGAAGCTGAAGCAGAAACACGCCCGCCAGCAGGGCGAAGACGATGAGGGGCAGCAGGACGACCAGCCTTCGCGGCCGCCGCACAGATTCGGTGCGTTCGCTCATGCCGACGCGCCGGGCCGCTGGTCGGACCGACGGCGGACCCCCTCCGCCTCGAGTTCGGCGAGTTCCCGCCTGCGCCCCGCCTGGTCGAGGAGAATCCAGGCGACCAGCGCGCCGATGACCGCGACTGTGGCGCCGTAGGCTGCAGCGACGAAGAGGACGTGTTCGCTCATCGCGTGCCTCCTTCGGCACGCCGCGCGGCGACACGGCGCATCGCGGCGACGCGGCGACGCCAGATCTCCGTGCGCATCGCGTTGAGATGCAGCGCGAAGAACAGGATCGTGAAGCCGAGCGCCATTGCCATCAGCGGCCACAACAGGCTCGGGTGGATTGTCGGCCCATCAAGCCGGAACACCGAGGCGGGCTGGTGCAGCGTCGCCCACCAGTCGACCGAGAACTTGATCACCGGGATGTTGAGGAAGCCGATCAGCACGATAACCGCCGCGGCACGGGCGGATCGGGCCGGATCGTCGAGCGCGCGTGTCAGCGCGATGATGCCGAGATAGAGCAGGAACAGCACGAATACCGAGGTCAGGCGGCCGTCCCACACCCACCATGTGCCCCACATCGGCTTGCCCCAGATCGAGCCGGTGAGCAGCGCGAGGGCGGTGAACGTGGCGCCGATCGGCGCGGCGGCTTTCACGGAAACGTCCGCGAGGGGATGGCGCCAGACCAGCGTGCCGAGCGCCGAGACGGCCATCACCGAGTAGCACATCATCGACAGCCAGGCGAACGGCACGTGGATGTACATGATCCTCACCGTGATGCCCTGCTGGTAGTCCTCGGGCGCGGCAAAGGAAAGATAGAGGCCAATAGCCAGCACGACCACAGCCACGCCGTAGAGCCAAGGCAGCAGCCTGCCGGCCAACGCCACGAAACGTGTCGGATTGGCAAGGTCAGTCCACCGGGACGGCTGCAGGGTTGCGTCGCTCATGGGTTCTTCCATAGTCCGGCGCCTTGCCGTCCGCAATTGACGCCGATCAAACCGGCGTGAACGTTCAGTCGGCCGCGTAGCGCAGCGCGACCGCCGCCGCGAGCGGACCGATCACCGCCATGAACAGCGTCAAGGCGGCGAGAATGAGGAAGGGCGGCAGGAACGGGTCCGGTTCGTTGACCGCCGCATAGCTCGCCGAGACGCCGAAGATGAGCACCGGGATGGCGATCGGCAGAACGAGCACGGAGACGAGCAGGCCGCCGCGCGGCAGCGCCACGGCGACGGCGGCGCCGGCCGCGCCGACGAAGGCTATCGCCGGCGTGCCGACCAGCAACGTCAGCGTCGCCGCGCCGATGGCTATCGCGTTCATGTTCATCAGGAGGCCGAACACCGGCGCCGCCACGACCAGCGGCAGCAGCGCGACGAGCCAGTGGGCGACGCATTTGACGAATACCGTCGCCACCAGCATGTGCGTATCGCGGGCGACGATCATCAGGTCGAGCGAGCCGTCCTCGCGGTCGGCCTGGAACAACCGGTCGAGGCCAAGCAGGCCAGCGAGCAGCGCGCCGATCCACAGCACGGCCGGCCCGAGCCGCGCCAGCAGATTGGTGTCGGGACCGACCGCGAACGGGATCGCGGACACCACGGCGAGAAAGAACAGGGCCCCCGTCAGCGCTCCGCCGCCGGCGCGGACACCGAGGCGGATCTCGCGAAGCAGCAGGGCAGTCATCAGAAGCCTCCGGCCGCTGATGCGAGGGCATCGAAGTCTTCGCGGTGGCTGCCATGCGACCGGCGGCCGCTCATCTCCAGCGTCTTTGCCCCGGAAAGGCCGAGCGGCAGATGCGTGGCGGCGACGATCATGCCGCCGGAGGCTAGGTGCTCCTCCATCAGTGCGGCGAACCGCGCTTCCGAGGCGCGGTCAAGGCCGGACGTCGGCTCGTCGAGAAGCCAGAGCGGGCGCCGGCTGACGAGCAGCCTGGCGATCGAGGCCCGCCGTTTCTGGCCGGTGGAGAGATAGCCGAATGGCAGGTGCCCGATTCCGGAAAGCCCGACCTTGTCGAGGGCCTCGACGACGGACGCCCGGTGCGATCCGTGGAAGTCGCGCCAGAAACCGAGGTTCTCGGCAACCGTCAACGCCGGCTTCATCGCGTTCGAGTGGCCGAGATAGTGGGTCGACCCGGCGAGCGTCGGCCATTCCTCGCCGCCGCCTTCCCAGGCGATGCTTCCGCCCGCGGTCGGCAGCAGGCCGGCCAGCACGCGCAGCAGCGTCGACTTGCCGGCGCCGTTGGGTCCGGTGACGACGATGCTGCCATGCGCCACCAGCAGGAACGAGATGCCGGTAAAGATCGGCTCGCCCCCCCGTTCGCCCGCCAGATCGACCACGGCCAGTTGCATCGCGCCCCACATCGAAAGTCTAATCGCTGCCTCATTGCAGCGCAGCATTTAAGCCAATTCACCGGCTAGAACTATTCTAGGAATTTCTCTATATGCCACACAACCGTGCCAGCGGTCGGCACGGGAACGAACTTGCGCCGGACCAGCGCACCCCTTCGCCAGACGGTGGTGCCGCTCGGGAGCGGAAAGCGGAAATGGCCGTACCCGCACCTTTGCGCGTGATTCGAGCATGCCACAGGAGTCCGTTCCCGCTCAGGCTGAACAGACCAGGATGGGATCGCTCGTGTCAAAATCAATCGACAGCTTCAACGCACGCCGGACGCTCAAGGCCGGCGATGCCGAATACGTCTACTTCGACCTGAAGGAGGCCGAGAAAAACGGCCTCGACGGCGTCGCGCGCCTGCCCTACTCGATGAAGGTTCTCCTCGAGAACCTGCTGCGCAACGAGGACGGCCGCTCGGTGACCAGGGACTCGATCAAGGCGGTCGCCGAATGGCTGACCGACAGGGGAACCGCCGGCTGCGAGATCGCCTATCGGCCGGCCCGCGTCCTGATGCAGGATTTCACCGGCGTTCCGGCGGTCGTCGACCTCGCCGCCATGCGCGACGGAATCGCGGCCCTCGGCGGCGATCCGGAGAAGATCAATCCGCTGGTCCCGGTCGACCTCGTCATCGATCATTCGGTGATCGTCGACGAATTCGGCTCGCCGATGGCCTTCGCCCGCAACGTCGAGCTCGAATACCAGCGCAACGAGGAGCGCTACAAGTTCCTGAAGTGGGGCCAGCAGGCGTTCCGCAACTTCCGCGTCGTGCCCCCTGGTACCGGCATCTGCCACCAGGTCAACCTCGAGTATCTCGGCCAGGTCGTGTGGACCAATGAAGACGACGGCGAGACGGTGGCCTATCCGGACACCTGCGTCGGCACCGATTCGCACACCACCATGATCAACGGCCTCGGCGTGCTCGGCTGGGGCGTCGGCGGCATCGAGGCGGAGGCTGCGATGCTCGGCCAGCCGGTGTCGATGCTGCTGCCCGAGGTGATCGGCTTCCGGCTCACCGGCAAGCTCAAGGAAGGCGTCACCGCGACCGACCTCGTGCTCACCGTCACCCAGATGCTGCGCAAGAAGGGCGTTGTCGGCAAGTTCGTCGAGTTCTTCGGTCCCGGCCTCTCCAACATGACGCTCGCCGACCGCGCCACGATCGGCAACATGGCGCCGGAATACGGCGCGACCTGCGGCTTCTTCCCGGTCGATGCCGAGACGATCCGCTATCTCACCATGTCGGGACGCTCCGAGAGCCGCATCGCCCTGGTCGAAGCCTACAGCAAGGCGCAGGGCATGTGGCGCGACGCCTCCTCCGTCGATCCCGTGTTCACCGACACGCTCGAACTCGACCTCGGCTCGGTCGTGCCGTCGATGGCCGGGCCGAAACGCCCCGAGGGCCGGGTTCCGCTCGAAGGCATCGCCGCCGGCTTCGCCAAGGCGATGGAGACCGAGTACAAGAAGGCCGCCGAGATCTCGAAGCGCTACGCCGTCGAGGGAACGGACCATGACCTCGGCCACGGCGACGTGGTGATCGCGGCGATCACCTCGTGCACCAACACGTCCAATCCGTCGGTGCTGATCGGCGCCGGCCTGCTCGCCCGCAATGCCAACCGGCTCGGCCTGAAGCAGAAGCCCTGGGTGAAGACATCGCTCGCCCCCGGTAGCCAGGTGGTCGCGGAATACCTTGATAAGTCTGGCCTGCAGAAGGAGCTGGACCAGGTCGGCTTCAACCTGGTCGGCTTCGGCTGCACGACATGCATCGGCAACTCGGGCCCGCTGCCCGGCCCGATTTCCAAGACGATCAACGACAAGGGCCTGATTGCGGCCGCGGTGCTCTCCGGCAACCGCAACTTCGAAGGCCGCGTATCGCCCGACGTCCAGGCCAACTACCTGGCCTCGCCGCCGCTCGTCGTCGCTTATGCGCTGGCCGGCACGGTGACCAAGGACCTGACCGCCGAGCCGATCGGCGAGGGCCGCGACGGCAAGCCCGTCTACCTGCGCGACATCTGGCCGACCAACCACGAAATCGAGCAGTTCATCGCCGAGAACGTCACCCGCGAACTCTTTGCCCGCAAGTACGCGGACGTGTTCAAGGGCGACGAGAACTGGCAGAAGGTCAAGGCGCCGGCCGGCCAGACCTACGCCTGGGACAACCAGTCGACCTATGTCCAGAATCCACCCTACTTCGTCGGCATGGGCGCCAGGCCCGGCGCGATCGGCGAGATCAAGGGCGCCCGTATCCTCGGTCTTTTCGGCGACAAGATCACGACCGACCACATCTCTCCGGCCGGCTCGATCAAGGCCGCCTCGCCCGCCGGCAAGTATCTCATGGACCACGGCGTCGGCGTCGCCGACTTCAACCAGTACGGCACGCGGCGCGGCAATCATGAGGTGATGATGCGCGGCACCTTCGCCAACATCCGCATCCGCAACCACATGCTGGGCGAGAACGGGCGTGAGGGCGGCTACACGATTCACTACCCGTCGAAGGAAGAGATGCCGATCTACGACGCCGCGATGAAGTACCGCGGCGACGGCGTGCCGCTGGTGATCTTTGCCGGCGTCGAATACGGCAACGGCTCGTCCCGCGACTGGGCGGCGAAGGGCACCAACCTGCTCGGCGTCCGCGCGGTGATCGCCCAGTCCTTCGAGCGAATCCATCGCTCGAATCTGGTCGGCATGGGCGTCATCCCCTTCGTCTTCGACGAAGGCACGTCGTGGGCTTCGCTCGACCTCAAGGGCGACGAGACCGTCACCATCGAAGGACTGGAGTCCATCAAGCCGCGGCAGCGGATGACCGCCCGCATTATGTCCGCCGACGGCTCGGTCAAGGAGGTTCCGATCCTCTGCCGCATCGATACGCTCGACGAACTCGACTATTTCAAGAACGGCGGCATCCTGCAGTACGTGCTGCGCGACCTGGCGGCGTGAAGCCCGCATCATCGATTGTCCCCGCCGCCCCGATCGGGCGGCGGGGCTTTGTTGCGCCGAAGTCGCGGTCCTTGCCGAAGGATTCAATCTAACGTGACTTCCCCTTGATGGCCGCATCTGCCATTTTCCGGCGCAAACAATAAGGCTCCGGCCAGACCGGCGTCACCGACTGGAAAGACAATGGAGAGCGGTTCTCGCACCGGGCTGGCGGCAGCAGCGCTGGCCTTTTCGATTTTTTCGGGCGCCTGCTTTGCCGGGGAAGCGAAGCCGCCGCTCGGAGTCGTCGAACTTTTCACCAGCCAGGGCTGCAGTTCCTGTCCGCCGGCGGACAGACTGTTCGGCGAGCTGGCCGCGCGCGGCGATATCGTCGCCCTCTCCTATCACGTCGACTACTGGGACTATCTTGGCTGGCATGACACGCTCGCGACCCAGGAAAATTCGGCGCGCCAGTACGACTACATGCACGCCTTCGACAAACGCTCCGTCTACACGCCGCAGGCCATCATCAACGGGCGGACCGATGCGAGCGCGGCCAGCAGCGGCGAGATCGAAAGGACGCTCCTGGAGCTAAAGGAGGGCGGCAAGGGACTGACCGTGCCGATCTCGGTACGCCGCGCCGGGGACAGCGTGGTGATCGAAGCCGGCGAAGGCAGTCAGGACGCGCGGGCCGCGATCGTCCTCGTTTCCTTTGCCCCGCCAACCCCGATCGCCATCAGGAAGGGCGAGAACAAAGGCCAGAACATCACCTACTGGAATGCCGTCCTGAGGGTTCAGACCGTCGGCATGTGGCGCGGCGCCTTCGCACGTTTCGAGATGCCGGCTAGCGAGGTCGTGCGCAAGGGCGCTGGCGGGTGTGCGGTGCTTCTCCAGTCGGTCTCGGCGGACGGCCGGCCGGGCCCGATCCTCGGCGCCACGATCGTCCGCAAGCCCGGGGGCACATAAGGTCCGGCGGTCACCAAACCCGGAAAGCGTATCGCGTCCAATCCGGCCTATCAAAGCGAAACCGACGCCAGCGGGCACTGGCGCCGGTCTCTTGGCTTTGGGATCGTCGCCCTCGGTTCCTTGCAAAAACCGAGGTTGGTTCGATCCGGCGCGGACCCGTGGGCGGGGGGCTTGGGGTTACGAGCCAGTGCCGGACCGAACCGTCTCAGGCAACGAGTGGATCGTCGCCAGACTTTGGGGCGCGAGCTTGGATAAAATGAGGCGGATTTTAGGCACGGCATCACCAATTCTAACATCCGCGGGTCCTTTGTGACTCCGCCGAATCCGTCCGCGCGGGCGAGCCCGCTCGTGGACCGGGCTTGCAAAAAGCGGTGGAAACGGCCAACCTTCGTCACACAACTGTCATGGCGAGGCACGTTGCATGGAAAAACACGGGGCAGGATCGGAGGATGGGGAGGAATCCGCAATACTCATCCCGCTCCAGGCCGCAAGGTCGAGACGAGCCGAATTCCCGGTAACGTTCGACCGGCGAGAACTCGACGCCATCCTGCGCGTCTACGGCCGGATGGTCGCCGCCAACGAATGGCGGGATTACGCGATCGATCACCTGCAGGATCGTGCGGTGTTTTCGGTTTTCCGCCGCAGCAGCGAGACGCCGCTCTATCAGATCGTCAAGGACCCAAAACTCACCCGCAAACAGGGCGCCTATTCTGTCGTCGCGGCGCAAGGCATCATCCTCAAGCGCGGGCATGAGCTCGCGCGCGTGCTGGGCGTCTTCGATAGCAAACTGAGGCTCGTCCAGGCCTGAGCGGCCGCTACCGCGCCGCGAAGTTCCTTTCCGGCAGGGAAGACTTGTCCGGCGGCGTGGTGTTCCCGCCGTTGATCGGCAATTGCATGATCACGGTATCCAGCCAGCGGCCGTGCTTGTACCCGGACCCTTCCAGCGTGCCGGCGTGGCGGAAGCCGAGAGCCGCGTGCAGCTTGACCGAGGCGCTTTCGGGCGAACCGTCGCCGATGACCGCGAGGACCTGGCGGAAGCCAAGCTCCTTGCAGGCCTCCACCAGGGCGATCAGGAGACGCTTGCCCAGCCCGTGGCCCTGGAGATCCGGCGCGATGTAGACCGAATCCTCGACGATGAAACGGTAGGCAGGGCGCGGGCGAAACGGCCCGGCATAGGCGTAGCCGACGACCCGGCCCGCCGCCGTCTCCGCGACGAGATAGGGAAAGCCGGCGTCGTTCAGTGCGGAAAAACGCGCCGCCATGTCGTCGCGCGAGGGCGGCTCGAGCTCGTAGCTCGCCGTCCCGTTGCGGACCGCGTGGGCATAGATGGCGGTGATGGCATCGAGGTCTGCGTGGCTCGCCCGGCGCAGCGAGAAGGTGGATTGGCTCATGCGCGCTTTCTCGCCGAAGCCGTCACAAAAGAAAAGGGCGGCCGCGGGGCCGCCCTCTGCCGTCGACGCCGTTCGTACGCGTCACTCGCGATTGCCGAGGAACTGCAGCAGGAACATGAACAGGTTCAGGAAGTCGAGATAGAGCCTGAGCGCGCCCATGATCGCCTTGCGGCCGGCGACAAGAGTCTCGTCGCCTTCCCAGTACATCTCCTTGATCTGCTGCGTGTCGTAAGCCGTCAGGCCGGCGAAGATCAGCACGCCGATCGCCGAGATGGCGAACTCGAGCGCCGACGACTGCAGGAAGAGGTTGACCAGCATGGCGATGATCAGGCCGAAGACGCCCATGATCAGGAACGATCCCATCGCCGACAGGTCGCGGCGCGTCGTGTAGCCGTAGAGAGACAACGCGCCGAAGGCGGCAGCGGTGACGAAGAAGGTCTGCGTGATGCTCTGCGCCGTGTAGACCAGGAAGATCGACGACAGCGACAGGCCGACGAGGCCGGCATAAACCCAGAATGCGGTCTGCGCGGCGGAAACGCTCAGCGTGTGGATCCTGAAGGACAGGAAGAAGACGGCGCCGAGCGGCGCGAGCATGACGACCCAGCGTAGCGGCGAGCCGTAGAGGGCGGCACCGAACGAGGTGAGCATCTTGCCGTTGCCGAGCGTGGCGACGGCGGCCGCCGGGTCGTTGGTGGTGGCGAGCATCACCGTGCCGAGAGCGGCAATGCCGGTGATGGCGAGTCCCAGCGCCATGAGGTTGTAAACCTTGAGCATATAGGCGCGAAGGCCCTCGTCGATGGCGGCATCGGCGCGGCTTCCGGCAGCCGCGGCGCGAGCCTGGTAGTTGCGAAGGTCAGCCATGGAAATCCTCTGTTGCTTTTGTCCCGTCGGGTGTCGGCCGTGGACACGGCCAGGCGCCGCTGGCGGGAACCCCAGCATGCCTGCGGGAGAATATGATGTGTCCCGCGCCCGAGGACAAGGCCCTCGGCAGGCATGGGCGTACACTTGTCTGTCAATCTCATACGGCACCCCGGCGCGACGGCGATCGTCGCGCAGCGGATGGCCTATTCGGTGCGCAACACCGGGGCCGCCTTCTGGCCGAGGACGCGCCACGTGCCGAGAAGGCCGATGCCGATGGTCAACACGAGGGCGAGCACGATCGTCGCGGCGGCGACGCCTGGAAGGAACGTCGACGGCAGCGTCATGATTCGCGCCACGACGAACCACGCCGCCAAGCCCCCGGCAACGAGAGCAAACAGTGCCGTCGCCAGGCCGATCAGGGCATATTCGAGCGAGAACGCCGTGATCAGCATGCGCCGGGTCGCGCCGAGCGTCTTGAGCACGACCGCGTCATGGATACGCGCCCGGTTGCCCGCCGCGAGCGCGCCGGCAAGCACCAGGATCGACGACAGCAACGCGACGCCGGCGGCGACGCGGATCGCCGTAGCGAGCTGCTCGACCAGGCGGTTCACGATATCGAGCGCGTCCTTCACCCGCACCGTCGTTACCGCCGGGAAGGTGCGCGTCACCACGTTGAGGATGCGCGAATCGCGCGCCGGGTCGGGATCGCCGGTGGTCAGGGTCGCCATCCACGAATGCGGCGCGCCGGCGAAGGTGTTCGGCGAGAAGATCATGACGAAGTTGATGCCCATCGATTCCCACTCGACTTGGCGGAAGGAGGCGATGCGCGCGGTAATGTTGCGGCCGAGCACGTTGACGGTGACGGTGTCGCCGAGCTTCAGGCCGATGGCCGCGGCTTCTTCCGCGGAAAACGATACCAGCGGCTCACCGGAATAGTCCGCCGGCCACCAGCGCCCCTCGGTCAGCGTGGCGTTTTCCGGCGGCGCGATCTCGTAGGTCAGGCCGCGGTCGCCGCGCAGCACCCAGGCGCCCTCCGGCGGAACGTCGAGCGTCTGCACGTCGGCGCCGTTGATCGCCATGACCCTGCCGCGCAGCATCGGCACGCGCACCAGATCGCCCTCCGGCGCCTCGTCCGCGAGGAGCCCGGCGAAGGCGTCGATGTCGGCGCCCTGGATGTCGACGAAGAAGAAGTCGGGGGCACGCTCCGGCAGGCTTCCCGAAATCTGCCGCCGCAGGTTTCCGTCGATGAGGGCGAGCGTGACGAGCAGCGTCAGCCCGAGGCCGAGCGAAAGGACGACCGACGGCGTCAGCGCGCCGGGCCGGTGGATGTTGCCGACGGCAAGCCTCAGCGCGGTCGAACGCACGCGCGGGCTGCGCCGCGCAATCGTCTGGACGAGATAGGCGACGCCGCGCAGGACGACGAAGGAGAACGCCATTGCGCCGATGAAGATCGTCGCGATACGTCTGTCGCTCGCCGTCAGGATGGCGACTGCGGCGAGCGCTGCGGCAATTGCGACCGCCGCCACAACATAGCGAAGGCGCGGAAAGCCCTTGCCGTCGAAACCCATCTCGCGGAACAGCGCCGTCGCCGGCACGTCGCGGCTGCGGCCGAGCGGAATCAGCGCGAATGCGAGCGTGACCATGACGCCAAACAGCGCCGCCATGGCCAGCGCACCGGGAAAGAGCCCCGCTTCGGTCGGTATCGGCAACAGGGACGACAATGCGGAGCTGGCGGCAAAGGGCATCAGCGCACCGACGACCAGTCCGGCCACGATGCCGACCGCCGCGATGATGAGGATCTGCACGAGGTAGACGGTGAAGACGAAGCTGCCCGAGGCGCCGAGGCTCTTGAACGTGGCGATGACGCCGCGCTTGCCGTCGAGATAGGCCCTGACCGCATTGGCGACGCCGACGCCGCCAACGACCAGCGAGGTCAGTCCGACGAGCAGCAGGAATTGCGAAAAACGTTCGATGTTGGAAGAAAGCGCCGGTGCGGCGTTGGAGCGCGTGCGCACGCTCCACCCCGCCTCCGGGAAGCGGGTATTGGCCCTGTCGCGGACCGCCGTCACCGCCTCCTCGCCCGTCCCGGCCGGCAGCCTGACCTTGTAGGCGAATTCGACGAGGCTGCCCGGCTGCACCAACCCGGAGGCACGCAATCCCTCGAGTGAGACGAGCAGGCGCGGCGCGAAGCCGAAACCGTCGGAAGCCGCATCGGGCTCGGTGACGATCTCGGCGCGAAGCTCGTAGGACGACCCGCCGAGCCGGATGCGGTCGCCGGGGACCAACCCGAGGCGCTCGAAGAGAAGAGCGGGCGCCGCCGCGCCGAAGGCTCCGTTGCGCTCGCCGAGGAGGTCGTCGAGCGGCATCGATGGCATGACCTCCAACGAGCCGAAAAGCGGATAGGCCCCGTCGACGGCCTTCACCTCGACCAGCGCCTGGTCCGAACCATCCTCCAGCCGCGCCATCGAGCGCATGGATGCGCTCACCGCCACCGGTCCTAGGTCTTCCATGAAGGCGCGTTCGGCCGCATTCGCCTCGCGCTGGTTCAGTTCGAAGCGGATGTCGCCGCCGAGCAGCGACTGCCCCTGGCTGGCAACGCCCGCGGTGATCGCCTGTGCCACCGACGTCACGCCGCCGATCGCAGCGACGCCGAGCGCGATGCAGACCAGGAAAATGAAGAACCCCGACAACCCCCCGCGCATCTCGCGCAGCGAGAAGCGTAGGGCTAGCCTGAGCGTGCGCAGGGCGGACATCCCGGGCTGTTCCTAGCGGCTGCCGGCGGAGAGCGCGACTTCGAGCGCCGGCTCGATGCGCCCCGAGCGCATCGCGATCTGCCGCCGGCACCGCGCCGCCAGCGAGGGGTCGTGCGTGACCAGCACGAGCGTCATGCCGCGTTCGGACGCCTTGGTGAACAGGAGATCGGCGATCTGCCGGCCGGTCGCCTGGTCGAGATTGCCCGTCGGCTCGTCGGCGATCAGGATGCGCGGATCGGGCGCCAGCGCCCGGGCAATGGCGACGCGCTGCTGCTCGCCGCCGGACAATTCGCCCGGATAATGGGTGACGCGGTCGCTGAGGCCGACCGCGGCGAGTTCGCGCGACGCGGCGGCGAACGGATCGCGGTGGCCGGCCAGTTCGAGCGGCACGGCGACGTTTTCCAGCGCCGTCATGTTCGGGATCAGGTGGAAGGACTGGAAGACGATGCCGATATTACGGCCGCGGAACGCCGCGACCTGGTCCTCGGTCTTGCCGCTCAGCGTCTCGCCGGCGATCCGCACCACGCCCGCATCGACCTTTTCAAGCCCCGCGATGACCATCAGCAGCGTCGACTTGCCCGATCCCGACGGCCCGACGATGCCCGTCGCCTCGCCGCCATTGACCGCCAGGCTGACGTTCTTCAGCACGTGGACGGAGGAAGCGCCTTCGCCGAGGGTCAGCGACACGTCCTGGAGCTCGATGACGGCTTCTGTCACGACGAAACGATCCTATATGGGAGGCGAAGGCGGCAGGCGTCTTCGTCATATGGGTGCGAGTGCATGGCTTTCAAACGGTTCCTGCAGGCGGCGGCCGTAGCGATTGGTCTCCTGGCGGTGGCGATGCCGGCAAGCGCCGACCCGGTGCGGGTCGTTGGTCTCGGCGACAGCCTCATGGCCGGGTACGGCCTCGGTCCGGGCGAAGCATTTCCCGACAAATTGCAGGCGGCGCTACGCAACAGGGGTCACGATGTCGTGATCGAAAATGCCGGCGTCTCCGGCGATACGTCGAGCGGCGGCCTGTCGCGACTCGACTGGTCGGTCCCTGACGGGACTGCCGTCGTCATCCTCGAACTTGGCGCCAACGACATGCTGCGCGGCATAGAACCGGCGATCACGGAGAAGAACCTCGATGCCATGGTTTCCCGCCTCAAGGAGCGCGGCATCGCCGTCCTGCTGGCCGGGATGCGCGCCGCTCCCAATCTCGGGCCGGAATTCGCCGCGCAGTTCGATCCGATCTACGAGCGGATCGCCAGGACGCATGGGATCGCGCTGATGCCGTTCTTCCTCGACGGCGTCGCTGCCGACCCGAATTTCCTGCTCGCCGACGGCATGCACCCCAACGCAACCGGCGTAGACGTCATGGTTGGGCGGGCGCTGCCTCTCGTCGAAAGGCTGCTCGAAGACGCAGAAAGGGCATCGTGACGGGATTACGTCAGGTCAGCACCATACTGTCGGCCGCAGCGCACAAAGCGCTTGCCGGCCATCGCAATCGATGATTCGCTGCGATTGCGAGTACGATTCGAGGAAGGGAGCCAGGCCATGCCGCGACTTTTCACCGCCCTCGAAATTCCTCGCGAAGCGGCGATGTCGCTGTCGCTCCTGCGCGGCGGACTGCCCGGAGCGCGCTGGATCGACGTCGAGAACTACCACCTCACGTTACGTTTCATCGGCGATGTCGAAGGCCATGTCGCAGACGAAATCGCCAATGCGCTCGACAAGGTGCATCGCCCCGCCTTTCACCTGACGCTCTCGGGCGTCGGCGCCTTCGGCCAGAAGAAGCCGCACTCGATCTGGGCCGGGGTCGCCCCTTCACCGGAGTTGAACGCACTCCAGGCGGAGATCGACCGCATCTGCCAGAGGCTGGGCGCACCCGCCGATCCGCGAAAGTTCGTTCCCCACGTCACGCTGGCGCGTCTGCGCAACACCTCGCCCGGCGACGTCGCGCACTATCTCTCGGCGCGCGGCAATTTCTCGTCACTGCCGTTCCGAGTCGGTCGCTTCGTACTGATGTCGTCGCGCGACTCCGTCGGGGGCGGACCCTATATCGTCGAGGAGGCCTGGCCGCTCGCCGGGGTCGACCATCGCTCCGTTATGCGGTCGAGCAGCGATTCGCTCGCCTCGCGTATCATGCGATAGACATCGGCAAAGCCGTCGGGACCGCCGAAATAGGGATCGGGAACGTCGCGCGGCCCCAAACCCGCATAGTCAAGGAACAGATGCACGCGCTGGCGCGCATCCTCAGGCGCCATGCGCCGAAGTTCCTCGACGTTCGTGCTATCCATTCCGAGCATCAGGTCGAACGCGCGGAAGTCGTCGGCGGTAACCTTGCGCGCGCACTGTCCCGTGATGTCGACGCCGTGCCTGGCGGCGATCGCGACGGAACGCGGATCGGGCGCCGAGCCTATGTGCCATCCCCCGGTACCGGCGGAATCCAGCCTGAACAGGTGGGAAAGCCCGCGCTCCGCGGCCACGGCACGGAAGATGCCTTCGGCGAGCGGCGATCGACAGATGTTGCCGTGGCAGACGAAAAGGATCGAAAGGGCGGGCTGTTCGGTCATCCGGCAGACGCTATGATTGGCCAACCCGCATTAGCACGGAGGTAAGCCATGACAAGAGAGCCGCTTGATCCGAATGCCGTCAGCGACGCCATGACGGATCTTCCCGCCTGGGCGTTGGCCGACGACGGGAAATCGATCAGCCGTGCGTTCCGCTTCCGCGACTTCGGCGAGGCCTTCGGTTTCATGGCGCGCGTGGCGCTGGCGGCCGAGAAGATGGACCACCATCCGGACTGGGCGAACGTCTACAACCGCGTGGATGTCCGCCTGAACACGCACGACGCCGGCGGCTTGACCGAACTGGACCTCAAGCTGGCGCGCAAGATGGACCGGATCGCCGGGCAGTCGTGAGACGTGGCTTGCAGGCGTGGGCTGCCCGCACCATTTCATTCCGTAAGCCAAACCACCGGTAGAAGGAGGCGCACAGTCATGGAACGGCAAGAAACGAGCGATCGCGCCGACGCCGGTCGCGTGCGCGCCGACTTCTGGAGAACCGCGCGGCGCGCGGCGCGGCAGATTCCGTTCATGGAGGATGTGGTCGCCGCCTATTACTGCGCTTTCGACAGGAACACGCCGCTGCGCGCCAAGGGCATCCTGCTTGCCGCGCTCGGCTATTTCGTGCTGCCGGCTGACACCATCCCCGACGTCATCGTTGGACTGGGCTTCACCGACGACCTGACCGTGCTTACGGCGGCCATCGCCGCCGTGCGCGCCCACATGACACCCGCGCACAAGTTTGCGGCGCGCCAGGCACTTGAGCAGGACTGAAGCACGAAATCCTGCTTTTCCCGGCTCCTACTTAGTCAAACTCTCGCCGCTTTCGTTCGCTTGATAGATGCGAAGGGACGCACGCAACCGGGCGCGGCAGGGTGGATGGTGATCCTAATCGTCGACAGGAACGGTCGAAAGGGCGGGTCTAGGCCCGCGCGTTCACCGTTTGGTAAGGCAGATTAAATCAAAATGAAGCCTTCCAGGTCCGGCCGATTCGACCGGTCCATTCCTGCGTTACGCGACAGACAGGGAAACACAGAAGAAAAATGCGCGGACTGAAACTCCTCCTCGCCGGCCTGGCTATCGCCGCTGCGACCCTGCCGGCGGCCGCTCAGTCGGCCACGAAGATCGGGCAGCACAACGCCTGGGGCACCTATTCCTATCAGGCCAACAACGGCAAGGTCTGCTATGTCCTGACCGTTCCGACCGACAAGCAGCCGGCGTCGCTCGATCACGGCGACATCTTCTTCTTCGTCAGCCAGAAACCGGGGCAGAACGTCTCCTTCGAACCGCAGTTCATCGCCTCCTACAACCTCCAGGAAAATTCCAAGGTCGTTGTCACCGTCGGCGACAAGAGCTTCTCCATGTTCACGCGCGGCAAGTCCGCATGGATGGAGAACGCCGCCGAGGAACCGTCCCTGATCGCTGCCATGAAGGGCGGCGCCGAGATGAAGGTGGCGGCTAAGTCGGGACGCGGCAACGCCACCAGCTACGTCTTCTCGCTGAAAGGCATCACGGCCGCGCTGAACTCGATCTCGAGCTGCAAGTGACGCTCTGAACCGCCGCCCTCCGGGTCGACAGGGAGCGGCCACCGAGCGGATTTACCGGCGCAATCGCGGCGTCGTCCCCTTGACCGGCGAGACGCGCGTTCGGCGCGCCGTGACTGCGGCCGCGTCGCATGATATGGCGCACCGTTCGACAACGCCCGACACGACACCCATATAGCCGCCATCATGACGCCCTCGCTCGACCTGACCACGCCTGCCGCGCGCGATGCGCTCGCCGTGCGCACCGCCGTGCAGCAGAAGCCGTCGCTGATCGGGCTTTCCCGTGCCGAGATGGCCGAGGCGCTTGTTTCGTCCGGGGTCGTGCCCGAGCGCCAAGCGAAGATGCGCGTGCAGCAGCTCTGGCACTGGCTTTACGTGCGCGGCGTCTCCGACTTCACCCACATGTTCAACATCTCCAAGGACCTGCGCGCCGAACTCGACCGCCGCTTCGCCATCGCCCGGCCCGAGATCGTCGAGGAGCAGGTGTCGAACGACGGCACGCGCAAGTGGCTGTTCCGCTTTCCGCCGCGCGGCGCCGGCCGGCCCGTCGAGATCGAGACGGTCTACATCCCCGAGGAAGGCCGCGGCACGCTGTGCATCTCCAGCCAGGTCGGCTGCACCCTGACCTGCTCGTTCTGCCATACCGGCACGCAGAAGCTGGTGCGCAACCTCACCGCCGAGGAAATCCTCGCCGAGCTGATGACGGCCCGCGACCGGCTCGGCGATTTCCCCGGCCGCGACACGCCGGACGGCGCTATCGTGCCCGCCGAAGGGCGCAAGATCACCAACATCGTCATGATGGGCATGGGCGAGCCGCTGTACAATTTCGAGGAAGTGAAGAAGGCGCTGCTGATCGCCTCTGACGGCGACGGCCTGTCCCTGTCGAAGCGCCGCATCACGCTGTCGACGTCGGGCGTGGTGCCGGAGATCGCGCGCACCGGCGCCGAGATCGGCGTGATGCTGGCGATCTCGCTGCATGCCGTGCGCGACGATCTGCGCGACATGCTGGTGCCGATCAACAAGAAATACCCGCTGAAGGAGCTGATGGCGGCCTGCAGGGCCTATCCCGGCCTGTCCAACGCGCGGCGCATCACCTTCGAATACGTCATGCTGAAGGACGTCAACGACAGCCTCGATGACGCACGGCTGCTGGTGCAGTTGCTGAAGGGCATACCCGCCAAGATCAACCTGATCCCGTTCAATCCCTGGCCGGGCACCAACTACCAGTGTTCCGACTGGGAGACGATCGAGCGCTTCGCCGACTTCATCAACGAAGCCGGCTACGCCTCGCCGATCCGCACGCCGCGCGGCCGCGACATCCTCGCCGCCTGTGGCCAGCTGAAGTCGGAATCGGAGCGCATGCGCAAAGTCGATCGCCTCGCCCTCGAGGCGATGATGATCGCCGGACACGGCGAAGCTTGAGCCGCGTTCTCGTCTACCTCGGCCACTTCGCCCTGATCATCGCCGGCTATGCCGCCGCTTCGTTGTCCGGCAGCGCGTTCCTCAACCTTTTGTATCTCGGATCGCTCGACCTGTCGCCGGACGAGGCGTCGGGCGCGATCACCGGATCGACCGTCCTGCTGATTCCATTCGTTGCGCTGTTCGTCGCCTACTTCGCCTTCGTTCCGTCCATCGTCGCCATCCTCGTGGCTGAGGTCTTCGGCCGCCGCGACTGGCTCTACTACGCACTAGCGGGCGGCGGCGTCTCGGTGGTCATGCTGGTCGTCATGTTCGGCGCCAGGCCATACGCCCATGCTTCGTCCCAGTCGATCCGCCTGGTTTTGACCATCATCGGGGCCGGCATCGTCGCCGGCGTGGCCTACTGGCTGGTCGCCGGGCGAATGGCCGGCAGGTGGCGCGGCACGTAAGTCTACCCGGGCGGTTTTCGCCGAAACACCGGATCGAAGGAAACTATTCCACTTGATCCCGATGTAGACTGGTGCTTCGTTCTCGCCATTCCCGTTCAGCCGAGCGGTACGTGCGATGTGGAAGGCCTTCGCACCCTCAGGCGGGCGAAACCGGTACGTCGGTACCGCGGTGCGCGCCTTCATGGTCAAGCCCGGTGTCATGCCGGTAATCTTGTGCGCCTGCCTGATCGCAGGGCTGCTGCCCTACTCGGTCAGGTTAGTCTCCATCTACCCCGATGAGCGCCATTACTTCGACGGCGGTGCGATCATGCTGGAGGACGGAGACTGGCTGACGCCGCGAACCGGCTTGGGCGAGACACGGCTGAAAAAGCCGCCGCTCAGCTACTGGATCGTGGCGGCGGGAATGAAGACGTTCGGTATCGGCGTCGCTGGCGGTCGCGTACCGTGGATAGCCATCTCCGCAGCGATCGTCATGCTGACCTGGTTCCTGGCGCGAACGATTAATACCGGGCCGCCGGCAGCTCTGCTCGCCACCGCGCTGCTGGCGGGCAATGTCGTCTATGTCCGCAGCTCGATGGCGGCGATTCCCGACTTGCCGCTAACCCTGTTCGTACTCGTCGCGACGATCGGCTTTGCCGGCCTGCTGTTTCGCGACGACCGGCTTACGATGTACGGCTGGATGGCGTACGGCGGAATATCCCTCGCCGTCCTGACGAAGGGTCTTCTTCCACTCGCGCTGCTGTTCTGGTCGGTCGCGTTTGCCTTCCTGTCGGCGGAGGTAGGCAAGCGGCGCCAGCGTCTGATCCGGCCGGCACCTATTGTCATCTCGCTTTTCGCGGCCGCCAGCTGGTTCGCGTACCAGGCTTTCCAGGACGGTCAGGCTCTTGAATCCGAATTCCTCGAGGATCAGATCACCACAAAGTTAGTGCTGTCGTTTTCCGGTTCGGTCCGTTCGCTACTGGCGAGCCTCACTGGCTTGGCGCTGCCAAACATCCTTTGCCTGCTGGCTCTGGCTTACGCTTGGGCGACGCTCGGACCGCGTCCCTCCATTCGGGCAACTGGCGCCGCGGGTTCCTACCTCCTCGGATGGATCCTGCTGGTCGTCGGCATCTTCCTGTTTTCGGGTTCTCCGAGCCAACGGTACAGCTTGCCGGCCCTGCCGCAGACCAGCGTCCTGCTTGCAGTGGCCTTGCTCAGCGTCGACGGACCGCTCGTACGGAGGTTCGTCCGCGTAGCCTACCGGCTCGTTCTGGTCGGCGCGACGGTCGTCATGATCGTCCTGTTTGCCGCATTTTCCTCGCTACTTCCCTTCTGGCAGACCCTTTTGCTCGCCGCAGTGCTCGTCGCAGGCGCGGCGATGATCTGGCAGCTGATCGGACAGGAAGGCACCCCGGCCATGTCCCATGCCATGGCCATGGTCCCCTGCGGGCTCTGCCTGCTGGCTTTTCCGCCGTTGAGCGCACTACTGCTCCCCGATACTGGCGCGCCGCTTGCCCTGACCCTGAGGCGGGAGAACGCAGTCCCGGACAGCACTCTGTTCGTGGGCGACGATATGGTCGGCACCCGCATACGCCTGCATTACGGCCGCGCGCACCCCTTCGTTCAGGTCCGCACGCTTGAGGGTATCGATCCGAAATCGTATGCGACGGTCGTCACCGAGGAACCAGAGGTGGCAACGAAATTGAGGGCGCTCGGCTATCGCCAGCATGAGGTGCGCGCCGGTTGGCGCAACATCGACATCGTCGACTTCATTGCGGCGGCAAGGTCGGGACAGCTTGCCGCTGCGCGCGATGAATTCGGCGAAAGGGGCTATGTCCTCATCCGGATCCAAAGCGACCAACGGACGACCGTCCGACCTACTTCGCCTGGGCCGTCAGGATCCTGAGGGCGAAGGCCGAAAACACGCCGGCGAACAGCCAGTCGACGACGCGCGTGATGCGCGGGTTGCGCTTCATCATTGCGGCGAAGCTGTCGGCGGCGAGCACCATCGGCGCTGTCACCGGGATCGACACGACGATGAACATCAGGCCGAGGAAGACGAGCTTGCCCGGCGCGTGCGGGTCGCTCGCCGAGACGAACTGCGGCAGGAAGGTCATGTAGAAAAGGATGACCTTCGGGTTGAGCAGATTGACACCGAAGCCAGTCGCCCAGTTGCGGAGCATCGACCGTTCGGCGCCGCGCACCGTCGTCGGCGAGAAGGCCGAGCCGTAGCGGATTGCCTGCCAGGCGAGGAAGACGAGATAGCCGGCACCGAACAGCTTCAGCACAAGGAAGGCGCCGGGCGATGCGACGATCAGCGCCGAGATGCCGACCACCACCAGGAACGTGTGGACGACGATGCCGCAGAACGACCCGGCCATCGAGGCGAAGCCCGCCGCCCGGCCCTGGCTCAGCGCCCGGCTGACGAACAGCGTCATGTCCGGTCCCGGCGTGATGGCGAGCACCAGGGTGGCGACGGCGAACTGCAGGATCGTTGCTGTGTCGGGGATGAATTCCATGTCCGTTCCTCAATCGGTCCGGTAGACCGACGCCACCCAGCCCGAACGCTTGGCTATGTGCACCGTCGTCGGGACGAGCGCGACGCGCACCGACCGCAGCACGACCTCGTCCGGCGGCGGCTCGTCGCCCATTTCGATCAGGAGCACCGGCCCCGGATCAGTCGCCATCCACGGTCGCGTCAGCTCGAAATGATCGCGTGGAAACTCGGGATCGGGACGCCACGCCTTCACCGTCAGCCCGCTGTCGCGCAACTCGTAGATCATCGACGCGGTCAATCCGCGCTGGGTGAAGACCAGCGTGTCGATTTTCTGCTCGTCCGCGACCCGCCGCACCTCTGCTGCGAGGTCGCTCCAGCCGCGCATCTTGCCGAGTTCGTTCCCAAGCGGTCCCCAGGTGAGGACGCCGACCAAGGTCCCCGACAGCGTGGCGCCGACAAGCGTCACCGCGGCAATGTCGATGGTGGCACGGATGCCCTTTCTCCAGTCAAGCGCAAACATCGCGGCGGTCCCAAGGATCGCCGCGGCGGGAAAGGCCGTGGCCGCCCAGTTGCCGTTGGCGCGCGCCACGAACGCCTGCAATGCGATCAGCACGAAGACGGGCAGCGAATGATAGACGAGCAGCAGCCGCGCCCGGTCGTCGACGCCGCCGGCTTTCGCCGCGAGCGCAAATCCGTAGGCGAGGAACGCCACGGGACCGAGGATCGCCGCCTGGATACCGACGAATTCGAGCACGCCGATGAAGTTCGGGAAGCGCGAGACTCCCGCCGCGTTGTCGCGCGTGTGCGCGAAGGTGGCGAAGGCGTGTTCCGCGTTCCACAGGACGTTCGGCGCGATCAGCGCAGCGGCGACGGCCAGTCCCGCGAGCGTGCCCGGATGCAGCAGCGCGCGGCGCGCTTCCCGGTCGGCGATCGCATAGAGGACGAAGCACAGCGGCAGGTAGATCATCGCGTATTTGGCGTTGAGGCCAAAGCCGACGGCGACGCCGAGCAGCAATCCATCCGCCAATGACGGCCGCTCGACATGGCGCGTAATGGCGAGGAGGCCGAGCGTCCAGAAGAAAAGCAGTGGCACGTCGGTCGACATCAGCGTCGCCGAGACCGAGGCGCCGGGCATGGTCGCGTAGATGATAGCCGACCAGAAGGCGATCCGGCGGTCGAACAGGCGCATTGCTACCGCATGGACCAGCAGCGACGTGGCGAAATGGACGATTGGAGACGGCAAGCGCACGCAGAACGGCTGATCGCCGCAGACCGACGTTCCCGCCGCGATCAACCAGGCGATCAGCGGCGGCTTCGTGTAGTAGCCGAAGGCCGGTCCCTGGGACCAGACCCAGTACTGCGCCTCGTCGAAGTAGAGTTCCGCATTGGAAAGGGCGAGGCCGACGAGGCGGATGGCAAGCACTGCGCCCAGGATCGCCAGCAGCGTGGCATACCGCGGTTCGATCCGCAGCATCCGGTTCGCTCTTCTGGTCAGGATGTCTTCCGGCAATGTTGCGAGTGCTCCGGTCAATGGCCCATCCGATCCGGCGGCGCTCGCCAACGCAGTGCAGACTTTCGTTGCTCTATTGTGACGTATCGCCCTCTTCCTCGGGCGCCATGTCCTGCTCGGCCATCACCTCTTCGCGAAGCTCGTAAGCCTCGCCGGTCCAAACCCAATGGCTCGGCGTGGTGCTGCCGACCATCGGCAGGGAGACGACGTTCGGAAAGCCGCCGTTCGCGGCACTGCGGTCGAGGTGGATAAGGGAACCCTCGGTGTTGTAGGCGAGCTTCCATTCCGCGCCGGCACCGGCTCGTGCGAAGCCCGCGATGGTGCAACCGGACAGCCCGTAGTAGCTCGTCGAGCCGCACAACGATGCGAAGAGCAGCGCCTTGCCTTCGCCAAGGTCGACGCTCGCCGCCGCCATTTCCGGGTTGGTGCCCGACCAGGCGCGGAACAGGCCCGCCTCTTCGGCAAGCAGGGTCGAGGCGACAGCGACGGCGGGATCGGCGGGGCTCAGCACGACACGCTCGAAGGCCGACATGTCGACCTGGCTACAGCGCGGGGCAATCGCGTCGATCGTGTCGCGCGACCCTTTCAGCGAGAACGTGGCTTCCCGCTTGGCGCCGCTTTCGCCGAAGACGACGCCCATGCGCGCCGCCTCGCGCAGCGGCTGGAGTATTTCGAACGGCACCTCGACGTCCAAAGCGCCGTTGCGCCCCGCGGCCTCGACGGCGAACGGCTCGCCACCGACCGCCAGGATACCGGACGCCGGCGTCTCGCCCGATGCGTCGTCCACTCTGAACAGGAAGCTCCAGCGCTGTTCGATGCAATAGAGGGTGGCGCTGGCGATGCCTTTCGCCGACTGCGGTTTCGGCAATAGCGCAACGGCGCCCGAGCCCGCCTGCTGCCATCGGTCGGCCACAGGTGCCGCCGCGGCGGCACCGGCTAGCGCTAGGCCTGCAAGGAGCGCTGCTTCGATTGGCCCGAACGGTTTCAAGCGGTCGTCTCTCCGGGTCGCGGCTCGATCTGCACGAATCAGGGGAGTCTATCGGCGCCCGGTGCGGCGGCAAGCGTATTCTGCCGCAGCCGCGGGCTTGCCTGCCCGCGAAGGGCCGTGATAGCTGGCGCAATACCCTCGCCGAGCGGAAGCGCAAAATGTCGAAGTGGAAAGACGTCAAGAAGGTCGTGCTCGCCTATTCCGGCGGTCTCGACACATCCATCATCCTGAAGTGGCTGCAGACCGAACTCAACGCCGAGGTGGTCACCTTCACCGCCGACCTCGGACAGGGCGACAGCGACCTCGAGCCGGCCCGCAGGAAGGCCGAGATGATGGGCGTCAAGGAGATCTTCATCGAGGACGTGCGCGAGGAGTTTGTCCGCGATTTCGTCTTCCCGATGTTCCGCGCCAACGCGGTGTATGAAGGCACCTACCTGCTCGGCACGTCGATCGCCCGGCCGCTGATCTCCAAGCACCTCGTCGACATCGCGCGCCAGACCGGCGCCGATGCGGTCGCCCACGGCGCCACGGGCAAGGGCAACGACCAGGTGCGCTTCGAACTCTCCGCCTACGCGCTGAACCCCGACATCAAGGTGATCGCCCCCTGGCGCGACTGGTCGTTCAAATCGCGCACCGACCTGATCGACTTCGCCGAGAAGCACCAGATCCCGATCGCCAAGGACAAGCGGGGCGAGGCGCCGTTCTCGGTCGACGCGAACCTCCTGCATTCTTCCTCGGAGGGCAAGGTGCTGGAAGACCCCTGGCAGGAGCCGCCGGAATACGTGCATCAGCGCACCATCTCGCCGATGGAAGCCCCGGACCGGGTGACCGAGGTCGTCATCGGCTTTGCCAGGGGCGACGCGGTGTCGATCGACGGTAAGTCGATGAGCCCGGCCACCCTGCTCGCCGCGCTCAACGACCTCGGCCGCGACAACGGAATCGGCCGGCTCGACCTGGTGGAAAACCGGTTCGTCGGCATGAAATCGCGCGGCGTCTACGAGACGCCCGGAGGCACGATCCTGCTCGCCGCGCACCGCGCGATCGAGTCGCTCACGCTCGATCGCGGCGCCGGGCACCTGAAGGACGATATCATGCCCCGCTACGCTGAGCTGATCTACAACGGCTTCTGGTTCTCGCCCGAGCGCGAGATGCTGCAGGCGCTGATCGACAAGAGCCAGGAGGACGTCGAGGGCGAGGTCCGGTTGAACCTCTACAAGGGCAACGTCATCGTCTCGGGTCGCCGCTCGCCGAAGTCGCTCTACCGCAACGACCTCGTCACCTTCGAGGACGATCGCGGCGCCTACGACCAGAAGGACGCCGAAGGCTTCATCCGCCTGAACGGGCTGAGGCTCAGGACGCTGGCGGCGCGAGGCCGCACGTCTTGAGGCGGGTGCGCGGCGTTGTTTTCGCCGGTGTGACCTGGGCCACACTGGTCAGTCAGTCCGCCGCGCAAGATGTGGGCGCGTCCACCGTCGACATCGCCAGCTTCATCGCCTGCAAGTCCGACGCAAGGGATTACAACGCCTTCGCCATGGCGGCCGTCATGGATCCGACCGCCTTCGAGGCAATGGGTTGGGTGGAGGAAAGCGGAGGCAATCCGTTCCTGCGCCGGTTCCGCCTGCCGGCGACCGTGCGCGTCTTCGACCGCGACGTCTCGACCGTCGCGCTGACCGCGACCGGGCCTATGGCGGTGATTGAAGACGCGACTCCGGGCGAAGTCGCGCGCCAGCTCTCCGTGACGCCGATGATCGATACGCCTGACAAATTCCTCGGCGAACGGGTCATATACGAAGCGACAGAGAGGGATGGCGACGTGGAGTTTGCCATACGCGTTTCCCTCAATGTCGCAACGGTCGACACCCATCCAGGGCAGGTGCTCGCCGGGTGCTCATATTCGGTCGAGGTGCGGTAGGACATCCCGCAGCCTCGCTGAGGCGCGACCGGGTCAGACGAGCTACTCCCCGTCGATGGCATCCGCCATGATGATGATCGCCTGCTGGTAGACCGAGGCCGAGTTCCAGCCGGCGATCGCGCCGCGATTGGCGCTTGCCGGACCGCCGCGATATCCATGTCCGCGCAGGAAGTTGGCCGTCGACGCGAGCGCCGTCGCCTTGTCCCTCAAGTTCATGTTGCCGACGCCGAAGTTGAGGATGTTGCCCGGCAGGAACTGCGTGTGGCCGAACTCGCCATGCGCTGCGCCAACCGTGCTCGAGGTCAGCACGCCGCGATCGACGAGCTTGAGGGCGGCGAGCGCATGCGGCTTGAAGAATTCAGGTCGCCGGCAGTCATAGGCGAGCGTGACGATGGCGGACACGGTGTTCTGGTTGCCCATGCCGGCGCCGAAACCGGTCTCCATGCCCCAAATCGCGATCAGCGGGCCCGCGGGGACGCCATAGCGGCGCTCGATGTCGGCAAACAGTGCCGCGTTCGCCTTCTTGAGAGACCTGCCTTTCGATATGATCGTCGCGCCGCCGCGCCGCTTCATGAAAGCATTGACGTCGCCGCTGAACGCCTTCTTCACCGCGCGGTCGACCTTGATGGTGGCGGTGGCATACTTGGCGCCGGCCAGTGCCTGGAGCCCCTTGTTCTTGACTCCGGCCGCCTTGGCCTCCTGGGCGAACTCCTGCTTCCAGGCCTCGAAGCCGCTGGCGTCCTTGCCGCAGCTTGCCGCCTGCGCCGCTCCGGCCGAAAACGCCAAAACCACGGCCGCCGCAGCCGAAAATTTCACTTTGGCAGTAAACGCCATTCCGATCTCCTTGTTGCCCGAGCGGTCTCTGACACCGCCAACCAAACTAGCTGCCCACGACACGGTTAAAAACAGGTTTGCGGCAGAACGAAGTCACACTGGTGTGAAGGGCGAAACTCCCCTAGGATCAACGCCTTGGATCGATTGGCGGCGGGAGGGCGCGATGAACGACGTCGATGTTGTTGTCGTCGGTGCCGGTTCGGCCGGACTGGCCGCAGCCAAGGTGCTGAGGGCGGCCGGCAGGTCGTTCGTGGTGCTCGAGGCCATGAACCGCATCGGCGGCCGGGCCTGGACGTCGTCGGAACATTTCGGCGTGCCGTTCGACATCGGCTGCGCCTGGCTCCACGCCGCGGACCGCAATCCCTATTTCGAGGAGGCGAAGGCCGCCGGCTGGACGCTCCAGTACCACGACATGAACGTCGACCACCTCTACTTCGGCAAGCGCATGGCGACCGAAGACGAGGAGGCGGCGATGAAGCTCGCCGACCTGCGCCTTTCCGATCTTCTCGAAAGGCACGAAGGCGCCGACGACCGGGTTTCTGCGCTGCTCGCCAAGGGTCATCTCGCCCGAGCCGCGGCGACCTTCGCCGGACCGATGGACTTCGGCAAGGACTACGACGAGATCTCGGTCGCCGACTTCAAGTCGGCCGCCGACCTCGAGCCCAATTACTTCACCAAGGAGGGTTTCGGTGCGCTGGTCGCCCGGTTCGGCGCCGACGTTCCCGTCGAACTCTCGACCCCGGTGCGCAAGATCCGTTGGGACGTTCCCGGCGTCTCCTGCGAGACCGACCGCGGCACTGTGCGCGCGAAGGCCGTCATCGTCACCGCATCGCCCGCCGTGCTCGCCTTCGAGGAGATCGACTTCCACCCGGACCTTCCCGATGCGCATGTCGAGGCGTTTTTCGACCTGCCGATGGGCATGCTGACCAAGCTGCCGGTCGAGATCCGCGGCACGCGTCTCGGCCTCAATCCGTTTGACGACCTGCTCATCGAGCGCCGGGCCCAGCACGACATCTATTTCCTCTGCTTCCCCTTCGACCTCGACCTGATGGTCGGCTTCGTCGGCGGCGACTTCGCCTGGGAGCTTTCCGCCGCCGGCGAGGAGGCCGGCATCGACTTCGTCTCCGACCGGCTGTGCGACATCTTCGGCGGCGACCTGCGCAAGCATATCGGCCGCTCGACGATGACCAACTGGGGCGGCGAGCGCTGGGTGCGCGGCGCCTATGCGGCCGCCCGGCCCGGCCAGGCGGGAGCGCGGGCCGTGCTCTCCGAACCGGTGGCGAATCGCATCTTCTTCGCCGGCGAGCACCTCGCCGGTCCGCTCATCCAGACCTGCGCCGGCGCGCGACTGTCAGGCGAGGCGGTGGCCCGGCAGGTCGTTTCGGCTCTGGACGGATCTCCGACGGCGACGAGGCCGGCTGCAAACTGAGACGCCGCCGGGCGCGCGGTTTCCGGGCGAGCGGTTTCCTTGACTCGGGAACGCCTCTGGAGTAAGGACCGCCCGCATCCGGCGTGGGCGTCCCCCGCGCCGGTTGTTCTTTGAGCCCGGAAAAGACTGACAAAAAGACGGCCGGATCGTTCCAGACGAGCCAGCAAGGCCGACCGAACAGCGAAAGGCATAAAATGTTCGCAGTCATCAAGACCGGTGGCAAGCAGTATCGCGTTGCCGCCAACGACCTCCTGAAGGTCGAGAAGCTCGCCGGAAATGCCGGCGATATCGTTGAATTCACGCAGGTTCTCGCCGTCGGCGAGGGCGATGGCGCCGAGATCGGAGCCCCCTTCGTCGCCGGCGCGGTGGTCACCGCCGAAGTCGTCGAACAGGGCAAGGCCAAGACGGTCATTGCCTTCAAGAAGCGCCGCCGGCAGAACTCGCGCCGCACGCGCGGCCATCGCCAGCTGCTGACCACGGTGCGCATCGCCGAGATCCTGACGGGCGGTGCCAAGCCGGCCAGGAAGGCTGCGGCAAAGAAGGAAGCCAAGGCCGAAGCGCCCGCCGCTGCTGCGGCGCCGCTCTTCTCCGCCCCGGCGGGCGAGGGCGACGACCTGACCCTGATCAAGGGAATCGGTCCGGTCGCGGCCGGTCAGCTCAGGGAGCAGGGCATCACCAGCTTCGCCCAGCTGGCGTCGTTGACCGACGACGACGTCACGAAGATCGACGCCAACATGCCTTTCAGCGCCGACCAGATCCAGGACTGGCGCGAGCAGGCCAAGGCGCTGGCGAAGTGACGCGGACTTGAATCGGGGGCCGAACACCCCCATAAGGAATTGACGCGCTCGTGAGGCGCAAAGGAGCACTCAGATGGCACACAAGAAAGCTGGCGGTTCGTCGCGCAACGGTCGCGATTCCGAGTCCAAGCGCCTTGGCGTGAAGAAGTTCGGCGGCGAGAAGGTCGTGGCCGGCAATATCATCATTCGTCAACGCGGCACCAAGTGGCACGCGGGTTCGAACGTCGGCATGGGCAAGGACCATACCCTGTTTGCGCTCGAGGCCGGCGCGGTCGCTTTTGCCAAGAAAGCCAATGGCCGAACCTACGTGTCGGTAAACCCGACCGCAAAAGCAGCGGAGTAGCCGGTTCCGCACCATGACACCGGCACCCATCTCGGGGACCGGTGTCCGGCAGAGTCCGGAAAAGGGATCAGGGGAGATGGGTTTCCATCTCCCCTTTTTCTTTGCCTGGAGGACTGAAAATGGTTGCCGAAACGGAAGATGCCGAAGACGCGAGTCTGGTCATAGACTGCCCGGTGCTGCTCACGGAACGTCTCGTCCTGCGCGCTCCGCACGAGGACGACGTACCCGACCTCGCCCGGCTCGCCAACAACCGGCGCGTAGCAGAGATGCTGGCGCGCATGCCGCACCCCTACGGCGAAACCGAAGCCCGCGCTTTCATCGCCATGACGCGGCAGAAGGGCCGACCCGGCGCCACCTATGCCGTGACGCTCGCCGAGACCGGCGCTTTCCTTGGCTGTGCAGGTCTGAACGCGACCGACCGCGGCCTGGAGATGGGCTACTGGATCGGCGAGCCATACTGGAAGCAGGGCTATGCGACCGAGGCCGCGCATGCGCTCGTCGACCTCGCCTTCCGCGTCACCGCGATCAACGCATTGCACGTGTCGTGCCGGGTCATCAATCCGGCGTCGCGGCGCGTGATCCACAAATGCGGTTTCCAGTACGCCGGTCAGGGCATGTTGAACTCGATCGTCGCCGGACAGGTGCCGGTCGAGCGCTATCGGCTCGACCGCAGGACATGGATCAGCCTGCGCAGCTGGGGTCGTTCATGAAGCAGGGGCGCCGCCTGGGATCAGCCGAACTCCGTCCACACCGGACGGTGGTCGGACCCGACAGCGTCGGCATCGACAGTGCACGACTTCACCCTCGGCAGCAGGCCGGCATAGACGAAGCAGTAGTCGAGGCAACGCCTGCGGGCCGGGTCGCCGGGTCGTTTCGGATCGATCCAGGTGATCCGGTCGGCCTCGGCGGCCGAGGATGCGTCGACCGGATAGGCGGCGCGGCGGGCAATGCCGAACTCGACGTCGCGCAGGCCGGTCATGGCGACGTATTCGGGCGATCCCGGCTGCAGGTTGAAGTCGCCCATGAGCACGAACTCCTCCGGGTGCGGCGGCTCCGGAAAGCCGAGTTCCGAAATCCCGCTCACCGCGCCCCCCTCGATAGCGTAGGCGAGCACCTTGTCGACCAGCCAGCGTACCTGGGCGATGCGCTCGCTCGGGCTCGTGTGGTCGAGATGCACGGAATAGAAGCGGACAGGCCCGAAGGGCGTCGCGATCATCGCCTCCAGCGCACCGCGCTGCAGGTTCAGCCGGTCGAAGGTGCGCGTACGCGGCAGGAGCAGGTTGCGCGAGGCGAGGATCGGCGTCTTCGACAGGACCATGTTGCCGAACTCGAAGTGCCGCGTCACCGCGCGTCCGGCCTCGACCGACGAGCCCATCTCGACGCTGTAGGGCGCGCCGTAGACGGAGAAGTATTCGGGAAGCTGGTCGCGCAGCTCGGCGACCATGTCGCGGCCGCCATTGTTCGGATTGTTGCGCGAAACCTCCTGCAGCGCGATCACGTCGGCGTCGCGAACCGCGTCGGCGATCCGCCCAATGTCGTATCGGCCGTCGAGACCGATGCCGTACTGGACGTTATAGGTCACGCATTTCATGGCGTTTCGGTCTCCTCCGGTACGCGCAGGCAACGAATCCGCTCTCGCGCGGACGCCTCGCATGCGTTAGAGCAGGCTCGGTCGAGCGCGGCAACGGGCCGTCGGGCCGCCACGACTACACCGGATTGATGTCGCCGCCATGAAGTTTCTCGACCAGGCCAAAGTCTATATCCGCTCCGGCGACGGGGGTGCGGGCTCGGTCTCGTTCCGCCGCGAGAAGTTCATCGAGTTCGGTGGGCCCGACGGCGGCGACGGCGGCCGCGGCGGAGACGTCTGGATCGAGGCGGTAGACGGGCTGAACACGCTGATCGATTACCGCTACCAGCAGCATTTCAAGGCGCAGACCGGCGTCCACGGCATGGGCCGGAACCGCACCGGCGCCAAGGGTGCCGATGTCGTGCTGCGAGTGCCGGCGGGAACGCAGGTCTACGAGGAGGACAACGAGACGCTGATCTGCGACCTGACCGAGGTCGGCCAGCGCTTCCTCATCGCCAAAGGCGGGAACGGCGGCTTCGGCAACCAGCACTTCAAGACCTCGACCAACCAGGCACCGCGGCGCGCCAACCCCGGCCTGCCGGGCGAGGAAAAGACGATCTGGTTGCGCCTCAAGCTGATCGCCGACGCCGGGCTGGTCGGATTGCCCAATGCCGGCAAGTCGACCTTCCTCGCCGCGGTTACGGCGGCCAAGCCGAAGATTGCCGACTACCCGTTCACGACGCTACACCCCGGCCTTGGTGTCGCCCGCGTCGACGCGCGGGAATTCGTGCTCGCCGACATTCCCGGCCTGATCGAGGGCGCCCACGAGGGCGTCGGCATCGGCGACCGCTTCCTCGGCCATGTCGAGCGGACGCGCGTCCTCCTCCATCTCGTCTCGGCGCAAGAGGAGAGCCCCGGCAAGGCCTACAAGGTGGTGCGCGGCGAGCTCGAGGCCTACGGTCACGGGCTTTCCGAAAAGCCTGAGATCGTCGCGTTGTCGCAGGCCGACACGATCGACGCCGACACGCGCAAGAAGAAGGTCGCCTCGCTGAAGCGGGCCGCCGGCCGCGCGCCGTTCGTGCTGTCGGCCGTCACCGGCGAAGGTGTGGAGGCCGTCCTGCGCGCGCTGATGGCCGAGATCGTTGGCGCGCGCGAGGCGGACCTGCCAAAGTCGCCCGATCCGCGCTGGGAGAAGGAACGGCCGTGACACCCTCGCTGTCCCGTTACCGCCGCATCACCGTCAAGATCGGCTCGGCACTGCTCGTCGACCGCACGACCGGCCTGAAGCGCGACTGGCTGGCCTCGCTGGTCGACGACATCGCCGGCCTCGTCGAGGGGGGAGCGGACATGCTCGTCGTCTCGTCCGGGGCGATCGCACTCGGCCGCAGCATTCTCGGCCTCGGCCGCCGTGCGCTGCGGCTGGAGGAGAGCCAGGCCGCCGCCGCTGCAGGCCAGATCGCACTCGCCGGCGCCTGGTCCGAACAGCTGGCGCGAAAAGGCCTGAAGTCGGGCCAGATCCTCGTGACGCTGGGCGACACCGAGGAGCGCCGCCGCTATCTCAACGCGCGCGCCACCATCGGCACGCTCTTGAAGATGAAGGCCGTTCCCGTCATCAACGAGAACGACACCGTGGCGACATCGGAAATCCGCTACGGCGACAACGACCGGCTCGCGGCGCGTGTAGCGACAATGATGGGCGCAGACCTTCTGGTGCTGCTTTCCGACATCGACGGTCTCTATACGGCTCCGCCGGCGCAGGACCCCGCGGCGCGCTTCATCCCGGTCGTCGATGCCATCACGCCCGAGATCGAGTCGATGGCGGGCGGTGCTGCCTCGGAGCTTTCGCGCGGCGGCATGCGTACCAAGATCGACGCCGGCAAGATCGCCACCGCCGCAGGTGCGGCGATGATCATCACGCTCGGCAGCCGCATGAACCCGCTGTCAGCGATCGGACGCGGCGAACGCGCGACCTTCTTCAGGCCAAGTGCCAACCCGGTGAAAGGCTACAAGAGCTGGATCGCCGGCCAGCTCGAGCCGGCCGGGCGTCTGGTCATCGACACCGGCGCCGTTGGCGCACTGCTCTCCGGGAAGTCGCTGCTGCCGGCGGGCGTTTCGGCGGTCAGCGGCAGCTTCTCGCGCGGGGACACTGTGGCCATCCTCGGCCCCGACGGCCGAGAGATCGCCCGCGGCCTGGTTGCCTATGACGCAGCGGATGCCGTAAGGATCGCCGGACGCAAGTCGTCCGAAATCCCGACCGTGCTCGGCTACGAGGGGCGCTCGGCGATGGTGCATCGCGACGACCTGGTCGTCAGCCGCGCGCTAGAAGAGACCGCTGCAATGCAGGCGCAGGGATGATGTCGATGCTCGACAAGAACAGGATCTCCGGCGAGGACACGGTTGCGCTGATGGCCGCGATCGGACGCAAGGCGCGCGCCGCGGCGCGAGCGCTGGCGATCGCCTCGACGAACGCCAAGAACCGCGCGCTCGCCGCGATGGCCGACGCCCTCGTCGCGAGCGAGGCGTCGATCCTCGACGCCAACGCAATCGACATGGCCAACGGTACGGAAGCGGGCCTCTCCAAGGCGTCGCTCGACCGGTTGAAGCTGACGCCCGCGCGCATCCGCGACATGGCCGACGGCATCCGTGCCATCGCTGCGCTGAAGGATCCTGTCGGCGAGGTCATCGCCGCCTGGGACCGCCCGAACGGCCTGCACATCGAGCGCGTGCGCACCCCGCTCGGCGTCATCGGCGTCATCTACGAGAGCCGTCCCAACGTAACCGCGGATGCCGGCGCGCTGTGCCTGAAGGCGGGGAACCCGGTGATCCTGCGCGGTGGCTCGGATTCGATCAATTCCTCGTCCGCCATCCATGCCTGTCTCGCTGAAGGCCTCAAGGCCGCCGGCCTGCCCCGAGACGCCATCAAACTCGTGCCGACAACGGACCGCGCCGCGGTCGGCGAGATGCTGAAGGGCCTCGACGGCAACCTTGACGTCATCGTGCCGCGCGGCGGCAAGAGCCTGGTCGCACGCGTTCAGTCGGAGGCGCGCGTGCCGGTCTTCGCCCACCTCGAAGGCATCTGCCACGTCTATGTCGATCGCTCGGCCGACCGCGACATGGCGGTGCGCATCGTCGTCAACGCCAAGATGCGACGCACCGGCATCTGCGGGGCGGCCGAGACGCTCCTGGTCGACCGCGCCGTCGCCGGCACCCATCTCGTGCCGATCCTCACTGCGCTCGCCGAGGCGGGCTGCGCGATCCGCGCCACACCGGA
>CAJPFN010000011.1 GCA_905339215.1 Rhizobiaceae bacterium
CGACGGCCTTGCCTGCGCCGCCCTTGACGATCGGCGCGCCCGCAGCCTCGAGGGCAAACGCGATGACCTTGCCCATCTGGCCGCCATAGGCCGATTCCGGCGTCAGGCCGGTGTGCAGGACCCACGGCGCCCAGAGCGCACGCAGCGTGTCAGACGCATAGGTGGTCTCCAGCCAGCCGCGGGCGGGCACCAGCGCCCGGCCCATCCACGCGGCAAGCCCGCGCGGCCCGCGCCTCCAGGTCTCGCGAAGCAGAAGCTTCAGCGTCGCCCAGCTCCATAACTCGCCGCCGAGCAGGGAAAAGAGGAACGGCGCGTCGGCCTCGATGGCGCCGACGTCGGCGCCGTGGCGGGCGCCATCGCCAGGATGGAGCGCGTCGAAACGGGCGATGTTGGCGGCCCGATCGGTCGTCAGCACCAGCGAGGAACCGTCCGGCCGCAGAACGGCCGTCGGATGCTTCGTGTGGCAGAGCTCGAATCCATGCCGCGCCAGGCCGGCGCCGAGCGCGGCATAGGCAGGCGAGGTGAGGAAGAGCACGAAGGTGGCCGCCATCACGTCATGACGGAAGCCAGGCAGCGTGATCTCCTCGGTGCGCATGCAACCGCCGAGGCGGTCGCTGCGCTCGAGCACGAGGACGCGCTTTCCCCTCGCGGAAAGCATCGCCGCGGCGACAAGTGCATTGATGCCGCTGCCGACGATGATCTGATCGTAGTCCGCCATGGCCGGAAGGTTCCCGAACCTACGAGCGGGGGACGAGCGCCATCGCGCGGATCGGGCTGCCCGTGCCCTGGACCAGCTTGAGCGGTGCGGCGATCAGGATGGCGCCCTTGGCCGGCACCTTGTCGAGGTTGGCGAGCGAGGCGAGGCCATAGCGGTTCGCCTTGTGCAGCAGATTGTGCGCCGGGTAGGGCGGCTGCATGCCGCCGGCCTGGCCGGCGTCGGTGCCGATGCACTGCGTGCCCCAGCCCAGCACGCCCTTCGACAGGATGTACTCGATGCAGTCGACCGTCGGGCCGGGCGAATGCGGACCGGTGGCGTCGGCGTTGAGATAGAGCGCCTCGTCGTGGACGCGCTTGTCCCAGTCGGAACGCATGACCACCCACTCGCCGGCGCCGATGGCGCCGTGTTTCGCCTCCCAGGCCTTCACACCGGCAGCGTCGAGCAGGAAGTCGGGATTGGCAGCGACCTCGGCCGAGCAGTCGATGACGTTGAGCGGCGCGACGAAGTTCTGCGGCGGGATCGTGTCGGTGTAGCCGTCGGCGTAGTCACGGCCGGTGATCCAGTGGTGCGGCGCGTCGAAGTGGGTGCCCGAGTGCTCGCCGATCTTCAGCCAGTTCCAGGCCCAGAACGGGCCGTCCTTGTCATATTCGGAGATCTTGTGGACCTCGATCTTCGGCGTGTCCCTGGCGAATTCCGGCGGCAGTTTCAGCAAGGGGGTGTTGGGACCGAGCGGTCCGGACAGGTCGACGACCTCGACGCCCCCGCTCACGAGCAGGCTCGCCAGATTTCCCAGGGTTTGCGCGGCATTCATGGATCGGTCCTCCGTTTCGTTCTCAGACGGGCGCCTTCGGGCGCGGCTTGGCGGTTCCCCAGCTCGTCAAACATTATGCTAGACAGAAGAATATGCATTTGCAATTATCTTTCTAAAAATGAGGGAACACAACTCGTGCGCCAGTCCTACGATGCCGTCGTCATCGGCGCGGGGCACAACAGCCTCGCCTGTGCGGCACATCTGTCGGCGAAAGGCTGGCGCGTCGCCGCCTTCGAGCAGGCGGCGAGGCCCGGCGGCGCGGTCAAGACGCTGGAACTGACGCAGCCCGGTTTCCGCCACGACTGGGCGGCGATGAACCTCAATCTTTTTGCCGGATCGGCGTTCTTCAAGGCCTACAGCGAACAGCTGACCAAGAGCGGGCTGGAGTTCGCGCCCGCCACGCACTGCTTCGCCAGCGTCTTTCCCGACGGAAAGTGGTTCGGGGTGAGCACCGATGCGGCAGAGACGAAGAAGCGGCTCGCCGCGCTCTCGGCGGCCGACGCCGAGACCTGGCAGACGCTGCTCGACGAGTTCCCCGGCCGTGCCGAATACATTTTCGCGCTGCTCGGAAATCCCATGAAAATGCATATATTGGCGCGCCTTTTGGCAAAGGCGGCGCTGCGCAGGGGATTTTCCTGGACGATAGCACTTGCGCGGCTGCTTGTCTCCTCGCCGCGGACGTGGCTGACGGAGACCTTCGCCTCGCCGCACGTGCGCGCCACGCTCGGCGCCTGGGGCATGCATCTCGACTTCGCCCCCGACATCGCCGGCGGGGCGGTGTTCCCCTATCTCGAGGCGATGGCCAACCAGTCCTTCGGCATGGTGATCGGCAAGGGCGGCGCGGACACGGTGACGCGGTCGCTCGTCGCCATGATCGAGGCCGGCGGCGGCGAGATCCACTGCAGCGAGAGGGTCGTGCGGGTGATCCGCGAGGGCGGAAGGGCGGCGGGCGTCGAGCTTTCCGGCGGGCGTCGCGTCATGGCCGGCAAGGCGGTGATCGCCAACGTCGCGCCGGGCAGGCTGGTCGACGGGCTGCTCGACGGGAACTCCGGCGACGCGGGCTTCGACAGGAGCATGCGCCAGTTCGCCCATGCGCCCGGCACGATGATGATCCACCTGGCGGTGAAGGATCTGCCGGCGTGGACGGCAAGCGGGGAACTCAGGCGCTTCGCCTACGTGCATGTCGCGCCTTCGCTCGACCAGATGGCGAAAACCTATGCGCAGGCGATGGCGGGGCTGCTGCCCGACGAGCCGGTGATCGTGGTCGGCCAGCCGACGGCGGTCGACCCGTCGCGGGCGCCGGACGGCAATCATGTCCTGTGGGTGCAGGTGCGCATGGTGCCGGCCGAGATTTCCGGCGACGCGGCGGGCCGGATCGAGGGCCGCGACTGGGCCTCGGTCAAGGACGCCTATGCCGAGCGCGTGCTCGACCTGATCGAGCGCCATGCGCCGGGCTTGAGGTCGAAGATCCTCGGCCGCGCGGTGGTGTCGCCGCTCGACCTCGAGGCCGACAATCCGAACCTGGTCGGCGGCGACCAGATCTGCGGCAGCCACCATCTGTCGCAGAACTTCCTGTTCCGCCCGGCGTACGGTCACGCGTCGGGGCGCACGCCGGTGAAGGGGCTCTACCTGACCGGCGCGGCAGTGTGGCCGGGCGCCGGGCTCGGCGCCGGATCGGGTTTCATGCTCGGCCGCGAACTGGCCGGATAGGGAATGCACTCGAAGCAAGGGGAGAAGGACATGAACTCCATTACAAGACGTACGGTGCTGAAAGCGTCCGCCGCGACGCTGGCGCTGGGCGTGATCGGGTCGAAGGCGTTCGCCGCGGCGATCGACGAACTGGTCATCGCCTACAACGTGAACCTGCCGTCCTGGGATCCGACGGTCGGCCCGTCGGCGGTCAACCCGACCATCCAGGGCATCTACCAGTCGGTGTTCGACCAGTTCATCCTGCAGCAGCCGGACCTTTCGCCGGCGCCGGGCCTGCTCACCGCGTGGGGCTGGAACGAGGACAGGACCAAGGTGACGATGACGGTGCGCGAGGGGGTGACCTGGCATGACGGCTCGCCGTTCACCGCCGAGGACGTCGCCTGGTCGCTGACGCGTGCCGCCGACGAGAAGACCGGCAACCCGATCCAGTTCATCTGGTCGACGCTCGCCAACATCAAGGCGGAGGGCAACACGGTCACCGCCGACGTGGCGCGCTTCGAGCCGACAATCTTCAAGTGGATGTATTTCCTCACCGGGTACGTGCTGCCAAAGGCCTATTACGAGAAGGTCGGCGCCGAGGGCTTCGAGGCCGCGCCGATCGGCACCGGCCCGTACATGGTCGAGAAGTTCGAGCGCAACGCGTTCGTCCGCCTGAAGGCCAACCCGAACTACTGGGGCGGAAAGCCCGACTTCGAGACCGTGACGATCAAGTTCGTCACCGACGCCACCTCGCGCGTCGCCGAGATCGAGTCCGGCAACGCCCACGTGACGCTGGAGATGCCCTACGAGGAGTTCGACCGGCTGAAGGGCAAGGAAGGGCTGGCGGGAACCGCGAAGGCGATCTCCGACATCGGCATGATCTTCCTGAACGACGTCGAGCCGATGCTCGACGCCAACGTGCGCAAGGCGGCTGCCCATGCCATCGACAGGAAGACGCTCGTCGAGCGCCTGCTGTCGGGCTACGGCGTGCCGATCGACACGCTGGAGACGCCGGAATACCTCGCCTTCGATCCGTCGATCTCGGTCGCCTACGATCCGGAACTGGCCAAGAAGCTGCTCGCCGAGTCGGGCTTCTCGCCGGAGAAGCCGGTGAAGTTCAAGATCCAGACGACGCGCGGCTTCAAGCCGAAGGACTACGAGATCATCCAGGCGATCGTCGGCCTGTGGCGCAAGGTCGGCATCGAGGCGGAGATCGAGGTCTACGAGATCGCCAAGCACTACGAACTGCGCGCCGCCGACCAGCTGGCGCCGGCCGCGTTCTACAACTGGGGCAATTCGGTCGCCGACCCGACGACCTCGACCGGCTTTGCCATGTTCGGCCCGTCGCCGCACTCGGTCTGGGACGGGCAGGACCTGGTCGGCATGATCGGACCACTCTGGGGCGAGGCGGACGAGGAGAAGCGCATCGCCGGCTGGAAGGCCGTCGACCGCTACATCGCCGACAATGCCCTGGTCATCCCGCTGTTCCAGTACGTGCAGCCGATCCTGCACGTGTCGGGCGTCAGCGTCACCCCGCACACGTCGGGCGCGCTGTTGCCGCACCTGATGAAGCGGGCCTGACCAAGGCGCGCGGCAAGCGGAACGGCGGCCGGTTCCCCCTGATGCAGGCTCACAGCCAGCCACGGGAAGCGGGCGCCGCGAGACACGGGCCGGGGCGATGTTCCGAAGAACGTCGCCCCGGCCTGCTTGCCGCCACCAGGGGATTTCGAGGACACGCAGCTTGACGTTGTTGCGCAGCATCCTGCTACGACTGGCGACGATGGCCGTCACCCTGTTCGGGGCAGCGGTCATCGTCTTCTTCGTCATTCGCGTCGTCCCGGGCAATCCGATCGCGATGATGCTGCCGCCCGGCGCCTCCGAGGCGGACATCGCCCGGCTCAGCGCCCATTACGGTCTCGACAAGTCGATCCCCGAGCAGTTCGTGATCTGGCTGACCGGCGTCCTACGTGGCGACTTCGGCACGTCGATCTCGCTGCGCCAGCCGGTGATGCCGCTGGTGCTCGGCCGGCTACCGGCGACGCTGGAACTTTCCATCTTCGCGCTGGTGCTCGCCGTCATCATCGGCGGGGCGACGGCGCTCGCCGGCACGCTGTGGCGCGGCACCAAGACCGAGGCGGCGATCGACGTCGCCAACGGCGTCGGCCTGTCGGTGCCCGACTTCCTCTGGGCGCTGGTGCTGATCCTACTGTTCGGCGTTCTCGTGCCGATCTTTCACATCTCCGGGCGCATCTCGCCCTCGGCGGAACTGCCCTTCGTCACCCAGTTCTACGTCTTCGAGAGCATCGCCCGGCTCCGTTTCGACCTCTGGTGGGACCTTCTGAAACACATGTTCATGCCGGCGCTGGCGCTCGCGATCCCGCTCGCTGCGATCATCAGCCAGCTCCTGAAGCAGTCGCTGAAGGAGACGATGCATCTCGACTACGTCGTGCTCGCCCGCACCAAGGGCTACGGCGAGAACCACGTCATCCTGTCGGAAAGCCTGCCCAACGCCGTGCTGCCGACGCTGACGCTGATCGGCGTCCAGTTCACCTTCCTCGTCGGCGGCACCGTCATCATCGAGCGGCTGTTCTCCTACGAAGGCCTCGGCAACATGGCCATCGACGCGGTCATCAACCGCGACCTGCCGCTGATCCAAGGCATCGTGCTGGTCTTCGCCCTGATCTTCACCCTGATCAACCTGCTCGTCGACATGACCTACGCCCTGCTCAACCCCAGGCTCCGCCATGCTTGACGGACGCGGGGCAGTGGGCCGCAAGGCGAGCTGGCGGTTGTTCCTGTCGGGAGGCTGGCTGGTGCTGATCGCGCTGCTCGCGGTCGCGGCGCCGCTGATCAGCCCGCACGATCCGCTCGAGCAGGATCTCTTCGCCGGACGCCTGCCTCCGATCTGGATGGACGGCGCCGATCCCGCCTACCTGCTTGGCACGGACAGCCTCGGCCGCGACGTGCTGTCGAGGATCATTCACGGCTCGCGCGTGGCGCTCACCGTCGCCCTGATCGCCGGGCTCGCCACCGGCTTCGTCGGATCGGCGCTCGGCCTGCTCGCCGGCACCCTGCGCGGGCGCACCGACCTCGTCATCTCGCGCCTCGTCGACATCTGGATGGCGTTCCCGCCGGTGCTGTTCGCCATCCTGCTGATCGCCGTGCTCGGCACCGGCCTGTCGTCGATCGTCATCGCGATCGTCGTCATCGACTGGACGAGGTTCTGCCGCGTGGTGCGCGCCGAGGCGATGAACCAGTCGAAGATGGACTACATCGCCAGCGCCGTCGTCGCCGGGCAGGGCAGGGCGGGCATCCTGTGGCGCGAGATCGGGCCGAACGTACTGCCGACCATCGTCGCGCTTCTAACGCTCGAGATGGGCATCGCGGTGATCGTCGAGGCGATCCTGTCCTTCGTCAACCTGTCGATCTCGACCGACGCGCCGACCTGGGGCGGCATGATCGCCGAGGGCCGCACCGCAGTCTACCAGGCCTGGTGGGTGCTGGTGTTCCCGCTGGTCGTGCTGTTCCTTACCGTCCTCTCCTTCAGCCAGCTCGGCGAAGGCCTGAAGGACCGCTTCGACCCGGTGCTGCGATGAGCGCCTTCCTGACGATCCGAAACCTCAGCGCCATGCTACGCGGCGGGACCCAACGCGTGCTCAGATCCGTGGACCTTTCGGTGGAGGCCGGCGAGGTGCGCGGGCTGGTCGGCGAGAGCGGCGCGGGAAAAAGCATGATCGGCAAGGCCGTGCTCGGCATCCTCCCTTCCGCCGTGACCGTCGTCGAGGGCGAGATCCTGCTCGACGGAAAGAACCTTCTCGCCATGCCACAGAAAGAAAGGCGGCGGACGATCGGCGCGGTCGCGGCGCTGATCCCGCAGGATCCGCTGACGGCGCTCAATCCGACGCGGCGGATCGGCCGGCAGATCACCGATCGGCTGGTCGACATCCTGGGCTGGTCGAAGGCGGATGCTCACGCCCGAGCCCTGCAACTGCTGCACGAGGTGCAGATCGAGAACCCCGAGCGGGTCATGGCGAGCTATCCGCACGAGCTTTCCGGCGGCATGCGCCAGCGCGTGCTGATCGCCTCGGCCTTCGCCGCCAATCCAAAAATGATCATCGCCGACGAGCCGACGACGGCACTCGACGTGACCGTGCAGAAGCAGATCCTGAAGCTGATCCGCGAGATGCAGGCCCGCCACGGCACCGCCATGCTGTTCGTCACCCACGATCTCGGCGTCGTCTCCAAAGTCTGCCAGAAGCTCTCCGTGCTCTATTCGGGCAAGGTCGTCGAAGATCGAGCGGTGAGCGATTTCTTCGCGGCGCCAGGCCACGCCTATTCGAAAGCGCTGCTCGCGGCGACACCGAAATACACCGACCCGTTCGCCTCGCTGCTGCCCGTCGACGAGGCCGTCATCGCGGCCGTCGACGAAGAGGTGAAGGCCGCCGACCGGGAGTGGCGCCATGGCTGACGACAAGCCACTGGTCGGCGTGCGCGGCCTCGAGGTCGCCCTGCCGGACATGACGCGCAAGCCGCTTTTCGGCAAGGCACCGCCGATCCGGATCCTCGACGGGCTCGACTTCGACATCGGACGGGGGTCGATCCTCGGCATCGTCGGCCAGTCCGGGTCGGGCAAGTCGACGCTGGGGCGGACGATGCTCAGGCTGATCGAACCGACCGGCGGGACGGTGACGTTTGCCGGCCAGGACATTAGCCATCTGGGCGAGGCCGCGCTGCGCCCCTTCCGCCGCCAAGCGCAGATGATCTTCCAGGACCCGATGTCGTCGCTCAATCCGCGGCACCGGGTGGGGACCATCATCGCGGGACCGCTCAGGCTGAACGGCTTCGACCGGGCGAAGGAACGCGCCGGCGAGGCGCTCGACCATGTCGGCCTGCCGCGTTCGTTCCTTTCGCGCTATCCGCATGAGCTTTCCGGCGGCCAGCGCCAGCGGGTCGGCATCGCCCGCGCCATCGCCATGCGGCCGCAGTTCATCCTCGCCGACGAGATCGTCTCGGGACTTGACGTGTCGTCCCAGGCGCAGGTGCTCAACCTGCTGGAAAAGCTGGTGCGCGACCTCGACCTGACGCTCGCCTTCATCAGCCACGATCTGTCGGTGATCCGCAGGCTGTGCTCGCACGTGATGGTGCTCTATCGCGGCAAGATCGTCGAGCACGCGCCGGTGGACAAGGTGTTCGACAGGCCGGAGGCCGCCTACACCCGCGAGCTTCTCGACGCCATCCCGCTGCCCGACCCCAACCAGGCCAACTGGCTGGCGTGAGGGGCGGGCGGCCGAGGTCGTTTGCGCCCCCTCCACCATGCTTCGCATGGTCCCCCTCCCCCGTGAACGGGGGAGGATCCAGCGCTGTGGCCGTCCGCGACCTCAGATCCTCCCCTGCGAAGCGGGGGAGGGGACCGCCCCTCGGGTCCGGCCGAAGGCCGGCCCGTGGGCAGGCTCCGGCGGTGGAGGGGGCGGCCGGCTTGTCCGGCTGGCCGTAGAAGCTCAGATCGGCGTCAGCCGGTGGAAGCGCGAGCGCTCGTAGAGCAGCGGCACGCCCTCGCCGAGGCGGATGTCGACGATCTGGCCGATGAAGATCGCGTGGCTGCCGGCGTCGACCCGCTCGCGGACCTCGCAGCAGAACGCGACCAGCGCGTCCTTCAGGATCGGCAGGCCGCGGGCGTCCTCGTCCCAGTCGCCGGCGGTGAACTTCTCCTCGCCGGTGGCGCCGCCGGCGCCGGCGAAGCGCATCGCCAGCTCGGAGGACGGGTCCTGCAACAGGTTGATGTTGAAGATCCCGCTCTCGTCGATGCTGGCGCAGGTGCCGGTCTTGCGGTTGACGCAGACCAGCAGGCTCGGCGGCTCGGCCGAAACCGAGCAGACCGCCGTCGCCGTGATGCCGCGGCGCTCGGCCGCCGAGCGGGCGGTGATGATGGTCACCGCCCCCGGAAAACGGCCCATGGCCGTCCGGAAGGTCTGGGGATCGACGGCCATACCCATCGCCTCAGGCCGCCCTCAGTTCGCCCAGATAGGACGCCGCGGCGTTCGGGTCGGCGAACCACGGGAAGAAGTCGCGCGGATCGTCGAAGCCGTTGGCCATGCGGTGCGCCAGGCTGGGGACGGCGCAGGCCGTGCCCATTATCTCGAGCACGAAGGGTGGCGGCGGCAGCAGCAGCATGTTGGTCCAGGTGACCACCCACTGCGCGTAGTCCCAGAACGTGTCGAAGGTGCCCTGCATCCAGGCGGCGTCGAACGGCCTGTCGCCGCGGTCGAGGATGCGCTTCAGGTAGACGGCGGCGGCCTTCGACGCGTTGTTCGAACCCTGGCCGGTGATCGGGTCGTTGAGGCAGACCGCATCGCCCAGCCCGAGCACCTGGCGGCCCGAGGGCAGGGTGGCGACGGGGTGGCGGATGGTCGGCGGGAAGCGGCCGGCGAGGATGCCGTTGTCGTCGGTCAGCTCGACGTTGCGGCAGCGGTCGGCCTCCCAGGGCAGGAAGGTCTCCAGGATGCGCTTGGACGTGGCAAGATGCTCCGCAGGGGTCTTGACGTCGCCCCAGCAGTCCATCGGCCCGCCGGGAACGCCCTCGAACACCATGATCTCGCAGGCGCCGGTGGTGGTCAGCGCCGGGAAGACGAAGTATTCGCCGACGCCGGGGATCAGGTTGAAGCAGACCGCCGAATGGACCGGCCGCGGCGTCATGCCGGTGACGTAAGTCAGCGCCAGCGCGCGCATCGGCTTGTCGTAGGCCGACTTCTCGGCATCGCGCTCGAACAGCCGGCCGATCTCGCCCTTGCCCGAGGCGACGATGACGAGGTCGTCCTGGCGGGCATAGAGCTCGAGGTCGGAGATGCCGGCGTCCTTGATGGTGATGGTGCCGCCGAGCTTCTCGAACTCGGCCATCCAGCGCGGGATCTTGACTCGCTGGTCGACGGAATAGGCGTTGCGGTCGAGCCGGCCGACCCAGTCGATGACCTTCTCGCCGGGCTTTTCGGGCGACGGCACCATGAAGTTGATGCCTTCGACCGGCGGGCAGGTGTCGGACCAGAAGTCAATGCCGAGGTCGCGCTCGTTCTGCACGGCGTTGTGGAACATGCACTGGCTGGAGAGGACCTTGCCCTTCTCGATTTCCTCGGCCGTGCGGTTCTGTACGACGCGCACCTTGTAGCCGTTCTTCAGAAGGCCGATGCCGAGCTGGAGGCCGGACTGTCCGCCTCCGATGATGGTGATCTTCCTCATGTTCTCCTCTTTCCCTTGTCGTTGTTTTCGCTATCGTTATCGATGTTGCCTCCTGCCCGTGCGGCTCACTCCATGAGCAGGGGGATCGCCGGGTCGGCGCGCTCCGGGCCCATCGCCGTGTAGCCGCCGTCGACGCGGATGTCGGTGCCGGTGATGAAGCTCGCCTCGTCGGAGCACAGGAACAGTACGGCGGAGGCGACCTCCTCCGGATCGCCGGTGCGCTTGAGCAGGTGGAACGGCGCGGCGACTTGGTCGGTCTTCTTGCGGTCGCCGCCGGTCAGCTGGTCCATGATGTTCGACCAGGTCCAGCCGGGCGACACGGCATTGACGCGTATGCCGTCGGGGGCGAGATCCATCGCCTGGTTGCGCGTCAGCTGCAGGATGGCGGCCTTGGAGACCGGATAGATCCAGCGGCCGGTCTGGGCGACGCGGCTGGAGATCGAGCCGAAGTTGACGATAGCGCCGCGGTTCTTCGCCAGTTCCTCGCGGGCCGCCTGCATCAGCACGACCGAGCCGACGACGTTGACGTTGAAGCCTTCCAGCCACTCGGCGCGGGTCGAGCCGGCGCCGTTGTCGACATAGGTGCAGGCGACGTTGACGAGGAAGTCGATGCGGCCGAACTTTTCCTTCGTCGCCTTGACCAGCGCTGCGATCTGGGCGTCGTCGCGCAGGTCGGTCGCCTGGAAGGCGACGCCGTCGGCGGCCATCGCCGCGCCGGCCTCGGCGTTGATGTCGGCGACCATCACGCGCGTGCCCGCCTTGCGGAAGGCAGCGACGACCGCCTGTCCAATCTTCGTCGCCCCGCCGGGCACGATGGCGACTTTTCCGTCCAGACCGCGCATACCGCTCCTCCTCGATCTCGTTCGAAGTCGAGGATTTCGGCGAAGCGGCCTCGGTCGCTATCCGGAAAACGCACGGGCTATCCGGATCGTGAAAAAAAGATGACGGCGGAGGGCGGTCGCTGATATGGTCGCGGCCGTGAATGAAGGCCCATGACTTGCGCATTCCGCAAACGGGAAACGCATGCAGCCTCGACCTGACGTGCCGCTCGCCGCGCACACGATGTTCCGCAGTGTCGACCTGGACGAGGCCCGCGAGCGGGTCGCGCGGGTGTTCTGCGACCACAGGCTGGAGACGATCGGCCGTACGCAGTTCGACGCGCGGCACAACCATTTCGCCGGCGAGCGCCTGTCGCTGAACTACATCGAATATGGCGGCAAGACGCTGATCGCGCCGGGCGAACTCGGCAGCTTCTACCTGCTGCAGATCCCGCTCGAAGGCGGCGCGGCGATCCACAACGGCTCCTACCACTACTATTCCCATCCCGGCATGGCGGCGATCCTCAACCCGCATCTGGCGACGACGATGATCTGGGAGGAGCGCTGCCGCCAGGTGCTGGTCTGGATCGACCGGCAGGCGATGCAGGAGCATCTCGCCGCCCATCTCGGCGCCGCGCCGGGCAAGCCGCTCACCTTTACCGGCGGCATCGACCTGTCGACGGGCGAGGGGGCGAGACTGAGGCAGCTGGTGCTCCATCTCGTCGACGACGTCGACCGCGGCACCCCGCCGATCGGCAACGGCAGCCTGATGGCCCGGCAGATCGAGGCCGCCGTCATGGCCGGACTGCTCGACGCGCAGGCGCACAACTTCCGCGGCGCCACGGGAAGTTCCGCGGCGCGGCTGGCGCCGCGGCAGATCCGCCAGGCCGAGGAGTTCATGCTGGCGCATCTCGACCGGCCGATCGACCTCGACGACGTCGCCCGTTCCTCGGGCGTCAGCACGCGCGCCCTGCAGAAGGGCTTTCGCGATTTCCGCGACACCACCCCGATGAACTTCCTGCGCGACGCCCGGCTCGACCACGCGCACCGCGACCTGCAGTCCGCTGCGCCGGGGCTGACCGTCACCGACGTGGCGCTGCGCTGGGGCTTCAGCCATTTCGGCCGCTTCGCCCAGGTCTACCGGGGGCGCTACGGCTGCAGCCCGAGCGAGACGCTCGCCGCCGCCAAGGCCGTCGGTTTCGCCGAGTAGGCGGCGCGCGGCGCAGGCCAGAGCGGTCGTCGCGGCCCGCTCTGGGTGTGGGGAAGTGGTGATCCCGACAGGAATCGAACCTGTGACCTACAGATTAGGAATCTGTCGCTCTATCCTACTGAGCTACGGGACCACGCGCCCCTCATAGACGGTTCGGCTGCGCGCGCCAAGCGTTTCCGTCGCCGCCGTCAGGCGGCGAGCGTCGTCTCGGCGAGCCTGATCCAGTAGCTCATGCCGTGGGGGATGGCCTCGTCGTTGAAGTCGTATGCCGCGTGATGAAGGTTGGCGGTGTCGCCGTTGCCCATGAAGATGAAGGCGCCGGGACGCGCCTCGAGCATGTAGGAAAAATCCTCGCCGCCCATGACCGGCGCGATGGCGCGGCTCACCCGGGCGTCGCCGGCGACCTCCGCGGCGATGTCGGCGGCAAGCGCGGTCTCGTCGGGGTGGTTGAAGGTGACGGGATAGTTGGCATCGTAATCGACCGCGATCTCGGCGCCGAAGGCCGCGCCGATGCCGGCGCAGATGGCGTGGATACGCTCGCGCGCCATCGCCGCGACTTCCTTCTTCAGCGTCCTCACCGTGCCGGCGATCTCGGCCTGGCCGGGGATGATGTTGTAGGCGTCGCCGGCGTGGAACTTGGTGACGGTGACGACAAGCGATTCGATCGGGTCCGTCGTGCGCGAGACGATGGTCTGGAAGGCGCCGACCAACTGGCTGGCGATCACGATCGGGTCGACCGTGCGGTGCGGCATGGCGGCGTGGCCGCCTTTGCCCTTGACGGTGATGGTGAACTCGGCGGTCGCCGCCATGATCGGGCCCGGGCGGATGGCGAACTGGCCGACGGGCAGGCCGGGCATGTTGTGCATGCCGAATACCTTGGCGATGCCGAAGCGCTCCATCATGCCTTCCTGGACCATGACGTTGCCGCCGCCGCCGCCTTCCTCCGCCGGCTGGAAGATGAGCGCCACGGACCCGGCGAAGTTGCGCGTTTCGGCAAGGTACTTCGCCGCGCCGAGCAGCATGGCGGTATGCCCGTCGTGACCGCAGGCGTGCATGACGCCGGGCGTCTCGGAGGCGTGGGCGACGCCGCTCGCCTCGACGATCGGCAAGGCGTCCATGTCGGCGCGCAGCCCGACCGTCGGTCCGGGGCCGAGGCGACCGCGAATGACGGCGACGATGCCGGTCTTGGCCAGCCCGGTGACGATCTCGTCGCAGCCAATCTCGCCGAGCTTCGCGGCGACGAAGGCGGAGGTCCGGTAGAGGTCGAAGTTCAATTCCGGCATGCGGTGGAGCTGCCGCCGCCAGCCGGCGACCTCGTCCTGCAGTTCGGCGGCGCGGTTGAGGATCGGCATTTGGCGCTCCTGCGGTTGGAACGGCCGGACGCGGCGGCCGCGGGATCGTGAACGCGCCTTGCTTTGCCTTCTTGGCGTCACATAGGCTAACTAGCACCGGTATCGGCGAGGTCGATACGATGCCGGCGACGGCTGCGACCATAGACGATCCGCGCAACGATGCTCAAGGACCATGGTGCGCGGCGGAAGGCGAACTGAAAGGGCTGGACCGGATCGATGGCACGACGGAATTCATCGTTTGCCGCGCTCGGCGGTGTACTGTTCCTCATCGCGACCGGCCTCGCGCCAGCGTTCGCCTCTCCCTCGATCGCGTTCGACGCGGCGACGGGCAGGATCGTCGCCCATGAGGACGCGTTCCGCCGCTGGCATCCGGCGTCGCTGACCAAGCTGATGACCGCCTATGTCACCTTCCGCGCCATCGCCGCCGGCGAACTCACGCTCGATTCGCCGATCGAGGTGACCAAGCGCGCCGCCGCCGAGCCGCCGGCCAAGATGGGCTACAAGCCCGGTGCAGCGATGACGCTCGACAACGCGCTGAAGATGTTGCTGATCAAGTCGGCCAACGACATCGCCATGGCGGTCGGCGAAAACGTCGGCGGCACGGTCCCGGCCTTCGTTGCGCGCATGAACGGCGAAGCCGTGCGGCTCGGCATGACCGACACGCATTTCGTCAATCCCAACGGCCTGCACGACCCGGCGCAGTACACCACGGCGCGCGACCTCGGCCTGCTGGTCATGGCGATCCGCCGCGAGTTCCCGCAATACGCGCCCTATTTCGCCATCGAGGGGCTGGTTGCCGGCAAGGCCAAGATGATGAGCTACAACATGCTGGTCGGCCGCTATGCCGGCGCCGACGGCATGAAGACCGGTTTCGTCTGCGCCTCGGGCTTCAACATGGTCGGCTCGGCGACGCGCAACGGGCGCACGCTCGTCGCCGTCGTGCTCGGCCACAAGTCGGCGCTGGAGCGCACCGAAGCGGCTGCAGCCCTGCTCGACCGCGGTTTCGCCGGCAACGCAGGCGACGGGGCGACGCTCGCCTCGCTCCCGGCCTACGGCCTCGCCGGGATGCCTGCGCCGGACATGCGCGAGGACGTCTGCGGCAAGAAGAAGCCCGCTGCGGCCCAGTCCGAGGCGGCCGCCGATCACGAGGCGGCGGCGGTGAAGTCGCCCTGGCTGGAAAAGCTGGAAAAGCCGAAACTCGTCGCCGTCGGCCTCGGCGGCGCCAAGGGACCCGTGCCGGCGGCCTGGGCAGAGGCGCGGACGAAGTATGCCGACGTGCCGATTCCGACGCCGCGCCCGGACTACCCGCCGGTTACCGCCCAGGGTGACAGCGCCACGACGGCCAACTGAGGCCTTCATGAATGGCTTTTCCCCGATCCCGGTCTCCGTCGTCACCGGCTTCCTCGGCGCCGGCAAGACGACGCTGCTCAACCGCTTGCTCAAGGATGCGGCGATGGCCGACACGGCCGTCATCATCAACGAGTTCGGCGACGTCGCGATCGACCATCTCCTCGTCGAGCAGGCCTCCGACGGCGTCATCCAGCTTTCCGACGGGTGTCTGTGCTGCACGGTGCGCGGCGAACTCGTCGACACGCTGGCCGACCTGATCGACCGCCTGCAGACCGGCAGGATCGCCCGGCTGGCGCGTGTGGTGATCGAAACGACCGGCCTCGCCGATCCTGCGCCCGTTCTCCAGGCGATCATGGGCCATCCGGCGCTGGCGCAGGCCTACCGGCTCGACGGCGTCGTCACGCTGGTCGACGCCGTCAATGGCGAGAAGGCGCTCGACGAGCATGTCGAGGCGGTGAAGCAGGTGGCGATGGCCGACCGCATCGTCCTGACCAAGACCGACATAGAGGCCGTGCCGGCGGCGCTCAGGCAGCGGCTCGCCGCGCTCAATCCGCGGGCGGCGGCGATCGCGGCGTCGGAGCCGGGAGCCCTCTCCGCCTCGATCCTTTCCTGCGGCCTTTACGATCCGGCGACGAAGACCGCCGACGTCAGGCGATGGCTGGGCGAGGAAGCCGGGCACGAGCACCGCGACCATCACCAGCACGACGGCCACCATCACCACCATGACCACGCCGACGGCGACCATGGAGGGGAGGGCCATCACCGCCACGATTCAAGGGTCCGCGCGCTGTCGCTCAGCCATGCGGGGCCGCTGCCCTACAGCGCGATCGAGACGTTCCTCGACATTCTCCTGTCGACGCAGGGCGACAACCTGCTCCGCCTCAAAGGCATCGTCGAACTCGCCGAAGACCCGTCCCGTCCGCTCGTCATCCACGCCGTGCAGCGCATGCTGCATCCGCCGGCGCGGCTGCCCTCCTGGCCGGACGCGCAGCGCGGCACGCGGCTCGTCATCATCGCCATCGACGTGTCGGAGGACTATGTCCGGCGGCTGTTCGCTACGATCGCCGGGCAGCCGGCGGTCGACGCGCCGGACAGGGCGGCGCTGGAGGACAATCCGCTCGCCATCGCCGGGTTCTCCGGGGGAGCGCCGCGCCGGACCTGAGGATGGGCCCGCCCCGATAGGCCACCAAGTTCCCGTCAGCTGCCGCGTTCGACGAGAAAGCGGTGGCCGCGCTCGGTGGCGGCGCTTTCCACGAGGCGGTGGCCGCTCTCGGTGAGGAAGGCGGGGATGTCGATGACAGCCAGCGGATCCGTCGTCTCCAGCCACAGCCGGGAGCCCGCCGCCATCGCCTGCAGCCGCTTGCGCGCCTTCAGCACCGGCAGCGGGCAGTTCAGGCCACGCAGGTCGTAGGTCTCGGCGTCAGGCGCCATGAAAGGTCAGCTGCCGAAGATGTTGCTGAAGCGCTTGCGCACGCCGCCGAGCAGGCCCGGCTTGGGCTCCGGCTCCGCGGCTGCCTCGGCAGGCTGCGCGGCCTCGGCTTCCGGCTTCGCCGCGGCGGCATCCTTCGCGGCCTGGGCGAGGGCTGCAGCAGCGGCCTTCTCCTCTTCGGCTCGCTTCTTCGCGGCGATCTTCTCTTCCTCGGCCTTCTTCTTCTCGGCTTCGGCGGCCTCGATCGCGGCCATGCGGCGGCCGGCGGGCGAATCGATGCGTCCCTTGCGGTCGGTCGTCTCGACGACGACGCCTTCCTCGACCATGTCCGGCGGCTCCAGCGAGACGCGTTCGCCGCGGGCCCTCTTCTTCGTCCATTCCTGGACCATCCTGGCCTCCTTGAGACCGTGGATCGACGGCCGCGGCGGGATCGCCGAGCTGCTGCCGACGGCGGCGTTGAACGCGGCGTCATAGCTCGACTTGTAGGTCTGGTAGGCGGCGGTAAGGGTCGAAGGCTGGGTGGTCGGCGGACAGGGTCCGGTCGGGGAGAAGGTCGCGCCTTCCTCGGCGAGCTGGTTGAAGACGTAGCGCTTTTCGCAGACGTCGACCTTGGGCGGGACCTTGGTGATCTCGAAGTGGTCGTAGCCTTCCTTCAGCATCGTCCAGAACTCGTAGTTCGGGTCGTTGCGGTAGCGCGCCATGTTGGCCGCCGTCATGCGGAAGGGAAACGCCTGGATCTGGAACTCCGTCTGGCCGCCGCGGAAGGCGTCGCGGCCGAACGCGTAGATCTGCTCGATCTGCTCGTCGGTCATGGAATAGCACCCGGACGACGAGCAGGCGCCATGGACCATCAGGTTCGAGCCCGTGCGTCCGTGCGCCCGGTCGTAGGCGTTCGGATAGCCCATGTTGAAGGCGAGGTGATAGCTCGAGTTCGGGTTCATCTGCGCCGGCCTGACCGTGTAGAAGCCTTCGGGGGCCTGGCGATCGCCTTCGATGAACTTCGGCCCGAGCTGGCCGGACCACTTGCAGATGTCGTAGGAGGCGATGACATCGAAGCGGCCGTTCGACTTCTGCTTCCAGATCTCGAGCTTGCCCTCTTCCTTGAAGATGCGCGCCATCACGGGCGACGTGCGGTTCATCCCCTTGGCGTTCATCTGGGCGATGATTTCGGACGGGAGCTTCTTCTCGGCCTTCGGCGCGAAGTCGCCGTAGGAGCCTTCGGTGCAGCCGGCCACGGCAAGCGCGGCGATCAGCAGTGCGGTGCGGGCTACGCTGGAAATCATGCTCTCGAAATCATCTTCTTTTGCCCGGCGCGTCGGCTTGGCCGCGCCCGGCCGATTGGCTTTCCGGCACACTAGGTGCGTTAACCTTGAGAAACGATTACCGCAAGCGTCCGGCAATCCTCCCTCACGCCATTGTCATTGAACGTCGCGAGGCGGCGTTTTTATGGCAAAACGGTGTCGTGGCCGACGCGCCGCCCGCGGAGGGCCGCACCTGTCAGAGGTTGCGGCCGATCGCCAGGAATTTCTCGCGGCGCTGCTCGCGGAAATCCATGTTCGATGCGGCGAGTTCGCGCAGGCCGGCGGCGATCTGGTCGCCGGCTGCGGCGATGACCGTGTCGGGGGCCCGGTGGGCGCCACCGAGAGGCTCGGATACGATGCCGTCGATGATCTTGAGGTCGAGGAGGTCCTGCGCCGTGATCTTCATCGACGTGGCGGCGTCCTTGGCGCGGGTCGAATCGTGCCAGAGGATCGAGGCTGCGCCCTCCGGCGAAATCACCGAGTAGATGGCGTGCTCCAGCATGTAGACGCGGTTCGCCGTGGCGATGGCGATGGCGCCGCCGGAACCGCCCTCGCCGATGATCATGGAAAGCGACGGCACCTTCAACGCCAGGCAGCAGGAGGTGGAGCGGGCGATCGCCTCGGCCTGGCCGCGCTCCTCGGCGCCGATGCCGGGATAGGCGCCCGCCGTGTCGACGAGGCTGATGACCGGCACGCCGAAGCGGTCGGCCAGTTCCATGATGCGCACGGCCTTGCGGTAGCCCTCGGGCTTGGCCATGCCGAAATTGTGCTTCAACCGCGTCTTGGTGTCGGAACCCTTCTCCTGGCCGATGACGGCCACCGGCTCGCCGCGGAAGCGGGCAAAGCCGCCGACGATGGCGTGGTCCTCGCCGAAGGCGCGGTCGCCGGCGAGCGGCGTGAAATCGGTGAACAGGGAGCGCAGGTAGTCGACGCAATGCGGCCGGTCCGGGTGGCGCGCGACCTGAGCCTTCTGCCAGGGCGTCAGCGCCCGGTAGACGTCGCGGAGCGCTTCCTTCGACCGCTTTTCCAGGCGGACGATCTCGTCGCCGACATCGACGGACTCGCCGTTCTCCGCGAGCTTCTTCAGCTCGATGATCTTGCCCTCGAGATCGGCGACGGGCTTTTCGAAATCGAGGTAGTTGTACATCTTCGATCGAACCAGGCGCGGGATGCGCATCGACGGGAGCGGGGTGGACGGCAATGCCCACGGCCCGGAATTCGACCTCACATAGCGACGCGGCGCCTAATCGGCAAGCGGATGGTGGTCGTTGACCAGCCGCACCAGCCGCTCCTCCAGGACATGCGTGTAGATCTGGGTGGTCGAGATGTCTGAATGGCCGAGCAGCTGCTGCACGGCCCTGAGATCGGCGCCGTTCTGCAGGAGGTGGCTGGCAAAGGCGTGGCGCAGCACGTGCGGCGAAACCTTGGCGGCGGAAATCCCGGCGCGCGCCGCGAGGCTCTTCAGGTCCCGGGCGAAGACCTGGCGCGGCAGGTGGCCGCTCTCCGACGTCGAGGGAAACAGCCAGGGGCTCCCGGCGAGCCGGGGCTCGGCCTGCCGTTCGAGCATCCAGGCGCGCATGGCGGCGCGCGCCTTCGCCGACAGCGGTACCATGCGGTCCTTGGCGCCCTTGCCGCGCACGGTGAAGAAGCGGTCGTCGCGCGCCGCCACGCCGGCCGGCAGGCCGACCAGCTCGGAGACGCGCAGCCCGGTCGCGTAGAGCACCTCGACCAGCGCATGGAGGCGCACCGCGGCGAGGCGGCTTCCGGGGCTGAGCGAGGCGTCCGCGGCTTCCACCGCGGCGCGGTCGAGCAGGCGGCCGGTCTCGGCCTCGCTCATGACCTTGGGCAGCGGCCGGCCGCGCCGCGGGGCATCGACCGTGCCGGTCGGATCGTCCTGGCGCAGCCCTTCCGCATAGAGGAACTTGAAGAACTGGCGGAGCGCCGAGAGCTTGCGCGCCTGCGATGACGGGGCGAAGCCGCGCGCGGCGATCCCGGCGACGTAGGCCCGTATATCCGCGCTTGCGGCGCCCGCCAGCCCGCCCGGAGCGGCCGACAGATGCTCCGCGGCGTCTTCGAGGTCCCGGCGATAGGAGGCGAGCGTGTTATCGCTGGCGCCGCGCTCGGCGCTCATCATCTCGAGGAACGCCTCGATGCGCAGGCCGCTCTTCATCGCGCTACTGCTGCGGCGGATTCAGCTTTTCGGCGGGTATGCGCACGGTCATCTCGCCCTTCTTGGGCTCGACGAAGATCACCAGCGCGAACATCGCCGCATAAGCGAGGCCGATCAGCACGGCGATGGTCATGAGGAAACGGAAAAGGGTCGGCATCTGCTTGGTCCGCTCGGCTGCTGCGCTTTTCTGTCCCGTACCTGTGCCCTTATGGGACGGGGTGGCGGGCTTTTCAAGTGCGCCGCGGCGGCCGGGGCCGCTTGACGCGTCCAGCCTTTTGATGTCGATACGCCCGCAGCGGAAGGGTCAGGATGACGAACGAGAGCAAACCGGCGGACCGTTTGCATGCCGCGCTTCTCGAGCGCCTCGGCAACCGTTCCATCGTCTTCATCGGGCTGATGGGAGCCGGCAAGACGGCGATCGGCCGCCGGGTGGCGGCGACGCTCGGCCTCGCCTTCATCGACAGCGACCACGAGATCGAGACGGTGTCGCGCATGACGATACCGGAACTCTTCGAACGCTACGGCGAGGCCGAGTTCCGGGCGCTCGAGCAGCGGGTGATCGCGCGCATCCTGGAGAACGGGCCGCTGGTCCTGTCGACCGGCGGCGGCGCCTACATGAGCGAACAGACGCGCAAGGCGATCGCCGATCACGGCGTCTGCATCTGGCTGAAGGCCGATCTCGAGACGCTGATGGAGCGCGTGGTCAAGAAGCAGAACCGCCCGCTGCTGAAGACGGCCGACCCGCGCGCGGTCATGCAGAAGCTGATGGACGAGCGCTACCCGGTCTACGCCAAGGCGGACGCGACGGTGGCGACCCGCCAGGAACGCAAGGAAGTGATCGCCGACGAGGTGGTCGCCGCCCTGTGGTCGCTGCTCGGCCTGGAAAACGAGACACAGGCCGCGGAGGAGAAACAATGACGCAGTCCGAAGCGGTCGCGGTCGAAGTGGGGCTGGGAGACCGCGCCTACGACATCCTCATCGGCCCGGGCCTGCTCTCCCGCGCCGGGAGCGAGATTGCGCGGCGACTGCCCGGCGTACGCGCGGCGATCGTCACCGACGAGAACCTGGCGCGGGTGCACCTCGCCACGCTGACCGCCGGCCTCGACACGGCGGGGATCCAGGCAACGCCGATCGTGCTGCCCGCCGGCGAGAAGACGAAGAGCTTTGCCGCGCTGCAGGAGGTCGTCGACGGCGTCCTTGCCGCCCGGCTCGAACGGCGTGATGTCGTGATTGCGCTCGGCGGCGGCGTGATGGGCGACCTCGCCGGCTTCGCCGCGGGGATCGTGCGCCGCGGCATGGGCTTCGTCCAGGTGCCGACCTCGCTGCTGGCGCAGGTCGATTCCTCGGTCGGCGGCAAGACGGGAATCAATACCGGCCGCGGCAAGAACCTCGTCGGCGTCTTCCACCAGCCGCGGCTGGTTCTGGCCGACACCGACGCGCTCGACACGCTGCCGCCGCGCGAGTTCCGTGCCGGCTACGCCGAGGTGGTGAAGTACGGCCTGATCGACCGGCCCGATTTCTTCGCCTGGCTCGAGGCGAACTGGCGCGAGGTCTTCGCCGGCGGCGCGGCGCGGACCGAGGCGATCGCCGAATCCTGCCGCGCCAAGGCCGACGTCGTGGCGCGCGACGAGTTCGAGACGGGCGACCGCGCGCTGCTCAACCTCGGCCACACCTTCGGCCACGCGCTGGAGGCGGCGACCGACTATGACGGTGCCCGCCTCGTCCATGGCGAGGGCGTTGCCATCGGCCTTGCGCTCGCGCACCGCTTTTCGGCACGGCTGAATCTCGCCAGCCCGGACGACGCCCGACGCGTCGAGGCGCACCTCCAGGCGGTCGGCCTGCCGTGGCGCCTCGCCGACGTGCCGGGCGGCCTGCCCGGGGCCGAGCGGCTGCTCGAATTCATCCAACAGGACAAGAAGGTCTCGCGCGGTGCGCTGACCTTCATCCTCACCCACGGGATCGGTCAGTCCTTCATCGCCAGGGACGTGCCTGTCTCGGAGGTTCTGGCTTTCCTCAGGGAGAATCAACCGGGATGAGCGAATTCTGGATCACCGGCGGGATCATCTTCGCGATGATCGTCCTTTCGTTCCTGTTTTCCGGCACCGAGACCGGGATGACGGCCGCCTCCAAGGCAAGGCTGCATTCGCTGGCTGCCGGCGGCGACGAGCGCGCTACCGCCGTGGAGCGGCTGATCGAACGCAAGGACCGGCTCGTCGGCGCCCTGCTCATCGGCAACAACCTGGTCAACATCCTCGCCTCGGCGCTGGCGACCAGCCTGCTGCTCTCCATCTTCGGCGAAAACGGCGTCATCTACGCCACCCTGGCGATGACGGTGATCCTCGTCATCTTCTCGGAGATCCTGCCGAAATCGCTGGCGCTGTACCGGCCGGAGCAGTTCGCTCTCGTCGTGTCGCCCTTCGCCAGGTTGGTCGTCTTCCTGTTCGGGCCGATCTCGTCGGCGGCCAATTTCGTCGTGCGCGGCATCCTCTGGTTCTTCGGCGTCAGCCTGTCGCGCGACGCGCCGATGGTCTCGGCGCACGAGGAACTGCGCGGCACCGTCGAGGTGCTGCACCGCGAGGGTGCTTTCGTGAAGCAGGAGCGCGACCGGGTGGGCGGCCTGCTCGACCTCGCCGAACTCGAAGTGTCGGACATCATGGTCCACCGCACCGCGATGCGCCTGGTCAACGCCGACGACACCCCTGACGTCGTCGTGCGCGAGATCCTGCAGAGCCCCTATACCCGCATGCCGCTCTACCGGGAGACGGCCGACAACATCGTCGGCGTCGTCCACGCCAAGGACCTGCTGCGCGCGCTCCACGAGGTCGGCAACGACCCGACGCGCATCGACATCATGAAGGTGGCGACGAAGCCGTGGTTCGTTCCTGACACGACCAGCCTGCACGACCAGCTGAACGAGTTCCTGCGCCGCAAGGCCCATGTCGCCATCGTCGTCGACGAGTATGGCGAGGTCGAAGGCCTGGTGACGCTGGAGGACATCATCGAGGAGATCGTCGGCGAGATCGCCGACGAGCACGACGTCGCCGTCCAGGGCGTGAAGAAGGAGGCCGACGGCTCGATCGTCGTCGACGGGTCGGTGCCGATCCGCGACCTGAACCGCGCGCTCGACTGGTCACTGCCGGACGAAGAGGCGACGACGATCGCCGGCCTGGTCATCCACGAGACCCAGTCGATCCCCGAGGAGAAGCAGGCCTTCACCTTTCACGGCAAGCGCTTCATCGTCATGAAGCGCGAGAAGAACCGGATCGTGAAGCTGAGGATCAAGGACGCGACTCAGTCGGGCGCCAAGTGACCAGGGCTCCGAATCCGGGTTGATGAAGCCGCAATCGACCCCCTCTCCGCCTCGCTTCGCTCCGCCACCCACTTCGTGGGGGAGGAGGGGAGCCAGGCTGGACGGCCATCCTCTCCACCCGGAACGCCAATTCGAGTTCGCAACCTTGTCTAATGACCATGGTCATTGACCATAGTCATATCCTGTCCTAATTTCCTTGTTCGAATGGACGAGGAGGTGGAGATGGCGGTGCGGGTTTCGAAATCCGAATTCAAGGCCAAGGCGCTGGAGTACTTCAGGCGCGTTGAGGCCAGCGGCGAGCCGCTCGTCATCACCGATCACGGACGACCGAGCCTCGAGCTGCGGAAGATCACGGAAGACCAGCGCGATCCTTTCGAGATTCTGAAAGGAACGCTGCTCCATTATGACCGTCCCCTCGATCCGGTAGACGACGAAGAGTGGGAAGCACTCAAATGATCGCAGTCGACACCCACGCGCTAATATGGTGGGTCACGGGCGAGGCCGCGAAATTGAGCCCCGCCGGCAAACGCGCCCTGGACAGCGAATTACTGGGAGGAAAGGTCTACGTTTCGTCCATAACGGCCTGGGAGATCGCAATACTGGTCACCCGCGGCCGGATCGAACTGGCGATCGATCCGCTACGGTGGCTGGCGATCGTGGGCCGCATCGAAGCGGTCGAATTCGTGCCGATCGACAACGAGATCGCCGTTCGCAGCACGCATCTCGGCGACGGGTTCCACAAAGACCCGGCGGACCGGTTCATCGTCGCCATGTGCATGAAGATGGGCGTGCCATTGGTCACGGCCGACGACAAGATCAGGCGCTATCCGCACGTCACCACGATCTGGTAGACGTATTCGCGTCCGACCGGTGGCGTCCCGGCGCCCGTCCGGCTACCACCGTGTCTTTTCGCCCGGCGCGGCCGGCTCGATGGCGAGCGCGTGCACGCCGGCCTTCAGATCGGCAGCGAGCACGGCATTGACGGCGCGATGGCGCTCGATGCGGCTCATGCCGGCGAATGCGGGTGCGACGATACGCACGCGGAAATGCGTCTCCCCGGATCCGTCGAAGACCGCGTCGTGGCCGTCCTCGAGGTGATGGTGGCCGGCGTGGAGATGGCTCTCGTTGACAACTTCGAGCCGCTCGGGCGAGAAGGCCTCGGCGAGTCTCGCTTCCATGTTCGACTGTCTGGACATTTCACCCGGTCTCCACCACATGTGCGTCGTCGTCGCGACGGATGCCGATCGCAAGAAAAAATTAGGCCGCGATTCAGCGGTTAGGGCGATCATCAGCAAAATGTCAATTCTTGTATCGGGCGGCGAACGTCCCATAATCGGAATCAGATGAAGCCCTATTCCAAATATTTCGAACGCATCCGCGTTCGGCCGGACCCGGAGGCCGAGCTGAAGCCGCGCGCGCCGCGCTGCCAATGGGACGGCTGCGACGAGGCCGGCACTCACCGCGCGCCGGTGGGGCGCATGCGCGAAGGCGAGTACTTCAAGTTCTGCTTCGACCACGTGCGCGAGTACAACAAGGGTTTCAACTACTTCTCCGGTCTCGCCGACAGCGAGATCGCCCGCTTCCAGAAGGAGGCTCTCACCGGTCATCGCCCCACCTGGTCGATGGGCGTCAACGCGGCGGCGCGTTCCTCGCCCGACATCGCCCAGCAGCGGTCGGGCCGCGCCGGCTACTACAACCGCATGCGCGACCCCTACAACCTCTTCGGCGACCGCGACAACGCGCGGCCACGCGAGCGCAAGGCCAAGCCGCTGGAGGCGAAGGCGCTGGACACGCTCGGCCTCGACGTCCGCGCCACGGCCACGGAGATCAAGGCTCGCTACAAGGAACTGGTGAAGCGCCACCATCCGGACGCCAACGGCGGCGATCGCGGTTCGGAGGACCGCTTCCGCGACGTGCTGCAAGCCTACCGCGTGCTCAAGCAGGCCGGTTTGTGTTGAGCCAGCGCCGGGGTGCGGCTTTTTCCAACTTTCTTCCGGCGGCAAAAGGCTCTAAGACCGCCGCCGAAACCACGGATATTTGCCGGCTGATCCCAGGCAGCCGCGCGTGAGGACGTCATGAACAAGGTCGATCGCGATATCACCAACCTTCCCGACACCACCGTGTCGGTGAAGGAGAAGTTCGGCTTCGATTCCAGGATGGTGGTGCCGGCCTATTCGGTGGCGACCGAACACGTTCCCGACCTCGACCCCGACTACCTGTTCGACCAGCAGACCACGCTCGCCATCCTGTCGGGCTTCGCCTTCAACCGCCGCGTCATGGTCTCCGGCTATCACGGCACCGGCAAGTCGACCCATATCGAGCAGGTCGCGGCGCGCCTCAACTGGCCGATGGTCCGCGTCAACCTCGACAGCCATGTCAGCCGCATCGACCTCGTCGGCAAGGACGCCATCGTCGTCAAGGACGGCATGCAGGTCACCGAGTTCCGCGACGGCATCCTTCCCTGGGCCTACCAGCACAACGTGGCGCTGTGCTTCGACGAGTACGACGCCGGCCGCCCCGACGTGATGTTCGTCATCCAGCGCGTTCTCGAATCCTCGGGCCGCCTGACCCTGCTCGACCAGAGCCGGGTGATCCGGCCGCATCCGGCCTTTCGCCTGTTCGCCACGGCGAACACGGTCGGGCTGGGCGACACGACCGGTCTCTATCACGGCACCCAGCAGATCAACCAGGCGCAGATGGACCGCTGGTCTATCGTGACGACGCTGAACTACCTGCCCCACGACAACGAGGTCGCGATCGTGCTGGCCAAGGCCAAGCATTACCGCCACGACAAGGGCAAGGACATCGTCAACAAGATGGTCCGCGTCGCCGACATGACGCGCTCGGCCTTCATCAACGGCGACCTGTCGACGGTGATGAGCCCGCGCACGGTGATCACCTGGGCCGAGAACGCCGAGATCTTCGGCTCGATCGGCATGGCCTTCCGGCTCACCTTCCTGAACAAGTGCGACGAACTCGAGCGCGCCGTGGTGGCCGAGTTCTACCAGCGCGCCTTCGGCGAGGAACTGCCCGAGAGCGCGGCCAACGTCGTGCTGGGGTGATCTGGGGAAGCGATGGCGGGTCCCGGCGACAACACGCGCAACAAGGGCAAGGGCAGCGCTGACGGCGACGTCTTCAAGCGTGCCGTCACCGTATGCATGCGCGCCATCTCGGGCGACAACGAGATGGAGGTGGCCTTCGCCAAGGACCGGCCGGCGCTCGCCGGCAACCGGGCGCGCCTGCCGGAACTGCCGAAGAAGCCGTCGCGGAACGATATCGCGGTGACCCGAGGGCTCGGCGATTCCATGGCGCTGAAGCGCGCTTGCCACGATCTCAAGATCCACACCAAGCTGGCGCCGGAAGGCAAGCAGGCCCGGGCCGTCTTCGACGCCGTGGAGCAGGCACGCGTCGAGGCGATCGGCTCGCGCGCCATGCTGGGCGTCGCCGACAACATCGGTTCGATGCTGGAGGACAAGTATTCCAAGGCCAACCTCGCCGCCGTCACCGAGCGTGCCGACGCCCCGATCGAAGAGGCGATCGCGATGATCGTGCGCGAGAAGCTCACCGGCCGCTCCGTGCCCAGGAGCGGCGAACGGATGGTCGACCTCTGGCGCGAGTGGATCGAGGAAAAGGCCGGCGCCGACATGGATGAACTGGTCGGCAAGCTCGACGACCAGCAGGCCTTCGCCCGTGTCGTCCGCGACATGCTCGTCTCCATGGAGATGGCCGAGGAACTTGGCGACGACCAGCAGAACGAGGAGTCCGAGGAGCAGTCGGACGACCAGCCGCAGGGCGAGGAGCAGAGCGAGGACGGCGGCGAGGACGATTCCGGCTCCGAGGATTCCCGCTCCGAGGAGAGCGAATCCTCCACGGAAGACCAGCAGGCCGGCGAGACCGAAGCCTCGGACGCCGACGCCGACGAGATTTCCGAGGACGAGGACACCGACGCCGAGACGCCGGGCGAGGCGAAGCGTCCCGAGCACCCGTTCACGCAGCTGCCCAAGGAGATCGACTACAAGGTCTTCACCACCGCCTTCGACGAGACCGTCGGCGCCGAGGAACTGTGCGACGAGGAGGAACTCGACCGGCTGCGCGCTTTCCTCGACAAGCAACTCGCCAATCTGCAGGGCGTCGTCGGGCGGCTGGCCAACCGGCTGCAGCGCCGCCTGATGGCACAGCAGAACCGCTCCTGGGATTTCGACCTCGAGGAAGGCTATCTCGATCCGGCCCGCCTGGTGCGCGTCGTCATCGACCCGATGCAGCCGCTGTCGTTCAAGCAGGAGCGCGACACCAAGTTCCGCGACACGGTGGTGACGCTGGTACTCGACAATTCGGGCTCGATGCGCGGCCGGCCGATCACGGTCGCCGCGACCTGCGCCGACATCCTGGCGCGCACGCTGGAACGCTGCGGCGTCTCGGTGGAGATCCTCGGCTTCACCACGCGCGCCTGGAAAGGCGGCCAGGCCCGCGAGAAGTGGCTGAAGGAGGGCAAGCCGGCCAGCCCCGGCCGGCTCAACGATCTCCGCCACATCATCTACAAATCAGCCGACACGCCGCTGCGCCGGGCGCGGCGCAACCTCGGCCTGATGATGCGCGAGGGCCTGCTCAAGGAAAACATCGACGGCGAGGCGCTGCTTTGGGCGCACAACCGGCTGATCGCCCGGCCGGAACAGCGAAAGATCCTGATGATGATCTCGGACGGCGCGCCGGTCGACGATTCGACGCTGTCGGTCAACCCTGGCAACTACCTCGAGCGGCACTTGCGCGCCGTCATCGAGCTGATCGAGACGCGCTCGCCGGTCGAGTTGCTGGCCATCGGCATCGGCCATGACGTCACCCGCTATTATCGCCGCGCCGTTACCATCGTCGACGCCGAGGAGCTCGCGGGCGCCATGACCGAACAACTGGCGGCGCTGTTCGCCGAGGAGACCCGGCGCGGCGGCATGAGGCGCGCCGGATGAGCTGTTTCCGGGGTCGCGTCGGCGAAATGCTCGCAGTGGCCGTCGTGGCGCTGGCCGGCCTGCTCGCGCCCGCCGCGGCGGACGCGCCGGTCGCGGCGGTAGAAGTTTCGGCACGGCCGATCGCCCAGTTCCGCATCGGTAGCGCGGAAAGGAATTTCGGACCGTTCGAGTTCGTCGGCGGGCTGGAGATGACGTCACCGGCGGGCGACTTCGGCGCGCTGTCGTCGTTCCGTTTCATCGAGCCGGGTGCGGCGTTCATCGGCGTCGCCGACACCGGGTTCTGGTTCTTCGGGTCGGTCGAACGCGACGCCGAGGGCCGTCCGTCGGGCCTTTCCGGTTTCCGCATGCAGCAGATGGTCGACAAGAGCGGCAACGCGATCGACCGCAAGTGGGAAGTGGACGCCGAAGGGCTCGACGTCAGGGACGGCATCGCCACCGTCGGCTTCGAGCGCAACCATCGCATCGCCCAGTACCGCATCGAGCCTGAAGGCATGGGTCCGGCGTTCAAGGAGGTACCGTTCCTGGTACCGGCCCGCGAACTGCGCCAGAACAAGGGCTTCGAGACGGTGACCCGGGCGCACCCCTATGGCCAGCACGAGGGCGGCCTGGTGATCGTCTCCGAACGCTCCATCGACAAAAAGGGCAACGTCTTCGCCGCCATCATCGAAGGGCCGAACAAGGGCGTGTTCACCGTCAGGCGCGAGGGCGACGTCGACATCACCGACGGCGCCTTCCTGCCGGACGGGGATCTGCTGCTGCTCGAGCGGCGCTTCACCATGGCCGACGGCGTCGCAATGCGCCTGCGGCGCATCTACGGCGAATCGATCTCGAAGGGCGAAGTCGCCGACGGCCCCGTGCTGATGAGCGCCGACATGGGCTACCAGATCGACAACATGGAGGCGATGGACGTCTGGCAGCGCGCCGATGGCGCGCTGATGGTGTCGCTGATGTCGGACGACAACCACTCGATGCTGCAGCGCAATCTCTATCTGGAGTTCCGCCTGCACGAGGACTGAGCGGCGGCGCGGCGTTGCCGGCAAACGCGCCGGAGCGCTTCGATCAGCGCCCCTTCGGCGGACCGTTCGCCGCCAGCCAGACCACGTGGCGCGCGCCGCGACCGCGGCCTGCCCTGGCTTTAACCTCCTCCACGGCGAAGCCGCTGTCGCGCAGCCGGCGCGAGAAACGTGGGTCGGGTCCCTGCGACCACACCGCCAGAACGCCGCCGGGCTTCAGCGCCCGGCGCGCGGCGGCGAGGCCGCCGTGGTCGTAGAGGCGGTCGTTGGCGGCGACGGTCAAGCCCTCCGGGCCGTTGTCGACGTCGAGCAGGATCGCGTCATACGCGGCCGAGGCCGCCATGATGAGCGCCCCGACGTCCGCCTCGCGGATCGCCACACGGGGGTCGTCGAGGCAGCCGGCGAAAACCTCCGCCATCGGCCCGCGCGCCCAGGCGACCACCTCGGGAACGAGTTCGGCCACCTCGATCCGGGCGTCCATGCCGAGGGCGGCAAGGGCGGCGCGCAGCGTGAAGCCCATGCCCAGCCCGCCGACCAGCATGCGCGGGCCTTTCCGGCCGGCGATCCGGGCGACGGCGAGACGCGCCAGCGCCTCCTCCGAGCCGCTGAGGCGGCTGTTCATCAGTTCGTTGGCACCGAGCATGATGGAGAACTCGGTGCCGCGGCGCTTGAGTCGCAGTTCGCCGCTGCCGTCGGGCAGTCTTGCCGTCCCGAGCAGTTCCCAGGGGATCACGGGATCAGGCCGTCGCCGGCTGGCTCCACCGCGCGGCGATCAGCCGGTAGGGGATCAGCGCCAGCAGCGCCATCGCCAGCTTGACGCCGAGATCGCCGATCGCCCACGAGACCCAGCGCGGCGCCTCGACGCCGAGGAGGCCGAGCAGCGGGGCGTTCTCCAGTGCGAAGCCGTCGTCCGGCCCGACGAAAGCGAAGGCGGCAGCGAACGCGATCGAGAAGAAGATCGCCGTGTCGATCACCGAACTCGACAGCGAGCTGAGCACCGGCGCTTGCCACCAGCTCTGCCGGCGCAGGCGGTTGAACACCGCGACGTCGAGAAGCTGGCCGGCGAGGAAGGCAGTGCCCGAGGCGGCGGCGATGCGGACCAGCCGGTCGGCAGCGGTCTCGAACTCGATCAGGCCGAAGCGGAAGAGGAGCGGCGGAATGACGATCGAGCACAGAACGGCGACCATGAAACCGACGAAGACGATGAGGCGGGCGACTGCGGGGCCGTAGCGGCGGTTGGCGAGGTCGGTGACGAGGAAAGCCAAGGGATAGGTGAAAGCACCCCAGGTGAGCAGATCGGCGAGGTTCAGTCGGCCGAGTTCGCCCTGGACGGGGAACTGTACGAGCACGTTGGACGCGACCACGACAAGCGCCATGGCCGCCACGAAGGGCAGAAAACGGGCAGAGGATTGCATTTTTTTATCCTGGGTGATGGAACCAGTGAGCCCCGGTCGGGAAGACCGGCGGGCCCGAGGATGGCGGTCGTCCCCCGCCTCGAAAGGGTTAGGCGGCCTGTTCGGCGAGCTTCCTGGCGACCTGCTTCTTCAAGAGGCGGGCGCGCTGCGACAGTTCATTCTCGTCGGCCTTGGCGAGGAAGGCGTCGAGGCCGCCGCGGTGCTCGACCGAACGCAGCGCGTTCGCCGAGATGCGCAGGCGCACGTTCTGGTTCAGGGCTTCCGACATCAGCGTGACGCTGACCAGGTTGGGCAGGAAGCGACGCTTGGTTTTGTTGTTGGCGTGGCTAACGTTGTTGCCGGTCAGGACGGCCTTGCCGGTCAGTTCACAAGCGCGGGACATGATCGCGTACCTTCGGTCTTCGGGCCAAATCGTTCGAGGCGCACCAGAGTACGGCGCGCGCTCTCGTCATGCGGCCTCATGGAAAAAGTTGGCGTTCCATAGTTGCATTTGGCCGGGGCGTCAAGCGCAAGGTAGCCCGCCACATGTAGGCCGATCACCCACTTCATACTCGTGCCGCATTTGTCGTGTGCAAGAGGACGAGGGACTCGCGCATCGCGAAGACGGTGCAATCGTCATCCGGAGACGCCATGAACGGCCTTGGCCCGTCCCTCATTCTCGCAGCGCTCGTCATCACGGTCACCCCGCCGAAGGACGCTCCGGGCGGCCGCGTCGACGACGAAGCCGCTGCCTTCTACGGCGAGTACGTCGTCTCCTTCTACGGACTGCCGGTGGCGAGTTCCACGTTCCGCAGCAGCTTCAAGGACGACCGCTTCGCCATGAAGGGCACGCTGTCGAGCGCGGGACTGGCGCGCATCTTCGACAGCACGACGGCGTCGGTGGCGGTCAATGGCCGTTTCTCCGGCCAGAACCCGCGCCCGGAGGGCTATTCGGTGTCCTACTCGACCGGCGGCAAGGACAAGCGCACGTCCCTTTCCTTCTCCGGCGGCCGCGTCGCCGGGGTCGTCAACGAACCGCCGCTGAAGAAGCGCGGCAAGGACTGGGTTCCCCTGGCGCGCAAGCACCTTACGTCCGTCACCGATCCGGTCTCGGCCGTCCTCGTCCGCGCCAAGGGCCTCGACGATGTCTGCGGGCGCACGGTCAGCGTCTTCGACGGCGAGTTGCGCGCCGATCTCAAGCTCGGCGCCGGGCGCCGTGGCGATATGGACACGGATGCATACAGGGGCGAGACGGTGACCTGCGACGCCCGCTTCGTGCCGGTCGCCGGCTACCGCCCGGGCAACAAATCCATCGCCTGGCTGCGCGACCACGGCGAGATCAGCGTGACGTTTGCGCCGCTCGGCAAAACCGGCATATATGCGCCCATCCACGCCACCGTCGGCACGCAGATCGGCACGATCACCCTCACCGCGCGGCGGCTGGAAGCACGGGAATAGGGGCGGCCAGTTAAAAGCGCCCCGCGAGGGGACGACGATGGGACGCGCAACGCTGATCGGCTTTTCCGCCGTCGCCATGTGGGCGCTGCTGGCGTTGTTCACGGACGCGTCGGGCAAGGTGCCCCCGTTCCTGCTCTCGGCGATCACGTTCGCCATCGGCACGCTCGTCGGCCTCGCGCTGCGCGTCGTCGCCCCGCCGCGGGAGAGCGTGAAGATCCCGCTCCAGGTCTGGGCGGTCGGCATCGCCGGCCTGTTCGGCTACCATTTCTTCTATTTCACCGCACTCCGCCACGCTCCGGCCGTCGAGGCGAGCCTGATCGCCTATCTGTGGCCGCTGCTGATCGTGCTCGGCTCGGCGCTGATGCCCGGCGAGCGACTGCAGTGGCATCATGTCGCCGGGGCGGCGCTCGGACTTGCCGGCACCGCGCTGATCGTCACCAAGGGCGGCGGCATTGCCTTCGACGGCCAGTACGCCTTCGGCTACCTGATGGCCGGCGTGTGCGCCTTCGTCTGGTCCGCCTATTCGCTTCTGTCGCGACGCTTCCCGGCCGTGCCGACCAGCGTCGTCACCTGGTTCTGCGCGGCGACGTCGGTGCTGTCGCTCCTCTGCCACGTTGCACTTGAGGAGACGGTACTGCCGGCGACGACAGGCGAATGGGTGGCGGTCGCCGGGCTCGGCCTGATGCCGGTGGGCGCCGCTTTCTATGCCTGGGACGTCGGCGTGAAGAAGGGCAACATCCAAGTGCTCGGCGCGGCGAGCTACACGGCGCCGCTGCTCTCGACGCTGGCGCTGATCGTCACCGGCTACGCCGAGCCGACGCCGACCATCCTCGCCGCCTGCCTGTTGATCACGTCCGGTGCGGTGCTCGCGGCGAAATCCATGCTGTTCCGGCGCCGGGCGGCCGAGTCGTCCCGCGCCCAGAGCAAAGGGGCTTCCGCATGATGCCGTTCCCGGGTGGCATCGAAGAGACCGCGAACGCGACGCTGCTGTTCTCGTTCGCTGCCGGCGTGCTCTATCTCTTCATCGTCGAGGCGCGTGTCTCGCTGGCGCGAACGGCAATCAAGACCGCGTCGATCCTACTGCTGGCCATTCTGTCGGCCGTGCGCGGCGGTCCGTTCCTGCTTACCGCCGGCCTGCTGCTGTCCTCTCTCGGCGACGCCTTCCTGTCACGCAACGGCGAGCGCGCCTTCATGGGCGGGCTGGCGAGCTTCCTCGTTGCCCATCTCTGCTACATCGCGCTGTTTTCGCTGGCCGGCGGCGGCTACGGCCTGCTCCTCGTCGACCTATGGCGAACGGTCGTCGCCGTGCTCATGGCAGGCTTCATGCTGGCCATGATGATCGTGCTGCTGCCGCGCGTCGGGCCGTCGCTGCGCGGGCCGGTGCTCGCTTACGGCGTGGCGATCCTGATGATGGGGCTGTCGGCGCTGACGCTGGACAATTACTGGATCCTGGCCGGCGCCATCCTGTTCATGGCCTCGGACGCGATCCTCGCCGCCGAGCGGTTCCTCACCTCCGGCGTCTCGCCGAACCGGCTGGCCATGCGCATCGCGGTGTGGATGGCCTACTACGCAGCGCAGCTCACCATCACGCTCGGCGTGGTGCTGGCGTAGGTTCGCTCAGTTCGATGCCGGTGCGGCTTCGGCGGCCTTGTCCTTCGGTTGCGCAACGGCCTGGCGGCCGAAGTCGACCGCGTCGGTGTCCTGTCCGGCCTCGACAATCGAGCGGCGGATGGTGCGGGTACGCGTGAACAGGTCGAACAATTTCTCCCCGTCGCCCCAGCGGATTGCGCGCTGCAGCGAGGCGAGATCCTCGGAGAAGCGCGCCAGCATTTCCAGGATTGCGTCCTTGTTGTGCAGGCAGACGTCGCGCCACATGGTGGGGTCGGAGGCGGCGAGGCGGGTGAAGTCGCGGAAGCCCGAGGCCGAGTACTTGATCACTTCGGACTTCGTCACCGTCTCCAGGTCGTCGGCGGTGCCGACGATGTTGTAGGCGATGATGTGCGGCAGGTGCGAGACGATGGCGAGCGTCATGTCGTGGTGCGCGGCGTCCATCGTGTCGATGTTGGAGCCGCAGCGGCGCCAGAACTCGGACAGCTTCTCCAGCGCGGCCGGGTCGGTGCCGGGCAGCGGCGTGAAGATGCACCAGCGGTTCCTGAACAGCTCGGCGAAGCCGGCGTCGGGGCCGGACTTCTCCGTGCCCGCCAGCGGGTGGCCGGGGATGAAATGCACGCCGGCGGGGATATGCGGCTGCATCTGTGCGATCACCGAGGCCTTGGTCGAGCCGACGTCGGTGACGATGGCGCCCTTCTTCAGCGCCGGCGCGATCGCCTTCGCCACCTCCTCCGACGAGCCGACGGGGACCGAGACGACGACCAGGTCGGCGTCGCGGACGGCGTCGGCCATGTCGGTCGTGTAACTGTCGCCGAGGCCAAGTTCCTCCGCGCGCGCCAGCGTCGCGGGGCTGCGCGTGGCGATGGTCACGCTGCCGGCGAGGTTTTCGCGGCGGATGACGCGGGCGAGCGACGAGCCGATCAGCCCGATGCCGATCAGGGCGATCTTGTCGAACAGGGCTTTTGACATGGTCAGGCCTTCAGGAATTCCGCGAGGGCCGAGACGACGCCGCGATTGGCGTCCTCGCTGCCGATCGTCATGCGCAGCGCGTTGGGGAAGCCGTAGGCGGTGACCCGGCGCAGGATAAAGCCGCGGGCGGCAAGGTACTCGTCGGCCTGCGCCGCCGAGTGCTTCGCCTCGTCATCGGGGAAGTGGATCAGGATGAAGTTGCCGACGCTCGGCGTCACCCGCAGGCCGAGGCTGCCGAGCTCGGCGGAGACCCAGCCGAGCCACTGGCCGTTGTGGGCGACGGAACGCTCGACATGGCTGCGGTCGCGCATCGCCGCCACGCCCGCCTCGATGGCGATGGCGTTGACGTTGAACGGGTCGCGCACGCGTTCCAGCGCGTCGACGATCGCCGCCGGCGCGAAGATCCAGCCGATGCGCGCGCCGCCGAGGCCGTGGACCTTGGAGAAGGTCCGCGTCATGACGACGTTCTTCGCGCCCGAGACGAGCTCGACGCCGGCCTCGTAGTCGTTGCGGCGGACGAATTCGGCATAGGCCGCATCGATCACCAGCAGCACGTCGCCGGGCAACGCGGCGTGGAGGCGGCGCACCTCGTCGATCGGCAGGTAGGTGCCGGTCGGGTTGTTCGGGTTGGCGAGGAAGACGATCTTCGTGCGCGGCGTCACCGCGGCGAGGATGGCGTCGACATTGGCGGTTTCGGCGGATTCCTTCGCCACCACCGGCATGGCGCCGACGCCCTGGATGTAGATCTTGTAGGCGAGGAAGCCGTGCTCGGTGTAGATGCCCTCGTCGCCCGGTCCGACATAGATGCGGGTGAGGAGGGCGAGCGCCTCGTCGGAGCCGTTGAAGCACATGATGTTGGCGACGTTCAGCCCGTGCGTCTCGGCGATCGCCTGGCGCAGCCGCATCGCCGCGCCATCGGGATAGAACTCCATGCGCTCGGCGGCGGCCTTGGCCGCCTCGATCGCGGCCGGCGAGGCGCCGAGCGGGTTCTCGTTCGACGACAGTTTGTAGACCCTGGCCACGCCGGCGGGCGCAGCGCTCTTGCCCGGAACGTAGGCGTCGATGTCCATCACGCCGGGTCTCGGCTGGGGCGTCGCGGCTCTGGTCATGGAAGGTCCGTCAGTTTGGCCGCCACGCCTCTATCAAGCTTTCGCCGTTGACGCAAAGGGCGGCGGGGCCTAAATACCGCGGGTCCCGTGGTGATTTGGCCGGTCGGCTTGCAGCCACGTTAAACAAGTTGCTAAAGGGCCGTTCAACGCAAACCCGCTGGACCGGCCGCGACGTCGCCGCCGGTCTTCGTTTTTGGAGTTTGCGCCAATGCCGATCAAGATCCCCGACCATCTTCCCGCCCGCGACGTACTGGTGCGCGAGGGCGTGTCCGTCATGGACGAGCGGACGGCGCTGCGGCAGGACATCAGGCCGCTGCAGATCGGGCTGCTCAACCTCATGCCCAACAAGGTGCGCACCGAGGCGCAGTTCGCGCGTCTGATCGGCGCCACCCCGCTGCAGGTCGAGCTGACCCTGGTACGCATCGGCACGCACAAGGCAAAGAACACGTCGGAGGATCATCTCATCACCTTCTACCAGACCTGGGAGGAGGTGGCCGACCGCAGGTTCGACGGCTTCATCATCACCGGCGCGCCGATCGAACTGCTGCCCTTCGAGGAGGTGACCTACTGGGAGGAACTGACGCGCATCCTCGACTGGACGACGTCGAACGTACACTCCTCCTTCTTCATCTGCTGGGGCGCGATGGCGGCCGCCTGGCATTTCCACCGGGTGCCGAAATACACGCTCGAAAAGAAGGCGTTCGGCGTCTTCCGCCATCGCAACCACGCGCCGGCCTCGCCCTATCTCGCCGGCTTCTCGGACGATTTCGCCATCCCGGTGTCGCGCTGGACGGAGGTGCGGGCGGCCGACATCCGTCCGGAGTCGGGCCTGGAACTGCTGATGGAATCGGACGAGACCGGCCCCTGCCTGCTGGCGGAGAAGGCCGGCAACCGGCTCTACATGTTCAACCACATCGAATACGATTCCACCTCGCTGAAGGAGGAGTACGACCGCGACGTGGCAGCCGGCGTGCCGATCGCCGTCCCGCACGGTTACTATCCCGACGACGATCCGTCGCGGCCGCCGCTGAACCGCTGGCGCTCTCATGCGCACCTGCTCTTCGGCAACTGGATCAACCAGGTCTACCAGACGACGCCCTACGACTTCGCCAGGAGCAGCGCGGGCGCCGGGCCTGTGCTGTCGCGTACCGGAACGTAGGCCGCGCGGGTGCCGATCAGGCCCGGTACGCTCTATCCCTCCGTCCCGTCGGACTCCGGGTCCGGTGCGAAGCGATCGTCGCGTTCGCCCTTCGAGCAGTCGAGCGGCTCGCGCGCCGACACGGGCAGCGGCACGACGGGAACGCCGCTCACCTCGAGGATGAGCTTGCGCCTGATCGCCGTGGCGAATTCGGCGATGCCGTTCACCGGCAGGACGAAGGACCCCGGCCCGCCGGTCACGCATTCGGCGTAGTAGCGGTCGAGGTCGCGGAAGGTCCGCGACGGGCTGATCAGGATCGGCAGGCCGTTGACGACGACGCCCCGCGCCACCGCGGCGTCGCGCGCCAGGTCGACGGGCGCGCCCTTGTTGTTCGGGCCATCGCCGGAGACGTCGACGACGAGCCGGTCGCCGTCGATGCCGTTACCGTCGAACAGCGTGGCGGCGTGGGCGAGCGCGGCGGAGATCGAGGTGCCGAGCGTCCGCCCAGGCTCGGTCGCGGGGATCGCGGCGGCGAAGGCTGCTGCGCTGTCGGCGCTGTCGACGATCCGCCAGGCAACGCGGGAAGCCTCGTGGATCGTGTCCGACCACTCGAAATAGGTGAGCGCGATGCGCCCGTGGACGCCCGAGCGGATCGCGGCGGCGAAGGCGGGATCGCTCAAGGCAGCGATATAGCCGGCCCTTTGTAGCGCGCGTTCGTCCTCGTCCATCGAGCGCGAGACGTCGACGGCGAGGACGAGCTCGACGTCCACCGGGATTGCTCCGGCGGCCGGCAGTGAGGGATCGCCGAGTGCGCATCCTACGCAGGCAAGGATCGCTTCCAGCATCCGTACGGTTCCCGTTCCGGAACCGGAGATGCCATGCAATCGCGGCGAAATCTGAGCGGACGGTGTGCCGGCGTTATGGACTTGCGATGCCGTGGGCCGAGCGCGTCGCCGCGCCCTGCGGCGCGAAGACCGGCACGAAGACGCGCCGCGAGGCGCGCTGCGCCACCGGCACGCCCTGGTAGAGCCGTTTCTGCGCCTCGACGACGATCACGCCCGAGAACATCGGCCAGAAGCGGCGTCCGGTGCTTTCGAGGAATCCGTGCGACTGCAGCAGCCAGCGACGCCGCGAGGGCGGGAAGAGCAAGGCTTCCGACCACGCCGCGGGCGTGAAGTTCGTCTCGCGCAGCAGGTCGGTGAGCTGCACGCGGGAGAACGGCCGGCCCTGGCCGAAGGGCGTATGCTCGAAGCGCGCCCAGATGCCGCGCCGGTTGGGCACCACGATGACGACGCGCCCGGCCGGCGACAGCACCCGCCAGACCTCGTTCAACGTCTCTCGGGGGTTCTCCGCATGCTCGAGCGAATGGACCAGCAGCATGCGGTCGATGGAGGAATCGAACAGCGGCAGTTCCTCGTCGAAGACCAGCGCCGTTGCGCACGGACCTGCCGGCGGCCAGGCGACGGCCCCTTGCGTCGCCGGCATGAAGGCGAAGACGCGCTCGGCGTCGGCACCGAAACGCTCCAGCCATGGCAGGGCGTAACCGAGGCCGACCAGCCGCTCGTTCGGGAGCGCCGCCCAGATCGACGACAGCGCCCGCGTGATCGACCGTTCGGCGAGGCGGCCGAGCAGCGAGGCATAGAAGGCGCGCAGGTCGACGATGTCGGAATGCATGGCGGCGGAAAGTAGCGGCGCGCGCCCGTCGATGCAAGGAAGGGCGGCCCGAGGGATGAGGGTCACGAAGGCGCGATCGTCGCGCGAGCTTCGCTTCCCCGAGGTACAAACGAGCGCGAATCTGGTCTAGGTTCCGGCCTTCCAAGGGAGTACGCCATGACGTTGCAGATCGACCAGTTCATGTGCCGGAGCGACAATTTCGGCGTCCTCGTCCACGACCCAAAAAGTGGCGAGACGGCGCTGATCGACGCGCCCGAGGAGGCGGCCATCCTCGCTGCGATCGAGCGGACAGGCTGGAAGCCGACCCATATCCTGACCACCCATCACCACGGCGACCACGTCGAGGCGAATCTCGCGCTCAAGGAACGGTTCGGCTTGACCATCATCGGGCCGGCCGCCGAGGCGACGAAGATTCCCGGCATCAACAGGACCGTCTCGGACGGCGACACGTTTTCCTTCGGCGGCGAGACCGTGCATGTCATTGCGACACCGGGGCACACTGCCGGCCACGTCACCTACCACTTCCCGGCGACCGGCGTCGCCTTTGCCGGCGACACTCTGTTCGCGCTCGGCTGCGGCCGCCTGTTCGAGGCGAAGCCCCCGGTCATGTACGAATCGCTGAAGAAACTCGCGGCCCTGCCGCTCGGGACGAAGGTCTATTGCGGCCACGAGTACACGCTGGCCAACGCGCGCTTCGCGCTCAGCGTCGACCCGACCAACTCGGCGCTGAAGGAGCGCGCCCGGTACGTCGAGGGGAAGCGCGGGCGGGGCGAGCCGACGCTGCCGACGACGATCGGCGCGGAACTCGCCACCAACCCCTTCCTGCGCTGGCACGACCCGGTGATCCGCCGCAACCTCGGCATGGAGGGGGCGAGCGATGCCGAGGTGTTCGCCGAGATCCGCAAGCGCAAGGATATCTTCTGAAATGACGGCCGCAGAGATCGTCGCCGCGCTCGGCATGGCGCGCCACCCGGAGGGCGGCTGGTACGTGGAGACATTCCGCGATCCCGCCGGCGGCCCGCGCGGCCATTCGACGGCGATCTATTTCCTGCTCGAGAGCGGCGACATCTCCGCCTGGCACCGCGTCGTCGATGCCGTCGAGGTCTGGCACTACCATGCCGGCGCCCCGCTCGCCCTGTCCGTCTGGGCCGAGGGCGCGAGCCTCGAGACGGTACGCCTAGGTCCCGACATCCTCGCCGGCGAGCGGCCGCAAGGCCTGGTGCCGGCGAACTGGTGGCAGACCGCGCGCAGCCTCGGCGACTGGACGCTGGTCGGCTGCACGGTGGCGCCGGGCTTCGATTTCGGCAGTTTCGAACTCGCCCCGCCCGGATGGACTCCCGGGCCGGCTTGAGCAGCCCGCTTCGGACAAGTGCTATTTCACCGGCCGGATATCGCCCAGCGGAATGAAGCCGAGGGTGGCCTTGCCGCGTACGATCTTCAGCGGCATCGACGGCTCGTTGCCGAGCAGGGAAAGGCCCATGAAACCCTGCCGGATCGGGCCCTGCCTTTCAGGGAAAGCAGTGGCGAGCACGTCGGCGACGGCCATCGGATTGCTCACCGTGACCACCAGGTCGGCGTCGATCAATCCGTCCTCGGCAACAGAGACGGGACCGCGGATCGACACGGCGGCTTCGCCGGAAGCGAGATTGAGCGCCGCGATGTCGACGGCCTGGCCGCGCAACGACTTCGGCCGGCTGCGCAGCAGCGCAACGCCGTCCTTCACCGTCGCCTCGCCGCTGCCGTCCATCGTCGGCAGGATTCGGCCATCGACGACGCCCGGATCGACGGTCAGTCCGACAAAGCTGCCTGCCCAGTCGATATCGGCCCCATTGGGGCGCAGATGCCCGTCGGTTCTGGCGGCAGCGAAAAGCGGTGAGCCGGCCGAACCTGAGGCTTCCGAGGTGCCCTTCAGCCCTTCGGCCTCGACCGACACCCTTTCGGGCAACGGCGTGGCAATGCGCACACTGGCGCGCAGCCTGTCCCAATCGAGGCGGATCGAACCCAGACCGGGCGCGGAAAGGTGTAGCGGGCCGTCGAGTTCGGCCAACGCTCGGGTCGGCTGGTATACCTGGGCGAGCGAGCGGAAGCCGCTCGCGGAGGCCTGCAGCTGGCGCGAGCCGTCCTCATAGCCGAGATGGTCGCAGGACACGCCGATGCGGAAGGGGAAGCCACCGACCTGGGGATTGTCGCATTCGACGCGGACGTCGCCCCGGTTCATCCGGGCGACGGCGGATACCACCTCGGCCTTCACCCGGTCGGCGACGTAGAACCAGCCGGCACTGTAGCCGCCGAACAGCAGCACGATGAAGACGGTCAGCCAAAGGAACTTGCGGCTGCCCTTCGGGTGTCTGGCTTCGCTTGACGTCATGCTGCGGGTCTCGCTAGGGCAACGGCGGCGCGGCCGGGCCGCGTCGGCTGGATGCGGTGCGATATGGGCGATTTTTGGGTTTTCGGCTACGGCTCTTTGATGTGGCGCCCGGGTTTTGCCCATGTCGAGACCCGCCGCGCGCGCCTGCACGGCTATCATCGGGCGCTATGCGTCTATTCCTGGGTCCACCGGGGCACCGAACAGCGCCCTGGCCTGGTGCTCGGCCTCGACCGGGGCGGTTCCTGCGTCGGCCTCGCCTATCGCGTGCCCGGCGAACTACGCGAGGAGGTGGTGGAGTACCTGCGCGCCCGCGAACTCGTCACAAGCGTCTACCTGGAGCGGTTCCTGCCGGTCCGCCTCGCCGGCGGGGATCTGGTCGAGGCGCTCTGCTACACGGTCGACAGGACGCACCGGCAGTATGCCGGCAACCTCCACCCGGCCGAAGCGGCGGCAACCGTCGCCGGCGCGGTGGGCGTCTCGGGTGCGAACGAGGACTACGTCGCCTCAACCATCGCCCATCTCGAGGCGCTGGGGATCCGCGACCACTGGCTAGAGGAGGTCGGACGGATCGTCGCGCCCCCGGCGGCTTGAGCGTGGGGAGTGCCTTCGCCGCTCAAGCGCCGCTCGACGTGCGCCGGCACGTGCTCGGCGTGACGCCGACGAACTCCCTAAAAGCGCGGTTGAACTGGCTGGCGCTGCGGAATCCGGTGGCGGTCGCGATGTCGCTGATCGGCAGCGACGTCCTGACGAGGAGATCCTTCGCCCTGTCGATGCGCCGCTTCATCACGTAGCGGTGCGGCGGTTCGCCGAGCGTAGACTTGAAGGCGCGGGCGAAGTGGAAGCGGCTGAGCCTCGCCACTCCGGCAAGATCGTCGAGGCGGATTTCTTCGCCCAACCGGTCCTCGATGTACTCGCGAACCAATTTTTCCTGGCCGGCGGAAAGACCGCCGATCCGGCTCTTCACCGATTCGGGCAGTCCCCGCGATTGCAGGCGCTGAAGTTCAATCGCCGCGAGCAGGCCGAGCGTCTCGGCGTAGAGCCCATCATCGGCGCTGTCGTCGGTGAGCACGTCCTGGAGCTTGATCAGGGTCGAGCGCAGCGCCGTGTCGTCGAAGTAGATCAGCGGCGCGTGGTCGGCGCTGCTGTAGAGGCGTTCGGTCTCCTCGGCGATTGCCGCGGGATCGAAGTACAGCACGGTGAAGCTGTTGGTGCGGTCGACCGGGCTCGCCCATCCGGTGATCGAGCATTGCGGCGGGACGTAGGTCATCTTGTTGCGCAGGTCGCCGCCGGGGACCGGCTTGAGGTCGTCGACGAGCATGTTGCCGTCGGCCAGGATCAGATCGTGCAGGGCCAGATAGTGCGCCGATCCGGTAAACGCGAATGCGTAGTCGCTCTGGTGGGAGATGCGCGTGTGTTCGCAGACGATGCCGGACCACTTCGCGCTCCGGTGCATGTCGGGCCGTCGGTCGGCCTTCTTGAACTTCAGAGACAGCGCTTCGACGTCGTCCATCGATCCTTCCGGGGCAGGTCGACAAGGGTGCAGCCTTATCCCAGAGTCCTTGCGCCAGACTTGCGGGAATCGAGCAGTGCCGCGCCAATGTCTTTCCACAGTGGCCTGCAGGTCAATAGTTGCATCCAGAAGAGCCGGCTTCGGCGGCGGCTGCGACAATTCTCGGCGCCGGTCGCGCTGTTAAACGATTACATTGCCGCTACGGCAGGAACATCCGGCGACGGTCTGCGCGATCGATCCTCTTTCCTGGCAGAGCGAATCAGATTTGGCAGGAAATGCTACCGGGAAACGCCGAGCTCCTTCAGCCGCTTGCGCGCCGACGGCGGCATGGGCGGCGGATTCGGGCCGGTGGCTGCGTCCACGAGGAAGGTGTCGCAGGCCTTCTCCGTCTCCTCGACCAGCCGGGCCATGAACTCCTCCTTCGACAACCCGGCGGGGATTGGCGGCAGGAAGGCGGCTTTGATCGTGCCGGGGTGGCGGAGGAATTTGCGGCGCGGCCAGTAGAGGCCGGCGACATGGGCGACCGGAACGACGGGGACGCCGAGTTCGGTATAGAGCTCGACGATGCCCCACTTGTAGGCCGGCTCGGCGCCGGGCGGCCGGCGTGTGCCTTCGGGATAGATGATCAGCTGGCGCGCATTTCGCGCCATCTCCGCCTTGGTCGCGGCGACGACGGCCTTCAGCGCCTTCGAACGGCTGCCGCGATCGACCGGAATCATGCGCATCTTCCAGATGTACCAGCCGAAGAACGGTATCCAGGTCAGCTCGCGCTTGAGGATGTAGAGCGCGTCCGGGATGTAGGGAAGGAAGGCGATCGCGTCCCAGAACGACTGGTGCTTCGGCGCTAGGATGTACGACCCCTCGGGAAGGTTCTCGACGCCGGTGATTTCCAGGTTCGTGCCGGCGATGACCCGGTGCAGCCACAGGCTCGAACGCACCCACACCTTGGGCACCAGCCAGGCGCGCCGGCGCTCGGCAAGGAAGTAGAACGGCGTCCAGAAAAACATCTGGCCGACGAGGTTGATGTAGAAGGCGACGTTGAACGCCAGCGAGCGGATGTACAGCATGAAGGTACCGGACGGGTGGGCCGTCCGCTGGTTACACCATGGCCGCGCAAAAGCAAAATCGACGGCGTCAGCGATCCGCGGCCTTGGCGAAGGATACGGATTCGTCGGCCGTGCCGCGGGGAACCAGGCCGCGGACGAGGGCCGCGAGGTACTTCGTGTACTCGGTGAACAGGACGCGCAGCGCGTCCGGCTTGGTCATCCAGCCTCCGCCGCCCAGCGGCGTGTTGACCACCGGATAGGGCACCAGCTCGGCACCGGAGAGGAAGCGGCGCATCTCGAGCAGGCTGCGCGGCATGTGGTAGTTGTTGGTCACCACGATGATGCGGTCGAAATCGTGGTTGGCCGCCCACTTCGCGCCTTCCTCGGCATTGCCGATCGTATCGAGCGCGGCGTGGTCGATGTCGACGCAGCAGGCGAACAGTTCCTTCCCGGCGCCGGCAGCGGCGCGGATGTCCTCGTCGCGCGCCGCCGGATTGACGCCGCTGATCAGGAGCCGCCGTCCCTTGCCCGATTCAAGCAGGTCGAAGGCCGCGCCGAGACGCGACTGCCCTCCGGTCAGGACGATGATGGCGTCCGCGCGCTCCGGATCGGCGGGCGTCGCCAAGCCGCCGACATGGCTGGCGAACCAGGCGAAACCGCCGGAAAAGAGGGCGAGGGCGACGAGGGTCGTGACGAAGGCAGCGCCGACGGCAGAACGCCGACGCCCGGACGCGGTCTTCCCCGCGCATTCCCCACCTTCGCCGGTCGGGCCGACTATCTGGTCCTGCCCCGTCATCACCCTATCGTACCGCGCCTACAGGCCGAGGGAACTGGGGAAATCGCCGCAGCCGGAACTTGTCGTTACAGCCATTCGCCATCCGTGATTGCCCCGTGCAACGCGCCGACCGATGGCTGTCCGCATATCCTAGTGCTCGACCGGCCGCTGTTCGATGTTGGCCAGGTACTTCAGCACCGTGATATGGGATGTCGCGGCGGTCAGCGCCGCGACGGCGAGGACGACGAGCGCGACGCCTGCGTAGCCCGCCGGGCCGATGGCGAAGTTGCCGAACAGCGCCGTTGCCTGGTCTGCCTCGGGGGTCGCCATGTTGGAGGAGGACCACCAGGCAAAGCCGGCGAAGACGAGGACGGCGGCGAACCCTCCGGCGGCGGCGCCCTTCACGGCAGTGACGAGGAAGTGCCGGCGGAACTCGGCGGCGATGAACCGCGCGTCGGCGCCGACGAAGTTCAGTACCTCGATGATATGGCCGTTGCCGGCAATCGCGCCGCGCGTGGCGAAAACGACGGATAGCACCGTCGCCGCCAGCATGAGGGCGAGCACGGCGGCGCCGATCGACACGGTGGTGCGCGCCATCGCCACGAGCCGGTCGACCCAGGTGCGATGGTCGTCGACCGAAGCGCTCGGCAGTTCGGCCGTGAGCATCGCCCGCATGGCGGCGAAGTCGGGAGGATTGTCCTGGTCGATCGTGACGATCACCAAGCGCGGAACCGGAAGTTCGTCGAGGTCGAGGCCGCTGCCGAGCCACGGTTCCAGCAAACGCGCCGTTGCAGCGCGGTCGACGATGCGTGCCGCCTTGACGCCGGCGAAGCCGGACGCAAGGCGCACGGCGGTTTCCAGCGCGGCGTCCATGTCCAGACCGTCGGCCGGCTTGATCTGGATCGTGGCCTCGCGCGCGATCTGGGTCTGCCAGGTATACGCCGCCTCGCGCACAAGCGTGACGGCGCCGAGCGTCAGGCAGGACAGGAAGGTCATGATGGCGATCACCAACACCAGGGCGCTGCCCGCCACGCTTCGCTCCGGAACGATCGACGTGGTCCGGCGCGGCGGCGGCGAGACCGCTTCGAGGCTCGGGGCGACTGCGGCGTCGACGGCCGTTCCCGCTCGCTCAGTCATGGATCTCGAGCCTCCCGCCCGACAGGATCATCCGCCGGGCGTCGACCTGTTCCATGAGGCTGAGGTCGTGCGTGGCGATGACGACGGCAGTGCCGAGCCGGTTCAACTCGAGAAAGAGCCGCAGCAACCGGCGCGCGAGCGGCGGATCGACGTTGCCGGTCGGTTCGTCGGCCAGGAGGATCTCCGGCTGCTCGATGAGGGCGCGGGCGATTGCGGCGCGCTGCTTCTCGCCGCCCGAAAGCACCGGCGGAAGCGCGTTCATGCGGTCGCCGAGGCCGACCCACTTCAAGAGTTCGTGGACATCCCCGCGGTAGCTCGCCTCGTCGCGCCCGCGCACGCGCAGCGGCAGCGCGACGTTCTCGTAGGTCGTCATGTGGTCGAGCAGGCGGAAATCCTGGAAGACGACGCCCATGCGCCGCCGGAGCAGCGGCAGTTCCTTGCGCGAGACCCGCGCCCGGTCCTTGCCGAAGACGGTGATCAGCCCGCGCGTCGGCTTGAGCGACAGGAAGAGCAGCCTGAGCAGCGTCGTCTTGCCGGCGCCGGACGGTCCGCTGAGGAACTGGAACGAGCCCTGCGGCACCTGGAACGAGATGTCGCGGAGAATTTCCGGTCCCATCCCGTATCTCAAGCCGACATTCTCGAAGCGGATCACGTTTGACTGGCCCTGGTTGCGGCGGCTGACTAGGCCCGATGTGCCTGGAGCGATGCTCCAGCGACGTTGCCGGAAATGCTCCAGCGACCTTCGATCCCCATGGTTAACCGACGGTTAACGAAGGGCATGTCGAGAGGCCGCGGCGGGGCAAGGTTGCGAAACATTAACCATTTCGGTTTACCGAGCCTTAAGCAGAACGCGGACGCTGGACCGAATGGCTGATGAAATGAGGGCACGCCCGGTTTCCGGCGAAATCATGACCGCGCCGCATTTCGCCCGGCCCGGCGCCGAAGACGGCGCGGACATCGTCGATGCCGAATACGAGATCGTGCGCACGGCCGAGGCGGCGGAGGCGGCGAGGCCCGTCTTCCAGCCGGAAACGCCCGGCACCGGCGGCATGAAGATGCTGCGCCGACCGCTCGCGCCGCCGGTCGCCGGGACTTCGCACGGGGGACCGGCCTTCTGGGCGGCAGGCTTCGCGGCCGTCGCCGTGGCCTTCTGGCTGTCGGGCGGACATGCGCTGGTCATCTCCGGGACGCAGGCCGTTGCCGGCCCTCCCGTCGCATTGCGGATCGGTCCGGTGGAATCGCGCGTCGGCAGGGCGGGCGACCGGCTCATGCTGTTCGTCGACAGCGAGGCGATCAACGATGGGGCGGTACCGGCTCACCTGCCGCCGATAGAGATCAGGGTGACGGCCGCGAACGGCCGCGTCACTCTCTACAATCTGGGGACAGCCGAGCAGCTGGTCGCCGCCGGCGGACGCTATGCCTTTTCGAGCCGGCTCGAAGTGCCTAATAACGGCGTCAGGGCCGTTGCGGTCGCTTTCAGGGAGAACGGCGATGCCCGTGGTTCGCGGTAAGGACATCGAGGTGCTGTTCAGCGCGTCGGCGATCGCCCGGCGCAACCTCGAACTCGCCAAGGACATCGCCGCGCGCGACTATCACGACCTCCTCGTCATCTCGATCCTCAAGGGATCGTTCATCTTCGCCGCCGACCTGATCCGCGCCATGCACGACACCGGCCTGTCGCCGGAGGTCGAGTTCATCTTCATCTCCAGTTACGGCGCCGGCACGACCAGCGGCGAGGTAAGGGTGCTGCGCGACATTGACAACGAGGTCGCCGGCCGCGACGTGCTCCTGATCGACGACATCCTGGAATCGGGGAAAACGCTGAAGTTCACGCGCGATATGATGCTGGCGCGCGGGGCGCGCAGCGTTTCCATCGCCGTGCTGCTCGACAAGCATACGCGCCGGCAGACCGATCTGGCGGCCGACTTCGTCGGTTTCGAATGCCCCGACTACTTCGTCGTCGGCTACGGAATGGACGTCGCCCACGCGTTCCGCGAATTGCCGTTCGTGGGCATCGTCAAGGGCGACGCGTAGGCGGAGGCGGGCGGGAATGGCGCGTATCCTGGTCGTCGAGGACGACGATTCGGTCCGAACCTTCACGGCACGCGCGCTCGCCGCCGCCGGGCATGCCGTCGAGACCGCGGACGATGGCGAAGCAGGTCTCGAGTGTATCGGTCGCGTCGGCGGCCGCTACGATCTCGTGCTCTCCGACATCCGCATGCCGGTCATGGACGGGATCGAGATGGCCGTCCAGGCCGCGCGAGCCCATCCCGGCATCAAGATCCTCTTGATGACCGGCTATGCCGAGCAGCGCGAACGCGCGACCGAACTTTCCACCATCATCGTCGACGTCGTGCAGAAGCCCTTCACGCTCGCCCAGATCCGTTCCGAGGTGGAACGCGCCCTGGCCGCCTGATTCGGCCGGACGCGCCTCTTCCGCAGCGTCACCGCGATCCGGTGCGGAAAGAGACCGAAAGCGTCCTCGGACGCGCCTCGCCGTAACCGAACTTTTACGCATTTGTTTCAAATGTGAATCCGGCGCCGCCCGGTGCGGAATCAAGTGTACCCCCCAACCATCGCCATGTCGTGATGGCGGCTCTGTCATCTGACAGGACGCCTTCGGAACGATTCGGCGCCAACGGGCGGGCAGGTTTCGGGGATCGGCACATGCAGGTGCCGACAAATGGATTCGATCGAGAGGTAAGGCCTTGTTTCTGCAGAATATCAGAATGTCGCGCAAGTTCGCGCTCTCATACCTCGCAGTCGCCGCCATCATCATCGCGATGAACGGCGCCGCGCTCTGGAACCTCTCCAACATCGGGAATTCCCAAGTCCTGCAGGAAGAGTCCAAGGCCGCGGCCAGCGCCGCCCTCTATGCGCGGCTGGCTCTCGCCCGGGTGGAGAATTCCTATCGCGGCTACCTGCTCTCCGGCGACAACTACTATGTCGAGCGCATCGACAAGCATCAGGGGACCCTGACCGCCCAGCTCGAAAAGCTCCGCGCCCTTCACCCGGACGACGCGAACATGCTCGGCATGGTCGACAAGGCGATGCAGGCGATGGCCCGCTACCGTCAGGAGGTGATCGAGGTCGGCAAGAAGCTCGCAGCCGATCCGCTGACCCTCAACCAGGCGGTGCAGATGGTCAGGCCCGACGGTGTCGCCGACGGTCTCATGGCCCCGATCGAGGACGCGATCGACGCCATCATCGAAACCGAAGCCAAGGACGACGCCGAAACCCGCGGCATCATGCATAGCAACATCGACACCGCGACGATGGCGATCTATGCCGGCCTCGCCGTCGCGCTCGCCATCGCTGTCGCCCTCGGATGGCTGCTCACCAGGCTTGTCGCCAAGCCGATCCGCGAATTGACCGCGGCGATGGGCAGGCTCGCGGCCGGCGACAACGAAGCCGCGGTTCCGGCGATCGGCCGCCGCGACGAGATCGGCCAGATGGCCGACGCGGTCCAGGTCTTCAAGATCGCCCAGATCGAGAAGGTCAGGCTCGAGGCCGAGGCTGTCGAGACCCGCGCCGAGGTCGAGGGCGGCCGGGCGCGGACCGAGGCGGAGAAGGCCCGCGAGGCAGCTGAGGACCAGATGGCGATCAAGGCGCTCGCAACAGGTCTGGCGAAGCTGGCGGAAGGCGACCTGACGCACCGCATCACCGAGCCCTTCGCGCCGAAGACCCAGCAGCTGAAGACCGACTTCAACACGGCGATCGCCCAGCTGCAGGAGACGATCCGCACGATCGACGGCGCAGTCGACGCAATCCGCACCGGCACGGGCGAGATCAGCCACGCCGCCGACGACCTGTCGCGGCGCACCGAGCAGCAGGCGGCGAGCCTCGAGGAGACCGCGGCTGCGCTGGACCAGGTCGTCACCACGGTGAAGCGGACCGCGGAAGGCGCGCGCCAGGCGGCGCGGGTCACCGGCGAGGCGCGCGACGGCGCCGTCAAGTCGGGCGCCGTGATGGGCGACGCGATTTCGGCCATGGCCGAAATCGAGAAGTCCTCGGAGAAGATCAGCCAGATCATCGGCGTCATCGACGAGATCGCCTTCCAGACCAACTTGCTCGCGCTCAACGCGGGCGTCGAGGCGGCGCGGGCAGGCGAGGCGGGCAGGGGTTTCGCCGTCGTCGCCTCGGAAGTTCGTGCGCTCGCCCAGCGTTCGGCCGAAGCGGCGAAGGAGATCAAGTCGCTCATCTCGACCTCGACCCAGCAGGTCGACCAGGGCGTCGGCCTCGTCGGGCAGACCGGCACCGTGCTGCAGCAGATCGCCGCCCAGGTCACCGAGATGAGCGACCTCGTCAACAACATCGCCTCGTCCGCCCAGGAGCAGTCGACGGCGCTGGCCGAGGTCAACGTCGCGGTCAACCAGATGGACCAAGTCACCCAGCAGAACGCGGCGATGGTGGAGGAGAGCACCGCGGCGAGCCATTCGCTGGCCAAGGAGGCAGAGCACCTCGCGCAGCTGATCGCTCGCTTCCGCCTCGGCGAGGAGGCTGCCGCCCGGCAGCCGGCCCGCGCGCAGCCGGCGCAGAGCTTCGCCCGTGCGGCTCCGGCGCTGAAGACCGTGTCGTCCGGTCGCGGTCCGGCGACCGTGGCGAAATCGACCGTCGAGGAGGACGCCTGGGAGGAATTCTGATCCACAGGGGTCCGACCGCCGCGCAAGAGTCCAGGACGGCCCGCCTCGCGCGGGCCGTCGCCTATTGGGGACCTCAGCGCAAACCGCCGGTTGCGTCGCTGCCGCCGCCGGTGTCACATCCGCGACAACGCCAATCCCGGAACCGGCACCATGACACCGCATCTCGAACTCGTAGCGACGCTTTCCGTGGAGATCGACCAGCCCTATGTCGTGGGCGAGATCGGCACGGGCCTGCGCGAGATGATCCCGATCCGCGGCGGCCGGGTGGGCGGACCGCTCATCTCCGGCCGCGTCCTGCCCGGCGGCGCCGACTGGTGCCTGACCCGTGCCGACGGGGGGATCGAGATCTGGGCGCGCTATACGATCGAGACACATGACGGCGTGCTGGTTTCGGTCCTCAACCCGGGCGTCGCCCGGCAGGACGGCAGCGGCGACTTCGTCGGCCGCACCACGCCGCAGTTCGAGGTCGCGCCCGGACCTTACGCCTGGCTGCGCGAGCACGTTTTCGTCGGCACGCTGAAGACCAATGCCGCCGGCACCGACGTGGCGCTTTCTTTCTTCCGCGTGGACTGAGACGGCGGCGCAGATTTCGCGATAGGCTTCGCCCACAAGCAGCAGGAGCCCGCGATCACATGACCAGACCGACCGACGCCGGAACGCCGACAATCCCGGAGGCCGGAGACGTCTGCCGGACGCCGGCCTGGCGGCTCGCGGAGCGCCTGCGAAGACGCGAGATTTCGGCCCGGGAAATCGTCGCGGCCTTCCTCGACCGCATCGACGCGGTCAATCCGGCCGTCAACGCCATCGTCTCGCAGCGCCCCCGCGAAGACGTGCTCGCCGAGGCCGACGCCGCCGACGCCGCGTTGGCTTCGGGCAGGGCGGTCGGGGCGCTGCACGGCCTGCCGATCGCCATCAAGGACCTTGCCCAGACACGGGGGCTCCGGACCACCTTCGGCTCGCCGATCTTCGCCGACTTCGTGCCGGAGGAGGACTGCTACCACGTGGAGCGAATCCGCGCGGCCGGCGCCATCATCGTCGGCAAGACCAACGTGCCGGAGTTCGGCTTCGGATCGCAGACCTACAACCCCGTTTTCGGCCCGACGCGCAATGCCATCGACCAGAACCTGTGCGCAGGCGGCTCCAGCGGCGGAGCGGCGGTCGCGCTGGCCCTCGACATGCTGCCGATCGCCGACGGAAGCGACATGGGCGGCTCGCTGCGCAATCCGGCGGCCTACAACAACGTCTACGGCTTCCGCCCCTCGCAGGGCCGCGTGCCCGCCGGGCCGCAGCTCGAATCCTTCTTCGCCCAGATGGGCGTCGAGGGGCCGATGGGACGGACGGTTCGCGACATGGCGCTACTGCTTTCCGTCCAGGCCGGCTACGACGCGCGCGCGCCGCTGTCGCTCGACGGCCCGGCCGAGGATTATCCGGGGCTGCTCGACGCCGGAAAGGCATCACCGAAGGTCGGCTGGCTCGGCGATCTCGGCGGTCACGTGGCGATGGAGGAGGGGATCCTCGGCCTCTGCGAGGCGGCGCTGCGCAACATGGAGCCCGCCGGCTGGCGAACCGAGCCGGCGGTTCCCGACTTCGACGTCGAATCGCTCTGGCAGGCCTTCGTCACGCTACGCCACGCAACCAGCGGCGCGGCCCTGGGCGTCCATCTCCATGACCCTGCGCGGCGCCATCTGCTCAAGCCGGAGGCCGTGTTCGAGGCTGAGGGCGCGCTTGGCCTCACTGCGCCGAAAATCTACGCGGCAGCCTGCGTGCGCACGGCGTGGCACAAGGCGGTGCTCGCACTGTTTGCCCGCTTCGACCTGCTGGCGTTGCCGACGGCGCAGGTGTTTCCCTTCGACATCGGCACGCATTGGCCCGCGGTGGTCGGCGGCCGCAGGATGGACAGCTACCATCGCTGGATGGAGGTCTCGGCGCTGGCCACCATGGCCGGCTGTCCCGCGGTCAACGTGCCGGTCGGCTTCGATGCGTCCGGCCGTCCGATGGGCATGCAGCTGATCGGGCCGCCGCGCGGCGACCTCGCCACGCTTCAGGCGGCCGCACGTTACGAGAAGGCGACGCCGTTCGGCGGCGGCGCACGCGGCAAGGGCTGAAACGATGCCGGAAACGGCGGGGCCGCCGGGTCGGCCCGGACATCGTCCGCCAGCGGGAACGCCGGCTACCTGAGGTCGAGCAGCCGTTCGAGATAGCTGCGCTCGAGTTCGGGGCTCAACGCGTTGCCCAGCCGCCTGCGGATGGCCTCGAGAATCTGACGGGCGCGCTGCACGTCGATCTCGTCCGGCACCTCGACAGAATTGCCGAAGTCCGGGCCGGTCGTCGCCCGCGGCCGGCCGAGCGGGTCGCGGTCGGCATTCTGCTGGCGTCCGCCTTCCTGGCCGCCGCCCTGGTCGCCCTCCATGGCCTGCTGCATCTGCTGCATCATGTCCTGGGCGCCGCGGCGCAGCGCTTCCAGCGCACGGCCCTGTTCGCCGGCTGCCCGGTCGCCCTCGCCCTCGCCGAGCGCGCCTTCGGCTTCGCCCATCGCCTCGCCCGCCTCGCCGAAGCCCTCGCCGGGCTGGATGCCCATGCCCTCGAGGCCCTTCATCAGCGCCTCGAGGTCCTGGCGAAGCTGGCCCTGGCCCTGCTGTAGCTGGCGCAGCGCCTCGGCGAATTCCTCCGGCGTCATTTGCCCGCCCTGGCCCTGCTGCTGACCCTGCTGGCCCTCGCCCTGCTGGCCCTGGTCGCCGCGCTGTTCGCTGCGATCCTGGCCGCGCTGGCGCTGGCCGCGCTGCATCTGGTCGAGACGGAAGGTGTCATTCATCATCTCCTGCTGGCGGCGCATGATCTCGCCGAGCTTGTCCATCTGCTGGCGCATCTCCGAGTTCTGCTGGCCTTGCTGGCCCTGCTGCCGGCGGCCGGCCTGCAGGTTGTTCATCATCTGCTGGAGCTGGGAGAGCAGCTCCTGCGCCTTGTCGCGGTTGCCCGACTTGGCCAGGTTCTCGATCTGGTCGAGCATGCGCTCGAGGTCGCTCTGGCGCATCTCCTGGCCGGGCTGCGGCATCTGTTCGGCGAGGTTCGGGTTCTGCTGCGCGCGCTCGGCGAACTCGCGCAGGAACTCGTTCATCGCCTCGCGAAGCTCCTGCATGAGCTTGTCGATTTCCTCGTCGCTGGCGCCGTTCTCCAGCGCCTGCTTCAGTGCCTCCTGCGCCTGGCGCAACCGCTTTTCCGCCGCCGACAGGTCGCCGTCCTCGATGCCGAGCGCGATCTCCCACAGGTAGGAGACGACCTCGCGCAGCTGGTCGTCGCTCGTCGCCATCTTCAGCCGCGTCCGCGCGCTCATCAGCGCGAGGTAGTGCGACATCGTCGCGAACGTGTCCTCGGGCCGCAGGGTGATCGCGTCGATCAGGTCGAGCACCCGGCCCTTGCGGTTGGCGTCGAGGGCGAGGATGCGGCGCTGCTCGACCACGGCGCGCGCCAACGGGTTGGTGAAGGTCCGCTCGGGCAGGACGAAGGTCTTGGCTTCGCTGCGCGCCTCCTGGCCGGCGTCGTCCTTCGCGGAAAGCGTGAGCGAGACATTCGCGCCGGCCCAGACATGCTCGGTCAGGTCGCGCGCCACCTTGGCGGCGGGACCCTTGCTGCGCCTCGGCAGCGCCAACGGCATCTCGGGTGCTTCATAGAGCGGCCGGGCGCCCGGCGCCTGCGTTTCGGCAAGGGCGAACTCGGCCCGGGCCGATGCCGCGCCGTAGTCGTCCTCTATCTCGTAGGCGAGTTCCAGCGCGCCGTTGACCGCGCGTTTCGGTTCGTCGGCGAAACGGATCTTCGGGGCGCCGTCGGGGATCACCGCGAATGCCCAGCTCTGGAGCTCTCTCTCGCCCGAGCGGAGCGCAAGCAGCCCGTCCCGCTCCAGCGTTCCGGTGAACTGACGCGCCGTCGAGGGCCGCGCCGGCGCCGGCGCGTCCGTCGTAGCCGGCGCGATGTCCCGCGTCATGCCGTCGGCGCCGGTGAGAGACAGCGTCTCCTCGCCCGAACCGCCGGTGACGCGTAGCGTCACCACGCTGCCGGCCGGCACCGTGACGATCCTTGCGGCCGGTGCCTCGGCAGGGCCCGCGCCGGCGGACGCTTCCGCCGCGGCGGTGTCGCTGGTGAGGAAGAGGGGCGCCTTGCCGGTATAGGCGGGAGGCGTCACCCAGGCGTCGATGCGCGGCGGTGGCAGGTCGGGTCCCGGCGCCGGCCGGAAGGCATCGGCGATGCCGCCGCCGAAAGGTCCGAACGAGAAGGCGAAGCCGATGACGAGGAGCAGCGCCGGGACGGCGCGCAGCGCCAGCGGATCGCGCTCGGGCAGCCGCGCGCGCGGCAGGTCGGAGCCAAGCGTGCCGAGCGTCGCGGCAAGGCGCTTCTGGTGCTCGCGCCAGAGCGCGGCCGAAAAGGCGTCCTCCCGCCCGGCGAGGCGGTCGGTCTGGGCCGACACGGGCGTGTGCTCCAGGCGGTTGGCGCGCTCAATGCGCCGGTCGATCTCGGCCGTGCGCGGAAGCCGGAACCGCCTGAGCGGTACGAGCGCCGCGAGCGCAGCGATGCCGAACGCCACGACAAGGACGATCCGCGTCCAGTCGGGAACGAGGCGGAACAGACCGAACCACGCGGCGCTTAGGAAGAGGCTCACAACAACGACCAGGGGCAGGACGAGCGGCCATATCCGCTCGGTCGCCATCGCGGCAAAGGTCGCCGCGCGCGTGCGGCCCAAGCGACCGCCGAAACGGGAGGCCGACGGCCATGCCTGCTTTTCGTCCCTGGGTACGTCGCCGCGTAGCGTCATCGGCCCTTCCGGCGGCCGGCGACTCCCGCGCAGGCCTCATACATCCGAAGATAACAGCAAACTGGGCGAAGGCGAGGCGACGTCGCGCAAATGTGAAACCCGACGGCCGAAGGCGGCCGGAGGCCCCTTGAAATGGAAGCCCTGCCGGCCCATTTCGTCGCCGCGGGCCGGGCCCCTCTGACGATATCCCATCGTGATGTCGGACCGCATCGGGAAAACTCGATGACGGGTCCGGACGTTTGCATGACGCGATCCTCCGGCCGTTCCGCATCGGGTTCCCCTCCAACGGAGAGGACACGACATGGAACTTCTGACGACGCTCTTTCTCGGCCAGCCGCTTTGGATGTGGCTCGGCTTCATGACACTGGTGATTGTCCTGCTGGCACTCGACCTCGGCGTGCTGCACCGCGGTTCGCGCGAGATCGGCGTGCGCGAAAGTCTGGCGCTTTCGGCCTTCTACATCGTGCTCGGCCTCGCCTTCGGCGGCTTCGTCTGGTGGCAGCTCGGCAGCACGGCCGGGATCGAATACCTGACCGGCTTCGTCGTCGAGAAGAGCCTCGCCGTCGACAACATCTTCGTCATCGCCACGATCTTCGGCTATCTCGCCATCCCGCGCCGCTACCAGCACCGCGTGCTGTTCTGGGGCATCCTCGGCGTGATCGTGCTGCGCGCCATCATGATCGGCTTCGGCGCGACGCTGGTGGCGCAGTACTCCTGGATCCTCTACGTCTTCGCGGTGTTCCTGATCGCCACGGGCATCAAGATGCTGTGGCTGGGGGAGGGGGAGGCGGACCTCTCGAACAACCGGCTGCTCGCCTTCGTCCGCGAGCGGTTCTCCGTCACCGACAGGCTCCACGGAGAGCGCTTCTTCGTCCGCGAGCCGGACAAGACGGGACGACTGGCGACGCGTGCGACGCCGCTGTTCCTGGCACTGGTGCTGATCGAGGTGGCCGACGTGGTCTTCGCCGTCGATTCGGTGCCGGCGATCTTCGCCATCACGCTCGATCCCTACATCGTCTACACGTCGAACATCTTCGCTATCCTCGGCCTCAGGGCCCTCTATTTCGCGCTCGCCGCGGTGCTGCACCGCTTCGCCTACCTGAAGCAGGCGCTCGCGATCCTGCTGGTCTTCATCGGCGGCAAGATCTTCGTCGCCGACCTGATGGGCTGGGAGAAGTTCCCGGCCGAATGGTCGCTCGCCGTGACCTTCGTCATCCTGGCGTCGGGTGTCGTCTACTCGCTCTGGCGCACGCGCCGGGACGCAAAGGAGGCTGCGGTGTAGCCTCGGCGGCTTCAGGCCGCCGGCCCTACATCGACATCGCCGTCTCGTAGCGCAACACGCGGTTGCGCCCGGCCTGCTTGGCGGCGTAGAGGGCGGTGTCGGCGGCCTTGACGGCACCTTCCGGCGAGTCCGCCTGCTGCGGATACGTCGCCACGCCGATACTCACGGTAATGTTCACACATTTCCCGTTGCCGATGTCGAACCGATGGCATTCCGCCTCCACGCGCAGGCGCTCGGCAATCTGCAGGGCCATGTCGGTGTCCGTCTCCGGCAGGATCACCGTGAACTCCTCACCGCCGTATCGACAGACGCGGTCGATGGCGCGCGCCTGCTGCACCAACAAGTGGCTCAGTCCCTTGAGGATGATATCGCCGGCCTGGTGTCCGTGGGTGTCGTTGACACGTTTGAAGTGATCGATGTCGAGCATGAGCAGCGACACGGGGCGATCAAAACGCCGGGTGCGGTCGGTCTCGTCCTTCAGGAACGTGTAGAACGCCCGATGATTGTACAGTTCGGTGAGGCTGTCGCGGGTGGCCAGTTCCTCCGCGATCTCGGCTCGCTTGCGCTCGGCGATGTCACGCGCCACGACCAGCACGCCGGCCACCTCGCCTTCTTCGGTGTGGTACACGCTGGCATTGTAGAGCACCTCGGTCAGCGTCCCCGACACGTGTCTCATGGTCAGCGGATAATTCCGGACGGTTCCGCTCGTGAATGCTTCCCGATATCCGGCCTGCGCCTTTTCGGGATCGGTGAAATACTCCGAGAGGTCGCTGCCCACCAGGAGCACGCGCGGCACCCCGGTGCCCCGTACTGCCGCCTCGTTCACGTCCATGATCTTGCCGTCCAGACTGATCGTCACGAGCGGATCGAGGCTGGCCTCGATCAGGCTGCGCGCGTATAGCGACGCTTGGCGCAGCCGATCTTCCGCATACCTGCGTTCGGTGATGTCGCGCAGCCGCAACACGGCTCCTTGCATTTCTCCCTTGCGACCTCGCAGGGGCGCCATCCGGGATTCGAAGAAGCTGTCCTTGGCCGTTCCGGGAAGGCGGTAGGCAATCTCCTTGCTTTCGATGCCATTCCCGTCGAGGCCCGCCCTGATCCTGGCGGTTTCGCCGGTCTCCTGCATGAACGGGACATCGTCCAGAAACCGTCCGATGGCATGCTCCCTGGGGCTTCCGCACATCCGTTCCATGAGCAGATTCCATTCGGTGATCCGAAGGTCGCGATCCACCGCGAGAATGCCGTCCGGGCTCGATTTGATCAGCGTCTGGGCGTATTCGAGCGTCTCGCGCAGCGAGTCGTTCGCTTGCCTGTTCTCGGCGGCGAAGGCCTCCAGTTCCTCTCCGAGAATGTTGATGCCGGCGACGACGCCGTCCAGGGCGCTGTTGTCGTCGAAGAGGGTGCCTCGAGCCTTGAGGTCGCCTGCGGCATACTTGAAGATGACTTCGAGCAACTCCGCGAGCCGCGGATCGTCGCCGTTGCCGGGCATCCCGCTCACGCGGCAAAGCCCTTTAGCCATGCCAGGGCTTCGTCCTCGTCGGAAAAGAGCCGGGTCGGAAGGTGCGGATTGCTGAGGCCGAGGTAGAAGTTCCCCAGAACCTTGCTGACAGGCGTTCCGACGATGATGGCGGCGGCGCTGGCGCATTCCGCGGCTTCTTCTCCCGCATAGAAGTGGCGGGCGTCCCTGGAAAGGGATTTCATCGTCTTCGTGTCGATGAACAGGGGCAGTCTCTTCCCCTCGTTCACCTTCTTGTAGGCGACCATTGTTTCCTGGGCGTCCGCCAGCGTCACTTCCGCGCCCGGCACGTGGATGACGCGGGCGATGCCATCCTCTCCCAGCCATACTTTGGCGACCCTGCTGGTCTGCTCCGTTCCCACCTTCGCGCTCCTTCTCCGTCAGGACCCGTACGGAGCCGTAAGCTCTTCATTCAGACGCTCGTCGCGCACCCATCGATCGGCATGCCCCGGGCAGGTCTGCCGAACAGGACAGCACAACGATCCTGCTTTTCGATTAAGCGGAAAGCGGGCATTGGAGGAACCCTTCCGCCGTGGCGGCGCAACGGTCGCGGTCTCGCTCCGCCTTGATCCTGCCATCGGATGGCGATTTGCTTCCGCAGGGCAAAGGTGGCGGGCGTCGGCGAATGGCCGGGTACTCTCGAAGACCGGCGGTGGCGATGTGTGCGGCGTTGATCGCCGCGGCGGCAGCCATGCCGGCAAGGGCCGGGCCGCGCGAGGACACGGCGACGGCGGCCACTACGGTGCAGTCGATGATCGACGCCGGCCGGGCCGCGGAGGCCGAGGCGCTGGCGCGGCGTGCCGCGGGTGAGGCCGAGACGGCGTTCGGCGCGTTGTCGGCGGAGGCGGCCGACCTCTACCGGCTGCTCGGCGACGTGCTCTACGAGCAGAAGCGCTACGCAGATGCCGAGCCCTTCTTCCGCCAGGCGCTGGCCGGGCGCGAGGCGGCGCTCGGCGGCGGCCACGTCGACACGGCGCGCTCGCACGGCGACCTCGCCGCGAACCTGCGCGCCATGGGCCGGCTGGAAGAGGCCGAGGTTCACTATCGCGCCGCGCTCGACATCCGCCGCGCCGCGCTCGGGCCCGGCCATGCTGACGTGGCGCGCAGCTGGTTCCGCCTGGCGCGCCTCGTCGACGCGCGCGGCAACCATGCCCGCGCCGTGCCGCTGATGGCCGAGGCGATAGCCGCCGGCACGGCCGCCTTCGGCGCCGCCAATGCCGCTGTCGTGCGCTGGCGCGGCGAGCGGGCGGCGATGATCCACGATTCCGGCGACCTTGCCGCCGCCGAGCCGGCCTATCGCGAGGCGATCGCCGCGGCGGAGGCCGTCCTGCCTCCGGACGATCCCGACCTCGCCGCCGCCCGGCAGGGCCTCGCCAACCTGCTGCGCCAGAGCGGACGTCCGCGCGAGGCCGAGCCGCTGCACCGCGCCGCGCTCGCCGCCCGGGAGAAGGCGTTCGGCGCGAACGATCCCTCCGTCGCCTCGGCGCTGGAAGGGCTCGGGCGGGCGCTTGACGCGCTTGCCAGGCCCAGAGAAGGTGCCGAGGCGCTGCAGCGGGCGCTGTCGATCCGCGAGGCGACGGCCGGCGCGGAGAGCCCGGCGGCGGTCGCCACCGCCTTCATGCTCGGCCGCGTGCTGATGGCGGATGCCCGGCCGCGCGAGGCCGAGCCGCTGTTCCGCCGGGTGCTCGCCGCCCGCGAGACGGCGGAAGGGCCATCGGGCAAGGGCGTCGCCGACCCCGTGCGCTGGCTGGCGAGCGCCGCCCAGCGTCTCGACCGCAAGGCCGAGGCCGAACTGCTCTACAAGCGCGCGCTGGCCATCCGCGAGGCGACGCTGGGACCGGACGACGTGCTGACCGGCTACGAGCTCCTGTCGCTCGGGCTGCTCTATGCCGGCCAGCAGCGCGCCGGCGAGGCGACACCGCTGCTGCGCCGCGCCATTTCGATCATGGAAGGCCGCGGCGGCGACCCGGGCAGCGCCGTCGCCGCGCGCATGGCCCTCGCCGTCCTCGAGGCGAGCCTCGGCAACGACGAGGAAGCCGCGCGGCTGGCCGAACGGTCGCTCGCCGACGTCTCGGCGACATCGGGCGCAGATCATCCGGACGCCGCCGACATCATGGTCGCGCTGGCGCAGATCCGCCTCGACCAGAAACAGTTCGCCGAGGCGGAGCGGCTCGCGGCCGCCGCCCGCGACGTCTATGCCGAAAAGGCCCCCGGCGACCGGGCGCTGCTGCGCGCCTCGGCGGTCCTCGGCGCCGTGCGCCTGGCGGAGGGCCGCGCCGTCGAGGCGGGGACGATCTACGACGGTATCCTCGCCGAGCTGTCGCGGCGCTACGGTGACGACAGTGCCGAACTGCGCTCGGCGCTCGCCGACGTCGGCCGCGCCCGCTTCGCGGCGGGCGACCATGCGGGCGCCGCGGCCGCCTTCGAGCGGTCGGTCGCGATGACCGAGGACCTCGCGGCGATCGACGCGGGCGTGGCATTTGCCAGCCGTACCGGCGCGGTCGAGGACCAGGCGATCGCGCGCGCCGCCGTCTACGACTTCCTCATCAAGTCCTGGGACAGGATGGCGGAGAAGGATGAAGCCCGCCGCGACGAACTGGCCGGCAAGGCGTTCCGGATCGCCCAGCGCGTCATCGAATCGCAGGCGGCCTCCGCGCTGGCGCAGATGGCGGCCAGGCAGGCGGCAGGCGACGGCGACCTGGCGGAACTGGTGCGCGAACGCCAGGACCTCGTCGGTGAATGGCAGGCGGCCGACCGGGCGCTGGCAGCGTTGCGCGGAACGGGCAGCAAGAGCGGGGAAGCGGCAGCCGTCGCTGCCAGGCTCGACGCCGCCGACGAGCGCATCCGCGCCATCGACGCCGTCCTCTCGACCTCGTTTCCCGCCTTTGCCTCGCTGCAGAAGCCGTCCGCGCTGTCGCTCGACGCGGTCCGCGAGCGGCTGGCGGAAGACGAGGTGTTGCTCTTCTTCGCCGACACGACTCAGCTCGGCGAGGAGGGCTTCGAGACCTATTTGTGGGCGGTGCCGAAGCGCGGCGACGTGCGCTGGGTGCGGCTGGAACGGGCCACCGGTGAACTGTCGGCGGCGGTGCGCGCCTTGCGTCACTCTATGGGCGTCGGGCGGCAGGCGCGCGGCGCCCAGGTGATCGGCGCGCCGAAGGCGGGCAGCGACCGTGTCGCCAAGGTGATCGACGCCGCCAGCGCGCTCTACCGGGCGACGCTGGCGCCGGTCGCGGACATGCTGGAAGGCAAGCGGCTGGTCGTCGTGCCGTCGAAGAAGCTGGCGCCTCTGCCGTTCCACCTGCTCGTCGCGGCGCCGCCGCCGGCCGGTTCGACCGACCGCTATCGCGATGCCGGCTGGCTCGCCCGCGACCACGCGATCGTCGTCCTGCCGTCGGTTTCGGCCTTGGCCGCCGTGACCGCCCAGGTGGCGGAACCGGGCGCGCGCGAGGCCTATCTCGGCTTCGCCAATCCGCTGCTCACCGGCCGTTCGGGCGAGGACCGTCGCGCCTTCGCCAGGAAGGGCTGCGCGCCGGCCGGCGCGGTGCTGGTCGCCGGCCTTGCGGCGCCGTCGACGGAAGGCGTCGAACCGCCACCCTCGGCCGCGACGCTGTTCCGTGGCGCGGAGGCCGACGTCGCGGCGGTTCGCGCGCTGGCGCCGCTGCCCGAGACCGTCGACGAGGCCTGCGCAGTGGCCGACGCCATGGGCGCGCCGGAGACGGCCGTCCGCCTCGGCGCCGACGCCACCGAGGCGGCGATCAAGGACCTGTCGGACGAAGGCGGCCTGGCGCGGGCGCGCATCCTGCATTTCGCCACGCACGGCCTCGTCTCCGGCGAACTTTCCGGCCTCGCCGAGCCGGCCGTCGTGCTGACGCCGCCCGACGCGGCGAGCCCGCGCGACGACGGCCTACTCACCGCCTCGGAGGTGACCACGCTGCGCCTAGACGCCGACTGGGTGATCCTCTCGGCCTGCAACACGGCCTCCGGCGATGGCGGCGGCGAGGCGCTGTCGGGCCTGGCCCGCGCCTTCTTCTACGCCGGTGCGCATTCGCTGATGGTGTCGCACTGGCCGGTCAATTCGGACGCCGCCGTCAGCCTGGTGACCGGAGCCGTCGATGCGTTGACGCGCGAGCCGGCGATCGGCCGCGCCGAGGCGCTGCGCCGGGCGATGGCGGCTGAGATCGACAAGGGCGGCGTCCATGCGGACCCGGCCAACTGGGCGCCGTTCATCCTGGTTGGCGCCGAGCGCTGAACGCCCGGCGTCAGTCGCTCACGCCAGCCAGTCGGGGATGCGGTCGAGGCCGATCAGGTCGTCGTAGCTCGGGCGTGGACGCACGACGTGGAAGCGGTCGCCGTCGACCAGCACCTCGGGCACCAGCAGACGGGTGTTGTAGGTACCGGCCTGCACGGCACCGTAGGCACCTGCCGTACCCACCGCGATCAGGTCGCCCGGTTCGAGCACGGGCAGATCGCGGTCGTGGCCGAGATAGTCGCCGGTCTCGCAGACCGGGCCGACGACGTCGACGATCAGGCGGGGCGCGTCGGGTGCCGCCTCGCGCACCGGCCTGATCTCGTGGAAGGCGTCGTAGAGCGTCGGGCGGATCAGGTCGTTCATCGCCGCGTCGACGATGACGAAGTTCTTGGCGTCGCCATGCTTCACGTAGACGACCTGCGCGACGAGGATGCCGGCATTGCCGACAATCAGGCGGCCCGGCTCGAAGACGACCTTGACGCCGAGCCCGGTCATCCGCTTGCGCACGATCTCGGCATAGGCATCGGGCAGCGGCGGCGGATCGTTGTCGACGCGGTAGGGGATGCCGAGCCCGCCGCCGAGATCGACATGCTCGATCGCGTGGCCGTCGGCGCGCAGCGCCGCGACCAGTTCGGCAAGCAGCGCGAAGGCGTCGTCGAAGGGCTGCAGAGCCGTGATCTGGCTGCCGATGTGCATGTCGATGCCGACGACCTCGATGCCGGGCAGCCGCGCGGCGCGCGCATAGACCTCGCGGGCGTGCTGCCAGGGGATGCCGAACTTGTTTTCGGCCTTTCCGGTGGCGATCTTCCTATGGGTCTTGGCGTCGACGTCCGGATTGATGCGCATCGACACCGGTGCGGTGCGTCCCGCGGCGACGGCGCGCGCCGAGAGCAGGTCGAGTTCCGGCTCGGATTCCACGTTGAAGCAATGGATGCCGGCGGCAAGCGCAAAATCCATCTCGGCGGCGGTCTTGCCAACGCCGGAGAACAGGATCTTTCCGGGCGGGATGCCGGCGGCGAGCGCCCGGCGCAGCTCGCCTTCCGAGACGACGTCGGCGCCGGCGCCGAGCTTCGCCAGGGTGCGGATCACCGCCTGGTTCGAGTTCGCCTTCATCGCGTAGCAGACGAGCGCGTCGAGGTCGGCGAAGGCTTCGCTGAACACCCGGTAGTGGCGGGAAAGCGTCGCCGTCGAATAGCAGTAGAAGGGCGTGCCGACGGCGGCGGCGATCACCGGGATCGCCACGTCCTCGGCATGGAGGACGCCGTCCTTGTAGTCGAAGTGGTTCACGGCGGGAGTGTCCGGTTGGGATGACTCAGTCGATGAGGCCGTCGAGGATGAACGGCTTGTCGACGACCGGTTTCTCCGGCTGCGGCGGCAGCGGCTCCTTGTTGCGCTCGGCTTCCTTGCGCGCGTCGACGGCCGCCTGGTAGGGCGTGTCGAGCGGCGCCTTGCGCCCGCAGCCCGCGACGGTGGCGAGGGCGGCGGCCATGGCGATGGCGAGGGCAATTTTGCGTGCGGTCATGTTGTCGGTCGTCCGGTCGGTCAGGTCAGTTATCTGTAGCCGAGAATGCCGGCCATTGCACCCCTGTGCGGTCACGCCTTCGCCAGTCTCTTGCGCCAGTAGCGGATCTGGCGGCGCACCTCCTGCGGGGCGGTGCCGCCGAACGATTTCCGGCTCTTCACCGAATTCTGCACCGAGAGCACCGAGAACACGCCGTCGGTGATGGAGGGATGCAGCGCCTGGAGGTCGGCGAGCGGCAGGCGGTCGAGCGCGACGCCGCGCTGGTCGGCAAGCGCCACGGCGCGGCCGGTGACGTGATGCGCCTCGCGGAACGGCAGGCCGGCCTCGCGCACCAGCCAGTCGGCGAGGTCGGTCGCCGTCGAATAGCCGGCGCCGGCCGCTTTCTTCATCGCCTGCTCGTTGACGGCGAGGTCGGTGATCATGCCGGTCATGGCGGCAATCGCGAGATCCAGCGTCTCGGCGGCGTCGAAGACGGCTTCCTTGTCCTCCTGCATGTCCTTCGAATAGGACAGCGGCAGGCCCTTCATGACGGTGAGCAGCGCAACGAGGTGGCCGTTGATACGGCCGGTCTTGGCGCGGATCAGCTCGGCCGCATCCGGGTTCTTCTTCTGCGGCATGATCGAGGAACCGGTCGAGAACGAATCCGACAGGCGGACGAAGCCGAATTGCGGCGTCGACCAGATGACGATCTCCTCGGCGAGCCGCGACAGGTGAGTCGCGGCGATCGCGGCGACCGACAGGAACTCCAGCGCGAAGTCGCGGTCCGAGACGCTGTCCAGCGAATTGCGCGTCGGTTCGCGGAAGCCGAGGGCCTGGGCCGTCATATGGCGGTCGATCGGATAGCCGGTGCCGGCCAGCGCCGCCGCACCCAACGGGCACTCGTCGAGGCGCACGATGGCGTCGCGCACCCGCGAGAGATCCCGGCCGAACATCTCGACATAGGCCATGCAGTGGTGGCCGAAGGTGACCGGCTGCGCCGCCTGGAGATGGGTGAAGCCGGGCATGACGGTGGCCGCATGGGCTTCGGCCTTGTCGAGGAAGGCGGCGATCAGGCGCTTCAGCGCGTCGGCGGTGCGGGCGAGCTCCTCCTTCACCCACAGGCGTAAGTCGACGGCCACCTGGTCGTTGCGCGAGCGCGCCGTGTGCAAGCGGCCGGCGGCGGCGCCGATCAGCTCGGCCAGCCTCGCCTCGACGTTCATGTGGATGTCTTCCAGCCGGGTTGAGAAGGCGAAGGTGCCCGCCTCGATCTCTGCCAGGATCGTGTTCAGCCCGTGAGCGATGCTGGCTTGATCCTCGGCCGAAATGATGCCTCTTTCCGCCAGCATCTGCGAATGGGCGATCGAGCCGCGGATGTCCTGTGCGTAGAGCTTCCTGTCGAAGCCGATCGAGGCGTTGATCGCCTCCATGATCGCCGCGGGACCCGAGGCGAAACGTCCGCCCCACATCTGGTTGCTGGCCTTGCTGTCGCTCATCGTGGTACCCGGGCCCATGGAGTCGTGAAGAATGTCTGACGGCAGGAAATTTCTGACGGCGCCCCGCATCGTCCTGATCGCCGCGCTGGCCGGCGCCCTGGCCGGCGCGGTGGCGGTATACGTGACCGGGGGGCTGGATGGCAACAATCCCCCTGCGGTGGCAGACGCGTCCGCGGAGGCCGACCGTGCCTGCGCGGCGAAAGCCGACCGGGCGGACGGTCTCTCGGCGCTCGCCGTCGGCGACGTCGCGGCGATGCTGCCCGCCGACCCGCCGCGTTCGCTCGCCGGGCTTTCCTTCGACGATCCCGAGGGCAAGCCGATGACGGTCGCCGGCCTGGCCGGCAAGACCCTGCTCGTCAACCTGTGGGCGACATGGTGCGCGCCCTGCCGCGCCGAGATGCCGGCTCTCGACGCGCTGCAGCGGCAGATGGGCAACGACGCCTTCGAGGTCGTCGCCATCAACATCGACACCGGCGACGATTCGAAGCCGAAGGCCTTTCTGTTGGAGATCGGCGTCAAGACGCTCGGCTTCTACCGCGACGCAACGATGGGCGTCTTCAATGACCTGAAGCGCCGGTCGCTCGCGCTCGGTCTTCCCGTGACGCTGCTGGTCGACGCCGAGGGCTGTCTGCTGGCGAGCATGAATGGCCCGGCGGAGTGGGCCGGCAAAGACGCCCGGAAACTGATCGAGGCCGCGATCAGCGACTAGGCTCCGGCGTCCAGCGCCGCAGCGGCATTGCGGCGGGCGCGCAAACGCTTCCTTAAGCGGTCTCTGCCAGCATGCCTCCGGGGCTAGCTCGCAGTGTCAGGACAGGCTTTGAACGGAAGCTTCTGGAAAGAACCTCGCCTCGCCGGCGCGGTCGCCGCGCTGTCGATCGGCTACGTGCTTACGTCGGCGGCGTCGAAGGCGCTTTTCGATCCGAGCGCGCAAATGCCCGCCGTGTGGTTCGCCAACGTGTTCGCCGTCGCGCTCATCCTGCGCACGCCGGCGCTCGGGACCCTCGCCGGGGCCGCGACGGTCTTCGCCTCGGCCCTCGCATCCAACACCGTCATGGGCAACGGCCCGGCAATGACGATGATCTACTCGACCGCCAACGCGCTCGGCATCGGCGTCGGTGTCGCCGCGGTCCGCTGGCGGTTTGCCGACACGAGGGAGTTCGCACGCAATGCGGTGAACTATGTCCAGACGCTGGCGCTCGCCGGGCTCCTGGCGCCCGCCATCGCCGCGACCTTCTTCGCGCCGCTGGCCCATCTCTTCGCCGGCTGGCCGGTGCCCTATTCGTTCGGCCGATGGTGGTCGGGCGACGCCATGGCGTTCAGCCTGTTCCTGCCGGTCATGCTCCTTGCCTCGCGCGAGACGCTCTCCGCGCTCTCTCCGCCGGGGGTCGCTATTCGCCTGGGACTCTCGTTCGCAGCGAGCGGCATCGTCGTCTACCTCGCGCTGACACAGTTCGACTTCCCCTTCGTCCTCATCCAGGTCCCGTTGCTGATCGCGGCGTGGCGCGCCCGGCCGTTCGAACTGGCGCTCGCCTGCCTTTCGACCGGCGGGGTGCTGATCGGCCTTGCGATGGCCGGCCTGGTGCCGCACCTTTCGTCGGCCAACGATTTCCAGATCGCCGTAGGCATCTCTGTCGTCCTTCCGTTCATTGCCGGCCTCATGGTCGAGGAATCGCGACGCGAGCGCCGGCGCACCGCCGAACAGGAGCAGTTCTACCGCCGCGCCATGATGGATTCCGAGATCGGCGTCTCGATCGCCGAACTCGACGGCAAGATCGTCCGCATTAACGATGCATTGGCGCACATGCTCGGGCGGAGGCGAGAGGACCTGGAAGGGGTGGCGCGCTGGATCGACATCACCTATGGGCCGGATCGCGCGATCGGCACCGACATGGTCAAATGGGTGCGCGAGACCAAGTCGCCGAACTACAGCTTCGAGAAGCGTTATCTCAAAGCCGACGGGATACCGATCTGGGCGAGGGTCTCCGGTTCGGTGGTCTACGACGACGTCAGCGGCGAACCGCTCTACATGGTGTCGCAGGTTGTCGACATCGACGCGCGCAAGAAGTCGGAAGCCGCGATCGCCGAGGCCGAGACGCGCTGGAATTTCGCCCTGGCCAGTGCCGGGCAGGGCGTCTGGGACGTCGACATGCGCAAGGGGCGGACGAGCTATTCGGTCACCTGGACGGACATGCTCGGCTACCAGCCCGGCGAGCTCGACGGCGACACCAGCCGCTGGCTGACGTTCATCCACCCCGACGACCGCGATCGTGTCATGGCCGCCGACAGGGCCTACTCCGAGGGCAGCGCCGAATTCTTCGAGGCCGAGTTCCGCATGCGCCGGAAGGACGGCAGCTGGATCTGGATTCTCGACCGCGGCAAGGTGACCGAGCGCGACGAAAACGGCCGCATGCTGCGGGCCATCGGCACGCTGACCGACATTTCCGCGCGCAAGGAGACCGAGCAGCGCCTGGAGCAGTCGGCAAAGGATCTGACGGCGGAGAAGGAGCGCCTGCGCGTCACGCTGGAATCGATCGGCGACGCCGTCATCTGCACCGACGGCGAGGGGCGGATCACCTTCCTCAATCCCGTCGCCGAGAAGCTGACGCGGACTCCCGCAGCCGAGGCGCTCGGTCGGCCGCTCGCGTCGGTCTACCATTCCGTGGACGAGGATACCGGCGAGACGCTGACGCCGGCTGACCCGGGGGCGGAAGCAAACGCCCGGCACAGCAGCCGCGCCGTCCTGGTGCGCAACGACGGCAGCCGCTGCAGCATCCGCGAGGTGATGTCGCCAATCCGCTCGGCGAACGGCGCCTCGGCAGGCCAGGTGCTGGTCTTCCAGGACTTCACCGATGCCCGCGCCCTGCAGCGCCAGCTCGCCTATGCCGCGAACCACGACGCGTTGACCGGCCTCGACAACCGCGCCAGCTTCATGGCGGCGGCCGACGCGCTTCAGTTCGAAACCCGTCAGGACGGCGCTCGTCCCCATCTTGCCTTCATCGACCTCGACCGCTTCAAGGCGGTCAACGACTCGTCCGGTCACGCGGCGGGCGATGCGCTGTTGCGCAAGGTCGCGGCCGCGATCCGCAGCGTCGTGCGCACGCACGGCAAGGTGGCGCGGCTCGGCGGCGACGAGTTCGCGGTGATCTTCCCCGCCTGTCGCGAAGAGGAGGCGCTCGCGCTGACGCGCGCCGTCGTCTCCGCGATCGCCGCGCTCCGCTTCGAATGGCATGAGCGCGTCCATTCGGTGGGCGCCAGCGCCGGATTGGCCTCGCTCGACGACGGCTGCGGATCGATCGACGAGGTGCTCGCGGCGGCCGACCACGCCTGCTACGAGGCCAAGGCGTCGGGCGGCGGATGCGTCGTCGCGCGCCGGCTCGAGCCGTCCCCGGCAATGCAACAGCGGGCGGTTTCGGGCACCCGCTGAATCCGCGGGGATAACCGCTTGTTTATACCTGCCGGGCTACGATGCCGATCCCCGTTGAGATGGGAGGGCAGCATTCTTGGCGTATACCGGAAAGCCGATGTCGCGACGCGGACTCCTGCGCCTCGCCCGCTGGACGGTCTTCGGCACAACCGGTTGTCTCACCGTGTCGCTGACCTACAACTACTTCGCTTTCCGTCATATGGGCGGGCAGGCCTTGTTCCAGGGCCTCGTCAGTGCAACCATCCTGCCGATCGTGCTCGCCGGTCCCCTGTTCTTCTACCTGACGATGAAACTGCGCGAACTGGCGATCGCCAACCACCGGCTGAGCCTCGCGGCATCCACCGATAGCCTGACGGAGAGCCTCAACCGGGGCGCGTTCACCTCCGCCGTCGAAGCGCATCTCGACAAAGGCGCGTCGCACCCGCGTGGCGCGCTACTCGTCATCGACGCCGACCAGTTCAAGCGCATCAACGACCGTTTCGGCCATGATGCCGGCGACGAAGCCCTGCGCGAGATTGCCGCGGCCATCCGCGAGGGCGCACGGACCGACGATCTCGTCGGGCGCCTCGGCGGCGAGGAATTCGGCGTATACCTGCCGAACGCCGGCGACGCCGAAGCTGCGGAGATCGCCGAACGTATCCGCCGGACAATCCACGCCTGCCGCTTCGCACCCGACGGCGTCCATTGGCGGCTGTCGGCCAGCGTCGGCGGCGCGGTCTTCGATCGGCCCATCGAATTCAGCGAGCTGTTCCGCATTGCCGACCAGCGGCTCTACCGGGCCAAGATGGCCGGCCGCAATCGGGTCGAGATGATCCGGGTGGGCGAGGAGGACGAGCAGCCGGTGACACGGTCCGCCGCGGGCTGATCGGAACCGCGGCCGAATCCGTCCGGCGCGGTCAGCGTGTCGGCACGGGGTGTTCGCCGCGGTAGTCGTAGAAGCCGCGGCCGGTCTTGCGGCCGAGCCAGCCGGCCTCGACGTATTTCACCAGCAGCGGGCAGGGGCGGTACTTGGAGTCCGACAGGCCGTCGTGCAGCACCTGCATAATCGACAGGCAGGTGTCGAGGCCTATGAAATCCGCAAGCTGGAGCGGCCCCATCGGATGGTTGGCGCCGAGCTTCATCGCCGTGTCGATCGCCTCGACCGTGCCGACGCCTTCGTAGAGCGTGTAGATCGCCTCGTTGATCATCGGCAGCAGGATGCGGTTGACGATGAAGGCGGGGAAGTCCTCGGCGACCGTGATGGTCTTGTCGAGACTGCGCACGAACGCTTTCGCCGCCTCGAAGGTCACGTCCTCCGTGGCGATGCCGCGAACCACCTCGACCAGCTTCATGACCGGCACGGGGTTCATGAAATGCACGCCGATGAAGCGCTCCGGCCGATCCGTCTGCGCGGCAAGGCGGGTGATCGAGATCGACGAGGTGTTGGTGGCGAGGATCGCCTCAGGATTGAGCAGCGGACAGAGCTGCGCATAGATCTTGCGTTTCACCGTCTCGTCCTCGGTGGCCGCCTCGATGACGAGGTCGGCACCGGCGAGCGCAGCCATGGTCGGCGCGGCCGATATGCGCGACAACGCTGTCTTGCGCACGTCCTCTTCGAGCTTTCCGGACGCCACCTGGCGCGCCATGTTGCCGCTGATCGTGGCGATGGCGTTCTCGACCTGCTTGGCGGAAACGTCGAAGAGCAGCACGTTGTAGCCTGCCGCCGCGGCGACGTGCGCTATGCCTCCGCCCATCTGTCCGGCACCGACAATGCCGACCGTCTCTATCCCGCCACTCATCGTACCCATCCCGTCGCAGCGCTTGTCGCGCGTTATTGTGCAGCGCACCCTAGACGAAGGCCTACTGTTAGTGAAGCGTCGATGTTAGCCGCAACGCGCACCAGGCGCAGTCACCCGGATCCTTCGTGTGCGAATGCAAACGGCCGGGACGGTGATCCGTCCCGGCCGCACAAGTCTACCTGCAGGTCGAGGCGCCTCAAAGCGCCTTTTCGAGCTCCGGCAACACCGTGAAGAGGTCGCCGACGAGGCCGAAGTCGGCGACCTGGAAGATCGGCGCCTCCTCGTCCTTGTTGATGGCGACGATCACCTTCGAGTCCTTCATCCCGGCGAGGTGCTGGATGGCGCCGGAGATGCCGACGGCGATGTAGAGTTCCGGCGCGACCACCTTGCCGGTCTGGCCGACCTGCCAGTCGTTCGGGGCGTAGCCGGCGTCGACGGCGGCGCGCGACGCGCCAACGGCCGCGCCGAGCTTGTCGGCGACCGGCAGGATGACCTCCTGGAACTTCTCCGACGAGCCGAGAGCGCGGCCGCCCGAGATGATGATCCTGGCCGAGGTCAGCTCCGGACGGTCGCTCTCCGACAGCCGGTTCTCGACGAAGGTCGACACACCCGGATTGGCTGCCGCCTGAACCGTCTCCACCGCGGCGGAGCCGCCCTCGGGCGCCGCCTGGAAGGACGCGGTGCGGACCGTGACGACCTTCTTGGCGTCGGTCGTCTGCACCGTCTGGATGGCGTTGCCGGCATAGATCGGGCGCTTGAACGTGTCGGGCGAGACCACCTCGACGATCTCGGAGACCTGCATCACGTCGAGCAGGGCGGCGACCCGCGGCATGACGTTCTTGCCCATCGACGTCGCCGCGGCGACGATCGTGTCGTAGCCCCCGGAGAGCGAAACGACCAGCGCGGCGACCGGCTCGGCCAGCCGCTGCTCGAGCTCGTCGGCCTCGGCGAGCAGCACCTTGGCGACGCCCTTGAGCTTCGCCGCGGCGTCGGCCGCGCCTTTCGCACCCTTGCCGGCGACCAGCACGTGCACGTCGGCGCCGATCTTCAGCGCAGCGGAAAGCGCCTTGGCGGTCTGGTCCGACAGCGAGGCGTTGTCGTGTTCGGCGAGAAGAAGAATTGCCATCGTCATTGTTCCTTTCCCTGTCCGAACCCTAGAGGACGCCGGCGCCCTTCAGCGCCGCAACCAGTTCCTGCACCGTCTTCACCTTGACGCCCGCCTTGCGGCCGCCCGGCTCCTCGGTCTTGACGACCTTCAGCCGCGGCTTCACGTCGGCGCCGAAGTCGGCCGCCGTCTTCTCGTCGAGCGGCTTCTTCTTCGCCTTCATGATGTTGGGCAGCGAGGCATAGCGCGGCTGGTTCAAACGAAGGTCCGTCGTCACGATCGCCGGCAGCTTCACCTCGATCGCCTGCAGGCCGCCATCGACCTCGCGGGTGACCACGGCCTTGCCGTCGCCGATCTCGACCTTCGAGGCGAACGTCGCCTGCGCCCAGCCGAGCAGCGCGGCCAGCATTTGGCCGGTCTGGTTGGCGTCGTCGTCGATCGCCTGCTTGCCGAGGATGACCAGGCCCGGGCTCTCCGCCTCGACCACGCCCTTCAGCACCTTGGCGACGCCCAGCGGCTCGACCAGCTCGTCGACCTTCACCAGGATGGCGCGGTCCGCGCCCATCGCCAGCGCCGTGCGCAACGTCTCCTGCGCCTGCGCGGGTCCGATCGAGACGACGACGATCTCGTCGGCCTTGCCGGCTTCCTTCAGGCGGATCGCTTCCTCGACCGCGATCTCGTCGAACGGGTTCATCGACATCTTCACGTTCGCGAGCTCGACGCCCGAGCCGTCCGACTTCACACGGATCTTCACATTGTAGTCGACCACCCGCTTTACGGGCACGAGGATCTTCATGGGAACTTCCACCTCTCTGATGAAATCTGGCGCGCTCCTATCAGAGCGCAGGCCGGCCCAATAGCCGATTGCCGACATGGAGGGCCGAAAAGACGCAAACTGCTATTCCCGCTCCGCCCGGCTGGGGTCTGGAAGCGCGCGGGACCCTAGTCAGGTGCGCGGGGAGCGTCAATACACCGGCGGGTATTCAAACCGGTTGAATCATTGCCGTCCCCATCGCGGCGCCGGCTGCGCGGCAACGGGCTCCACCGCGCTCGGCTGATCGACCTTCACCGACCGCGGCGTGACGATCTCGGTGTCGAACAGCGGCACCGTGCGGCGGCGTAGGATCAGCACCAACACAGCCCCCGCGATGATGCCGCCGACGTGGGCGGCCCAGGAGATCTGGTCCTCGCCGCCGGCCGCCAGCATGAGGAACTGGAAACCGATCCACAACGCCAGCGTAATGTAGGCGGGGATGCGCAGCGGGATGCGGCCGAAGGCCAGCACCCAAACCTTCACCTTCGGATGCAGCATCAGGTAGGCGGCGACGATGCCGGCGATGGCACCCGAGGCGCCGATCAGCGGCATCTGCGAGTCCGGCGCGATGAAGCCGTGCATGACTGCGCCAGCCACGGCGCAGGCCAGGTAGAAGACGAGGTAGCGGAAGTGGCCGAGCGCGTCCTCGACATTGTCGCCGAAAACCCAAAGGAACAGCATGTTGCCGCCGAGGTGGAAGATGTCGCCGTGGAGGAAGGCGTAGGTGACGTAGGTGGCGTAGTCCGGAACCAGGACGAGTTCCGGCGGCCGCTCTGCGATGTCGTAAAGCGTCGACGGGATGTACCCCAGTCCGAGGACGGCGGCTGTGGAGAAAGTCTCGCTGCCCAGCGCGGTGAACAGGAAGACGAGTACGTTGGCGGCGATCAGGCCGATCGTCACGTACTGCATGTTGATGTGCTTCAGGCTGTTGGCGTCATGTAGCGGAATGAACAAGTCCGGCCCCCCGCTCCTGTCGCTGACCGGTAGTTCCCCGGTACCCGGCTAACGGTTCTTCCCCGGAACCCATAGCACATCGGCTTTTCCGTTGTCATTGACCGCCCGGGCGGCGACGAACAGGAAATCGGAGGCCCGGTTGATGTACTTCAGCCCTTCCGGGTTGACGTGCTCGCCCTGTTTCTGCGCCAGCTCCACCATCAGCCGTTCGGCGCGCCGGGCGACCGTACGGGCGATATGGAGCGCGGCCGCGGCGGGCGATCCGCCGGGAAGCACGAAGGAGCGCAACGGATCGAGGTTCGCGTTGAGCGCGTCGATGTCCCGCTCGACCCTCTCGACCTGGGCGGCGACGATGCGCAGGGGCTCGTAGCCGAGCGGTTTGCCCGTGTCGGGCATGGCGAGGTCGGCGCCGAGGTCGAAGAGATCGTTCTGGATGCGGCCGAGCATGGCGTCGATCTCCGCATGGGCCTCGGCCGTATATAGCCGGGCGAGGCCGATGCACGAGTTGGCCTCGTCGACCGTGCCGTAAGCGTCGACGCGCACGTCCGACTTCAGCCGGCGCTCGCCGCTGCCCAGGCCCGTCGTGCCGTTGTCGCCGGTGCGCGTGTAGATCTTGTTCAGCTTGACCATTCGTCCGCTCCGCTTCAGCCGCGGTTGAAATAGACGGCGAGCAGGATCAGCACCAGCGCGACGAACTGCAGGATGACGCGCGCCTGCATCAGCTTGTTCGAGGTGTTGCCGGAACCGCCGCGCATCATGTTGGCAAGGCCGCGGATCAGCACGACCACGACGGCGACCATGACGAGGATGGCGAGGATGTTGAAGACGGTGGCCATGGAGGGTTTCCCGGAATTGGTCGCGGCGGCGGCGTTCAGCCCTGCGTTGCGGTGATGCGGTAGAAGAGGGACGCCGGCAAGAGCCGCTTGAGAAGCACGCCGACCTTTGCCGGCACGGTAACGACATAGTGCGGTTTCGGCCGCGGCGAACAGAGGGCGTGGCGCAGAGCCGCATGAACGGCCTCGGGGCCGAGCTTGAAACGCGACTTGACGCCGCCGCCACGCAGCCGGGCGAGTTGCGCCTGGTAGGCCTCGCGGTGCACCGATCCTTCCACGTCGATGTTCTTCTCGAAATGGATCAGGCCGTTCGAGGCGATCCTGCTGGCCACCGGCCCCGGCTCGATCAGCGAGACGTGGATACCCGAACCAGCGAGTTCGGCGCGAAGGCAGAGCGTCAGCCCCTCCAGCGCGTGCTTGGAAGCCGAATAGGCGCCGCGAAAGCGCACGGGCACCAGGCCGAGGATCGACGAGCAGTTGACGATGCGGCCGTGGCCCTGGCGGCGCATCGCCGGCACGATGCGCCTCGTCAGGTCGTGCCAGCCGAAGAAGTTGGCCTCGAACTGGGCGCGCAGGGTGTCGATCGTCAGGTCCTCGACGGCGCCCGCCTGGGCGTAGGCCCCGTTGTTGAACAATGCGTCGAGCCGGCCGCCGGTCCGCTCCATGACCGTCGCGGCGAGCGCGGCGATCGAGCCGGGCTCGGCATAGTCGAGGTAGAGGGCTTCGATGCCGTCGGTCTCGAGTGCCACCAGGTCCTCAGGCTTGCGGGCGGTGGCGAAGACGCGCCAGCCCTCGGCCCTGAGTGCCCTCGCGCAATAGGCGCCGATACCCGATGAGGCACCGGTGACGATGATTGTCCGCGACCCTTGCACCGCTTGCCTGCCGACCGGCTCCTTGCCATATGCCGGATTTCCTTCCCATATTCGCGGCATCGAAACAATCGGACGGAGAGAGGATGCGACGGATCGTGGCCCTCAAGCGGGTGCTCTACGACGCATTCGGTCATTTCAATGACGACGACGGCTGGGCGATGGCCAGCCATCTGGCGATCTCCGCGCTGATGGCCGTGTTCCCGTTCCTCATCTTCGCCACGACGTTGGCGTCCTTTCTCGGCGCGCAGGCCTTCGCCGACACCGCCGTCCACCTGATCTTCGACACCTGGCCCGACACGATCGCCGATCCGATCGCCCGAGAGGTCGTCAGCGTTCTCACCGTCCAGCGCTCCGACCTGCTCACCTTCGGTTTCGTCGCCGCGGCCTATTTCGCCTCCAACGGCATCGAGGCGCTGCGCACCTCGCTCAACCGCGCCTACCGCGTCACCGAGACGCGCTCGCTGATGTTCCGGCGCCTGCAGAGCCTCGCCTTCGTGCTCATCGCTACCGTGGGCATCGCCGCGATCTCGGTGCTGCTCGTCTTCGCACCGCTACTTGCCCGGCTCGCCGAGACGCGCTTCGTCTGGCTGGAGCCCTACATGGGCACGGGCACGCTGTGGCGCTTCGTCGTCGCCTCCATCGTCATCGTGCTCGGCCTGTTTGCCGTGCACATCTGGCTGCCGTCGGGCAAGCGCCGCCTGCGCCGCATCGTCCCCGGCATCGCCTTCACGCTGATCGGATGGCTCGCCGGCTCGACGCTGTTCGCGGCCTATCTCGATCGCTTCTCGTCCTACGTGACGACCTATGCCGGCCTCGCCTCGATCATGGTGGCGATCGTCTTTCTCTACATGGTCTCGGCGTTCTTCATCCTCGGCGGCGAGCTCAACGCCGCGATCAGCCGCTACATCGATTCGCGGGCGCGAGTGCCGCGCTGATCCCTGTTCAGGGCGCGGCGGGCGCCTGTTTCGAGCGAGCCGTGGCGAGGCCGACGCCGAGCGTAGCCAGCGCCATGCCGGCAAGCTGGAATGCCGTCAGCGTCTCGCCGAACAGAACGTAGGCGATCACGGCGGTGACGGCCGGGACGAGGTAGAAGAGCGAGGCGACCTTGGCCATCGCGCCCTCGCGGATCATCACCATCAGCAGGAAGATCGCGCCGATCGACAGCACCAGCACCAGCCAGGCCATGGCGAACGCCAGTTCGCCGGTGAGCGTGAAACGGCCCGTCTCCAGCGCCAGGGCGGCCGCCGCCGTCACCGCGCCGCCGCCGAGATACTGCCACATCGTGCCGGAAACGAGGTCACCGCCGCCGAAGCGCTTCTGCCAGACCGTTCCCGCGCTCATGCCGATCACCGATATGACCGCGGCCGCAAGGGCTGCGCCGCTCACGCCGCTGACGGCGCCGAGCTTCGGCCAGAGCACCATCGCGACCCCGGCGAAGCCCGCGGCGAGGCCCGCCCAGTGGCGCGGCAGGATCTTCTCGTCGAGGAAGGCGCCGGCCATTACCGCCGTGATCAGCGGCTGCAGGCCCACGATCAGCGCCGAGAGGCCCGCCGGCATGCCGTTGTCGATCGCCCAGAAGACGCCGCCGAGATAGACGCCGTGCATGAGGACCCCGGCGATCGCCGCATGCAGTGCCTGGCGCGGCGTCGAGGCGCGCGCGCCGATCAGCCTGGCGATCAGCGCAATCAGCACGAAGGCGATGGCGAAACGCACGGCGAGGAAGGCGAACGGCTCCGCCCAGGGCATGGCGTAGCGCGCGCCGATGAAGCCGGTCGCCCACAGGACGACGAAGATGGGCGGGATCAAACGCGACGGGATGTGCATGGGAAAGGGCCGGGGAGGAAGCGGATGTTCGCAAGAAGGCTCTAATTCGAGACAATCGGTTAGGCAAAGCGAAACGGCTGAAACCTAACATCAGTCGGATTGAACGCGTGGGGCGGGGATTCAACGGGGCAAGGCACGGCAAACCGAAAGGGCCTGGCATGCTTCTGGATCTCGATACGACCTGGCTCGTGCTGGCGATCGCCGTCGTCGCGATCCTGTCCTACATCGTCGGCGTCTTCTTCGATGCGCTGATGAAGGACGACGGTTTCGGCGCCACCGGCAACATGCTGGTGATGACCGGTGGCTTCTACGCCGCGGTGCTCGGCGCCAATGCGCGCGGCGTCCGTTTCGACACGCTGGGTACCGGCGCTGCCGCGGGCCTCGCCGGTGCGTTCGCCGCGATCGCGCTGCTGGGGATCGCCAAGGCGGGCCTGTCGCGGCTCTGAAGGCTCAGATCTCGTCCAGCCCGACCATCGCCCTGATCCCGGCCGGCGTGACGCCGCGTTCGCGCAACTCGGCAATACCGGTATCGCCCTGGCTCTTCGATAGCTTGCGTCCGTCCGGACCGGTCACCAGCCGGTGGTGGAAATAGGCCGGCGCGGCGAAGCCGAAGATCTGCTGCAGCAGCCGCTGGACGGAGGTGGCGAGGTAGAGGTCGCGGCCGCGCACCACGTGGCTGATGCCCTGGAGCGCGTCGTCGGCGACCACCGACAGTTGATAGCTGGTCGGAATGTCGCGGCGGGCGACGATCACGTCGCCCCAGTCCTGCGGCCGGGCTTCGACCTCGGCGGCGACGTGCATGCCTTCGTCGGCGAGTTCGGTCCAGGCAAGCGGCGGCGCGACACGTTCCAGCGCCGCGGCCATGTCCAGCCGCCAGGCGTAGGGATCGCCGCGATCGATGCGCCGGCGCCGCTCGCGTTTGCCGAGCCTCCGGTCGAGGCCGGGATAGAGCGGCGCGCCGTCGGGATCGCGCGGCCAGCGACCGCCCTTCGCCTCGGCCTCGACGATCGCCGCGCGCACCTCGCCCCGGCTCATGAAGGCAGGATAGACGAGCTCTTCGCCGATCAGGCGGTCGAGGAGGTCGCGGTATTCATGGAAATGCTCGGACTGCCGGCGCACGGGCGTCTCCCATTCGACGCCGAGCCAGGCGAGGTCGCGATAGATGGCGTCCTCGTATTCCGGCGTGCAGCGGGTCACATCGATGTCCTCGATGCGGAGCAGCAGGCGGCCGCCGCAGGCCTGCGCCATGCGCTGGTTCAGAAGCGCCGAACAGGCGTGGCCGAGATGCAGCCTGCCGTTGGGGCTGGGCGCGAAGCGGAAGACCGGCCTCATTCTCTCCTGCCAGATTTGGGTTGCAAGGCGGCCCGGGATTGCTACTTCCCGTCTGAGGCGTCGGCAAGACGGAGATCGGAACGACCGTGAAGCGCATCCTGACGGCGGACGACATCGCGGAAGGCCTGGAGGCGCTGTGCCGCGCCGATCCGCGGCTCGGTCCCGTGCGCGCATTCGCCGGGCCGGTGCCGCTGAGGCTCACCCCGCCGGGCTTCGCCAGCCTGGTCGCCATCATCGTCGGGCAGCAGGTGTCGCGGGCCAGCGCCGACGCCATCTTCGGCCGGCTGGCACGCCTCGCCGATCCGCTGGCGCCGCAGGCCTTGCTCGACGGCGGCGAGGAACTCTATCGCGCCGCCGGCCTGTCGCGGCCGAAGATGCGTACGCTCGACGCGCTGTCGCGCGCCGTCGTCGAGGGAGGGCTCGACGTCGATGCCCTGGCGACGGCTAACGCCGCCGAGGCGATGAGCAGCCTCACCGCCATTCCCGGCATCGGCCCGTGGACGGCCGAATGCTACCTGCTCTTCGCCGCCGGCCATCCCGACGTCTTCCCGGCGCGCGACGTTGCCCTGCAGAGCGCGGTCGCGCACGGGCTCGGGCTGGGCGTCCGGCCGGGAGAGAAAGCCCTCGCGGCGCTGGCCGAATCATGGTCTCCTTGGCGCGGTGTGGCGTCGCGCCTGTTCTGGGCGTACTATGCGCGCATGAAGGGCAAGGAGGCCGTTCCGCTTTCGTAAACGCTGCAGGGACCGCTGATTTCGCGTTGTTTTACCGGCCGGTGTGGCGGCCGTGCCGCTTCACATTGCTGTCACCTGCCGCTTACACTATCCGCGCCGATCGCTTCGGAAGCCATGGAGGGTGTCGGAAGTGACGATTGCGGTTTCACCGGAAGCGTTGCCTGCGCTGGTTCTCAACGCCGACTACCGGCCGCTCAGCTATTACCCGCTGTCGCTGTGGTCGTGGCAGGACGCGATCAAGGCGGTGTTCCTCGACCGCGTCAACATCGTCGCCGAATACGAGCACCAGGTGTCCTCGCCGTCCTTCCAGATGCGCCTGCCGAGCGTGGTCAGCCTGAAGAGCTACGTGAAGCCGTCGCGCAACCCGGCCTTCACCCGCTTCAACGTGTTCCTGCGCGACTGCTTCCAGTGCCAGTACTGCGGCACCCACGAGGACCTGACCTTCGACCACGTCATCCCGCGCCATTGCGGCGGGGCGACCACGTGGGAGAACGTCGTCGCCGCCTGCTCGCCCTGCAACCTGCGCAAGGGCGGGATGCTGCCGGCCAAGGCCAAGATGTGGCCGATGCAGACGCCCTTCCAGCCGACGGTCCACGACCTGCACAACAACGGCAAGCGCTTCCCGCCCAACTATCTGCACGAGAGCTGGATGGACTATCTCTACTGGGACGTCGAACTGGAGCCGTAGGCTTCGGGGCCTGATCGACTTCGTTCTCTGGTTCAGAGACGCTGCCTGTCTTCCGCGGCTGCATGGTCGAACCCGACGCGCTTGCCCCCTCCACCGCCTTCGGCGGTCCCCCTCCCGCGTAAGCGGGGGAGATCCAGGACGTGTCGGCCTCACCGCCGCGGCTGCTCCCCCGTACGCGGGAGGAGACCATGCGAAGCATGGCGGATGGGGCGTACGCGCTTCGAAGGCTCCTGCCCTCAGGCTCGCAGCTTCAGCCCCGCGCCACCGCGCCGCGATAGGCGATCGCCGCGAGCGCGAGGCTGGCGATGGCGTTCCAGCCGGCCATGGACAGGCCGAGCACGCGCAGTGCGGCCTTGTCGCAGGAAGGCGGCACGAACTGGTCGAGCGCGTCGAGCACGCCCTTGCCGCCGGTGTCGACCGACCCGCCTGCATCCCCGCAGTCGGTCGGGCCGGCCCACCACGCCCATTCGACGCCGGAATGGTAGACGCCAAGATAAAGACCGTAGGTCATCAGCAGGCCACCGGCGAAGAGCAGGCCGCGCGTCAGCCAGGCGGGGCCGCCGAAGGCCGACGAGGCCGCGGCGAGCAGCATCAGCGGCACGCCGACATAATAGGGCGTGCGCTGCTCGTAGCAGAGCTTGCAAGGGATGTAGCCGCCGATGTGCTGGAAGCCGAGCGCGGAACCCACCACGGCCGCCATGCCGAATGCGAGGAAAAGGGCGGTGAGGATCTGGGTGCGCCCCGCGGGGCGGGTGAGGAACATGCAGCGCGCCTTCAGAAGATGTACTTGACCGCGACGAAACCGCCGATCAGCAGCACCATGAAAAGGGTGAAAAGAAGACCGAGGTTCTTTTCGATGAAGATGCGGATCGGCTCGCCGAAGCGGTGCAACAACCAGGCCACCAGGTAAAATCGGAAGCCGCGGCCGACGATGGAGACGACGACGAAGGTGACGAGGTCGAGGCCGGTGAAACCGGAGAAGATGGTCAGCACCTTGTAGGGAAACGGCGTGATCGCAGCGAACAGGACGCCCCAACCGCCCCATGTATCGTACCAGACCTTGACCTTGGAGAAGGCTTCCTCGGCGTTGTAGAGGGCGATGATAGGCTTGCCGACGACGTCGAACAGGAAAGCGCCGATGACGTAGCCGAGCAGCGCGCCGGCGACCGAGGCGATCGTGCAGATCGTCGCGTAGCGGATCCACTTGCCGCGGTCGGCCAGCACCATGGGGATCAGGAGCACGTCCGGCGGGATCGGGAAGACCGAGCTCTCGATGAAGGAGACGCCGGCGAGCGCCTTCTCGGCGTCCTTCCGCGCGGCGAGCGACATGGTCCAGTCGTAAAGTCTGCGAAGCATCGCGGCACCCGTTGCGGCAGGCCTGTCTAGATAGAAATGCCGCGCCGCACAATGGCCGCCGTCGCATCCGCGGACACGGCTGCGTGAGAGCCGTCGGCACGAGGCGAGTTTCTACGGGCGAGTTGACGGCGGGCGGCCTCTCCGTATAGTCCGCAGCCGTCGCGTCCCGCGCGGCGGCCCCATTGGCGGAATTGGTAGACGCGCTCGACTCAAAAAGGGGTTTGTCTACCATGCGACGTCTTATCACGGTGAGTTGAAAATGCCGTGGTTTCAATGGGTTGGTGAAGTAGGAGTTTGAGACCTCGAAACTGGAAAATCGCGCTAGGTGCAATATAGGAGCCAAGTGCGGCGGATAGAATCGGCGGCAATATGCGGGTGTGGCGGAACTGGTAGACGCGCTGGATTCAAAATCCAGTTCTGGTGACAGAGTGTCGGTTCGATTCCGACCACCCGCACCATACAATTGATGGTGCCCTTGCCAAGGTTGGCGTCGAGGGTTCGAATCCCTTCGCCCGATCCAAATTTTCCAAGGAAAATCAAGCATTTGAGAGCGGCCCTTCGGGGTCGCTGTTGCTTAGAGCGGCGCTTATTAGCTGTGATCTAAGTGCAATCTATGCAACCGGACGAAAGTCGCCGGATGCCGTAGCGCGCTTACGGCGATCCGCTGACAATTGAATCATCGCCGGACATCGTCACGCGGATGCTTATCAACGGCGTTCCAACCTCATCGGACTACACTCCCGTTCGCCGGCCTGGAGCGCGGCACGCCCCATGTCGCCACCGTCACCGGAGATCCGACAGCACATAGTGTGAAGGCCATGCCACTTTCAGGCGAGAGCATCATCGCCGTGAAGGCCGCCGGATGGCGAGCGGCCGAGAATCATCAGCCATGACATCAGCCGCGAGAGCAGCAACAGCCCGGTCGGCGTGGGGTTCGGCGTCAGCCTGATGTGCGGCGCATGCATTGATGCCAGCTATGCAGGCGTGGTCCATCGCGAGGCGCAAGACGGCAACGGCCCTTAGCCGGATCAGCCATGCCGCAATATCGGCAAGGCGGCTGGCGATGGCGCGTCTCCTCGAGCTACTGAGGAGCGCTATTCTTTTGTAGACACGGGCGATTGAGCATTCCGCCGCGCCTTTGTAAATGCGCGATCGGTCACCATGAAGCGTTCCACCATCGGGGCGATCAGCTTGGCCGGATCGCCTACAGGCTGGCGCGTCTCCCGACCCAGAACCTCGGCGTTATCCAGACTCTATGGGCGTGTCTCACGCCCGTGATGTTTGGCCGCTAGCCGCGGTTGCGGAATATACGCCCAATGAGGAACTTGGCGCGCAACGGCGCGCGAGGAGGTTCCATTTCACATCTTAACATCACCGAGTTGGCCGCCCTACGCCAGCCTGCCGTTAGACGGAGCCCCTGATCTCTCCGCCGCGGCGATTGCGGCGGCGGAGAGATCAGGGCTCAGCGACGGCATCCCCTTCATTCTTGGCGACGACGATGTCGACAGGGCAGCACCCAACCGCGTGCCGGGTCGGCAATACCGCGCGGAGGCGCAACGGAGCGGCCTGTCCGCATCCACCCCAGCGTTTCCCAGCGGCGGTCGCGCCATCGCCGACATCAGCCGCAGCTCGAAATCCCGATAGCCATCGCCTTGTGGACCGCGGGTTCCTTCCTCGGGGACTTTCGTACGCCTGCCGGCGCCCGAAACTCTTCACGAAACCCAATGGGCAGCTTCTGGCTTAATGAGCAAATCGCAGACGCTGAAACTGCAGCGACCCGTCCGGACTTCCACGCGGTGATTTACTTTCTGAGATCGGAGTAGGTCTGCCCGATTTCATGACCGAACCCGGTCATTGCTGTCCCGGATCTTTCACACCGAGTCGCAGGCGACCGAAGGAGCATTCGCTATGGGCGATCTTGTTTTCGATCCGCTATCGCCAAACGCCGTCGACGCGGTCGTAGGCGCCGGAGCGCAGGTCGCCGGCGGCGGCGATCAGCTTCTGCTTGGCGATCTTGTGCGAGGGCGTGCGCGGGTAGTCGTCGACGAAGCCGATATAGCGCGGCACCTTGAAGGCGGCGAGACTCTGCTTGCAGTGGTCGAAGAGCCTGTCCAGCGAGAAGGCGGCGCGGTCGACGCCCGGCTTCAGCTTGAGATAGGCCTTGACCTCCTCCTTGCGCAGCGCGTCGGGCACGGGAACGACGGCGGCTTCCTCGACCTCCGGCAGCTCCTCGAGCACCGCCTCCACCTCGCGGGCGGAGATGTTTTCGGAGGAGCGGCGGACCATGTCCTTGATGCGGCCGACGATGTTGAGATAGCCGTCCGCGTCGCGGATGAAGAGGTCGCCGGTGCGGAACCAGTCGCCGTCGAAGCTGTCGGCGTTGGCGTCGGGGCGCTTGTAGTAGCCGAGCAGGATCGAGCGGCCGCGGATCTGCAGCTCGCCCGCCTCGCCGACGGCACATTCGCGGCCGTCCTCGCCGACGACGCGGGTCTCGCGGAAGGGCGCGGGCACGCCGCAGGAGCGGCTGTCGAGCTTGTGGACGGCGGCGGCCGGCATCAGCATGCCGGCGCCGATCTCGGTCATGCCGAAGGAATCGCGGGCGACGACGCCGAAGCGCTCCTCCGCCTCGCGGATCGACGCCGGGCTCCAGCCGAAGGCGTTGATGTAGCGCAGCGACATCTTCTTGTCGGCTTCGCTCGGCGGCAGCGACTTCAGCGCGGCCTCGGGGAAGTAGGTGTAGTTGATGGCGAGGTCGCGGACCCAGCCGAAGAAGCGGGTCAGGCTCATGCGCTTCGCCACATAGGCTGTGCCGCCGAGCTGCATGGTCATCATCAGCTGCCACTGCGGATCCATGTAGAAGAACGGCGCCCAGAGCAGAGAGCTGCGCACCTGGTCCGCGCCCATGCCGCCCGCGGCCGAGAAGGCGAGCAGCAGCCAGTAGTCGTGGGTGAGCATGCAGCCCTTGGGGAAGCCGGTGGTGCCCGACGTGTACTGCAGGCTGGCGAGGTCGGTGGAGACGACCGGCCAGGGCGCGGTCCAGACACGCTTCTCCTCGAGCAGCCCGTCGAGCGAAACGTAGGGCGCGCCGCCGCCGCGGACGAAGACGCGCTCGTTGTCGAGGCAGGACGGCCGCCGGGTCATGCCCTCGAAGGCCGGCAGCAGCGCGGCGTCGACGATCAGCGCCTGGCTGTCGGACTGGTTGAGCAGGAAGTCGAGTTCGGTGCTGGTGTAGGCCGTGTTCACCGGTACCAGCACGGCGCCGAGCTTGGCCAGCGCGAACCAGGAGAGCACGAACTCGGGGACGTTCGACATCATCAGGGCGACATGGGCGCCCTTTCGGATGCCGCGCGCCAGAAGGGCGGCGGCGAGCGCGTCGGAGCGCTCGTTGAGGTCGGCGTAGGAAAGGGTCAGCCCGTCCTCGAACCAGACGGCGGCCGGCGCGTCGCCCATGGTGGCGGCGCGCTCGGCGACGAAGGCGCCGATCGAGACGGGAAAGGCCGTCGCGGCGAGCTGTTCGGTGATCTTCTGGATTTCGGCGATGCCGGGATCGATCGTCATTCCTTGCCGTCCTTCTTGGCGAGCGGGGGTGTCTTGTCCATGGTGGCGCGCACCAGCTGGTACATGTGACCGGCGAGCGCCATGGCGTCGTCGCGGCTCAGATCCAGACTGCGGTAGAAGCCTTCCAGCTCGACGCGCACGGCCATCGGCGGCAGAGAGGCGATGCGCGCCGCGACCTGGCGGGCGCGCGCCATCAGCTTCTCCGGCTCGACCACCTCGTTGACCAGGAAGCAGCGGCGCGCCTCCTCGGCGTCGATCGGCTCGCCGGTCAGCGCCAGCCAGAGCGCGGCTGTCTGCGGGATCTGGCGGCCGAGGCGGGTGACGCCGCCGGCGCCGGGCATGCCGTAGGCGATCTCGGGTATGCCGAAGCGGGCCTTCGGCACGGCGATGCGCAGGTCGGTCAGGAGCAGGAGATAGATCATTCCCTGGCCCATGCAGGCGCCGTTGACGGCGGCGATCATCGGCTTGGTGCGGCGCAGGTGGAGGATGTCGGATTCCCAGCCGGGATATTCGTCCGGATCGTCGTCGCGGCGCGGCATGAGATGGCGCTGGACGATCTCGGCTGTCGTGCGCTCGCGGCGTTCCGACTTGACGTCGTCGCCGGCGCAGAAGGCGCGGTCGCCGGCGCCGGTCCAGATGCCGCAGCGGACGTCCGGGTCGGAATAGAAATCGCGCAGGATACCGTAGAGCTGCCGGTGCGCCTCGGGCGTCAGCACGTTGACCGGCGGATTGTCGAGGGTCAGCACGGCGATGCCGTCGGACTTTTCGTATTTGAACATCAGGTGTTTCCCTGTCTTCTGGTGGCGCGGGCGCGCAGATATTCCGCCAGCCCCATGGCCAGCGCGGTGACGACGACGAATAAGGTTGAGATCGCCGCGATGGTCGGGTTGATCTCGAAACGCAGGTCGTTCCAGATGCGCACCGGCAGCGTCTCGGCGCCGCCCATGAGGAACAGCGCGATGACCAGCTCGTCGAAGGAGACGAAGAAGGCGAAGATGCCGGCGGCGAGAATCGCCGGCGCCAGCGGCGGCACGGTCGCGGTCCAGAAGGCGCGCAACGGCCCGGCGCCGCAGACGCGCGCCGCCTTCTCCAGCAGCGGATCGCTCTGCCGGTAGGCGCCGCCGACGATCATGACGACGAAGGGCAGGCCGATCGCGGCATGGGCGAGCACCAGCGTCGCCTCGCTGTCGGTGCCGCCGAAGCGCACCGCGAGGATGAAGACGCCGAGCGCGACGATGACGTTGGGCACGATCGCCGGCGCCAGCAGCAGCCCGCTGATCCCGGCGCGCCAGCGCGGCGGCACCTTCGCCAGGCCGACGACGCTGGCGGTGCCGGCGAGCGTGGCGATCAGGCTCGCCATGGCGGCGATGCGCAGCGAACGCCAGGTGGCGGCGAGCCAGACCGGATCGCTGAAATAGGCGCGGTACCAGACGATTCCCCAGCTCTTCGGCGGAAAGCCGAGGAAGCGGTCGCCGCTGAACGACATCGGCGCCACGATCAGGATCGGGAAGAACAGGAAGAGGACGCCGGCGGCGAAGAGGAGCGCGGCGAGGAGACGCAGCTTCATGCCTGCTCCTCCCGCGGCGAATAGAGGAAGCGCGACGCCACCAGGCGGACGAGGCCGAGGAGCGCCACGGTCGAGGCGAGAAGGACGATCGCCATGACCGCGGCGAAACCCCAGTTGCCCTGGCCGACCTGGTTGACGATCATGTTGCCGAGAAGCATGTCCTTGCGGCCGCCGACCAGCGCCGGCACGATGAAGAAGCCCATCGACAGGATGAAGGTCACCGACCAGCCGGTGACCGCGCCTTCGAGGCTGAGCGGCAGGAACACCTCGCGGAACGCCCGAAACGGCCCGGCGCCGAAGACGCGCGCCGCCCTGACCAGCCCCGGGTCGATCTCGGTCATGGCCGAATAGCAGGTGACGACCATGATCGGCAGGAGGATCTGCACCATGGCGACGTAGACGGCGCCGGTGGTGAAGAGCAGCGTCGCCGGCGCGTCGGTGAGGCCGAGCCACTGGAGCAGGTTGTTGACGATGCCCTCGCGGCCCAGCACCACCATCCATGCATAGGTGCGCACCAGGATGCTCATCCACAGCGGCACGAGCACGAGGAACAGCAGCAGCGGGCGCCAGCGCGGCGGACGGGTGACGATGAACAGCGCCATCGGATAGCCGGCGAGCAGGCAGATCGTGGAAACGGCGGCGGAGACTGCCAGCGTCTTCTCGAAGACGGCGATGTAGACGCCGCGCGTGAAGAAGCGCTCGAAATGAGCCAGCGAGAGGTCGGGCGCGAACAGCGCCTCGCGCAGCACGAACGCCACCGGCACGGCAAACAGCAGCAAGGCCAGCGCGACAGCGGGCACGAGGGTGAGGCGGGGACCGATGCTCATCGCGTTCACGGATCGAGGAAAGGGCGGCGGCGCGCCGCAGACGCGCCGCCGGTCGGTGCTCAGGCTCAGTCGAGCAACCACTCCTGCCAGCGCTCCTGGAGCGCATCCATGTTCTTGGCCCAGAACACGGCGTCGGTGACGAACTGGCCGGCGAGGTTTTCGGGATAGGTCGGCAGCTCGCGGCCGGCCTCGGCGTCCATGTGGTCGTAGAGCCCCTTCACCATGCCCGGATAGGCGACCATCTTGGCGAACTCGGCGCTACGCACCGGGTCGGTGATCATGAAGGAGACATACTGCTGGGCCTCGGCCTTGTGCTTGGTGCCCTTGAGGATGCCGACATAGGAGGGCTTCAAGCCGCCGCCGTTCCACACGGCCTCGACAGGAACGCCTTCCTTCTTCAGTTGCGTGATGCGGCCGTTCCATGCCGAGGTGTAGTTGACCTCGCCATCGGAGAGCATCTGCACCGGCTGCGCACCCGCGGTCCACCAGGCGACGATATGCGGCTTGATCTGGTCGAGCTTGGCGAAGGCGCGGTCGACGCCCTCGGGCGTGGAGAGGACCGCATAGACCTCCTTCGCCGCGACGCCGTCGGCAAGAAGGGCGAATTCGAGGTTGTCGAGCACCGAATCCTGGAGCGCCCGCGGGCCGGGGAAGGTGGCGACGTCCCAGAAGTCGGCCCACGAGGTCATCTTCTTGCCCTCGGGCAGCTTGTCGGTGCGCTGGGCGAGGATGGTCGAGTAGGTCGCGGCGACGCCGCCGTCCTTGAGCTTGGCGTCGGCGGGCAGGAGGTTGTTCGGGTCGACCGCAGCCCAGTCGATCTCTTCCAGCCAGCCTTCGAGCGAAGCGGTGGCGTATTCGACGGGCGTGAGCTCGGCGACGTCCCAGATCGGGTTGCCGGCCTGCATCATGGCGCGCATCGCCGAGACGCGGTCAGTGGTGGCCAGCGGCTTGATGCGCACGCCGGTCTTTTCGGTGAAGGGCTTGTCGAACAGCATGTCCATCACCTGCGCGAGTCCGCCGCCCGACCCGGCATAGGTCAGCTCGACATCCTCGGCGACGGCCGCGCCGGCGAACAGCGGCAGCAGCGCCGCCGCTGCCAGGACGCTTCTTCTCGTAGTTCTGATCATGACACTTCTCCCATTGGACGCTTCAGTCAAAAAGAGGCACGGCGTCGCCCGCGGCGAAGCCGACCCTGGTTGTTTCGCCGGACGACGGCGGCGGCAGCGGCCCCGACCGCGTTTCCGACATGCGCAGGACGAAACCGGTCGGCGAGCGCAGCCGGCTCTCCACCGTGGCACCGTGGAAGGCGACGTCCTCGACGACCGCGTCGAAGGACAGGTCGCCCGCATGCAGGGCACGACGCAGCTTCTCCGGGCGGAGGCTGACCGCATTGACCGGCCGGGCATCGAGAGCGAGGCCGAGCGCCGCGACATGGCCGGCGCCGTCGTCGACGGGTATGATGTTGGTGCGGCCGATGAAATCGGCGACAAAGCGGCTGACCGGACGGTCGTAGAGCGCCGTCGGCGTGTCGAACTGGCAGATCCTGCCGCGGTTCATCAGGGCGATCCGGTCCGACAGCGTCAGCGCCTCGCCCTGGTCGTGGGTGACGAAGACCACGGTCGTGCCGAGCTGGTGATGGAGGCGGCGGATCTCCTCCTGGAGGTCCTCGCGCAGCTTCAGGTCGAGCGCCGAGAGGCTCTCGTCCATGAGCAGGACGGGCGGCTCGGCGACCACGGCGCGGGCCAGGGCGACGCGCTGCCGCTGCCCGCCCGACAGCGCCGCTGGCCGGCGGTCGCCGTAGCCGCCGAGGCGGACCATCTCGAGGGCACGGGCGACCCGGCCGGCGATCTCCTGCCTGGCCACCTTCCGCATGCGCAGCGGGAAAGCGACGTTGTCGAAGACGCTCATATGCGGGAACAGCGCGAAACTCTGGAAGACCATGCCGACATTGCGCTTCTCGGGCGGCAGGCTGCCGACGGCGCGGTCGCCGATGAAGACTTCGCCCGAAGTGGCGCGGTCGAAGCCGGCGAGGATGTTCAGAGCGGTGGTCTTGCCGGATCCGCTCGGCCCGAGAAGGGTGACGAACTCGCCCGCCGCGATCTCCAGGTCGAAGCCGTCCAGCGCGACGACGTCCCCGAAGCGGCGCGAGACGTTCTCGAACCTTACTGGCGCTCTTCCTTGACTCATCGATCCCGTTTCAATTAATGACGCTATCGTCAGTAATGACATTGACGTCATTTACCGATCGAGTCAATATACGATTCATGTCCAGGGGGATCGAAGTCACGGCTGCCGACAGCCTGCCCGACGCCGCAATCGACTTCGTCGAGCTGCTGGCAAGCCGTGAGGAATCGATGCGGGGCCGCCCTAAGCGCGCCCGCACGCGTGCGAAGATCCTCGCTGCTGCGGCGCAGGAGCTTGCGGCCAAGGGGTATGAGGGACTGACCGTAGATGCCGTTTGCGCGGGCGCCGACATCGCCCGCGGCACGTTCTATCTCTATTACGCGGACCGCTCCAAGGTCGCCGTCGCCGTCTACCGCATGTTCTGGACGGCGGTCTACAAGCTGAGGCCGCGTCTGCGCGGGCGGAGTCTCTACCAGCGGGTCGCCATCACCAATTCGTTCTATATGGCTCTCTATGCCCGCAATGCCGCCTTCCTCGCCGGTCAGGCGTCGCTCGCGCGGGAGCGGCCGGATTTCGCGCTGTGGCACGACCAGATGAATCACCGATGGTCGCTGATCATCGCCGCGAACATGCCCGGAGACCTGCCGAGCGACGAGAAGGTGCTGCGCGCGCGGGCCCTCGTCGCCATGGCCGACGAACTGCTGAGCAACATCTTTACCGCCCGCACGCCCAGCCTGCGGCACTGGGCCAACCATCCCGAACGTCTCGCCGACTGCCTCACCGCGATCTGGACGCGGGTCGTGGTCGACGCGAGCAAGAATTGAAAAGCGAGGATCGCAGTATGATGAACACCCAGCGCGGCGCCGAAAGCCTGCGCCAGTTGAGCAGCTTTGTCGGGCAGGAGAGCGTCTCTTCTTGGCGGGTCATCGACCAGGAGACGGTGAACCAATACGCGGAGGTTTCCGGCGACGGCGAGGGCGAGTGGCTCCACCTCGATCCGGAGCGCGCCGCGCGAGAGGCGCCCTATGGCGGCACCATCGTTCCCGGTTTCCTGCAGGTCGCCAACCTGACGCGGTTGTTCGGCGAGACCGTGACGGGGTTCACCGGCATCGATGCCAACCACGCCCTCAACTATGGCTTTGACAGGCTGCGTTTCGTTGCACCGCTGCCCGTGGGCGCGCCGTTTCGCGCCCGGATTCGCGTCAGCGAAGCGCGCCCGCACAATTCCGGCGGCGTGATCCTTAAGCAGGACGTCGTGCTCGAAAAAGAGGACGGCACGCCCACGCTGATCGGCGAATGGCTGTTCTACGTGTCGGAGCGCGCGTTCCGATAGCAAGCGATTTTAACGAGCCGCCAAAGGCAGTGATCAGGCTGGTCTGGGTTGCAGCTCATGTCGCCTAGCAAGAGCGTCAAGCGGGTTCGCATGGCGCAACCGCAACCTCCAGCGTAGTCGCCGGTAAGGTCTGCTCTCAGGAACTGGCAAAGCTGGCCGATACGATCGCCATTGGGAGCGAATAGGACAGGTTCAGGCGGAGTCATCGCCTTCGGCACTGCTCCGCGTCGTACCGCTGGCTGGAGAAGCCCCTCGCTGACGGGCACGGCCGGCCTTCGCCTTACGGCTGCACCAGCCGCGATCCGAACGGACGAAGGCTTCCAGCATGTGAGGAATCAGCGCTGCGGTGTCCACGGGCTCGTACAGCCGGCTGTGTTCGGCCGCATACTGGTCGAGTTCCTCCTTGAGCGGCTCCGGCAGGATGATGGTCATGCGGACCGCGCCAACCTTCGGCAGCCGACCGAGCCTCAGACACGGCATGGTTCACCCCCTGTTTGTGAGATAAGGACATGTTGACTGTTCAAATAATCCGCAAAGTTCAGGAGGTCACGGTGCAGCGCCGCCGGCAACTTCACGGTGATCTTGATCGGTTCGTCGTCCTGAATCGCGCCGAGCTTGAGTTTCGTCATCGGTTTGCTCCATAGGGTTCAAGCACGAGATCTCGCGTGACGATCACCCGGACCGGGAAGCCGGGCCGGATGGTAAGCGTCGGCGCGACCTGCAATTGCCGCTGGATGATCTGCTGACCGGCATCGTTGATCGTGTCCTGGGCGCCGCTGCGGATTGCCGCGATGAGCCGATCTTCGTCGTCCATCGTCAGCTCCGCGCCGGCGGCGAGCAGCGTGGAGAGGCCGGCCGCCTTGATCAGATCCCACCAATGATAGTCGGTGCCGTCCTCCAGCCCGGCATAGCCGTCGGTAGCCGCACCGGGCTGGCGCTCCAGCACGATGGAGCGGCCGTTCGGGAAGATCAGTCGGGTCCACACGAGGAGGACGCGGCGCTGGCCGAAAGCGACGCCATTGTCGTATTCGCCGATCAGACGGGTGCCCTGCGGAACGAGAAGGATGCTGCCGGTGGGGCTGTCGTAAATGTGCTGGGTCACCTGCGCGGTGATCTGCCCCGGAAGATCGGAGCGGATGCCGGTGATGAGCGCCGCGGGAATCACGGAGCCGGCTTGCAGCACGAAGGGTGAGGCCGGCGCGGCCACGCGGTCGGGTGCGACGGTGCGGCGATCGACCTCGGCATTGAGGAAGGCGAGCTGCCGATCCCGGCTTCCTGACCCGCCGATAGCCGGCTGTGCGCCGCCAAGCGTGGGCTGGAAGCTCGGCAGTCCCGATGCTGCCGGGGCTCGGGTCTGGAAAAATATCCCGCTGGTGCGCGCGGCTTCCATCTCGGCGAGACGACGCTGCTCTTCGGGATCGAGCTGCGCCACTGGAACGACCTCGGCCGGGACCCCACGTCCTTTGTCACGGGCGCGGACGATCGGGCCGCCGAGATCGCCCGGAAGCGGCGGGCCGAGTTGGGGTATGCCGCTGTAGTCGGAAGGCAGGCCCTGCAAGCCGTCGGCAGTCTGCCTTCGGTCGGTCGTGAAGAGCTCCTCCTGGCTCTGCCGGCGATCGGCGGTCTGGAGCGCATAGATCAGCGCGCCGCCGACGCCAAGACCGGCGGCCAGGCCGAGTCCAGCCAGCACGCGGCGCGAGATGCGCGTCACGCGCGGGGTGTCGGCCCGCAGTCGCATCGCGCCGGCAGGCTCCTGCGTCGCGGCGCGCACCTCGTTCTCCTTCCCGGCGTCCGTGTCGGTCATGTTGAGGGCCCTCCGCTATGGCTACGGGCGTTCGCCGCTTGCGAAGCTCCACCGGAGCTTCGCATCCCCCTTCGGGGACCGCTCCTCACCCCATCGGTTCGCACGATCCTGACGGTCTGCTGCTGCTTGCCGCTGCCGAGCCGCAATTCCGCGGCGCCGAACAGCCGGTCGACGATCTGCACGTTCTGGTGGATTCGACTGTTGGCGATCTCGGGCTCGCCGTTCGAGCTGATGACGAAGATCGGCGGCATTTCGCCCTGGACGATCCCGCGCGGAAACTCGACATAGACGCGGCGACCGTCGTCATAGACCGAGACCGGCCGCCAGGGCGGGGTGTCGCCGGTCAGGCCATAGCGATAGTTGCGCGCCGCCTGGACCGGGATGATCGGCGCGGCGGGAACGTTGGGGCGCGATGACGCGACCTGCGGATAGGCCCAGGCAACCGCCGGCATGTAGGGCTTTTCGCTGGCGCGCAGCTCGATCATGTAGGTGCGGCGATCCGTCGTGATCACCAGATTGGTGGTGATGTCGGTGCGGGTCGGCTTCACCAGGACATGGACGCGACGCGTCGCGCCCGAGCCGGATTCGGTGTCACCGATGATCCAGCGTGCCGTGTCGCCGGCGGCGATCGGGCCGGCGCCGGTAAGGCTCTCGCCGGGTTCCAGCGCAATGTTGGTTATCTGGCCGGGAGCGGCATAGACCTGATAGAGGGCGCCTTCGCTCCAGGGATAGATCTGGATGGCGTTGAAGTAGCCTTCCTTGCGGGGCTCGACCCGTGCGGCGATGTTGGCGTTCTCGACGCGGCCAGTCGGCGTGCTCGCGGGATCGCCGCCCTTGGAGGGCGTCCACGCCGGCGGCACGAGAATCGGCCGCGGCGTGGCATCGCCGGTGCTGACGGCGACCGCCGGCAATGGCGGGACGTCGACGTCATAGCTGATCTGCGGCGGCGTCGGTGCCGTGGCGCAGGCCGCGAGCGTCAGCGTGGACACGACGAGCACGCCAAGCGTGGAAGCGGATTTGCGGAAAGCCGGAACATCGGCTCGACGGATCGTCGGTCTGGTCATTGACCAAGCTCCTTTGACCAGTTGATGGCATTGACGAAGACACCCAGGGGATTGCGGCGCAGACGCTCGGCGTCGCGCGGCGGCTGGATGACGACGGTGAGAATGGCGGTCCAGCGTTCGGTGCCGGCGAGCTGGCCGTTCTCGTAGCGGCGTTCCGTCCAGGCGACGCGGAACGAGTCCGGCGAGGCGCGGATCACGCTTGAGACCTCGACGGCGACCTGCTGGCGTCCGACGCGGCTGAACGGATCGGCGGATCGCGCATAGTCGTTGAGGGCGACAGCACCCCGATCGGTCGTGAACTCATAGGCCCTCAACCAGTTCTGCCGCACGACGATTGCGTCGGCCGGCAGGCCGCGGACCTGCTCGATGAAGCGGGCGAGATGGAAGGCGATCTGCGGATCGGTAGGCCGATAGTCGGCGGTGGCGGGTTCGACGGCGCGGGCCTCGCCGGTGCGATCAACCTCGACCACCCAGGGCACGACAGTGCCTCGCGCCGATTGCCAGACCAGGGCGCTGGCAAAACCGGCTGACAGGATCAGGCAGCCGAAGGCCATGAGCCGCCAGTTCCGCGCCTGGACGCGGGCCGAGCCGATGCGCTCATCCCAGACCTGGGCGGCGCGCTGGTAAGGCGTCTCGGGTTCCGGCGTCTTGCCATAGTGTGTCGTGGATCGCTTGAAGAAGGTCATGATCTATCTCTTTCGGAGAGGCTGACGGAGGCGCCGCCGCCGTGGTTGTCGCCGGAGCGGACTGCGTGGGCCGCCGCCATGACGCCGTGGCTCATCGCGCCGCCGCGCTTCATGCGACTGGCCCAGGCAGGCGGACCATCGGTTGGATCGGAGGGCGCTGCTGGCTGGGACGAGCCGCCGACGGTCCCCATCGAGGACGATCCGCCTGTGGCCTCGAATGCCGCCTTGCCGCCGGCGTCGAAGGAGGAGCGGAGGCTTTCGGAGACGCGTGAGGTGACCCGCCCGAGCGGCGAGACTGTCGCTCCGCCCGCAGCGCGCGCGACGCCGCCGAGCCCCGAGGCAACGCCTGCCGTCCCGCCCTCGCCGGCCGAGGCCAGCGAATAGGCCGTGGAAGCGCCGCCGGCGAGCGCGGTGCCGCCGCGCAGCGCGGCGCTTCCGGCCGACCAGGCCGCGCGGCCGCCCTTGGCGGCAAGCATGGTGGCGCCACCGGCGGCGACGGCCGCGCCTCCTACGGCAAGGCCGGTCCCGACCGCGGCGCCTGCGCCGAGCTGCGGGCCGCCGGAGACGATGCCGTTGGCGATACCCGGCCCGAATATGCCTAGGCCCAGCAGTGAGAGTGCCGCCAGGACGATCGCCATCGCGTCGTCGATGGTTGGCTGTTCACCGCCGAAGCCGGACGTGAACTCGCCGAACAGGGTCGAGCCGATGCCGATGATGACGGCGAGGACCAGGATCTTGACTCCAGAGGAGATGACATTGCCGAGCACGCGCTCGGCCATGAAGGCCGACTGGCTGAACAGGCCGAAGGGGATCAGCACGAAGCCGGCGAGTGTCGTCAGCTTGAACTCTATGAGTGTGACGAAGAGCTGGACGGCGAGGATGAAGAAGGCGAGCAGGACGAGCACCCAGGCGAGGAGCAGGCAGGCGATCTGGATGAAGTTCTCGAAGAAGCTCCAGTAGCCCATTAAGCCGGAGATAGATTCAAGCAGTGGCCGGCCGGCATCGAGGCCTGTCTGGGCGACGCGCCCGGGGCGCATGAGATCGGCGACGGTGAAGCCTGTGCCGGATGCCATCAGGCCAAGCCCGGCGAAGGAATCGAAAATGATCCGCGCCAAGCCGTTCCAGTTGGAAATCAGATAGGCGAATATCCCGACGAAGATCGTCTTCTTGACCAGTCGCGCTAGAATGTCCTCGTCGGCGCCCCAGGCCCAGAACAGCGCGGCGAGCGTCACGTCGATGACGATCAGTGTCGAGGCGATGAACGAGACCTCGCCGCCGAGCAGGCCGAAGCCGCTGTCGATATAGGAGGTGAAAACCTCCAGGAAGCGATCGATGACCCCGGTGCCTTCCATGGCCTAGTTCCCTCCTGCGGGCGACAGGAAGCGGAGGCGGTTCTCGTCCCAGGCAGCGAGGCAGCCGGAATCGCGCGTCGCGGCCTCGCCCATCTGCTGGCAGCGCCGGAGCCTCTTGCGTAGCGGATCGGCGCGCGGCGTCTCGCTGCGCAGGGTGGGAGATGGGCGAGCGGCTTCCGAGAGGTCCTCGCGCGCACGGTGTACCGCCGCGGCCGTGACTGCCACGGCCAGCACCATCGCGAACGCCAGGCGCGCAAGGATCTTGCCGTCCATCATCACCTCCTGATCCAGCTCAGTTGCCGCTCGGGAACATCTGCGCGTTGCCGGGCTGGTATCCGGAGCCGGGCTCGAGGAAGCGGCGGCGCTGCTCACGGCCCTGTTCGGCGGCAGCGGCCTGCTCCGCCGCCGTGAGGGCATCGGCGCGACCGTTGGCGGCGAGCAGCGCCGTCAGGTCGGCGAGCTGCTGGGCCTGAAGGGCGAGGATCTGATTGCCGACTTGGGTTGCTTGCAACGCGCCGGTCGCGCCCTGACTTTCGCCGACGAGGTTGGAGAGTTCGGCGCGCTGCGTTTCGATGTTGCCGACGACGCCAGCCTGCACGCGCATGGCGTCCTGCAAGGCGCCAACCGTGTTGCCCCATCGCTCGCGAGCCAGCTCGATGAGCTGCTGGTCGGAGGCGGAGATGTCCATGTTGGCGTATTGCTGCGAGAAGATCTGGTCGATCTGCTGGACGTCGAAGGCAATGCGCTGGGCCTCTCCCAAGAGCTCCTGCGTCCGCTGGACGGACTGCTGAATCTGCTGGAGCGACGAGTACGGCAGGCTCGCCAAATTGCGCGCCTGGTTGATCAGTATCTGAGCCTCGTTCTGGAGGCTCTGGATCTGGTTGTTGATCTGCTCCAGGGCCCTCGCGGCCTGGAGGACGTTCTCGGCGTAGTTGGAGGGGTCGAAGACGATCCGCCCAAAGCCGAACAGGGCATAGGCGGGCGCAACAGCGACGGGCGAGAGCGCCGCCGGCACCGACAGGATGGTGGCGGCGAGTAGCACGGCATAGGTGCGCGAGCGACGACGGGTCATGGGGAGAGCTCCTCTATGAGTTGTTCGAGCGCCGGCGTCAGCGCGTCGAGGTTGGTGAGGTCGGGGATGAGGTCGGCCGCCCAGTCGAGGTTGTGGGCGCGCAGCCAGGCGGCGAGGAAGTCCTCCCGCCCATGCTCTGCAAGCACCTCTTCGATCCGGGCGTGGTCGGACTTGGCAGAGGCGGCGCAAAGCGTCAGCGCTACTTCGCCGAGACCGAGCTCGAACAGACGGTTGCCGCGGCGGGATTGCGCGTAGTAGTCGCGCTTGGGTATGGCCCGGGCGATGATCTCGATCTGCCGGTCGTTCAATCCAAAGCGCCGATAGATGGCGGTGATCTGCGGCTCGATCGCCCGGTCGTTCGGCAGCAGGATGCGGGTGTGGCAGGAGTCGATGATCTCGGCCGCGATCGTGCTCTTCTCGAGCTGGGCCAGCGACTGGGTGGCGAAGATAACCGAGGCGTTCTTCTTGCGCAGCGTGACCAGCCATTCGGCGAGTTGCCTGGAAAACCCCGGATCGCTGAGCGCCAGCCAGCCCTCGTCGACGATGACCAGCGTCGGCCGACCGTCGAGGCGGCCGGCAATACGATGGAAGAGATAGGCGAGCACGGCCGGCGCCGCGCCGGTGCCGAGCAGACCTTCGGTCTCGAAGGCCAGGACCGAGGCCTGACCGACGCTTTCCGCCTCGGCGTCGAGCAGCCGTCCATAGGGACCGCCGACGCAATAGGGCTGGAGCGCGCGCTTCAGGTCGTTGGACTGGAGCAGTATCGTCAGCCCGGTGATGGTCCGCTCCTCGACGGGCGCCGAGGCGAGCGAGGTCAGCGCCGTCCAGATGTGTTCCTTGACTTCGGGCGTAACGGTCACGCCCTCGCGGGTAAGGATGGCGACGATCCAGTCGGCCGCCCATGCCCGCTCCGGCGTATGTGTGATCCCTGCAAGAGGCTGGAGCGAGACGGAGGTCTCTGTCCCCTCGGTGAGTTCGCCGCCGAGATCGTGCCAGTCGCCGCCCATGGCGAGTGCGGCGGTTCGGATCGAGCCGCCGAAGTCGAAGACGAAGACCTGCGCGCGCTCGTAGCGCCGGAACTGGAGCGCCATGAGCGCCAGCAGCACCGACTTACCCGCGCCGGTCGGGCCGACGACGAGGGTGTGGCCGACGTCGCCGACATGGAGCGACAACCGGAACGGGGTCGAGCCTTCCGTTCTGCCGAAAAGCAGCGGGGGTGCCTGGAAGTGCTCGTCCCGTTCCGGCCCCGCCCACACGGCACTAAGGGGGATCATGTGCGCGAGATTCAATGTCGAAATGGGCGGCTGGCGCACATTGGCGTAGAGATGGCCGGGCAGCGTGCCGAGCCAGGCATCGACCGCGTTGATGGTCTCGATCATGCCGGTGAAGTCACGGCCCTGGATGACCTTCTCGACCAGCCGCAGCTTTTCGTCGGCGATCCGTGCGTTCGCATCCCAGACCGTGATGGTCGCAGTGACATAGGCTTCGCCGGCATAGTCGGCGCCGAGTTCCTGAAGGGCGAGGTCCGCGTCGGCCGCCTTGTTCACCGCATCCGTGTCGACCAACACGGAGGCCTCGTTGGTCAGCACCTCCTTGACGATCGCCGCAACGGACTTGCGCTTGGCGAACCACTGGCGGCGGATCTTCGTCACCAGCCGCGTGGCGTCGGTCTTGTCGAGCAGGATGGCGCGCGTCGACCAGCGGTAGGGAAAGGCCAGACGGTTGAGCTCGTCGAGAATGCCGGGCGTGGTCTCGGCCGGGAAACCGATAATGGTGAGGATGCGCAGATGTGTGTCGCCCAGACGCGGCTCCAGCCCCCCGGCGAGCGGCTGATCCGCCAGCAGCGCGTCTAGATACATGGGCGCCTCGGGGACGCGGACTTGGTGGCGCTTGGTCGAGATCGTCGAATGTAGGTAGGTCAGCGTCTCGGCGTCATCGAGCCAGCGGCATTCGGGCATGAAGCCGTCGAGCAGCGCCAGCACGCGATCGGTGCGATCGACGAAGCCGCGCAGGATCTCCCAGGGGTTGACCCCGGTCTGCTCGCGGCCCTCGTAGAGCCAGGTCTCGGCGCGCGCGGAATCCTCGGCCGGCGGCAGATAGACGATGGTGAGGAAGTAGCTCGACTCGAAATGGCTGCCAGCCTCCTCGAAATCGGCTTTGCGCTCGGCATCGACCAAGCCCGAGGCGGCATCGGGGAATGTGCTTCGCGGATAGGTCGCGGCCTGGTGCCGTTGCGCCTCGACGAAGACGCTCCAGCCCGAGCCGAGGCGGCGGAAGGCGTTGTTGAGACGGCCGGCGACGCCGACCAGTTCGGCCGGCACCGAACTGTCGAGATCGGGTCCGCGGAACTTTGCCGAGCGCTGGAAACTGCCGTCCTTGTTGAGGACGACGCCCTGGCCGACTAGGGCGGCCCATGGAAGGTAATCCGCGAGGCGCGCGCCGGTGCGCCGATATTCTGCGAGGTTCATCATCGCGGCACCTCACAATCCGAGATGCGCGGGGATGCGCAGATGCCGGCGCACGACCTCGACGAAGAGCGGATCTCGCCCGGCCGCCCAGACGGCGGCCAGATGACCGATCGCCCAGAGCACGATGCCGACGATCCAGAGCCGGAGGCCGAGACCGAGCGCGGCGGCCAGCGTGCCGTTGAGGATCGCGACGGAGCGTGGGGCGCCACCGAGCAGGATCGGCTCGGTCAGAGCCCGACGGACGGGCGCGGAGAAACCCGGAACTTCTTCCATCAGATCACGGCCCCGCCGCCGAAGCTGAAGAAGGAAAGGAAGAAGGAACTGGCCGCGAAGGCGATCGAAAGACCGAAGACGATCTGGACAAGCCGCCTGAAGCCGCCCGAGGTGTCGCCGAAGGCGAGCGTCAGGCCGGTGACGATGATGATGATCACCGCGATGATCTTGGCGACCGGCCCTTCGATCGATTCGAGGATCTGCTGCAGCGGCTCCTCCCAGGGCATGGAAGAGCCGGCCGCGTAGGCGGCTTTCGTCGTGACGACGGTGAGCGAAGTGGCGAGCGCGGTCGCCGCAAGGCGCGCGCGGGTGGGCAGGGTCATTGTCATTGCGGGGCTCCGTTGGGTTCGGGGGACGTGATCGTGGGGGCAAGGACGTAGTCGCCAGTCGCTCCGAGCCCGGTGACGTGGACGAGCTCGGCGAGCCGCCGAGCCGAGCCGCGACCCGAGAGTACGGCGATGACGTCGATCGTCTCGGCGATGAGCGCACGCGGCACGGTGACGATGGCTTCCTGGATGAGTTGCTCGAGACGCCGCAGGGCGCCCATAGCAGTGCCCGCATGGATGGTGCCGATGCCGCCCGGATGGCCGGTCGACCAGGCTTTCAACAGGTCGAGTGCCTCGGCGCCGCGCACCTCCCCGATTGGGATCCGATCGGGCCGTAGCCGAAGGGAGGAGCGGACGAGCTCGGACAGGGAAACGATGCCGTCCTGGGTGCGCAACGCCACGAGGTTGGGCGCGGCGCATTGCAGTTCACGGGTGTCTTCGATGAGAACGACACGATCGCCAGTGCGGGCGACCTCGGCTAGAAGGGCGTTCGTCAGCGTCGTCTTGCCGGTCGACGTGCCGCCGGCAACGAGGATATTCTGCCGGTCGGTGACGGCCCGGCGCAGCGCGTCGGCCTGCCCATCGGACATGATGCCAGCCGCCACATAGTCCGCGAGCGAGAACACCGCGACAGCGGGCTTGCGGATCGCAAAGGCGGGTGCCGCAACCACCGGCGGCAGCAACCCCTCGAAGCGCTCCCCCGTTCCGGGCAACTCGGCGGAAACGCGTGGCGCACCAGAATGGACTTCGGCACCGACATGGTGCGCGACTAGGCGGATGATGCGTTCGCCGTCCGTGGGCGATAGCTGCTCGCCGGTATCGGCAAGGCCACTCGCCAGTCGGTCGATCCAGAGCCGCCCGTCGGGGTTGAGCATCACCTCGACGATCGCAGGATCGTCCAGGAACCTGGCGACGGCCGGGCCCAAGGCGGTGCGCAGCATGCGCGTGCCGCGTTCGACCGCCACCGATTCCCTGGAAGAAACAACCACGTCGTCCCCACTCCGCTTGTGGGCCCGCACGACGGGGGCCCTGGATCGGGGATGAGTAGAAAAGGCAGGAACGGGCCGGTGGCAACAAGCTTCGAGCGGCCGTCGTACCCTGGCGTGGAATTACAGGGGGACGGCGGAAGTGACCGTTCGGCGTCAGCCTATTCTGAGCCGCTCGCCGACGAATCGGGCGTGGGCATGACGTCTTCGGGAATCTCGTTCCGCAGCTTGGGTCCCTGCGCGAGCCGGCGGCCGAGCGCAGCCACGAAGGCATCGTAGCGCTTGCCCGACTGGGCGCGCGCCGCCGCCTGAGCCGGCTCTGGTAGCTGTGGCGTTGTGGTCAGCCAGAAGCGCACGAACACCGCGAGTGTCTCGACCGAGATGCCGAGATCCCGTTCCAGTCGATTGAGTCGCCGGTCGATCTGGTCGAGCCGTTTGGTCATCGCCGCTTCCTGCCGCTCGGCGGCGTCGGGCGAGAGGAAGGATGCGATGGCGGCCTCTGCAACCAGCGAGCGCGACAGGTCGCGGCGGGCGGCATGCTCCACCAGCGCCTTCATCACCGGCGGATCGAGATAGATGGAGAGCCGCTGCTTCTTGCCGGGTTTCGCCATGGCGGGCCTCACAGCATGCCGTCGCCAGGATCGAGATCGGCCTGCCGCGCGATCCTCTGCATCGAGCGATTGAGGTTTTGAGCGAGGATCGCCGCCTCGTCATCGGCGTCAGGATCGACGTCGAATTCGTTGTCAGCAGTTGGGCTGGGCTCAGGCACGGCCTTGCTGCTGAGCTCGGGCTGCCGGCGTTTCTCGGATTCGGTCGGATCCTCGTCAGCGACCGACACCATGGAGGAGAGATCGCGAGCTGCGAGGTCCGGGCGCTCGGGCAGTCCCAGACCACTCCAGTCGTCCTCAGCCGTAGCATGTCGATGCTGGAGCCCGGGCGGCGGCAGGATGCGTTCCTTGAAGCGGCCGTCCTCGTAGTAGCGCGCCTTACGTGCGCGGATGGGATGGATTCCAGCGACCATGACGATCTCGTCGCCTTGCGGGAGTTGCATGACCTCACCGGGGGTCAGCAGCGGGCGCGCCGTCTCCTGGCGCGACACCATCAGGTGGCCGAGCCAGGGCGAGAGGCGATGGCCGGCATAGTTTTTCATCGCCCGCATTTCGGTGGCGGTGCCGAGCGCGTCCGATACACGTTTGGCCGTCCGCTCGTCGTTGGTCGCGAAGGAGACGCGGACGTGACAATTGTCGAGGATTGAGTTGTTGGGCCCGTAGGCCCGCTCGATCTGGTTGAGTGACTGGGCGATGAGGAACGACTTGAGGCCGTAACCGGCCATGAAGGCCAGCGCCGACTCGAAGAAATCGAGGCGGCCAAGCGCGGGGAACTCGTCGAGCAATAGCAGCAGACGGTGACGGCTCGACTTGGCGTTGAGATCCTCGGTGAGGCGCCGGCCGATCTGATTGAGCAAGAGACGTACCAGCGGCTTGGTCCGGTTGATGTCCGATGGCGGCACGACGAGGTAGAGCGTCGTCGGGCGATCGGCCGCTACGATCTCGTCGATGCGCCAATCACACCGCGACGTCACCGCCGCCACGACCGGATCGCGGTAGAGTCCGAGGAAGCTCATCGCGGTGCTCAGAACGCCTGACCGTTCATTGTCGGACTTGTTGAGCAACTCGCGCGCGGCAGAGGCCACGACTGGGTGGGGACCCGCATCGCCCAGGTGGCGTGTCTTCATCATGGCGGCGAGCGTCGCCTCGATCGAGCGGGCGGGGTCGGACAGGAAGTTCGCGACGCCAGCGAGCGTCTTGTCCTTCTCGGCGTAGAGCACATGGAGAATGGCGCCGACCAGCAAGGAGTGAGAGGTCTTCTCCCAATGATTGCGCCGCTCGAGCGAGCCCTCGGGATCGACCAGGATGTCGGCGATGTTCTGGACGCCCCGAACTTCCCCCTCGCCGCGGCGTACCTCGAGGAGCGGGTTGTAGGCTGCGGACTGGGCGTTGGTCGGGTCGAACAGCAGGACGCGGCCATGTTTCGCGCGGAAGCCCGCGGTGAGTTGCCAGTTCTCACCCTTGATGTCGTGAACGATCGCAGAGCCCGGCCAGGTAAGCAGCGAGGGAACGACGAGGCCGACGCCTTTGCCCGACCGCGTGGGCGCAAAGCACAGGACATGCTCGGGGCCGTCGTGGCGGAGGTAGTCACGGTCGTAACGGCCGAGGACGACGCCGTCTGGTCCGAGCAGCCTCGCTTCCCTGATCTCGGCCGGCGTCGCCCAGCGGGCGGAACCGTAGGTCTCGACGTCGTCGCTCTCCCGGGCGCGCAGCACCGACATGAGAATGGCGACGGCAACGGAGATGAAGCCTCCTGACGCCGCGATGATTGCGCCCTCGTGAAAGATGGACCGCGCGTAGGCGTCGTAAGAGAACCACCACAGGAAAAAGGCTGGCGGGTAATAGACCGGCCAACCGGCGAGCACAAGCCAGGGCGTCCCGAGCTGTGGCTGGAATCCCAGCCGCCACGCCGTCCATTGCGTGGCGCACCAAATCACGGTCAGCACGATCAGTCCTATGATGACGATCTGCCCCCAGAGGATTTTGGTTCCCCTCATCGCGGTTCTCCTTCGGTAGAGAGGTCGGACAGGCCGGTGATGTACTTCAAGGTCATCATGCGTCTGATCGCACCGTGGCGCGGTGCGTCGGGAGATGACCGGCGAATGGCGCTTCGTATCGATCTCTGTGAACGAGGCGCAACGCTCCGCGCGCACGACGTGCTGTTGCGATCTGTCGCTACCCACCGCCGGAAGCGATGGCTATGCGAAGTATCGCCAACAGCCGGCATCGGGGCCGTGTATGGTCAGCTCGACGGGCGTCGGCGACTGGGTTTCGGTCATCCCAATGGCCGCACCCGTCGCCATCATGATGATGGACTCGGTCGGCACCTTCTCCTTGGCCTCGATCAGGAACCTGCACGGCCATCCGCGCCGTTCCTCGGCGGCGATGCTGGCAACGATCGCGGCGGTCGTCTTCACCCGCAACCTCGCTATCGGCGTGCTGCTGGGTGCGCTGCTCTCCGGCCTATTCTTCACCTTCAAGGTGGGGCAGGTCTTCCGGGTGACTTCAACGCTGTCGCCGGACGGCCGGGAGCGGTCCTATGTCGTCGAAGGCTAGGTCTTCTTCGCGTCGGCGGAGAACTTCCTCAAGGCGCTCGAATTCAAGGAAGCGGTGGAAGCGGTGCGCATCGACGTCGGCTGCTCGCATATATGGGACCTGACCGGGGTAGGCCCGGTCGACACCGCCATCCTGAAATTCCGCCGATAGTGCGCCGAGGTGGAGGTGATCGGCATGAACGAGGCGAGCGCGACGCTGGTCGACAAGCTTGCCACCCACGACAGACCGGGCACGTGCGACAGCCTGGCCGGCCAATGAGGGAGGAACGCATATGACCAAGATACTCGCCTTCTTCGACGGCTCTGCCTATGCCGAAAACGTCTGCCGACTGTCGGCCTGGACGTCGACCAGCGGGCGGCGCTGCTCGACGAGCATACCCGCCTCGACGTCGGCAGGCAAAACTCGCCCAGGCCAGGGGCCACGCCCTGCTGGAGAGCGCCAGGACGATGATCGCCGCCGAAGCCATCAAAAGGGTGGAGATCAGGATTCGCCATGGCGACCTCCTGAAGGGCTCGCCGATCTGGAGAAGGACGCCCAGCTGGTGGTCATCGGCAAGCGCGGCGAGGCGGCCGACTTCGCCAAGCTCCATCTCGGCTCGAACCTCGAGCGCGTGGTGCAGGCCTCCACCCGGTCGGTGCTCGAGGCGGCGCGCGCCCACAGGCCGTTCGAGCGCTTCATTATCGCGTTCGACGGCGGCAGGAGCGCCAACCGCGCCGACCGACACGGCCGAGAACCGGACGCGGCTCGACGCGCCCGTGCGCCGCCTGCACGAGGCCGGTTTCGATGTCGAGGGGCGGCTGCTTCAGGGAGAGCCGGACGACTTCATCGCCGTGCATGTCGAGGCGGAGGGCGTCGGCCTACTGGTGATGGGCGCCTACGGCCATTCGCGCATCCGCAGCCTCGTCATCGGCTCGACGACGGAATCCATGGTCCGGCGCTGCAAGGTTCCAGTCTTGATGTTTCTCTGACCGGCATATTCACTACGCCGATGGACGCGCTTGAACAGTCAGCTCGGGTCGCGCCCTTGCGACCGCGCCTCGAACAGGAACTGACGGAGATCGAGACGCTCGACGCGGAGAACGCGTCCTGGAGCGTGCCGGTCGAACTCGACCAGCAAAGCGACGGCCGCGTCATCATCCAGCAAGCCCCGAAGCGCATCGAGCAAGGCGAGTTCGGGCTCTGCATCGAATGCGGAGAACCGATCGCGGCGGGAGGGCTCAACGTCGATCCGGCGTTCACTGTCTGCGTAAAATTTGCGGAATAACTGCATACATTCTGCAGCGGGCCAGGGCACCCAATCCTCCGTGATCGCGCCCGCGATGACGGACTCAACACCTCTCTGTCGTCGATGGAGGCCATCCGGCGGTGACACCGCTATCCCCAATGGCCGGTGTGAGGTGCGTTGCCATTCGCCAGGAGCGGGACCGTGTATGGACTGACCGCTTCTGGCTTTGGATATTCGTGAGCAGACACCCTTTCGTGCAGTGGTGATCGCTTCGCCGGATCGTCAAGGGCGCGTGGCCACCGTCCGATCAAGCGCTGACTTCAAACGATAGGCCTGCCGCTTTCCATTCCGGTAGTCCGTCTTCCAGCCTGCGGGCGCGAAGGCCCTTTCGGCGGAGTGCGGCAACCGCCTCGAAGGACATGACGCACCAAGGTCCTCGGCAATAGGCAACCACCTCGCGGCCCGGCTGGAATTCTTCGGACATAGCTTCAATCTCCGAAAGCGGGATGTTGATTGCGCCTGGAAGATGGCCGAGCGCGTATTCGTCCGGTGGACGGACGTCGATGACCGTGACCGCCCCGTCGACCATCCGCGCCGCAAGCTCCTCGCGCGAGATGGGCTCCATGTCGTCGCGACGGTCGAACCATCCGCGGACCACCCGCTCGACCTCAGCAGAATGCCTCTCTGCCACCGAACGGATGGCGGCGAAGGCAACTAGAACACCGTTGTCCGCAAGGCGGTAGTTGACGAACTTACCCTCCCGCTCGGAGCTGACCAGGCCCGCACGGCGCATCGCCTGTAGGTGCTGCGAGACGTTGGCGATCGGAAGCGAGAGCTTCACAGCCAAAGCCTCGACGCTGCGCGGGCCCTGCGCGAGATGCTCCACCAGTTCGAGCCGTTGCGGGTTACCGAACGCCTTTGCCACCTGCGCGAACTGCTCGTAGAGCGCCTGCTTGGGATTGGAGATTGACACCGCCGGAGAGCCTCGATAATTCATTCAACATAATTATTGAATGTAGACTACCATGTCACTCGTCACCGGAGCAAGACCATGCCAACCAGAACGCTACTCATCCTCAACGACCCGCCTTATGGCACCGAGCGCTGCTACAACGGTCTCCGCCTCGCCAACGCCCTCGCAAAGGCCGATCCGGACGGAAAGGTCAGCGTCTTCCTGATGGCCGACGCGGTCCTCGCAGCGAAGGCCAAACAGAAGACCCCCGATGGCTACTATAACCTCGAACGGATGCTGAAGCGCCTGATAGCGGCCAAGGGCGAGGTCATGCTGTGCGGCACCTGCATGGACGCGCGCGGCATCTCGGAACAGGAACTGGTCGAAGGACCCCGCCGAAGCACCATGGATGAGCTTGCCGCCGCGACGCTCGCTGCCGAAAAGATACTGGTGTTCTGATGACATCGCGTATGCACGGCCAGGTGGTGGTGCTGGCGAGCGCACAGGCGCTGTTCCAGACCGCATCCGTCATGGTGATGACGGTGGGTGGGCTCGCCGGTGGAATGATCGCCTCGCGGCCTGAACTGGCGACCATGCCGATCGCGGCGATGTTTCTCGGCACGGCCGTGGCGACGCTCCCGGCATCGATGTGGATGACGCAGGTCGGCAGGCGTGCGGGCTTCGTCGGAGGGGCACTGCTGGGCGCATGCGGCGGACTGGCGGCGGCGGCGGGTATATGGGCGGGGTCGCTCCTCCTGCTTTCGCTCGGCACCTTCCTTGTTGGCGCCTATCAGGCCTTCGCGCAGTTCTACCGCTTTGCTGCCGGAGAGGTGGCCGACGACGCATTCCGCCCCCGCGCCATCTCCCTGGTGCTCGCGGGCGGTATCGTCGCAGCTTTCGCGGGGCCGATGGTGGGACGCCTCGGCGCCGACCTTTTCGGACCAGCCTATGCGGGGTCCTTCGTCCTGCTTTCGATCGTCTCGATGATGGCGGTGGCAATCCTCCTCGCGCTCCGCATCCCACCGGCTGCCGCGCCCACCGAGGCAACGGCAGCGGCCCGTCCGCTGTCGCGGATCGTGTCGCAGCCCGCTTATCTCGTCGCTCTCTTCGGAGCGGCCACCGGCTACGGTGTGATGATCCTCGCGATGACGGCAACGCCGCTCGCCATGGTCCACCATCACCATGACTTATCATCGGCGGCGACGGTCATCCAACTCCACGTGCTCGGCATGTTCCTGCCGTCCTTCTTCACGGGATCGCTGATCGCTCGTTTCGGCGTGCTGCGGATCATGCTGTCGGGTGTGCTGATCCTGATGGGGCATGTCGTCATGACGCTCACGGGTACCGGCTTCAATTCATTCGCGGGCGCTCTGATCCTGCTCGGGGTCGGTTGGAACTTCCTCTACATCGGCGGCACGACGCTGCTGACGACTACCTATGCTCCCGCAGAGCGGGGCCGCGCCCAGGCGACCAACGACATGACCATCTTCGCCGTCGGCCTCGCCTGTTCATTCGGCGCCGCGGCGCTACTTCAGGTGTTGGGCTGGCAGATGCTCAATGTCCTGCTACTTCCCTGGCTCGCGATCGCTGCCGGAGCGCTAGTCTGGCTGGGAGCTACCAGCCGGACGAAGCACGAATTGGCGTCGGGTCTGTGATAAGCCGAATCCAGCTGGGACTACGGGAGGCTTCACAGCGTTCGTGGCCGGAACCGTCGCAGACAGAACGAATCTGATAGGACAGACATGCTAGGAAACGTCGTGTGATTGGCGCGCTGAGTCGTCGCATCTTTTCTCGGCAGATTCGGGACCGTGAGGGGACTGATGTATTCTCTGCGCCCGCGCAAATAGTATACTTTTGGAATCGAATTTCCCGTGAGACCGCGCTGATCGACGGGCAACGATAGGCCTCAATACCTCCCGCTCCGTCGTTGCTATTCATCGGAGAAAACCTCTCATCAGCGCATCAATCAGCCGCTCGCCTTCCGCGATCAGTGAGAAGCGTTTGGCGGACAGCGACCAGCGCATCGCCACAGACTGAACAACGGCGATTACGAGAAAGGCGGTATCCGACGGATCGAGGTTTTCGCGGAATCGTCCGTTTTTGGATCCCTCCAGGACAATACTCGCCAGTCTCGCCTGGAATCGTCTCTGGTTTACCGCCAAGCCCGTCCTCAGCGCTTCGTTTTCGGTATGCAGTTCACGCGAAAACAAGATCGCCAGTAGTCCCGGCGTGCTTTCGACATAGGCAAGATGGGCGAGGGCCAGGGCCCGCAGGCGACGTTCCGCGGGCAGGCCACCCTGGACCGCATCCCACGCCTTTTTCATCTCCTCGCCGAGCAGGGTTGCGGCTGCCGACCAGACCATACCCTTGCGCGGGAAGTGCCGGAATATTGCAGGCTGGCTGATGCCCAGCCTCTCGGCAATACGCTCGGTGGTTACGGCGCCCGGCCCCAGTTCGGCGGCAAGCCGGAGCGTCATTTCGACGATCTGCGCCTTTCTTTCAGTCGCCGGAAGCCGGGTTCGCGCCTTTTTGGCCGGCAGATCCGCGCTGGGTGGTCGACGTGCCGTCAAGCCGCTACCCCGCCGAATGATCGCGGCGGAGCGTGGCGGTCGCCAGGACAACCGCCGAGATCAGCATCGACGCCGCGCCTATGAGGACCGGCCAAGGCGGCGTGGCAAGATAGACCTCGCCCAGGATGCCAAGCGGCATAAGCAAACCAGCGAGCGCAAGCCACGACGACCACCGCGCGAGGCTGCCGCCGACGGGGAGCTTCAGAATGAGGTAGCCGAACAGGATGTTGAGAAGCGCGAACAGATTGCCGTGCACATGGGCGAGGCGGGCTTCGAAGTGCGGATGAACCGCGTAACCCGCGATCCAGTCCTCCTTGCCCGTCGCGAAATCCCGGAGGTAAACGAGCAGGAATCCGTATGCCATGAAGAAGGCCATGGCGAAGAGACCCGCCGAGATATTCCTACGACCACATTCCATTTTATCTCCTCCGCAGCGTCGCATGCTGCGACCGGCCCGTCATGGCGTATCAGGCGACGCCGAGCCAGAAGGCGGATCGGATGGACATTGCGGCGACCGTGCGCATTTCAAAAGGAACGCCAAGGGCGACCGCCACTCCGAACGCCAGGAAGACCAGCACCGTTGTCGTCGCGATGAAGACCGCAAGCGCGCCACCCCACCGCCGGCCCGTATACAGGCCATAGGCGGCCAGCAGATACGCGAACCCCGAGAGGAAATTGAACCAGAGGACAAACGGTACGACGGAACCGTAGGCTTCCCGTGTCGCTCCGCTTCCAAACAGCGCCATTCCGCCCGAGGCGACCGTCAGCAGCCCGAAGACGGCTGCCGCCGCGGAGAGTACCCCGGTGAGACGAGAACGTGGCATGTCTGTTCTCCGGTGCGACCTTTTCACACCATACTAGTGATTGATCACTCACTTAGAGAAGTGTGGCAGGCTGTCGCGGACAAGATGGTGCGTTCGCTTCTTAGACCAGCGCGACTTCGAAACCGCGGCGCCACGACGAAAAAAGCTATGATGTGACGGTTTCGACCGCCAATCCGCTGTTCTCGACTCCCCGAAATGCGGACAATGGCGCCCGCACGTCGTGCGATCCATCTTGGGAACCGGATGCCGCAACTGATTGCCGTACAACGACGCCATGTCTTAGGCGAAGTTTGATCGGCGTCCGCAGAATTCCGGATAGGGGAGTTCCCGTGCTGCGGCGAAGGCCAAACAGACGGCACCGGATGGCCACAGCAGCTCTTATTCAGAGTGCTGACGCTTCGGTTCGGTGGCAATTGGAAGGTCCTGCTTCCCAATGCCTGCATGGAGGCAATGGGTCTCTCCGAGATGGGCACTTTATGCGCGGCTACGTCGCAGGCCTGTGTCCCGTGCGAAGGTCTATTCTGCTTGCGTTCCGGCAAAACTTACGGAACGGGAGGATTCAATCATGACACAGGATTTCAGGACGCCGCGGGAGCGGCTTTACATACCATTTCTTTCCGGCTTCTATTCCAGCTTCGCCCAGCCGTTCGGCTGGCTCGCCTTCCGAATTGTCATCGGCGGCTGGCTTGCGTTTGAAGGCTGGCATAAAATCCAGAACCCGATGGGGCTCTCCGGCTTCGTCGAAGGTCTCGGCTTCTGGCCGGGTTGGTTCTTTTCGCCGCTGCTGGCCATTACCAATTTTGTCGGCGGGTTGCTGATCGTAATCGGCTTCTTGACCCGACCCGCGGCGTTGGCCAACGCCTTCATGTTGCTGGTGACTTACTGGTTTCATGCTACCCATCCATACGGCGACGCGTTTCTCACCCAGGCGGGGATCGACTATCTCAAGGCGAATCCCGACCTTCTGACCCCGGTCGGGCAGGCGAGACTGCTCTCCGATGGTGGCGCGGCTTTCCTCGCCGGGCCGACCGGCGTGCAGCTGAAGGCCGAACTCGCCTCGCTCTTCTGGGCGGCGGGCGCGGCATTGATCGCCGCGTTCGGCGGGGGTGCCCTGTCGGTCGACCAGAAGATGCGTAAGGAATTCTGATCGGCACAAGAGGCCCGACATGCCTGCGAACGCCGCTTGCAGGCATGCTTGGCGGCGCGGCGTAGGCGAGATCGTGAAAGGGACGCACCGCATCCTGTTTCCCGTGGCGACTTCGCCATGTCTCCGGGAGGATGAGACGGCCCACTCGGCAGCGGGATTTCGACGAGGCGGGAGGTGGTTTGCTTCACTCTAGCCGCGCTGCGGCCGGCCGCTCCGGTCGCAGCGGGATGCATATGGCCGCCGGCGCCCATCCGGAAACGTCGCCATATAATATGACATTTTTTGTCTACATTGCGCTGGCGCAAATAGGCGACCTCTCGCAGTTGATAGTCATTCGCAACTTCGAACCTTGCTCCCGACTTCACGCGGGGGCTTGTCGTGTTCAGTGAACATAGAGGGAGTGCTGCGATGGGCCGGAATGGGAATCTTGTCGCCGCTGCGTTTGTGTACGTTCTGCTCGCGCCGGGGCCAGTCCGGGCGGAAAACGATGCCGAGTTGCGCGGACTCGAGAACGTCAAGCAGTTTACCCTCGAGCACAGCCGTGCCTTGTCGGCGCAGGCCGGGCTCCTCGAGCAAGCGCTTTCGACCTATGCCGGGACGATCGAAGCGCACAAGGGCGACTACGCCGCCGCCTGGGCCGCAAGCGGGCCGGAACTGTCGAGGCAGGTGGCTAACGTCCGCGACCTCTGGCTCGAAGCCTCGAACAGGTACGAGACCATCGAAGGCATCGTCGCCGGCATTCCGGAGATGGCGAAATACGATCTCATCCTCGACGCCGGAAATCCGGGGACGGAAAGCGAAGATGTAGCCGAGTATGACCTGACACTGCCGGACGGCACGGTTCTCCCACGTCCGGGCAACCTGTTTCACGGCATCACCGAGCCTCTGTTCTGGGGCATGAGCGAATCCGGAATCAGGCTGCCGGCCGACCTCGATGGCGACGGCAAGATAGTCCGCGGCGAGATGCTGTTCGACGCCAATCTCGGCTTGGGAGCGGCCAGAGCGCTCGCCTTCTGGGCTACGGCATTGGAGGCGGACATGACTTCCTGGAAGCCGAACCGCGCGGACGCTTTCACGTCCGTCGCCGTGATGACGCCGACCGTCGGCGACTATTTCGGCGAATGGAAGGAATCGCAGTTCATCTCCGGCGAAATCGGCGCCTTCGTCGCTCGCAGCCGGCTCGTCGACGTTATCGGCATCATGAGCGGCTGCCGAAAGATGTACGCGGAGGCGATTTCTCCGGTAGTCGCGGCGAGCGACGGCGATCTCGACAGCCGCATCACCGCGAGTTTCGAGGAGTTGCTTGGGCTCGTGGAAGACACCTATGCCCGCGAGCAGGCCGGAGCCGAGTTCGGCGTGGAAGAGGCCGATGCGCTCGGCAACGAAGCGCAGGACATCGCCGATCGTATTGTCGCGATGGTTCTTCAGGCCGCCGCGAAGAACGGTGTGGAGATCCGCGGTTAGCGCGGCGCCGGTCGGCCGAAAGGGGATGGTCATGGCGACTCCGGGAACCGGAAATTCGGCCGGCCCCATTCGTCCGCCAGAACCGGCATGCCGGCAGTTGGCTATGGACTACCGGCCCTCACGCCCCCGCATCGGCCGCTCGTCGCTGCTGTCGATCGCTTTCGCCATTCTGCTCGGCACCGGGCTCTATCTGGAGTTTCTGGCGGATGCCAACTGGAATGCGGGCGAAGTCGTCCTTGCCGGACATGTCGTTCTAGGCCTGGGGTTCACCGTTGTCTTCGCGTCGTGGATCGGCGGGCACGTCCGCAGGGGACTGCGCACCGCCAGTCGCCAGGCTTTTCGCAGGCTGAGCTGGTTTCTGCTTACACTCTATGTCCTGCTCGTCGCCACGGGTCTGCTGATGGTGTTACCCACGACGCTCTATCTCGTCGGCGTCCTATGGTTCTGGCGATTCGAGACGACCGGCGTGCTGACGTTCGTCCACTTTTGGGGGGCGCTCGCGGCGACGTTGGCGCTGTTCGCGCATCTCGCCATGAGGCATTGGCGTCTCCCTATGGCGCGGCGGGGGCACGAGGCCTCATGAAGTATCAGGTGAGGGATCATGCCCCACTCCTCGCGGTCAGCTCCGTTCTCTGCATCGCCCTTCTCATAGGCGCGCGCCTTCTCTGGCCGCCGCCGCCGGAACCGGGCGTCGACCTGGCGGACATCCCGTACTACCAGCTTCCCTTCGGGCCCGACGATGCCGGCCTGCCACGGCCGTTCTGGCCATCGCGCATGCAGACCGAGAACGGCCGGTTCGCGGACCCGGCCAAAATTCAGTCGGCCGCCGACTGCGCCATCTGTCATCCGCGCGAATTCGAGGAATGGGCCCCGTCGCTGCATGCCATCGCCGGCCGGGATACCGTCTACGAGCGTGCCGTCGAAGCCAACGAGGACCTGCACAAGGACGGGATCGAGAAGGCTCGCTTCTGCGAAGGTTGCCACGCACCCGGCGAGGTGCTGGCGGGCCGGACTAACCGCTTTAAATCGGTCATGCCGTCGGATGCCGAGACCGAGGGCATCTCCTGCGTCATGTGCCACACGGCGACCCATGCCGATCCCGTGGAAGGGAACGGCGCGCTGACTCTCGCCATCAACGAGGGAACCGACCGCCTGTCAAATCCACTGCTGCTCGCGGCGCCGCGCGACCATGCTCGTGCCTTCGGCGCTAAGGAGACCAATGCGCTGATTGCCAAGGGAGACTTCTGCGGCGGCTGTCATACGGAGACCTACGACACCTCGATGTCGAAGGTCGAGGGCCGGCAGCACGTGCAGACGACCCACGCGGAATGGCGCGACAGCTGGTATGCGGGCAACGGCGTGACCTGCCAGGATTGCCACATGGCGCCCGATCCGGCCGCCTATGTGCGGCAGATCCGTTCCGGCGACCTCGCCAAACCCGAGCGCTACGCGCACAATTTCGTCGGCGCCAACTACCTCATGTTCAATACCGGCCTCGGATCGAACCTGACCTTCCTGCGCGGGGGCATTCTTCCTGGATTGAGCGACGCAAGGAACACCGAACTGATCGCCAGACAGGGCGAAGCCACGCGGGCTCTGCTGCGCTCCGCAGCCGGGCTTGCACTGCGTGGCAGCGAGGTCGCGCCGGGGCGGCTCCGTTTCGGAATCGCCGTGCAGAATCTCGGCGCCGGCCACAACCTGCCGACCGGCGTGATCGACCAGAAGTACATGTGGCTGGAAGTCGTCGTCCGTGACGCCACCGGCGCCGAGATCTACCATTCCGGTGCCTTCGATGCGACGCGCGGCGAAACCGATCCCGACGCGGTGATCTGGCGCGAGGACTTCATCGATGCCGATGGCGAGCGCATCCCCGACCACCTGACGTTCATCACCGCGGCGATTTCCCATGTCCGCACGGGCGTCCCTCCGAAAGGCGAGGACGTCGTGCGCTACGACGTCGCCGTTACGTCCGATGCCACCGGGCCATTCCGCGTGGAAGCGCGGCTCTGGTATCGCGTTGCAACCCAGGAATTCGCCTACAACACGCTGAAGACGGACCTTGTCATTCCGCCATTCGAACTCACCGCGGCCGAATTCGCGCTGCCTGCAACCGACGAGGCCCGGCAGTGATCCGAAACGCCGTCACCGTGCTCCTGCTCGTGATTGCCCTCATGGCAGCCGAGATGGCCGCGGCGCGGCAGGCCGACGTCGCCTGGCAGGACGCCGAATCGCTGCGCGTAGAGAGCGCGCAGATCCAGCGGCGGCTTTTCAGGGCGCAGGATCAGACTGTCCGGCGCGAGGTCGAGGAACGCCTGACGCGGATCAAGCGGCTTTGGGCCGGCCCGCTCTCGGTCGGCTACGGAAAGGCCGCTCCCGAGGAGGCGGTTCGCATCCAGGAAGCGGTGACCGCGCTCGCCCGCGCCGTTTCGCGCTGGGATCCGACGGAGGCCGCGACCGCGCGGGCAAGAATCTGGACGGGTCTGATCGGCGGCGCCTATCGCGCTGCGCTCGCCAGCCTTGCGGCCGGCGACCTTGTGCGGGCGCAGGCTTGGCTCAACATCCGCGAATACGCCCGCTCGGCGCAGGACACCGCCGCCGGCATCGCCATGGCGGAAGCGCTCGCCGGGCGCCTCGATGCGACGGAGGCAGCGCGCATCGTCGAAGCCGAACTGCTCGGCATCTACGCGAGCGAGTTGCGCCGGGCGATCGCCGAAGCCAGGTCACATCTCGCCGACGGCTTCGACGTACAGCGCGCGGCGGCGCTGGCGCGCGCGGCCGGCCTTTACCGCATTCTCGCCGCCAACATGGTCGAACGCCTGGGTGCCGGACCTGCCGCCGGAATCGCCGACCTCGTGGCCCGCATCGACAGCGCCGCGGCGCAAGGCGGCGCCGACCTCGATGCGCTGCTGGACCGGTTGCAGGCCGCGCTCTCCACCTACGCGCCGACCAGCCTGCGGCCTGAAGAGATCGAGCGCCGCAGCCGCCTGCTGGCGCGGTTTCTCGGGCTCATTCCCGTCGAGTATAGCAAGGGCGTCCGCGATGGCGTCGTCACGATTCCATTCGAGTATTTCGAGGCGACGCTGTTTCGCGACCGCGCCGAAATGCTGTCCGGAGAACTGGCCCACGATCTCGCCGCGCGCGCGCCGCAGGCCTTCGAGCGGTTGACGGAGATCCTCGGCGAACTGAAGACGATCATCGCCGCCAAGGGCGACGAGGAGACCGTCGCAGCCCTGGCGCAGGAGGCGGCCGGCCTGGTGGTGGCCGCCTATGGGTCGAGCGCGGTCGCCAACGGCCCCATAGTGGCGATGGAGATGTTGCCGGAACTGTTCGACGAGGTCCTCGTGGCGGTCGCCGCCGGCGACTGGGAAGAAGCCGAGATGAAGCGGCTCGAGGCCTATTCCTTCTTCGATCCCGACATCGAACAACGGCTGATGCCGCGCGCGCCGGCGCTGGCGCTGAGAATGGAGTCCGGCTTCTGGGAAGGCACCGTGGAGGAGCCCGGGCTGGGCCGGGTGATCGCCACCCGGGCCGCGGAAGAGAACGTGCGCGCGGCAGTCGCAAGACTGAAATCGGCGGCGGCGGAGGCAAGGGCCGTTCTCGACACGCGCCTTTCGCCGGCGGGCGCGTTCCTTCAGTCGCTGGCGATCCTGTTGCGCGAAGGCCTGGAGGCCGTCCTTGTTCTTTCCGGCATGGTCGGGGCCCTGAAGGCCAGCGGCATCGCGGCTCGGGGGAGGCAGGGCTGGGCCCGGCCAATGGCGGGTGGCGTCACTGCCGCACTCGCCGGCTCGCTCGCCCTCTGGTTCGCGGTCGGAAAGCTGTTTGCGATGACCACGATCCAGCGCGAACTCCTCGAAGGCATCACGGCGCTCGCTGCGGCGGCGGTGCTGATCTACGTGACGCACTGGATCTTCCGCAAGGCCTATGTCGGCGACTGGATTTCGGGGATCCGACGCCGGACGCAGGCAACCGCCGGCGGAACCGGCGGTCCAGGAGGCGGTCTCATCGGGTGGACGACGCTGTTTGCGCTGGCGTTTCTCGTCGTATTCCGCGAGGGGTTCGAAACGGTCCTCTTCTATGAGGCCCTTTTGATCGACGCATCCACTTCCGGCGTGCTCGCCGGGTTGCTCGCCGGCAGCCTGCTCACCGCCGCCGCGGCCTACGCAGTGCTCGGTCTGGAAGCGAAACTGCCGGTGGCGGCGTTCTTCCGGGTGACGGGAGCGCTGCTCGCCGTGCTTTGCGTCATGCTCGTTGGCAGCGGCATCCGGGGGCTCCAGACGGCAGCCATCGTTCCGGCGACACCTGTCGCCTGGTTCCCCGACGTTCCAGCCTTGCAGCTCTATCTCGGCCTATACCCCGTCGCCGAGACGCTGGCGGCGCAAGCCGCTATCGCCGCCATATTGCTCCTCTCGCTGGCCTGGCTGAAGCTCCGGCGAGGCCGCGAGATATCGCGGAGAGTTTAGGACAAAACGCCAGTTGGTCGTCTACGCGGCCCTTGGTCGCGAGGCAGAGAAGAAAGGCGGGCGCGCCATCGGCCGCGTCCGCCTAATTTGGCATCGCCCCTGGAAGGAGAGAGAGAAAACGAAGCGATGCGGTTCGACAAGGTAAAATGGTACATTTGCTGTAGACATTATCTGGGTCAACGGCGGTCTGGAACAACCGACTGCGCGAATCGTCGCAGGAGATTCACTATTCCCGCCCTTCCGTGCGACGAAGGCACGCATCGGAAAAGGTCCATCTGTCATTGATCTTATTGACGGGCGGCACGATTGTCGGTTGCCCACTCGGTGGGCATCTCGACGCGAGCCGCCCGGAGAATCCCTCGCCGAGCGGCTTTCAATTAGGGCGGATGACCTCCCGCCGGGTCATCCGCCTGCTTTTTTCCCTCGATCCAACGTTCGTAACAGCACTACTCCACGAACAACAGATCGCCGGTGCACTTGCCATAAAAAACTGATATATTCCAAGATGCGAACATTCGGGAGGGTCCGATGTCAGCCAATGTCCTTGGGTACGGCGTAGTGGATGAGTTACGCGGCTATTGGCGGGGAGACGGCCCACTGTGGCGGCTCTACTGGATCTACGGCGTCCTCGTCAGCACCACCGGTGGAGCGTTCCTTTCTGCAGTCGCAGTGAACAAGCTCGTGAACGTATATGTGTTCACAACGTTTCTCGCCGCCGCACTTGTTTACACCGGATTCATACTGATTTCGACGTGGCGATGTGCATTTAACATCAGTGGAAGCCCGTTGGGCATGGAGCGAGAGATGTGGGGTTGGCTCGCTCGCATCCTGACTTTCGGATGGGCAATCAACGCCGGCGGCGCCGTCGTCATGCTATTGCAGTACATGCTCGACTACTGATTTCGATCCCGCGACGAGGAGGAACGATAGGACGCAGCCGACGCCGAGCAAGGCTTGCTCGGCGATGCTCAGGTCGCATTGCCGACCGCCCACAAGCGACGTAGCAATCCGAACGTGGCGAGCGCCCACGCCGACAAGGCGACGTAGATAAGCACATCGGGCAATGGATCAAGGAAGCCGTAACCCATGGCCCGATCGAACTGGTAGGTGCATGTCGTATACATGCCGAGGGGGAATACCATTCCCCACACTGCGGGCTCGTAGCGGAATCGGTCGCGTTTCCAGATGTAGCGCCAACTCATCAGGGCGAAAAGGAACGGAATCCACCAGCTGGCAACCGCCCAGAAGAAGAAGGTGAAGCCGCGCAGGAACGGCAACAGCGGCTCTAGGATCGGCCAGACCTGTCCGCGGAGGATCAGGATCGATCCCGCGAGCCCGCTGATCGCGACCGCACCCATATTGATCCAATAGGGCGGACTGAAGTCGCCGTGCGCGAACGGCACGAAAGTTAGCCTATAGAAAATTAGCGGGATGATGGCGAGATAGAGCATCGCGCCGATCATGAACATTGCGACCACCTGGAATTGGACGATGATGGGCGGCGGCGCGCCGGTGTCAATCACGCCTCGCAGTACCACGACGGCTTGCGTGGAAACCGCGGCGATGAGCCACGCTCCGTTGATCCCGCGCGCCAGGCTCGGCTTGCGCCGACGCGCGGTGACCGCCGTGAAGAACGTGTACATGACAACGAACCAGAGACCGAGGCCGAACCACCACAGCACGGTGCCCAACCCTGTCGCACCCAGAACGACTACGTTCTGCGTCCCGAGAACGCAGGTTCCGGCGACGATGGTGAAGAAGCCCGGTGCACGCTGATGGTCGGACATGTCTTCGACGAGCCGGGTCCGAAAACGAAGAGCCCGAACAATGGTCAGCGTCCACAGCGATGCGTAACAGAACCAGTTGACCACCACTAGAAGCAACGCGACCGGCCGCATTCCGAGCAACTGGCAGGCAATCGAAATCACACCGGTGGCCATGACGAGCGCGAAGTACCCGGGAAAGAGTGTCGCCGCGCCGTCGAGTAAACGATCCCGCACGCCGCATCTTCGCGCCGCCGCCGATTCGCTATCTTGTACAACCGCCTTCGACATATCCTACCGCGACCGGGCGCCACTCATGCGTGTCAGAGTGAGTCTCGACGCTCGGCTATCCTACGGAGAACTCGCGCGCCCAGCAGGAATGTCCGTCACTATGGCGGAATCGACGTATTCCCGCCAACGATACTTCCGCTTAGGCGGGACGGCCAGCGCGTGTCGTTGTAGTTTGCGTGGCGGATATCCGCGGAACGGCGCCCATTGAGGCCATCAGAAACCGGGTTATCTGAGGCCGTTTGTCGCACCCTCCAGTCTGCCTTCGCGCCCAAGTCGACACGCGGCGCCGGGCGGGTGTTGGACAGGATTCAGGCCGGTCCAGCCAAAACCGCGGATACCTTGGGCAGGGGAACATCCGCCTTCGAACCCGCAGTCGAAGGGTGAGGGTAGGGAGTGATGGCGGCTGAGGACCTGAGGAGGTCGTAAGAAGCGTCGTTCGATTGCGCGCGCCGGTCAAACGCGACGTGTTGGTCCAGGGCACGCGAACCCGGCCGCTTTCCGGACTATTCTAGATCACGCGGCCGTGTCTGAGCCACGACATCGCATCGTCGAGGCGGTCATCCCCCCAGAACACCTCGCCGCCGACCACAAAGGTCGGCGACCCGAACACGCCGAGGGCCGCCGCTTTTTCGGTCTCTGTGGCAAGCCGCTCAACCGCTTCGGCGGCGGTGGCGCGCGCAAGGATAGTTTCCGGATCTTGCCCGGCAGCGCGTAGGCTGTT